>NZ_JARVTD010000032.1:0-125886 GCF_030208835.1 Variovorax sp. efr-133-TYG-130 | reverse complement strand
CCGCAGGCCGGGGGACATTCGCGGAGCAAGGCACCCCGTCGGCGTGAGCGCGCCCTGAACGCGCCCTGAATGAACCCGAGAAACGAACCAGGAAGCTAAGGGAAACCCCGTCCTCCCTGCCCCCGTGCCGTCGGGATACTCCGGTTGTTACACCCCGGACATCCGAAGCGGGTCCAACCCGAAGGCACAACAACGATGGCAGGCAAAAACTCGCTCCACCCGATCCCGCATCCGGCGAAGAAGCCCTTCGTCGGGAACCTGCTGTCAATCGGCTCCGATTCTCCCGTGCTCGACATGTGGAAGATCGCGCAAGACCTCGGAGGCATCTATTGGCTCGACATGCCGGGCATGCCGGTGATCGTGGTGTCTTCGCCCGCGCTGGTCGACGAGCTGTGCGAGGAAGCCCGCTTCGACAAGAGCACGCGCGGAGCCTTGCGCCGGTTACGTGCCGCGTCGCACGGGCTCTTCACATCGGACACGCACGAAGAGACCTGGTCGAAGCCGCACAACATTTTGCTCGCCAACTTCAGCCAGCGCGCGATGCAGGCCTACCACCCGATGATGCTGGACATCGCCGGGCAACTGGTCACCAAGTGGGAGCGCCTGAACTTCGACGAGGAAGTGGACGTGGTGCGCGACATGACCGCGCTCACGCTCGACACCATCGGCCTGTGCGGCTTCGGCTATCGCTTCAACTCCTTCTACCGCGAGGGCTTCCATCCCTTCGTCGATGCGATGGTACGCACACTGGAGACCGTGCAGAACCGCCGCGGCCTGCCGCTCGAAGAGCTGATGCTGAAGAAGGAGCTTGCGCAGCAGCGCAAGGACATCCGCTACATGCACAAGATGGTGGAAGACATCATCGAGGAGCGGCGCGCGCGCGGCGCCGACATCGCCACCAAGCCCGACCTGCTGAGCTACATGATCGCTGGCGTGGACAAGAAGAGCGGCGAGCAGCTCACCGACAAGATGATCCGCGACGAGTGCATCGAATTCCTCATCGCGGGGCATGAAACCACCAGCGGCCTGCTCTCGTTCGCCATCTATTTCCTGCTGAACAACCCCGAGGCCATGGCCAAGGCGCAGGCCGAGGTCGACAACGTGTTCGGCCCCGACACCACGCAGAAGCCCACCTACGCGCAGGTCAACCGCCTGCAGTACGTGATGCAGGTGCTGAAGGAATCGCTGCGCCTGTTCCCCACGGCGCCGGCCATCTCGATGCGCGCCAAGGAAGACACGAAGATCGGCGGCCAGTACACCATCAAGAAGAACAACATGGTCATCATGCATGCGCTGGCGCTGCATCGTGACAAGGGCATCTGGGGCGAGAACGCCGACCGGTTCGACCCCGACAACTTCAGCCGCGAGGCCGAGCGCGAGCGGCCGGTGAACGCCTTCAAGCCTTTCGGCAACGGGCAGCGCGCCTGCATCGGGCGGCAGTTCGCACTGCAGGAGGCGGTGCTCACGCTGGGCATGATCCTGCAGCGCTTCAACCTGGTGGACCACACAGGCTACAAGCTGAAGATCAAGGAAGCGCTCACCATCAAGCCCGAGGGCTTCAGGATCAAGGCGCTGCTGCGCGACCCGGCCACGCGCCCGCGCGGCAACATGACCGACGCGGCGGCCGCGCCGGTGCAGCCCGTTCAGGCCGCCGCGGCGCGCAAGCCGCAGGCCGCGCGCCACGGCACCTCACTGCTGGTGCTGCAGGGCTCCAACCTCGGCACCGCCGAAGACCTGGCGCGCCAGCTCGCCGAAGCGGGCGAGATGCGCGGCTTCTCCACGCAGTTGGCCTCGCTCGACGACTATGCCGAGCGGCTGCCGGCCAACGGCGCGGTGGCGATCGTCTGCGCCTCGTACAACGGCGTGGCGCCCGACAACGCGGCCGAGTTCCACCGCTGGCTCGACAAGGCAGACGACGCGCTCAACGGCGTGCGCTTCAGCGTGTTCGGCTGCGGCAACACCGACTGGGCCGCCACCTACCAGGCCGTGCCGCGCCGCATCGACGAACGGCTCGAGGCGCTGGGCGCCACGCGCGTGCATCCGCGCGGCGAGGGCGATGCGCGCGAAGACATGGACGGCGCCTTCCAGGACTGGAGCGACGCGCTCTGGCCCGAGCTGGTGAAGGCCTTCGACATCAAGACCGGCGCCGACACGCCCGCGCAGAGCGAGCCGCTCTACACGCTGGAAGAGCTGCCGCCGCCGCAGAAGAACGCCATCGTCGATGCGCTGGGCGCGGTGGCGCTGCGGGTCATCGAGAACCGCGAGCTGCAGAAAGGCGGCAATGGAGAAGCCGGCCGCTCCACCCGCCACGTCAAGCTGATGCTGCCCGAGGGCCTGGTCTACCGCGCCGGCGACCACCTGAGCGTGGTGCCGCGCAACAGCCCGGCGCAGGTCGAGCGTGCCATGGCGCGCTTCGGCTTCGACCGCACCGCGCATGTGCGCCTGCATGCCGTCGCGGGCCGCAAGGCAGCGCTGCCGGTGGAGCAGGTGATCGCGGTCGACCGCCTGCTGGGCGACTACGTCGAACTGCAGGACGTGGCCACGCGAAAGCAGATCGCCACACTCGCGGCCTACACCGAGTGCCCGTTCACCAAGCCCAAGCTGCTGGCCCTCTCGGGCAGCGACGAGGCTTCGCAGGCGGCATACAAGGCCGACGTGCTCCACAAGCGCAAGTCGCTGCTCGACCTGCTGGAAGAGCACCGCGCCTGCCAGGTGCCGTTCGCGGTGTTCCTCGAAATGCTGTCGCCGCTTTCGCCGCGCTACTACTCGATCTCCTCGTCGCCGACGATGACGCCGGGCAAGTGCAGCGTGACGGTGGGCGTGGTGAGCGGCCCGGCCAAGTCGGGCATCGGCACCTTCGAGGGCGTGTGCTCCAACTTCCTGGCGCGCGCCGAGGCCGGCGACACGGTGCACGGCGTGGTGCGCGAGACCACGGCCGAGGGCTTCAGGCTGCCGGAAGACGCGAGCCGCCCGCTCATCATGATCGGCCCCGGCACCGGCCTCGCGCCGTTCCGCGGCTTCCTGCAGGAACGCGCGGCGCAGATAGAGGCCGGCAATGCGCTCGGCGAGGCGCTGCTGTTTTTCGGATGCCGCCATCCGGAGCAGGACTTCATCTACGCCGACGAACTCCAGGCCTGGGCGCACCGCGGCGTGATGAAGCTGCACACCGCGTTCTCGCGCGCGAGCGAGCGCAAGGTCTACGTGCAGGACCTGATCCGCGAGCAGTCAGCCCATGTGTGGAAACTGCTCGAAGCAGGCGCCGTGGTCTATGTGTGCGGCGACGGCTCGCGCATGGAGCCCGACGTGCGGCGCACGCTGAGCGACCTGGCGCGCGAGCATGGGCACGACAGCGCCGCGTGGATGGACAGGATGATTGCGGACCAGCGTTATGTGCTGGATGTGTGGGCGGGCAGCTGAAGAAGGAGTCCCGAGGGCCCGGCGGCGTTCAGGCGTCGAGCGCCATCACCTTGTCGGAGAGGCCGTGCGGCCCGGCGTCGGCCTTGACACCGATGGCGGCTCGGCACATGCGAACCAGCGCCTCGGTGACCGAGACGATGGCCAGCTCATACATCGCGGTGGGTCGAGCCCTGTCTCCACCATGCCCTCCCCGGTCGGCGTGACGACTCGACCTGCTTGAGCATCGAGCGCATCGACTCCAGGAAGCCGACATGCTTTATGCGGGAATAGACAGGTGACGGGCTGTGCATGGTGCCACTATTTTTTTAGGCAGGCCGGAGATGCCGCAAGCCACGGAAGCAGGACGTCTATACGCCGGGGCCGCGCTGGGAGAACAGCATGTCCGGCGCCGAGAGTGCCTGGCTGAGCGAGCAGAACCTGCGCTTCGGCAATACGCTGGGCATTGCCCTGCTGGGGCCGATCTTCGGTGCGCCCGGTGCAGCAACACGTGTTCTCGGAGGAAGCGAGGAGCAGGTGGCAGCGGCCAATCAGGTCGGCGCGGCCGCATTCGATGCGGCCGCTGCACACGTGGGGCTTGGGGGCGGAAAGCGTGGTTCCGAGCCTCTGACAAGACCCGGGGAAAGCACTCGCGGCGCTCCCCTCGAACCAGTCGGCCGGCCCGTCGGAGGAAAGTCTTCGACGCAGGGTCCAGCACCAGAGCCCCCTGCGCAGGGCACTGTTGTTCGACGCCTTCCACCCCCGGCACCGCCGCCCCGGCCCACGGTTCAATACGACAAGAAGCAGCTACAAGCCAAATACAAACATGCCAGAGACTTCGGCGTGAACGATCCTTGGAGCAAGAATGCTGCCGCAAACTATCAGTCGGCCCTCGATGCACACGTGCAGGGTGCGGGCACGCAGATGATCGGCGGAACGTATCGTGGCGATCCTGTCATCCACTATCTCAACCCCTCCACGGGCTTGAACGTCATGACAGATACTTCGCACAACTTTCTTTCCGGATGGCGGCTCAATCCGGCCCAGATCACCAACGTCCAAACAAGAGGCAGCCTGTGACGAACGACAAGTACGACTTCGACAAGGAAGTGAACATCACCCTGTCGCAAGCCAAGATGGCCATCCTGATGGAGATCTGCACCAAGATTGCCCGGTTCGGGCTCGCCCCGGAAGAGGAGCACGTCCTGAGGGAGATCGAATCTGCAGCCGAGTCGGAGATCGACTTCATCTTGGACCCGGACTACAAGTCGATGATGGAAAGTATCAGGAGCAAGCTCCGAGCCGAGCTAGACCTTTAGAGCCCGGACATCGGCCGCGCTGGGCCGAGTGGCAGCGACACACTTCGGACCGGATGGATTTTGAAGACGGGTTCGGATGTTCCCGAACGAGTCAATTCGATTGACGGCGCCGATCCACTCGGCCAGCCACCAGCCAGGTCTTGTCAGGCGTCGCGGTCCGGATCCGGATACACCAGCGGCCCGAGCAACCCGCGATTGAACGGCTTCCACTGCCCCTCGGGCTGCGCCAGCCGGTCAGCCACCGCATAGAGCACCGCCGGATGCCCGCCCAGCCCCAGGTGGCTGGCCAGCACTTCGATGTTCTCCGACTGCGGCCCGGTCTTCTCGATGCTGCAGCGCCATGCCACCACACCGTCGGTGCGGCTGAAGATCGAGGTCGTCGGCACCGGCGGCGTGGGCTGCACGAACTTCATGCGGCGCGGGTCGTGCGAGCTCTGCCCGCTCACGCCTTCGTACACCCGCCATGCGTTGGTGGCGCGCGGGCTGCCCGAAAACGGGCTGCCCAGCGTGATGACGTTGCGGATCATCGGCGCATAGGAAGAAGCCAGCAGCCGTGCGTACACACCGCCCAGGCTCCAGCCGATCACGCTGACCTTCTTGCCGCTCTTCTCGTGCAGGGTCTTGAGCAATTCGACCATGCCGTCTTCCACGCCCTGGCGCGGACCCAGGTTGCGGCCCAGGCCCCAGCCGTGGGCGTCGTAGCCGCGGCTGCAGAGGTAGCGGCGCAGCAGCAGCGTGGAACCGTCGCCCGCCACCAGCCCCGGCAGCACCAGCACCGGATGGCCGTCGCCGCGCGGCGTGAGCTGCAGCAGCGGCCACATCGCGATGCCCGCGCCGGTTTCCCACAGCGCGCGGGCTTCGGCAAGCAGCAGCAGGCGCGACGGCGGCGCGATGGAGTCGTGGGCTCGGGCGTGGGTGGCGGTGGACATAGTGGATGGATCCTTGCTGGTTTTTATCTTCTTCAGGACGAAGTTGGGGCTGCAGCAGCCAATGCCCCGTCGGACAACAACGACATTTATCCGAGGTATTTGCCCCTCAGGTAATCGAGGTAAGCCCTCGATTCGCTCGAAACATACGGAGAAACCAGCGTGAGCGTATAGAAGGCCGCGAGGCCGGGGTCGGCCTGGGCCAGCGCGTCGCGGCCCGGCACGAGCCGCTCGAACGACAGCCAGCAGGTGGTGGTGAACACCATCTGCAGCGCCAGGATGCGGGCCTGCTCGGCGCTGGTCTCGATCACGCCCGATGCCACCAGCCCTTCGCACAGCGCCTGCGCGGCCAGCAGGTTCTGCGCTGTCAGCGCCTGCGCGCGCTGGCCGAGCGCGGGGTATTCGCCGGCCAGGAAGGCCATGTCGCGGTAGATGAAACGGTACTCGTCGATGGCCTCGAAGCGCAGGTGCAGGGCCAGCCACAGGTCGTCGATGGCGGCAATGGAGGCCGACGAGCCGTTCAGCGCTTCCATGCGCTGCTCGAAGCGCCGGAACAGCCATTCGACGATGAGCTGCTTGGCCTTGAAGTGGTAGTGCAGGTTGCCGGGGCTGATGCCCAGCTCCGCAGCGATCTTGTGCGTCGACACGGCCGCGAGGCCCTGTGCGTTGAACAGCGCAAGGCTGGCCTGCAGGATGCGGTCGCGCGTGGTGTTGGAGCTGGCCACAACCGGGGCGTTGCGTTGTGGCCGCTCAGCGTTTGCCGCGCCCGCGCGGGGCGGCGGTGGCGGTGGCGGCGGTGGCGGTGCCTTCGAGCTGCGCCACGCGTTCGCGCAGTTGCGCAACCTCGTCGCGCAGGGCCTGCACTTCGTCCGCGCCGGGCATGCCCAGGCGCTGCAGGGCGGTGGCGACGCGCTGATCGAACACGTCCTCGAACTTGCGGATGCCGAAGCCGTCGAGGCCGAGGCCGGGCACCTTGCCCTGCCCGATGCCGAGCAGGCCTTCGATCACGTTGGCCTGGCGCTTGGCGACGTCGTTGCGCACGTTGTCCAGCGCCTTGAGGCCGGCGCGCAGCAGGCCTTCGGCCTTGCCGGGCTGCGCCGCGGGCTTCCTGGCGGCGGACGCTTTCTTCTTCACGGCCGGCGCCCTCTTTTTGGCAGGCGCCGCCCTCTTCTTCGCGTTTGCGGTTTCGTCAGGACGGGTCGCCATGCAGGTGCTCCAGATGCCGGAAAAATGAAAAGGGCGCCGAGAGGCGCCCCGGGGGTCAGGCCGCCTTGCGGGCAGCAGCGCGGCGAACCGGCTTCTTGGCGACGGCAGCCTTGGCCTTCACCGTGCGAACCGGCTTGGCGGCTTCTTCGGTGCCGCTCACACGGGCTTCGATCTGCCTGGTGCCGGCGACGATCTTGTCGGCGATCTGCACCGAGACGGTGGCGATCGGCTGGTTGATGGCGCTCAGCGTGTTGATGACCGAGGTGGCCACCGGCGATTCGACGCGCGCCACGCGGGCGGCGACCGTTTCGATGCCGGTCGTGGTGCCCGCGGCCACGCGGTCCATCACGTTCACGATGCGGCTGGTGTCGATGTCCAGGCGGTTGGCCAGGAAGCCGTTGACCTTCTCCTGCGCGCCGATCAGGTTGGCCTTGACCTTCTCGCTCACCATCGGGATCTGGCGGCTGCCCAGGAAGTCGCTGTAGCGCGAAGCGGCGCCGTTCAGCAGGCGATGCACGCCGGTGCGGTAGGCGCCGACCAGGGTCTTGCCCGCGTCGTTGTACTGGCCGACGACGTGGACGGCTGCGGAAGCGATGGTGGTCTGCGTGGACATGGTGTGGTTTCCTTGAAGTTGAAAGGTTCGCGAAGGAAACGGGGTGTCTTTCGCGATGGACCCATCTTCTTCCGCAAGGCCTAGGCCTGGAAAACTAGAACGGTCGGAAAACTAGTCCAACTGCCCCAATTTTCTTTTCATGCCGCCGCGGCCCGCGAAGCGCCGGAACGCTTGGCCGGAGCGGCCTTGCGCGCCGGCGGCTTGGGGACCGTGGGCCTGGGGGCGGGCTTGGCCTTCCTCGCCACCGCCTTGGGAGCAGCCTTGGCGGGCGCCTTCGCCTTCACGGCCTTCACCGCCTTCCCCGCCGCCGCGACCTTCACCGGCGCCTTCTTGCGCGCGACCGGCTTCTTCTTCGCGGCAACCGGCGCGGCGGCCGCCGCCTCGTCGGCAGGTGCCTCGACCGTCTTCGGCGGCACCGGCGCGGGCGCGGCGCCCGCGGCGGCCGGGTGCTTCTGCGTCAGCTCCATCAGCAGCTTGTGCTCGGCCAGCAGGTAGTCGCCGATCTCGGTGATGTCGGGCACGGCGCGGCGGCAGGCGATCAGGCCGTAGTCCATGCGGCCGTTGTAGCTCTGCACCGTCACGTTCAGCGCCGTGCCGTGGCTGGCGATCGACACCGGGTAGTAGCAGGTGACGAGCGCGCCGGCAAAGTACATCGGGAACGGCGCGCCGGCCACGTTGGAGATGGCCACGTTGGCCGCCGGGGGCAGCAGGTTGACGATGCCAGAGCGCCCCACCATCGACGCGATGCCGGACACCAGCCAGGGCGCGGCGAAGGTCGGGAAGTCGTCGAGCACCACGGCCTTGAAGCGGTTCATGGTCGACTTCGACGAGGTCGACGACGCGTTGATCGCCTTCAGCCGCTGCAACGGGTCGGTGATGTCGGTGGCCAGGCTCACCAGGATCATGCTGGCCTGGTTGTTGGCCGTCTGGTCGCCGGCCTCGCGCAGGCTCACCGGCACGCCGGCCACCAGCGGCTTGGCCGGCAGCTCGTTGTTGTCGGCCAGGTAGTGGCGCAGCGCACCGGCCACCGTGGCCATGACCACGTCGTTGAGCGACACGCCGAAGTGCTTGGCGATGTACTTGGTCTCGGCCAGCGAGATGGTGCGCCCGGCGAAGGTGCGCTGGTTGGTGATCGACACGTTGAGCGAGGTGCGCGGCGCGAAGAGGTTGAACTTCTTCGGCGCGGCGGTCGCGTTCTTCTCGGCCGCCTTCTCGTCGGGCTTGGCCAGGCCGCCGATGGCGCGCGCGATGGCGGGCGCCATCTTGAAGAGCTTCACGTACTGCTGCGCGGTGTTGCGCAGCGCCGCGGTCGCAAGCTCGGCCATGCCCAGCTGGTAGCCGCTGCTGCGCGGACGCGAACGCGGCGGCTTCACCACGCGGCCGGTGGCCTCGAGGTCGAAGATGGCCTTGCCCACCTCCACGCCCGCCTGCCCGTCGATGCCCGCATGGTGCACCTTGGTGTAGAGCGCCACCTGCCCGCTCTTGAGGCCGTCGATGATGAAGAACTCCCACATCGGCCGGCTGCGGTCGATGAGCGTGGAATGCAGCCGCGCCACGTATTGCTGCAACTGCCGGTTGGTTCCGGGCTTGGGCAGGGTGATGTGGCGCACGTGGTAGTCGAGGTCGATGTCGTCGTCCTCGACCCACACGGGGTTGGTCATGTCGAAGGGCATCAGCGCGAGCTTGCGCGTGAACACGTCGGCCAGGTGGATGCGGCTGGCCATGAAGTTCTTGGCGTCTTCGTAGAAGTCGCCCTTGTAGCCCTTGGGCAGGTCGAGCACGTTCAGGGAGCCCACGTGCATCGGCATTTCCGGCGTTTCCAGGTGCAGGAAAGTGGCATCAAGTCCGCTCAGGTGTTTCATGTGTTGTGTCTCCTTGGTGGGGCGTGCGCCGCTTGGCAGGATAGCGCGGGCACCGCGTTCCGGGGCCGCTGGTTATTCAGTGTTTCCACCGGGGGAAGGCACTCGGGAGGCAGGGGTTTGCCCGAAGTAGCGAAAAAGTGCCATGTGCCGGCGGGCAGGGCGACCGCTGCTCGCGTCGCCCGTTTCACGCAGCCTCCGTACACTGAGGCCATGACATCCAGCCTCCCCCCGCAGCAAGCCCAGGACGACCATCTCTGGCTCGAAGACATCGACGGCGACAAGCCGCTCGAATGGGCCCGCGCGCAGAACGCCCGCACCGTGCAGGCCTATGCGCGGTCGCCCGCGTTCGATGCGCTCCAGCAGGGCATCCTCGAGGTGCTCGACTCGGACGACCGCATTCCGATGGTGCGCAAGATAGGTGCGCGCTTCTACAACTTCTGGCGCGACAAGGACCACCCGAAGGGCCTCTGGCGCCGCACCACGCTGGACGAGTACCGCAAGACGCAGCCCGCCTGGGAGACCGTGCTCGACCTCGACGCGCTGGCCGCGGCCGACGGCGAGAACTGGGTCTGGCACGGTGCCGACTGCCTGGAGCCCGACTACAGGCGCTGCCTGATCTCGCTGTCTCGCGGCGGCGCCGACGCCGACGTGGTGCGCGAGTTCGACCTGGAAACCGCGCAGTTCGTCGAAGGCGGCTTCTCGCTGCCCGAGGCCAAGAACCACGTGGGCTGGAAAGACATCGACCACCTCTACGTGGCCACCGACTTCGGCCCCGGCTCGATGACCAGCTCCAGCTACCCGCGCATCGTGAAGGAATGGCGGCGCGGCACGCCGCTGGCCGATGCCGTGACGGTGTACGAGGGCCTGCACGAGGACATGTCCGTCAGTGCCTGGCGCGACAACACGCCCGGCTTCGAGCGCGACTTCGTCACGCGGCAGATCGACTTCTACGAGAGCGAGACCTGGCTGCGCGGCGCCGGCGGCCAGCTCGTGAAGATCGACGTGCCCGACGACTCCAACACCGACATCACGCGCGAGTGGATGCTGATCGAGCCGCGCGAGGACTGGACGGTGGGTGGCCGCACCTACGCATCAGGCTCGCTGCTGGCCGCGAAGTTCGACGACTACATGGCCGGCAGGCGCGAGCTGACGGTGCTGTTCGAGCCCGACGACACCACCGCGCTGGACGACCACTCGTGGACGCGCAACCACCTGATCCTCAACGTGATGCACGACGTGGTGAACCGCCTCGAGGTGCTCACGCCGCCCACCGATGGAAAGGGGCCGTGGAAGCGCGAGAGCCTGGGTGGCGCGCCCGCGCTCTCGACCATCGCGGCCGGCGGCATCGACGAGGACGAGAATGACGACTACTTCCTCACGGTGAGCGGCTTCCTGCAGCCGACCACGCTCTACATCGGCACCATCGGCCAGGGCGAGCCCCAGGTGCTGAAGCACAGCCCGGCCTTCTTCGACGCCTCGCGCTACCGCGTGAGCCAGCACTTCGTGCAGTCGAAGGACGGCACCCGCGTGCCCTACTTCGAGATCGCCGCCAAGGACCTGCAGGCCAACGGCAGGAACCCCACGCTGCAGTACGCCTACGGCGGCTTCGAGATTTCATTGCAGCCCAGCTACAGCGGCAGCATCGGCCGCGCATGGCTGGACCGGGGCGGCGTGTACGTCATCGCCAACATCCGCGGCGGCGGCGAGTACGGCCCGCGCTGGCACCAGGACGCGCTGCAGGAGAACCGGCTGCGCACCTGCGAAGACTTCGCGGCGGTGTCCGAGGACCTCATCGCGCGCAAGATCACCTCGCCCGCCCACCTGGGCGCGATGGGCGGCAGCAACGGCGGGCTGCTGATGGGCAACATGCTCACGCTGTACCCGCAGCTCTACGGCGCGATCGTGAGCGAGGTCGCGCTGCTCGACATGCGGCGCTATACGCAGCTGTCGGCCGGTGCCTCGTGGATTGCGGAATACGGCGACCCGGAGCAGCCCGACGAGTGGGAGTTCATCCGCACCTTCTCGCCCTACGAGAACGCGAAGCCGGGCCAGGCCTACCCGCCGGCGCTTTTCACCACGTCGACGCGCGACGACCGCGTGGGGCCGGTGCATGCGCGCAAGATGCACGCGAAGATGCTGGCGCTGGGCTACGACAGCAGCTTCTACGAGAACATGGAAGGCGGCCACAGCGCGGCTGCGGACAACAAGGAATCGGCGTTCATGGATGCGCTGGGCTATGCATATCTGTGGCAACACCTGGGGAAGCCGGCATGACCAACAACACCACCACCCTCGAACTGATAGGCGCCCCCACCGACATCGGCGCCAGCGTGCGCGGCGCCGGCATGGGGCCCGATGCGCTGCGCGTGGCGGGCCTGCCCGAGGCGCTGGCGAAACAGGGCTTCGCGGTGATCGACCGCGGCAACCTCGCCGGCCCCGCCACGCCATGGGCGCCGCCGGCCAACGGGCTGCGCCATCTCGACGAGGTGGTCACGTGGAACCGCTCGGTCTACGCCGCCGTCGACAGCGCGCTGGGCGCGGGCCACGTGCCGCTCATGATGGGCGGCGACCACTGCCTGGCCATCGGCTCGATCAGCGCGGTGGCGTGGCATGCGCGCCGGCGCGGCAAGAAGCTGCGCGTGCTGTGGCTCGACGCGCACTCCGACGTCAACACCGAGACCACCAGCCCCAGCGGCAACCTGCACGGCATGCCGGTGTCGTGCCTGCTGGGCCACGGGCCTTCGGTGCTCACCGGCTGGAGCGGCGAGCGCGCGGCGCTGGCGCACGAGGCCATCCGCTTCATCGGCATCCGCAGCGTGGACAGCGACGAGAAGGAAGCCATCCGCACGCTGGGCCTGAACGTTTTCGACATGCGCCACATCGACGAACACGGCATGCGCACCACCATGACGGAAGCGCTGCAGGACGTGGACGAAGACACGCACCTGCACGTGAGCTTCGACCTCGACTGCCTCGACCCCGGCATCGCGCCCGGCGTGGGCACCGGGGTGCGCGGCGGGCCGACCTACCGCGAGATGCAGCTGTGCATGGAAATGATCTCGGACACCGGCCGGCTCTGCTCGCTCGACGTGGTGGAGCTGAACCCGGCCCTCGACGTGCGCAACCAGACGGCCGAGGTGGCCGTGGAACTCATCGAGAGCCTGTTCGGCAAGTCGACGCTGGTGCGTTAGCGGGTGGCCGGCATCGCGATGGCCAGCACGATGCCGACCAGCGCGACCACGGGCAGCAGCCACGCGCCGATGATGACGCCGATGCCATTGGGCGGCGGCGGCGCGCCGAAGCGGTTGCGACCCTTGGTGCCGCCCTTGAAGACCCAGATCAGCCCGACCAGGGGGATCAGTCCCAGCAGCAGCATCCAGCCCGACCAGTCCATGTCGTGCGTACGCTGGATCGCCACCAGCACATAGAAGATGAAATAGGGAATCAGGGCCAGCACGGTCACGATGCCGATGCCGGTCGGCGTGCCCAGGCCCGCCGCGCCGATGATGCCGCCCAGCACGCCGGCCCCCGCGACGCACAGCAGGTACGAATACATCATGTACGCCAGGAAGCGCACCCGCCCGATGCGGCCCTTGGCGGACCAGAGCTTCACGGGTTGCACGCTCGCGTTGTCGTCGTAGACGTCGTCCACGGCAGCGCGGGGCGCTGCATAGGGGTTCGGGTTGAGGTTGGGATTGGCGTTGGTGAAATCCGTCATGTGTTTCTTCTCCTCTGACTGTTGGTAGTTGAACGATTGACTGAGCGCAAACATTTTGGACAGGGATGGCTACAAAAGGCCAGCCCTTTTGACGGCGTGATAGCGGTTCACCAACGCCACCGCCAGGTCGGCCGGCTCGACGTCGACCGACAGCGGATCGTTGCCGACCACGCGCGCGAAGGCGTCGCGCCTAGACTGGTCGAACAGGTGCGCGGCCGCCACGTCGACCGCGTCGCGCGGCTGCGCCAGCGGCTGGCTGGCGATGCGCCCGAGCACGCGTTCGCGCAGGCTCGCAACGAGCACCAGGTGCTTGCGGCGCAGCAGCTTGATGGCGGGGCGCAGTTCGGTGGCGTCTTCGTCGCGGAAGTTGGTCAGCACGATGACGAGCGCGCGCCGCTTCTGCGTGAGCAGCAGCTCCTGCGCGGCCAGCAGGTAGTCGGAATGGGTGGCGCCGGGCTGGATGTCGTGCAGCCGGTTCATCAGCGCATTGAGCGTGGCGGTGCCCTTGCGCGGCGCGAAGTCGCGTCGCTCTTCGGGCGGGCAGCCGAAGGTCATGGCGCCGACCTCGTCGCCCTCCTTGAGCGCCACGTAGCTCAGCAGCATCAGCGCGTTGAGCGCCTCGTCGAAGTGGCTGTTGGCCCTCTGTGCCTGCGCGCCTTCGTCCGCGCGCATGCGGCGGCCGCAGTCGAGCAAAAAGAGCACGCACTGGTCGCGGTCGTCCTGGAACTCGCGCACGATCGGGCGGCGCTGGCGCTGCGTGGCCTTCCAGTCGATGTGGCGCAGCGAGTCGCCGGTCTTGTAGTCGGCGAGCTGGCGGAAGTCGGTGCCCAGCCCGCGCTGCGCATAGGTCTTGATGCCGATCTGCGCGAGCCGCCGGTCGCCCGACAGCCATGCGTAGCGCGCCAGCGCGGCGAAGTTGGGATACACGCGCAGCCGGCGCGGCTCGCCCAGCGTCTGCCGCACCTCGAAGCAGCCGAGCCGGGTGCGCCAGCGCAGCTGGGTGGCGCCGAATTGCGCCACGCCGCGCTGCGTGGCCGTGGCGGTGTAGCGCAGCACGGCGCGCGAACCCGCGGGCACGGTGACGGACTGCGGCAGCCCGTCGAAGCTGAAGTGCGCGTCGAGTTCGTCGAACACCGCCACCCGCCAAGGCTGCGCGCCTTCATTCACCAGCGAGAGCGTGAGCACCGTCGGCACGCCGAGGGAGAACGCGCCCGGCAGGCTGCGCTCGATGCGCAGCGGCGCGGCGCGCCAGAGCCTCAGGCTGTGCAACAGGTCGAACGCCGCGAGCACGAGCCCCAGCGCGAGCAGCACGCCCGCGACCGCGGCCACGTAGCCCAGCGGCGCGCCCAGCAGCAGCGCCGCGGCGGCGGCCACGGCCAGGCCGGCCAGCGCCAGCACGGCCGCGCGCGCGGGGATCGGAACAGCCATGCGCATCCGCTGGCCTAGAGCCTCGGGGCTTCGACGCTGTCGCGGGCGGCGCGCAGCAGCGCGTCGACGCTGACGCCTTCGAGCTGCGCGTCGGGCGAGATCATCACGCGGTGGCGCAGCGCGGGCAGCGCCTGGCGCGCCACGTCGTCGGGCGTGATGAAGTCGCGCCCGGCCATCAGCGCGGCGGCGCGGGCGGCGCGCACCAGCGCCATGGTGCCGCGCGGCCCGGCGCCCGAAGACAGACCCGGCCAGTCGCGCGTGGCGCGCGCGATGCGCACCGCGTAGTCGATCACGCGCTCGTCGGCCTGCACCAGGCAGGCCAGCCGCTGCAGCTCGAGCACCTGCGCCTCGTCGAGGCAGGGGCGCACCGCGTCGAGCGGAAACTGGTTGCCGGCGCGCTGGTTGGTGGTGAGCTGCACGATGGCGTTTTCTTCGCTGTGGCTGGGAAAGCCGATGTCGATCTTCAGCAGGAAGCGGTCGAGCTGCGCTTCGGGCAGCGGGTAGGTGCCTTCGGTGTCGATCGGGTTCTGCGTCGCCATCACCATGAAGGGACGCGGCAGCGGCATGGCCGTGCCTTCGAGCGTGACCTGGTACTCCTGCATGACTTCGAGCAGCGCGCTCTGGGTCTTGGCCGGCGCGCGGTTGATTTCATCGGCCAGCAGCAGGTTGGTGAACACCGGCCCCTGGTGCACGCGCAGGGTGCCGAGGCTGCCGTCGCCGCGCGAGGCGATGTCGAGCACCGCGTGGCCGGTGATGTCCGAGGGCATCAGGTCGGGCGTGAACTGCACGCGCGCATAGCGCAGCGTCATGGCCTGCGCGAGCGCGCGCGCGAGCAGCGTCTTGCCCAGGCCCGGCACGCCTTCGATCAGCACATGGCCCGACGCGACCAGCGCCACCAGCGTCTGGTCGACCGCCTCGAGCTGGCCGACCACGGCCTGGCCGACCTCGGCGCGCAGCGTCTGCAGCCACTGGGCCGCGCGCGTCAGTTCTTCGGGTTGGATGGCTTGCATGGGCGTCGTCTCTCGGTTCAGGGTGTGGAGGGGGAAGAAGAAGCGGAAGGAGGCGAAGGCACGAACGGCCCGTTGGCATCGAGCCGCCGGCGTGCGGTTTCCAGCACTTCCAGGTCGAGGGCCATGGCCCCGGGGTTGCGGGCGCGCTCGGCCATCGCCCGCACGACCATGGCCGCTTCCAGACCAGTGGCCCTGGCGATGGCGTCGGCGCGTGCCGACGCGTCGCGGTGGGCATAGCCGCGCAGCTGGCGGGTGGCGGATTCGTTCAGTGCGCGCAGCTGCGCCGCATGCAGCGCGTCGCCGCCGTGCATGTGCAGGAAGCCGGCGGTGCCGCGCACCTGCTCGGCCATGGAACGCCGATGCGTGCCGGCCGAAGGCGCGAGCGGGCCGAAGCGCACGGCCGCGCGCCAGAGCGCGGCGGCCAGCGCCAGCAGGCCCACGACCCAGACCACCCAGCTCTTGTGCCAGAGCCAACGCAGGAAGGGCTCGCGCGCCTCCTCGGCGACGAACCAGACCTGCGAGCCGGCGCGCAGCTGCAGCGCGGCCACGGCGAACAGCGCGTTGTCGCCGCGCAGCAGGTTCTGGTTGTGCCACACGCCGGAGGGCAGCAAGGTGACGGTGCCCTGGCCGACGCGCACGCGGATCGCCTCGGCGCCGCGTGCGCCGCGCGCCATCCACAGCGGCGGCTGCCGCTTGTCGGAGGGACTGAACTGCACGGGCTCGGCCCAGGTGCAGATGCGAAAGCCCCGCCCGCCCGCAAAGCTCGCGGGCACGGTGTCGGGCTCGGCCAGCATGCGGCAGTCGGCATCCTTGGTGCGTTGTTCGTCGCGCTGCGAGCGGGACTTTTTCTTCTTCGGCGCGACGGGTTCGTCGGACTCGTCCGGCCGCACGGTTTTTTCTCGGACCAGCGGAATCCAGCTCTCCAGCATGTCCCCGCTCGCGAGGTGGCCCGGCATCACGAGATGGCCGCCCTGCTCCACCCAGCGGCGCAGGCGCTGCCCGCGCTCGGGGAACATGTCCCAGTAGCTGGAGGCGAGCACCAGCCGCGCCTGCGCGGGCGGCAGCTCGTCCAGGTTCTCGCGCCTGACCACCTCGGCGCCGAGGTGGCGCAGCAGCGACTGCACGGCATAGAAGGAGTTCTTCCTGACCTCCTCGCTCGCGGGCGTCGGCACTTCGGTTTCCGCCCATTCGGTGGCGGAAACCAGCCAGCCGCCGGCCAGCACCAGCACGAGCACCGCGACGATGCGGACCGCCCAGGCCTTCATGCGGCGGCCTCCTGCGCGAAGCCGGGCACGGGCGCGGCGACTGCCGGCAGGTGCAGGTCGAACTCGCCGCAGAGAGCCAGCACCTGCGCGGTGGAAGGCAGGCGCCCGCCGTACGCCGCCAGTTGCCAGGCATCCACCAGCCGCACGAAGAAGGCCTGTGCCTGCGGCTGCAGCCGGCCGGCGGCAAGGGCCACGCACTCGCCCTCGGTGCTCGCCGCGCGCACCGGCACGCCGTGCGCATGCACGAGCCGCGACAGCGCGCCGCGATACAGCAGCGACAGCGCCGGCCGGTGCTGGCCGCGCTGCCAGAGCGCCGCGGCGGCATTGCCGACGTCGTCGGGCAGGCTCTCGGGCCGGATGTCGAGGCTGCCCACATGGCTGGGCAGCGGCGCCTTGCCGGGCCGCGCGCCGCCGGCACGCACCCGCGCCCAGCGGTGGATGCGGATCGCCAGCCAGGCCAGCGCCAGCGCGGCCAGCCCCCAGATGAGCCAGCGCGCGCCTTCGGCCACGGCCCTCACGAAGTCGCGCAGCCAGTCGAGGCTGTCGGTCTTCTTCTCGGGCTCTTCTTCCTCGTCGTCGTCGCGCTCCTTGAAGCGCAGCTTCTTCTCGGTCTTGACGCCGGGCATGTTGGGGTCGGCGCGCACCTTGTCGGCGGCCGCCCTGACCTGCTCCCGCGTCGGGGCGGTATCGGTCGCGGCCGAGGCCGTGCCCGCCGCGCAGCACACGGCCAGCACGGCAGCGAACAGCCATCGGCGGACGTCAGCGGAAGCCACGGCGGAACTCCTGTTCGATGTCCCAGGCTTCCAGCTCGACCCGGCGGTTGAGGTACATCGCAAAACCGGCGCCCACGTAGAACGGCTCCAGCACGCCGACGACGATGGCGTAGGCGCCCGCGGCCAGCAGGCTCTGCAGCGGCGCGTCCGACTGCGTGAGCCAGCCGAACAATTCGCGCGCGCTGCCTTCCGGCGCGAACCAGAACAGCAGCGACAGCAGGCAGATGTCGAGCGCCATCTCCACGTTCGCATACACCAGCTGCATGCCCGTGGCCGCGCCGCGCCGCCCGCGCAGCAACTGCGCGCGCCGCTTGCTGCGTGCGCCGCCGCGCTGGCCTTCGAGCTGGTCGATCGCCTGGGTGAACGAGCGCCAGGGCGACAGCCGCCGCCACACCAGCGTGCGCAGCAGTTGCCCGCCCCATACGGCGCGGCGGTTCTGCCACAGGTCAGCCCAGCGCGTCTCCTGGCCGAACACCGCGCGCGAATGCACGAACAGCAGGCTGCGGTCGAGCCAGGGCTTGAGCCAGAAGATCAGCAGGCTCGGCAGCCAGCCCGCGATCTCGACGGTGCAGAAGGCCAGCAGCACCGTGGCCAGGTACACCGGCAGGAAGGTGCGCCAGACCGAGCGTGCATGGCTGCGCACGAGCTGCGCGCCCAGGTCCGCGGCCTCGGCCATGGGGCGTGGCCGCAGCGCGATGGCGAGGCCGTCAACCTGCACGGCCGGGCTCCTTTTCCGGCGCCGCTTCCGCGCCGCCGCGCGGCCGGCCCTGCCAGCCCAGGTACGCCAGTACAAGCACCCAGCAGGCGCCGCCCACGCCGTACTTCACGGCCGGCGCGATCCAGCGCGCCGAAGACCAGAAGGCCTCGACCGCGGCGGCGATCAGCAGCAGCCCGATGACGCCGTAGACGATCACCACCGCATGGCGCGCGGCCAGCCGCAGGGCTTCGAGCCGCGTGTGGCGCCCGGGCGCGATCCACGCATAGCCCAGCCGCAGCCCGGCCGCGCCGGCCAGCACGATGGCCGTGAGCTCGAAGGCCGAATGCGTGACGACGAAGGAGAGAAAGTTCTGCGCATGCCCCGCGCCGATCAGGTAGCCGCCGACCGCGCCGATCTGGATGCCGTTGAACACCACCAGCGCCGCGCTGCCCACGCCCGCGAAGATGCCGGCCGCGAAGCAGCGGAAGCCGATGCCGATGTTGTGCATCACGTAGAAGCCGAACATCTGCCAGTCGTCGCCGGCGCTGCGCGTGCGGCCGAAGGCGTCGGCGTCGTCGCTGTACATCGCGTCGAACTGCTGCACGTTGTCGGCGTCCAGCAGGTGCAGGATGAAGCCGGGGTCGCGCCAGGCGGCCCAGCCCGCCACCAGCAGCGGCAGCACGAACATCAGCGCCGACACCCACAGGTAGACGCGGTGCGCCCGCACGGCTTCGGGAAAGTCGACCAGCGCCAGACGGGCGAAGCGCGCCAGGCCGTAGTCGTGCTGCCGGTAGATCAGCCGGTGTGCGCTCTGCGTCAGGCTTTCGAGCCGCTGCGTGAGGTGGATCGGATAAGCCCTGGCCTGCGCCAGCGCGAGGTGCTCGCACACGCGGCGGTACAGCGTGGCGAGCCGCGCGCCGTCGAACTTGCGCTTGGTCTCCGCCACGCCGATGACGGCTTCGAGTTCGGCCCACAGGGGCGCATAGGCGGCTTCGAAATCCAGCGGCGTCATCGCGTCGTGCCTCCTCTGGTTTGGGCTGCGCCGCCGCCGCGCCGGCCCAGCACCCACTGCGCCACGCCCAGCAGGCGCTGCGACGCGGAGGCACCGCCGCCCGCGGAGGTGTCGGGGCCCAGCACCGGCTGCGCGATGCGGGCGAGTTCGTCGAAACGCTCGGGCGTCAGGCGCGTCGCGCGGCCAGCCCACGAGACGACGGCCATCTGCTCGCGCGCGGTCAGCGGCCGCGCGGGCGCCTGCGGCTCGGCGGCGGGCACGCTGCCGTGCAGGCTCACCTGGTCGCTGAACACCACCAGCGTGCCGGCGGCCAAGTCGCCCAGCCGCTTGCTGTCGCGCCGCCACAGCATCGACACGATGCCAGCGCCGTAAAAGGAAGGCACGAAGTCGGCCGCGCGCAGCAGGTTGCGGGTGAGCGAGGCGGCGGGCGTCACGGGCAGGCCGGAGTCCATCACCACACGCAGGCCCATCACGCGCTTGCCTGGCGTGGCCGCCGCGCGCGTGAGCTCGAAGATCACCGGATAGAACCACTCGAGGCAGAAGTAGGCGACCAGCAGGATGCCGAAGCCCATCTTGCCCAGCATGCCGACCGTGATCGAGATGCCGACGAAGATGCCCAGCCGGATCGCGAAGTCGATCAGGTAAGCCAGCCCGCGCGCGAACATCCCGGCCGGGCGCAGCGAGAGCGCGATGCCCTCCGGAGTCTCGGCGGTGTAGAGGGTGTCGAGGCGCACCAACGCTCAGGCCTGCAGCACGACCGTATCGGCGATCTGGTCGTGCAGGCAGCGGCGTGACTCACGGAAGATGAGGAGGCTGTCGATCAGCACGAAGATCTGCCCGAGCATCGGCACGATGTTCGCCAGGAACAGCGGGCTCTCGCGCAAGCCGAGGATGCGGCCGATCGACGGCTTCGAGCCGTCGGGCCGCGCGATGCGGATCTTGAACAGCGCCTTGCCGATCGTCTGGCCGCGCGTGGCCAGCAGGTAGCCGTGCAATGCGAGGTAGAGGACGATGCCGACGGCGGTGTCGGTCACGCGGGGTGTCCAGAGGCCGAGGCCGTCGTCGCTCCAGATGTCGTAGGGCGTGAACATCGACAGCAGCCACAGCGCGCCGACCGCGATGCCACCGTCGACCATGGCAGCCAGGAAGCGCTTGCCGCGCGTCGCGAGCTGCCCCGGCTGCGGCTGGCCGGGTTGCTGCACGTCTTCCACATGGGATTGCGGCGGCGCGTAGCGCGCGTCCTGCGTCTGGTCTTCCATGCCCGTCCCTCTCCGAAACGATTGATTTCCGGAAGATTCTAGGGTGATTCGAAGACTCAGCCGGCGCCGGACGGGCTATGGCGGGCGGGTTGCAGTGTGTGACGGAAGAGCCGGAGGTCGTCGAGCAACAGTTTCAGCGGCGCGGCCAGCATCGCGTTCGACGGGGTGCCGCGCGACGCGTGCGCGCAGCGTTCGAGCTGTTCCGCGGTGTCCGGCGGCGCGCCCTTGCCCTCGAGTGCGTCGGCCATTGCGGCAATGGCCCTGGCGGCCGCTCGCGCCGCGTCATGCCGGAACGAGTCCGGCGCTTCGTCGCCCTTCTCCAGCCGGAACACGCGGTCCAGCACGACCGCATCCTGGAAGATGCGCGCCGCCAGCCGCGCCCTGTCGCGGTAGGTGCGCGCATTGCCCGCAGCCGTGCCGCGTCGCCACCATCGCGCCTCCAGGTCGGCGCTGCCGGCCAGCACGGCCAGCCGCCCCAGCGCTGCGCGCGTGCCGGTGTCGATGCGTTCCCTCTCGGCATCGGTGGGCCGGGACGTGGCCGCCATGCGCCTGGCGATACCGCGCAGCAAGGCGGCGCAGCCTTCGTCGAAGCGCACGCCCGCGTGGTATTCGGACATCACCGTCGAGACCGCCATCGCCACGCCCACGCCGATGCCGATCTGCGCCATGCGCAGCAGCGCCACCTGCAACGCCGAGTGGCCGGGGATGCCGCCGGCCGACAGGATGATCAGCGCCGCCACGGGCGCGCTGCGCAGGCCCGGCACCGCCGCGCCGGCAAAGGCCAGCAGCATGACGACCGCCAGCGTGACCGGCAGCACGGGCGCGCCGTGGTGATGCAGGTAGACACCCGCCAGGCCGCAGAGCGCGCCGGCCGCGGTGCCGCGCACCCGGTCCCAGCCGGCATCGAGCGTGGAGCCCGCGCTCGGCCGCATGACGATCAGCACGCTCATCACGGCCCAGAAGCTCTCCGGCAGGCGCAGCGCGACGGACACGATCCAGGCAAGCGCCACCGCGCCGGCCAGCTGCACGCCGGGACGCCAGCGGCCGTGGCGCCAGAGCCCGGCGAAGTGCTGCAGCGCCGGCATCGCGTTCATGGCTTCGTCACTCCGGCGGCATCGACGGCCAGCGCGGCGCCGAGGCCGTCGATCAGTTCGCAGGCCTGCAGCAGCACGGCGCGTTGCTGCGCATCCAGCGTGGCGCCGATCGCCTCGGCCAGCGCCGATTCGCGCGACCGCATGATCGCCCTCAGCCGCTTCGTGCCTTCGGGCGTGAGCGACAGCACCGACTGCCGCCCGTCGCTGGCATGCGGCGCGCGCGCGATCCAGTCTTCGGCTTCGAGCTCGGCCAGCAGCCGCGTCAGCGACTGCGGCTTGACGCGCTCCAGCGCAGCCAGCGCGGTCGAGGTGCTGGGGCCGTGGCGGTGCAACTGGCCGAGCACGCTGAGCTTGGCCACGCTCGGGCCGTCGGGCGTGGCGCTGCCGCTGCGCAGTTGCCGCGACAGCAGCGCGACGGAGTTGCGAAGACGCGTGGCGCACTGCGCCGGATCCGGGGAGGTCGAAGCCATGCCCGGATTGTAAGACTCATCTTATTATCTGGCGACCGGCATCAGCCCCGGTTCGGCGACGAGTTCACGGGGTAGGTGGTGGCGGGGCCTTCGGCGGGCACCGGGGCCGCGGCCGGTTTCTCGGGCTTTTCTTCCTGGGGCGCGTCGGCCTCGTCTTGCGGCCCGTCGAGGAAGCGGTCGAGCAGCGCGAAGAAGCGGTCGTAGAAGCGCTCGTCGGTCAGCGTCTCGCTCGCGACCTTGACCATGGCGTCGTCGCTGCCCGAGAACGGCAGCGAGAGCGAGCCGATCGCGCCCACGCCGAGGCTGGCCGAGTTGTTGACCTTCTTGATGCCGTAGCGGTCCTGCAGCGCCGTCGCGAAGGCCACGGTGTTCTTGCTGGCCTTGCCGCCGCCCCGCGTGCTCTCGCGCGCGCAGACCACGCGGAACTCGACCTCCACATGCACCTCGGCCGCCGGCTGGAAGCTCTTGCGCCCGGTCACGAGGTCGGCGTTGGCCGCGGTGATCATGTAGCCCTGGCTCAGCAGCGCGCGGCGCGCGGCTTCGCAGGTCTCGGCCTCGGTGGCCTGGTAGTCGCGCGTGTGGGTGGTGGTGGAGCCGAAGGCCTCGGGCTCGTAGTTGACCTTGCGCTGGGCGACACCGCCGCAGCCGGCCAGTACGAGTGCGGACGAAAGACCCAGCAAGAGGATCGGTGCGCGAAGAGAACGGAAGTGCATGGGGTGCATGGACGGCATGGAGCGGCGAATGCTAACCGGCGCATTTGCCGGCAAGGCTTCGAGCGCAGCGGCGCGCCGGCGTTCCCTGTCCGGCATGAAAGTTTTCCTGGCGGACTCAGCCCCAGGGCAGCACGTGGTGCGCGCGCACCCGCGTGGCCGCGATCAGCCGCGCATTGGGCGCGTCGGTGCCGGCCACCCAAGCGCGCGCCTCTTCGAGGCTGCGGCCGAACTGCTGGTGGCGCCGCACCAGCCGCTCTTCGCGCAGCGCGTCGTCGATGTCCACGTACCAGACCTCGTCGAGCATCGCCGCCGCGCCGGCCCACGGACCCGCGTCGTGCAGCAGGTAGTTGCCTTCGGTGATGACGAGCTGCGTCGTCGGCAGCACCGCGATGGCGCCGGCCACCGGCTCCTCGATCTCGCGGCGGAATTCCGGCGCATAGACGATGTCGCCGTCGGGCCGCTGCTCGCGCAGGCGCTGCAGCAGCGCGACGTAGCCGGCGCTGTCGAAGGTGTCGGGCGCCCCCTTGCGGCCGGCGCGGCCGAGCCGCTGCAGCTCGACGTTGGCCAGGTGGAAGCCGTCCATGGGCACGACCTGCGCACGGTCGGCGCCCACCAGCGCGAGCAGCGCCGCAGCGAGCGTGGACTTGCCCGCGCCGGGCGCGCCGACCAGGCCCAGGAGCTTGCGCCGGCCGCCGGCCAGCAGGGCTTGCAGGCGGGCGGCGCTGTCGAGCGGGAGGGGAGGAAGGATCTGCGCGGAATGGGTAGTCATTGCCGGAGGGTAGCGTCCCGCGGCGCTATTTCAGAATCTCGCGGAACGTCAGGCTGATACGCTCCCCCGCGCCATCGGCCTTGGGAATCGCGTGCAGCCATTCCTGCTGAACGGCCGCCGACATGTAGAGCATCGATCCGTGCGGCAGCGGGTAGTCGAATCGGGCGCTGCTGTCGGACTTGCTGCGATACGCGATCGACCGCGTAGCGCCGACGGACACGATGGCCACGCCCGTGCCGGGCGCCAGTGCGTCGAGCGCGTCCGAATGAAATCCCATCGACGACGCGCCGTCGGCATAGCGGTTGAGCAGGCAGTTGTTGGGACGAAAGCCGAGCGCGGCTTCGATCCGGTCGCACAGCGCTTCGAGCTGGGCGGGGATCGGCACGGCCTCGTAGGCGATCTGCGAATAATCGTAGGGCACGCCGAAGCTGGCGGTCTGGCGTGCGCGCATGCGCTCGTCCCACGTCACCGCGGACCGGAGCCATTCGAGAAGGGCATCGGGCGACGCGACGAACGCGGGATCGAGGTGAATTGGCGGACCGCTCATGGGTCCGCAGCATACAAGGACCGGCGCCCTGCGATCAGGGAGATCAGGGATACAGGCCGCGTTCCTGGCGCGCCATCAGGATGCGCTCGCAAGCAACCGCGTACGTCGCGGTGCGCAGCGTGATCTTGTGTTTGTCCGCGGTGTCCCAGATCTGGTTGAGCGCGTTCATCATGATGCGGTCGAGGCGCACGTTGATCTCGTCCTCGTCCCAGAAGAAGGACGAGAAGTCCTGCACCCATTCGAAGTAGCTCACGGTCACGCCGCCGGCGTTGCAGATCACGTCGGGCACCACCAGCACGCCGCGCTCGGCGAGGATGTCGTCGGCGGTCGGCACCGTGGGGCCGTTGGCGCCTTCGAGCACCAGCTTGGCGGTGGTCTTCTGCGCGCGCTCGGCGGTGATCTGGCCTTCGAGGGCGGCCGGGATCAGGATGTCGCAGGCGACGTTCCAGAAGTCTTCGTTCGGCACGATGTCGCCGCCGGCCTTGAAGGCGACCACGCCTTCCTTGTTGGCCACTGGAATCAGCTTGGCCAGGTCGAGCCCGTTGCTGTTGACGATGGTGCCGGTATGGTCCTGCACCGCGACGATCCTGGCGCCCGCTTCGGCGAAGAGTTCGGCAGCGACGGAGCCCACGTTGCCGAAGCCCTGCACCGCGATGCGCGCGCCGCGCAGGTCCATGCCCAGGCGCCGCGCTGCTTCACGGCCGGTGACGAACACGCCGCGGCCGGTGGCCTTCACGCGGCCGAGCGAGCCGCCCAGGTGCAGCGGCTTGCCGGTGACGACGCCGGTGGCGGTGCCGCCGACGTTCATCGAGTAGGTGTCCATCATCCACGCCATGATCTGCGCGTTGGTGTTGACGTCGGGCGCGGGGATGTCGGTGTGCGGGCCGATGATGATGCCGATCTCGCTGGTGTAGCGGCGCGTGACCTTCTCCAGCTCCTGCAGCGACAGCTTCTTGGGGTCGACGCGGATGCCGCCCTTGGCGCCGCCGTAGGGCAGGTTGACGGCCGCGGTCTTGATCGTCATCCAGGCCGACAGCGCCATCACTTCCTCGAGCGTGACGTCGGGGTGGAAGCGCACGCCGCCCTTGCCGGGGCCGCGGCTCATGTTGTGCTGCACGCGGTAGCCCTCGAAGTGGGCGATGGTGCCGTCGTCCATCTCGATGGGCACGTCGACGATGAGCGCGCGCTTTGGGCGCTTCAAGGTTTCGACCCAGCGGGCCAGCGGGCCGAGATACGGCACGACGCGGTCGACCTGCGAAAGATAGGTGCCCCACGGGCTGTTGGCGGTAGGGCTGACGAAGGAGAGTTTTTCGCTCATGAGAGATCCCTTGGTTGAACGGGTGGCCGCAACGATAGACCTCCACCGCGCGTTGCGCCATGGCTTATGCGCGCCGCGCTGGCGGTTATGCAAGAGACGTTAGGGCGCCTCGCGCGAGTGAGCGGCGCAGATGACAGAACCGTCATCGACGGGTTATCGATCCGGCGGATCCACTTCTTAGAGTTGTCTCCACCGATCAACACACAAGCAACCACATCAAGGAGTTACGCATGAAGAAGCCCTCGTCCACCGCCCGTCTGCTGGCCACCACCGCCGTCGCGGCCCTGCTCGGCGCAGCCGCCGCGCCCAGCCTTGCCGGCAACTATGCGGAAGGCGATCCGCGCCCGGTGCCGATGGCGTCGTCCACCACCCGCGCCGCGGTGGCCGCCGACGCGCAGCAGTGGCTGAAGGCCGCGCCGACGCAGGGCTACACCGACGCCATCGCGCAGGCGCCGGCCGTGGTCTCGACGAACACGCGCGCCGCCGTGGCGGCCGACACGCGGCTGTGGCTGCAGTCGGGGCTCGCGGCCAAGCAGAACGGCGAAGCCGGCGCCGATGCAGCGCAGCCGGGCTACCGCCAGGCCGCCGCGGACTACAGCAGCCGCAAGGCTGCGGCGCAGGCCCAGGCACAACCGGGCACCGCGCTGCGCTGAGCGGCGGCAAAAAATGCCCCTGCTTTCGCGACAAGGGTAGGCAATGGGTAGGCCAAGGCATTTCCTTGGTTCTATCTCCTATGGCCGGCACTCGCAGGCCGCATTTTCTTCAAGTGATCGATGGGCGAGCCGGATAATCCTCCGATGCTCGACCTGGACCGCATCGATCTGCGCCTGCTGAAGATTCTTCAGGAGGATGGCCGCATCACCAACCTCAAGCTGGCCGAGGCGGTGGCGCTGTCCCCTACCGCGGTGCTGGCTCGGGTGCAGCGCCTGACGCGCGACGGCTTCATCCAGGGCTACGAGGCGCGGCTCGATCCGCAGAAGCTGGGGCGCGGCTTCACCGTGTTCGTCGAGGTGCTGCTCGACCGCACCACGCCCAACGTGTTCGACCAGTTCAAGGCCGCCGTGCAGGTGCGCGACGAGATCATGGAATGCCACATGGTCGCCGGCGGCTTCGACTACCTGCTCAAGACCCGCATGGCCGACATGGCCGCCTACCGGGAGTTCGCGGGCACCGTGCTGTGGCAGTTGCCCGGCGTGCGCGAGACGCGGACCTACGCGGTGATGGAAGAGGTCAAGAGCAGCGCACGTCTGCCGCTAGGGATCTGAGCTTTCAGGCGGGGCCGGCGGGCTTGCGCGCCCGGCCGCCGAAGATGGCCGTGCCCACGCGCACCATCGTGCTGCCCGCGCTGATGGCGGCTTCGAGGTCGGCGCTCATGCCCAGCGAGAGCGTGTCGAGCGCGATGCCCGCGTTGCGGATCGATTCGAAGATGCCATGCGCCCGCAGGAACAGTTCGCGCTGCGAAGCGAAGTCCGGCGCCGGCTCGGGGATCGCCATGAGCCCGCGCAGCCGCAGCTGTGGCAAGGCCGCCACAGCCTGCGCCAGCGGCAGTGCCTCTTCGGGCGTAACGCCGGACTTGTTGGCGCCGCCGTCCACATTAACCTGAAGGCATACATTCAGCGGCGGCAGGTGCGCCGGCCGCTGGGCCGACAGGCGCTCTGCAATCTTGAGCCGGTCGACGCTGTGGACCCAGTCGAAATGCTCGGCCACGGGCCGTGTCTTGTTGCTCTGCAGGGGGCCGATGCAGTGCCATTCGAGCTGGGCGCGCAGGTCGGCCAATGCTTCGATCTTGTCCAGCCCCTCCTGCACGTAGTTCTCGCCGAAGGCCGACTGGCCCGCCGCATGCGCCTCGCGCACCGCCTCCGGCCCGAAGGTCTTGGACACCGCCAGCAAGCGCACCCCGGCCGGGTCGCGGCCGGCCGTTACACACGCCTGTGCGATCCGGTTGTTTACTTGCTGGAGGTCGTCGCCAATCATCGTCATAATCGTCCAAAATCGTATCAAAACGTCACCGAACTCGATTCGAGGAGCCCCGTGGACATCACCCAACTGCTGGCATTCAGCGTCAAGAACAAAGCCTCCGACCTGCATCTTTCCGCGGGCCTGCCGCCCATGATCCGCGTGAACGGCGACGTGCGCCGCATCAACGTCGACGCGCTCGACCACAAGGGCGTGCATGCCATGGTGTACGACATCATGAGCGACACGCACCGCAAGCACTACGAAGAGTTCCTCGAGGTCGACTTCTCGTTCGAGATCGACGGCCTGGCGCGCTTCCGCGTCAACGCCTTCAACCAGGCGCGCGGCGCGGCGGCGGTGTTCCGGACCATTCCCTCGAAGATCCTGACGCTGGAGCAGCTGAACGCGCCCAAGATTTTCGGTGAACTGGCGCTCAAGCCGCGCGGGCTGGTGCTGGTGACGGGCCCCACGGGCTCGGGCAAGTCGACCACGCTGGCGGCGATGGTCAACTACCTCAACGAAAACGAGTACGGCCACATCCTCACGGTGGAAGACCCGATCGAGTTCGTGCACGAGTCGAAGAAGTGCCTGATCAACCAGCGCGAAGTGGGACCGATGACGCTGTCGTTCTCGAACGCGCTGCGCTCCGCACTGCGCGAAGACCCGGACGCGATCCTGGTGGGCGAGCTGCGCGACCTGGAAACCATTCGCCTGGCCATGACCGCGGCCGAAACGGGCCACCTGGTGTTCGGCACGCTGCACACCTCGTCGGCCGCCAAGACCATCGACCGGATCATCGACGTGTTCCCGGGAGAGGAAAAGGAAATGATCCGCGCGATGCTGTCGGAGTCGCTGCAGGCGGTGATCTCGCAGACGCTGTGCAAGACCAAGGACGGCCAGGGCCGCGTGGCGGCGCACGAGATCATGCTGGGCACGCCGGCCATCCGGAACCTGATCCGCGAGGCCAAGGTGGCGCAGATGTACTCCACCATCCAGACCGGCCAGGGCCAGGGCATGCAGACGCTCGACCAGAACCTGACGGATCTGGTGCGGCGCAATACCATCTCGGCTGCGGAAGCCCGCGGCAAGGCCAAGATCCCCGAGAATTTCCCCGGCTAGTCATGAGGCCCCCCGGCTTTTCACTTTGCTGCGCTGCGTGTAACTCCACCCCCCAGGGGGGAGGCGCGGCCGCCTTGGGGCGGCCCGGCGGTCGGCCGCCAGCGGGTTCAATCTAAACAGATCAAGGAGCGCTCTCATGGAACGCGATCAAGCCAGCCAGTTCATCAACGACCTGCTCAAGCTCATGGTGAGCCGCGCCGGCAGCGACCTGTTCATCACCGCCGACTTCCCGCCGGCCATCAAGGTCGACGGCAAGGTGACCAAGGTGTCGCAGCAGGCGCTGGGCGCGCAGCACACGCTGGCGCTCACGCGCTCGATCATGAACGACCGCCAGACGGCGGAGTTCGAGCGCACCAAGGAGTGCAACTTCGCGATCTCGCCCACCGGCATCGGCCGCTTCCGCGTGAACGCGTTCGTGCAGCAGGGCAAGGTCGGCATGGTGCTGCGGACCATTCCCGCCAAGCTACCCACCATCGACAGCCTGGGCATGCCCCAGGTGCTGAAGGAAGTGACGATGAGCAAGCGCGGCCTGTGCATCCTGGTGGGTGCCACGGGCTCGGGCAAATCGACCACGCTGGCCGCGATGATCGACTGGCGCAACGAGAACTCGTTCGGCCACATCGTGACGGTGGAGGACCCGGTGGAATTCGTGCACCCGCACAAGAACTGCGTGGTGACGCAGCGCGAAGTGGGCATCGACACCGACAGCTGGGAAGCCGCGCTGAAGAACACGCTGCGCCAGGCGCCCGACGTGATCCTGATGGGCGAAATCCGCGACCGCGAGACCATGGAACACGCGGTGGCCTTCGCCGAGACCGGCCACCTTTGCATGGCGACGCTGCACGCCAACAGCGCCAACCAGGCGCTCGACCGCATCATCAATTTCTTCCCCGAGGAGCGCCGCGCGCAATTGCTGATGGACCTGTCGCTGAACCTGCGTTCGCTGGTGTCGCAGCGGCTGGTGCCCACCGAGGACGGCCTGGGCCGCGTGGCGGCGGTCGAGGTGCTGCTGAACACGCCGCTGATTTCCGACCTGATCTTCAAGGGCGAGGTGGGCGAGATCAAGGAGATCATGAAGAAGAGCCGCAACCTGGGCATGCAGACCTTCGACCAGGCGCTGTTCGACCTGTTCGAGAGCCACTCGATCACCTTCGAGGACGCGATCCGCAACGCCGACTCCGCCAACGACCTGCGTCTGCAGATCAAGCTCAACAGCCAGCGCGCGCGCAGCACCGACCTGGCCGCCGGCACGGAGCATTTCGCGATCGTCTGAAACAGCAGCCCCCCGGCTTTTCACTTCGCTTCGCTGCGTGTAACTCCACCCCCCATGGGGGAGGCGCGGGCCGCCTTGGGAGCGGCCCGGCGGCGCCCGCCGAATCAGTCGATCGTCTTCTGCCACGCGGCGAACGCGCCCGCCGCCAGCGCAATGACCGCCATCGCGGTGAAGCCGTCGAGCGAGGCCATGAAGGTGGCCTGCTGTTCGAGCGTTCGCCAGAGCGTGCCCAGCGCCATTGCATGGGCCTCGCCCGCCGCATGGCCGGCCGCGGCGAAACCGTGGGTCAGCGACTCCAGCGCCTGCATGAAGGCGGCGTTCGCGGGGTTGGCCGACTCGCTCAGGCGCACTTCGTGCAGCGCCAGGCGGTGCTGCTGCAGCGCGATCACGCTCGATGTGGCGAATGAAATCGCCAGCTGGCGCACGAGGTTCTTGAGCCGGTAGCCGTGCGCGAATTCTTCCGCCGCGAAGGGCCTGAAGGTGAGGTTGGCCACGGGCAGCACCACGAACAGCATCAGCAGGCCGCGCAGCAGCAGCGGGGCCAGCAGGGCCTCTCGCCCCGCCTGCGGCGTGACCCGCGACAGCCACCACGCCGCCAGCGCCGCGATGCCGAAGCCCGCGACGATGAGCCACTTCTTGCGCGTGAGCCGCGCCGAATAGCGCAGGTAGACGAACACCAGCAGCCCGGTCGCGAGCGAGGCGGCGCCGGTGAAGTAGCCTGTATTGCCCACCGTGAAGCCGAGCCCGCCTTCCATCAGGCGCGGCAGCAGGTAGCTGAAACCCGTCGAGAGGTAGTAATAGACGACGTAGAGCGCGAGCCCCACGCGGAACGACGCATTGCGCAGCGCATGCAGCCGCACCAGCGGCGCAGGGTGCCGCCACTGCTGCCAGCCGAACCATGCGAGCCCCGCGACGCCGGCGAGCGTGAGTCCGATCAGCGCGGGCGAGCCTGTGAACAGCTCGAAGTGCGAGCGCGTGAGCACCACCTGCAACGCGGCCTGCGCCAGCGCGAACACGACGTAGGCGATGTAGTGCGGCTCGGTGCGTTCGTGCGGCGCGACGTCGCCGATGTCGGGCAGCGTCCAGAGCACCAGCAGGCCGATCAGCACCGCAACCGGCGCGGTGCTGGCGAACAGCCAGCGCCAGTCGAAGTTGGTGACCAGAAAGGCGCCGGCAATGGGCGCCAGCGCGCCGCCGAACACGATCAGCACCATGAAGGCCTTCAGCGCCTGGCCGCGCCGCGCGGGCGCGATGCCGATCTGGATCAGGATGCGGCAGGCGCCGAGCATCGGCCCGACGAAGTAGCCCTGCACCGCGCGCGCGGCCGTGAGCTGCATCGAGCTGTCGCAGAGCGCGGCGCCCACGCCGCCCAGCGCGAAGGCGAACATGCAGACCGCGAGGTAGCGCCGGTAGCCCAGCCGCTCGACCCACGCATGCTGGTGCAGGATGCCCAGCACCGCGCCCAGCGCATAGGCGCTGGAGGCCCACACCAGTTCGTCGGGCGAGGCGTTGACGCCGCCGGCGATGTAGCTCGCGAAGAAGGCGAACAGCGCGTTGTCGAAGTAGTCGATGGCCGTGACGAGGCCGATGGCCCAGGGCAGCAGCGCGATCGCGGCATTGCCGAGCGAAGGTCGCGCCAGGGCCGGGGAGCTCATGGCGCCGGCCGCTCCTTGCGGCGCTGCTCCAGCGCCTCTTCCACCGGCTCGCCGGCAAGGCGGCGCTCCACGTAGTCGAGGTCGCGCCGCAGTTGCGCCTGCAGCGCCGCGGCTTCCTTGAGTTCGCGGCGCACCTGGGCCACGCGCGCATCGAGCGTCGAGAGCTGCCCGGTCAAGGTTTCGCGCAAGGTCTTGAGCGATGCGTTCGACAGGCGCGGACGGCCGCCTTCGGCCGGCGCTTCCATCGGCTGCTGCAGCATCGTGGTGATGGCCGTGAGCGAGAAGCCCAGCGAACGCATGCGCAGCACGCGCGCGAGCTTGTCGAGGTCGGCCTGCTCGTAGAGGCGGTAGCCGCCTTCGCTGCGATCCGGCACCACGATGCCCAGCTCTTCGTAGTACTTGAGCGTGCGCGGCGTGACCTCGAGCCGGGCCGCGGCGTCGCGCACGGTGATGGTCCTGGCGGGGTTCGGCGTGGTCATGATGGTTCCATTCTACCCAAACCTGTACGTTCACGTACAGGTTTGGGCCATCGCACCGGTCGCGGAATGGCTTTAAGCTGTCGCCCCATGAGCAGCATCAACCCCCGCACCTACGAATCCGTCCCCGCGCAGACCGTCGCCTTCCTGGGCCTCGGCGTCATGGGCGGCCCCATGGCCGGCCACCTGGCCAAGGCAGGCCACAGCGTCACGGTCTACAACCGCACGCCCGCCAAGGCCCAGGCCTGGGTCGCCGAATTCGGCGCACCGGGCCGCCATGCACCGACCCCGCGCGAGGCCGCCGCGGGCGCCGACATCGTGTTCTGCTGCGTCGGCAACGACGACGACCTGCGCTCGGTGGTGCTGGGCGACGACGGCGCCTTCGCCGGCATGAAGAAGGGCGCGGCATTCGTCGACCACACGACCGCCTCGGCCGACGTGGCGCGCGAGCTGGCGAAGGCGGCACAGGCGCTGGGCCTGCATTTCATCGACGCCCCCGTCTCGGGCGGCCAGGCCGGTGCGCAGAACGGCGCGCTCACCGTCATGTGCGGCGGCGACGCGGCCGTGTTCGAGCGCATCAAGCCGGTGGCCATGGCGTTCTCTCGCGCGGTCACGCTGCTGGGCGAAAGCGGTGCCGGCCAGCTCGCGAAGATGGTGAACCAGATCGCCATCGCGGGGCTGGTGCAGGGCCTGTCCGAAGCCATCGCCTTCGGCCAGCGCGCCGGGCTCGACATGGAAGCCGTGCTGGGCGTCATCAGCAAGGGCGCGGCCCAGAGCTGGCAGATGGAAAACCGCGGCAAGACCATGATCGAGGGCAAGTTCGACTACGGCTTCGCGGTCGACTGGATGCGCAAGGACCTGGGCCTGGTGCTCGACGAAGCCAAGCGCAACGGCGCGCGCGTGCCGGTGACGGCGCTGGTCGACCAGTTCTATGCCGACGTGCAGCAGGCTGGCGGGCGGCGCTGGGACACTTCCAGCCTCATCACCCGCCTCAAATAAGAAAAGCCCGCTGAGCGGGCTTTTTCAATTCGGGCGCTTTCTTTCAGCGAACCGGCGCTGTCGTCGCGCCGCTGGCCGGCAGCGGCTCCATCGGCGGCAGCGGCACGCGCGACGATGAAGAAGAAGCCGGCACCACCGTCGACGAAGGCGCCGACGGCGTAGCCGACGTCACCGGCGCGGGGCCCTGGCCGCCGCGCTGCGCCGCGGCCTGGTTCGCCGCCTGGCTGGCGGCCAGGTCGGCTTCGGAGACGACCTCGACCACGCGCACCACCTTCACCACGCCCGTCACGCCACGCGTGATTTCGGTGGCGCGGTCGGTTTCGCGGCGGGTGGCGATGCCCATCAGGTAGACCACGCCACGCTCCGTCACCACCTTGAACGAGTTGGCGAAGATGTCCTTGGCGTCGAGCAGCGAGGCCTTCACCTTGCCGGTGATGTACAGGTCGTTCGAGCGGTCCTGGAAGGTGCTCGAGCTGCCCACGGTCAGTTCGTTGACCACCGAGCGCACATTGACGATGCGGCTCACCTCGTCCTCGACGCGTCGGCGGTCGGCGTCGCTGCCGACGGCGCCGGTCAGCAGCACCTGGCGGTTGTAGCTGGTGACGCTCACGTACATCTGGTCGTTGGCGATGTCGCGCACCCGGGCAGCGGCGCGCAGCTCGATGCCCTGGTCGTCGAGCTGGGCGCCCGAGCTGCGGCGGTCGGTCGCCACCATGCCCACGCCCACTACCGCGGCGCCGCCCACCACCAGCGGCACGCAGGCGGAAAGGCCCGCGACCAGCGCGCCCCCCAGGGTGAGCGCGATGGCGAAACGTCGGGCCGGTGTCGTCTTCATGGTTGCGAGGTTCATGGGGAAACTTCCTGTTCTCCGAGTAACTGGGCATCCACGCCGTCGCACAGGCAATGCAGCGCGAGCAGATGGACTTCGTGGATGCGCGCCGCACGCTCGTGCGGCACGCTGATCTGGACGTCGGTTTCGCGCAGCGCGCGGCCGATGGCGCCGCCGGTGCCGCTGCTGCCGGCGCCCGGCGCCGAAGGTGCGCCCGAGGCGGCATTGCCCAGCAGCGCGACCACGGTCATGTCGCGCTCGTGCGCGGCCGTCACGGCCGCGAGCACTGCGGCCGATTGGCCGCTGGCGCTCAGCGCGAGCAGCACGTCGCCGGCCTGGCCGAGCGCGCGCACCTGGCGGGCGAAGCGGTCGGCGTCGATGGCGTTGGCGCTGTCGGCATTGGGGTCGGTGGTGTCGCCGGGCAGCGCGATGGCGCCGAGCTCGGGCCGCTCGCGTTCGAAGCGACCCACGAACTGCGCGGCGAACTGGGCCGCCAGCAGCCCCGACACGCCGGCACCGCAGGCGAGCACCTTGCCGCCGCTGGTCACGCAGGCCAGGATGGCCTGCATTGCCTGAGAGATGGGTTTGCTGAGGACCGGTCCGGTCTGGTATTTGAGGTCGGCACTATCGATGAAGTGCTGCTGAATCCGTTGCTCGAGCATGAGGCGGGATGATAACTGGGGGCTGTGAAACAAGACGTGTGAGTTGTGGAGCCTTCAAGAGGGCTTCAGTTCCCGCGAAAGAGGCATCAGCCGGCATCGAAGGCCGCCTGCAACCAGGTGATTTTCTCCTCGACCAGCACCACGTCGAAGCGGCACGGCGGCAGCGTGCGCAGCTGGTTCAGGTAGTGCCGCGCCGCGAACACGATGCGCCGCTGCTTCAGGCCGGTGATGCTGCCGCCCGCGCCGCCGTGCGTGCCGCTGCTGCGCTGGCGGACCTCGACGAAGACCAGCGTGTGGTCGCGCGGATCGCGCATGATCAGGTCGATCTCGCCGCCGCCGCGCCCGGGCGTCCGATAATTGCGCGCGACCAGCACCAGGCCGGCGTCCTGCAGATGGTCGAGCGCGGCGTCTTCCGCCGCATCGCCGCGATGCTTCGTTGTGGTGTCGGTCTTCATGGCTCCCTGCCTGCAATCTTCTTGTTCGATCTGACGGAGAAACCTCTTGGCTTCACTCGCCCCTGCTTCTTTCGGCGCCGCCCTCGCGGCCGCGCACGACGCCGCGGGTGCGCAGCATTATCCGCAAGGCACCCTCTACGTGGTCGCCACGCCGATCGGCAACCTGGCCGACATCACCTTGCGCGCGCTGCATGTGCTGCAGCTGGTCGACGCGATCGCCTGCGAGGACACGCGCCATACCCAGAGCCTGCTGCGCGCCTACGGTATCGACCGCCCCGGCGCACGGCTGCTCGCGGTGCACCAGCACAACGAGGCCGAAGCCGCGCAGGCCGTGGTCGCGCGGCTCGCGCAGGGCGAGCGCATCGCCTACGTCAGCGACGCCGGCACGCCCGGCGTGAGCGACCCCGGCGCGCGGCTGGCCGCCGCCGTGCGCGCGGCGGGCCAGCGCGTGCTGCCGCTGCCCGGTGCCAGCAGCGTGACCACGCTGGTCGGCGCGGCGGGCCTGGTGGCCGACGGCGGCGATGGCAACGCCAGCAGCGCCTTCGTGTTCGCCGGCTTCCTGCCGAGCAAGGCCGGCGAGCGCGACACCGCGGTGCAGGCGCTGTCGCAGGAGCCCCGCGCCGTGGTGCTGCTGGAGGCGCCGCACCGCATCGAGAGCCTGGCGCGCGCTCTCGCCACGCTGGGCGAACGCCGCATCACCGTGGGCCGCGAACTGACCAAGCAGTTCGAGGAAATCGCGACCGTCGCGGCCAGCACCCTGCCCGACTGGTTCGGCGCCGACCGCGACCGCACGCGCGGCGAGTTCGCGCTGGTGCTGCATCCGGTGGCGGTGAGCGGCGACGGCGGTGCCGAGGGCGAACGGGTGCTGCGGCTGTTGCTGGCGGAACTGCCGGTGAAGACGGCGGTGAAGCTGGCCGCGGAAATCAGCGGTGCGCCGCGCAATACCCTGTATGAACTGGCGCTGCGCATTCGCAACGGGGCCGAAGACGCCTAGCCCGACAGAAACTCCGGCGGCACGGCCGCCGTCAGCCAGACACCGTTCTCGGCGCAATGAAAGGCGTGGCCCAGCGCATGCATGCGGCCTGCGTCAACCACGAGCACATGCGCCTTGCCATGCCGGCGCCCAACCTGCACCGCGGTGGCTTCATCGGCCGACAGATGCACATGCTGCCGGGCTCCCGGCAGGAGACCATGCGCGCGGATCGCGTCGAGAAAACGAGTGGCCGTGCCATGAAAAAGCAATGCTGGCGGTGCCAACGCTTCGAAGCCACGGCTGACTTGCTGCGTCGAATGGCCTTGCAGGGCGCGGATGCGGCGCCCGTCGGCGGACAGCTCATAGCGCTTCTTCGTGCCCGAGTCGACCGCCTGCACGACGTCCGCCCGCGCGAGGTCGCGCCCTCCGGCTACGGCGCCCGCCACCAGCGCATCGATGTCGGCCCAACCTTCCGCATCGAGCCGCAGGCCGACCGATTCCGGCGCGTGACGCAACACGTAGGCGATGAACTTGCTGGCGCTCTCGGGCGTCATGGCGCGGCCTTCCAGTGATCTCGATGCGTCAGCAGCGCGTCCATGAGCCTCTGTGCGTGCGGTGTCGGAGGGCGATCGGCACCGTGGAACATGTGATATTCGAGCGGCGGATAGCCCTGCAACGGAATCGCCACCAGACCCTTTGGAATGCGGCAGCAGGCGTTGACCACGGCAAGCCCGAAACCCAGCTGAGCGAAACGCAGCATCAGTTCCCAGCCATTGGCTTCGAGCGACGGCTGCCACGGCACCGACTCCGCCTGAAGCAGCCGGCCCAGCATTTCGCGGTGCGGCCGCCCTTCCGGTGGCACGATCAGTTGAGCGTCCTTCAAGTCGCGCAGGCGCACCGATTTGCGTGAAGCCAGGGCATGCGCGCGCGGTACGACCAGCACCTGGCCCACGACCGTGAGGCGCACCGCCGCCAGGTCTTCAGGCGCAGTGCCCAGGGGCGCAATGCCGAGTTGCGCCTGTCCGGCCCGCACCGCCTGTATTGCTTCGTCCCGGTTGCGCGTGAGCAATTGCAGGTGCGGCGAGGCGCCAGGACCCGAGAACTGCGACAGAGCCTTGCCCAGCAGATAGAGATAAGCCCCCTCGCCCGCAGCCAGCGTGACGACCGGCTGGTCTCGCCCGGCTGCAAGGCCTTTGACGAAGCGTTGGTTGAGCGCGAGCAGCTCCCGCGCATGCCGTGCGACCTGCTCACCCGCGCTGGTGAGCTCTAGCGCGCCACCGATCCGCATGTACAGCCTTGCATCAAGCTGTTCGGCCAATTTGCGCACTTTCGCATGCAGGGCCGGCTGGCTGATGTGAAGCAGGCGCGCCGACTCGCTGAAGTTCAGCGTGTCCGCGAACACTGCGAAAGACTGAAGGGCGTCGAGATTGGTGCGAGGAACATCCATCTATCCATTTTATGGATAGTACATCCAATATCAGTAGTTCCTGATGATTGGCTTCATTTCTACGATTCGCCTGCTTCAAACACAAAGGGAATCAGAAATGCAAAACACCACTTGTCTCCCCAGGCTCGGCATCGACATCGGCCGGGTGCTCATCGCCGCCGAAGGCGCTGGCGGCGCGGACACCTCGTTCATCGGCGGCTCGCTGCAAGACGCACTGGCGACGCCGCCGTACGAAGGCATGTTCGACGCCGTCGCGCCGCTGGTCGAAAGGTTCGACGGCCGCGTCTGGCTGGTCTCGAAGTGCGGCCCCAGCGTTCAGGCAAAGAGCCGTGCGTGGCTGCAGCACCACCGCTTTTTCGAACGCACCGGCATCGCACCCGCCAACCTGCGCTTCTGCCTTCAAAGGCCGCAAAAGGCCGATCACTGCCGCGACCTGCGCATCACGCACTTCATCGACGACCGCACCGACGTGCTGCGCCATCTGGAGGGCATCGTGCCGAAACGGTATCTCTTCGGCCCGCAGAGCAAGCCGGTGACAGTCGCAGGACTGGTGCTGCTGCCGTCGTGGAACGATGCGGCTGCAATCGTGGCCTGAAGGTTCAGGCGCCGTCAGCCGTCCAGCTCCGCATAGCGCCTGAAGATCCCGTCTTCATTGAACGCAATGCGCCGCGGGCTCTGCAGGTAGTCGTGCACCCGCTGGCGGCGCTTGACGTTGCCATGCAGCTTCTCGACCGCCGGCGTTGCAGCCAGCGCGCGCGCCGTGGCCTTGGGGAATGCATAGCGCAGGCCATCCACCAGCTGGAACAGCGACAGGTCCGCGTAGGTCAGCGTGTCGCCGACCAGGTGCAGGCTGCCCGCCGGATTGCGCTGCAGCACCTCTTCGAACCAGTCGAGGAACTTCGGGATGCGCTCTTCGCGAAAGGCCTTCGCGCGCTGCATGGCGGCGTCGCGCTGGTCTTCGTAGTAGGCGCCGGTCGATATGGGATGGTGCGTGTCGTGCGCCTCCGCCACCGCATCGGCGATGGTGAGCTGCAGCTGGTGCGTCCACAGCCCGTCGGACTCGCCCACGCCCGACAGGCCCAGCCGTGGCCCGAGGTACAGCAGGATCGCGGCGGTCTGGCCGACCACGATGTCCCCGTCGACGAGGAAGGGCGGCGCGAACGCGGGGCGCGCATTGCCTGCATCGCCGAGGCGGCGGCCCAGCGCGGACTCTCCACCGCCTTTCGACTCGGGCAGCCGCGCCACGTCGACGTAGTCGGCGCCGGCCGCCTCGAGCGCGAGCCGCACGAATTCACCGCGGCCCTGGATGGTGGGCCAGTAATGGAGTTGGTATGGCATGCGGCCATGGTGTCATGGCTCGGCGGGCCGCTGCAAGGCTTTGGCGCGAAGCATCGGCTTCGGCTGACATGCACGCTCAGCGCAGCACCATGCCCGCCAGCACCGCCACCAGCAGGCCCAGGTACACCCAGGTGTGGATGCGGTCCGGAATGCGGCCGATCAGCGGCGCGGCCATGCGCACGCCGACCAGCGAACCCGCCACCAGCGCGGCGAACGCGGGCACGTCCACGTAGCCGATGTGCCACCCTTCCAGCGACGAGGCCGAGTTCCATGCGAGCCCCATGTAGGTCGCGGTGCCGGCCAGCGCAACAGGCAGCGACAACGGGTTGGCCATGGCGGTGGCATGCGTCATGGCGGCGCCCCGGCGGCGCATCAGCGGCACGGTCATGACGCTGCCGCCCACGCCGAGGAACGCGGCGATCAGCCCGATGACGAAGCTGCCGAAGCTCGCGACCCGGCCCGACAGCGGGCGTGCCGCGGCGGATGCGGTGTGCTTGAGAAAACCGGGGCGGAACACGCAATCGAGGATGGTCGCGCCGAGGTACGCGATGAAGGCCCAGCGCACGAACTCGCCATCGGCCGCAACGGCCGCCGCAGCTCCCACCACGGCGCCTGCGCCGATGGGTCGCAGCAGCGGACGCACCTGCGCCCAGTCGAGCGTGCCGGCGCGCTGGTGCCGCCGCGTGGCGAGCATGGCGCTGACGATCATCACGCAGGTCGAAGTGGCCACGGCGATGTGCATGGCGGACTGGCCGGTGGCGCTGCCCGCGCCGTGTTTCGCGATCAGCGCACGGTAAAGCAAGGGAACGACGACGAAGCCGCCGCCAAAGCCGAACAGCACGGTGGTGGCGCCTGCCAGGCAACCGAAGCCGGCAAGCATGAGATGGATCGACACGAAACGCTCCTGGGCATTGAGGACAAGACCGTCACGATAGGTCGGCGCGGCTTGGCGCGCTTGCGCATGTGGGCCAATAATGTTCGCGTTCCGGCCAACCCGCTTTTTTTGCCGACCCTATGCGCAATGTTCCGCTCGACTCCGTGGATGCCATCGCCCGCGCGGTGTTGGCCATAGGCACCGACTACCCGCCGGGCACGATGCTGCACACGCACAGCCACCGGCGCGCGCAGTTTCTTTACGGGGCGACCGGGGTGATGGAGGTCGGCACCGATGACGGCGCCTGGGTCGTGCCGCCGCAGCGCGGCGTGTGGATCCCGGCCGGCAAGCCGCACCGGGTGCGCATGCTCGGGGTGAGCACGCGCAGCCTCTACATCGAGCCGCGCGACGTGCCGCGCAAGGGCGACCAGTGCGAGGTGCTGAACGTGTCGCCGCTGCTGCGCCAGCTGCTGATGGAAGCGATCGAGGTGCCGCCCGAATACGACAGACAAGGCCGCGATGGTGTGCTGATGCGCCTCGTGCTGCACGAGCTGGCGCGCGCCGAGGCCTTGCCGCTGCTGCATGTGCCGCTGCCGCGCGACCCGGCGCTGGCGGGGCTCTGCGTGGAATTTCTCAGGCGGCCCGGCATCCACGTGGCGCCGTCGACATGGGCGGCGCAGTTGAACGTCAGCGAACGCACCTTCAACCGCCGCTTCGGCCTCGAGACGGGCATGGCTTTCGGCAAGTGGCGTCAGCGCGCCTGCGTGCTGGTGGCGCTGTCACGGCTCGCGGCGGGAGAGCCGGTGACGGTGGTGGCGCTGGACATGGGCTACTACAGCCCGGGCGCGTTCTCGACGATGTTCCGCAAGACGCTGGGGCGCCCGCCCTCGCATTTCACGATGGCGTAGCGGCGCTTCGGGGGCCGGAGCGCAGGCTCACCAGAACTTCCACCATGGCCGCGGCGCCTGCCGCAACGCCAGCGGGCGGGTGTCGAGGTCGTCGGTGTTCTGCGGCGCGATGGTGTCGCCCGAGCGGCGCCGCATTTCGGTTTCGAGGGCATGTGCGATGCCGCGCGCCTTTTTCTCGCCGCGCAACGCGCGCCGCCGCCATTCGGCGGCATGCGCTGCCAGGCTGGCCTCGTCCAGATCAGTCAACTCCGTCATGGGTGGGAAAAAGAAAAACCGGAAGCTTTTGGGAGCTTCCGGTCTGGTATGTGGTCGCCGCCAGGAACCAAACCTGTGTCCTGAACCCGCACAAATCCTTGTTATTCTTGAGTTCGATTTTGGCACATACCCCCAAAAGTACCCCGACCCCAGAACGTTCTGCATCATGCCGTTATCCGACGTCAAAGTCCGCAATCTCACCCAGCCCGGTCGCTACGCCGATGGCGAAGGCTTGTATTTGCAAGTCACGCCCCACGGCAGACGCTACTGGCGTATGAAGTACCGATTCAGTGGCAAAGAGAAACTGCTTGCCTTTGGTGTGTATCCGGTCGTGGGAATCAAAGAAGCACGCGAAAAGCGTTTCGCGGCCAAGCAGGCCCTGAGTAGGGGCGAGGATCCTGGAGCTATCAAGAAGGCCGCCAAGCAGAAGGTCCTCCAAGAAACAACTAGCACACTTCAGGCGGTCGCCGAGGAATGGCTTTCTCATCAGGCGGGACGCTGGGAGGCCAACACATTGGCGCGTACCCGAGCCTCACTGGAGGCAGATGTCTTTCCTGCACTTGGCAGCACGCCCATCGCAGAAATCACCACACGGCAGGTCATGGAAGTAGTTAAGAAGATCGAAGCGCGCGGCGCCGGAGAAATCGCAATGCGAGTTCTGCAACGCATCAAGGCGATCTACCGCTATGCCACCACACACCAGCACATTGATCGTAACCCGATGGGGGACCTTGTCCCTTCCGAAATTCTGAAGCCAAGGCGCGTTCAGCATCGAGCCGCGCTGGGACCTGCTGATCTGCCTGAATTTCTCTCCAAGCTGGACGCCTATCAAGGCGACCCGCACACCGTTCATGCCCTAAGACTATTGATGCTCACCGCCGCACGACCAGGCGAAATTCGGAGTGCCTGTTGGACTGAATTCGACTTGGCGGCCAAGTTATGGCGCATTCCCGCTGAACGCATGAAGATGCGAACAGAGCACGTGGTCCCGCTTTCAGCTCAAGCCATTGCTGTCGTCGAGTCCATGAAACCAATGAGCGGCCATCGAGACCTCGTATTTCCGAGCCCCTTCTATCCGTCGAAGCCTCTCAGCGAGAACACGTTCAATAGCGCGATGGCTCGGATGGGCTACAAGTACTTGGCAACCGCACACGGCTTTCGGGCGCTTTTCTCGACGGTAGCCAACGAAGCCGGCTGGAACGCGGATGCCATCGAACGTCAGCTTGCGCACGCGGAACGAGACCAAGTACGTGCTGCGTACGATCGCGGAAGCCGCTTGCCTGAGCGAGTCAAGTTGATGGAATGGTGGGCGAACTATCTCGACAGCCGGCGCGTCGGAAAAGTGGTCCCCTTACATCAGCTCGCAGCCTGACATCAGTGGATTGACTCGTCAACGTGGCGCCGCCCGATCTCGCTGGCAAACCAGCGGAAGATACTCGAACCGATGAGGCTTGGGTCTGTCCCCATGCAAGAGGTGCAATTGCAGCACCTGTCAAGACCGGAAGGGAAGCAGCGCTGTCGCGCATGCGAACTTCCAGCATCGCGAGCAGTGCACGCAGCGCGGCGCTATTCTGGCGGCGCTGTGTGTAGGCTGCATAGAGCCAGATGTCGCTGGGCATGAAATCCTGGAGAACCGGGACCAGGTGAGCGCCGTCCACGTAGGGTTGCGCAAGCAGGTCGGGAACGCACACCGCGCCGATATCCGCCAGTGCTGCGCCAATCAACGCACTCGCATCGTTGGCGTCCATGCGTCCCCGGATGGGCACGTTGTACGGCTGGCCGTCCACTTCGAATGCGATCTGTGGAGGCCCTGGCGTGACGGAGTATGCGAGGACGTCGTGCTTTCGCATGTCATCGGGCTCTAGCGGGATGCCGCGCCGCGCCCAGTAGCGCGGCGCGGCGCAAAGTGTGAGCCCCATCCGGCGCAGGCGCCGCACGATCAGGTTCTCGTCGCCGATCCGCCCGAACCGCAAGGCGATGTCTACTCCCTCGTCGACAAGATCGATCATGCGGTTGCTCAGTTTCAGGTCGAATTGCACGTCGGGATAGCAAGTGAGGAAGTCTCCCAGCAGGCGCGGAAACGCCGTCTGGACCATTCCGTGGGGCGCGGTGATCAACAGGCGACCGCTGGGGTGCGAGCCGCGTGCCTGCAGTTCGCTCGTGGTCTGCTCGATCATCTCCATCAAGGGCGCACATCGCGCCTGCAGCAACCGGCCTGCGTCGGTGAGGGAGACCGAGCTGGGGTCTACTGAATGATCATCTGAAAGGCCCATCGATACTGGAGCCAATCTTTAATTTCAAGAATTTGTTCCCCGAGTTGTTCCCCGGTTTAGGAGCCGCTGTCGATCTCGTTGATGGCTTATCACCTGCTCGGAACAGAACTAATCTAACGGCCACAAGATCGGCGAAAGCCGCGTACGCCTTTCCGTGATGGGTTAAACCAAACTGCTGCAATCTCGCAACACATCGCTTGCAGTCGACCGGTCGGAGGGCGATGCCCGTTTCGGGATCGATCCAAGACTGCGAGCAGGTTTGCATTGCGCGAAGTTGAGTTGGGCTGATCGAACTGCGTACGGGATGTCGAGATATTGGTGTGGACTGGAGCGCCCGCCACAAAACATCCCGACGGCCAGCTTCGCTGCCTTGCATCGCCAGCGCGCTGGCGATGCAAGGCAATCACCGGAGATTAAGTAGTCGCCACAATCCTGGACTCGCTAGCTCAACATTGGCACGTCTACAGGGGGCAGGTCATGCTGCACGCACAAAACATCGGCAGCCACAGTTTTGATCATTCTCGTCGAGTCGCCGTCGCCTCGCGAAGCAGGGCCGCCTACCTCCCCTCTATGGGCGCGGCGGTGTCACCCAGTGCACAGATTGCGGAAAACAAAGTGTTGCGCCTCAGCATCAAGGGATAACCATTATCAATTTTTCTTAAGTTGAAGCTGACGGTCGTGTGCTGCAGCAATGTGGTGCATCAGGCTGCGTACATAAGGTGCGAAATTGCTCTCGGAACTTCTGCCAATAGGACTCGGACTTCAGGATGCGCCAGGTCAGTGCAATCCAACCAAAGTTTCAAACTTCCACTGTGACGCACTCATACGTTTGCCCTCATCCATGCGATTGCCTTGAGTGATCACGATGCCACTTGCTTGCATTGATCAACCAAAGGGCCACGAGTGACCATGCGAGTTCCTTTGTTCCGGTGGAGTAGATCCCATGATTAATTTTTCGCGCCGTGTAGTGGTCCTTTTTCTCTCGCTCAGCGCCGCGGCCGCTATGCCGGCAACTGCACAAACGCCAGCACTCATCAAGCTCGTAGTTCCCTATCCGCCGGGAGGGAGTGTCGACACGATGGCCCGTCTGCTGGCGCAGCCCCTTTCCGATGAACTCAAGACGTCCGTGGTCGTCGACAATCGGCCAGGCGCAGGTGGGCGGATTGCAGCCTCGCAACTAAAGCGAGACACCGCCGACGGCAGTGTGATTCTTATCGCACCGAATGCACTGACAACGATCCAGTCGCTCACTTATGCAGGGAAGATCGACTACAGCGTCACGCGGGACTTCACTCCCGTTTCACGTCTCGCGTCCTATCCTTTTGGTGTTGCAGTACCCACGAACTCCCCGGCAAAGTCCGTCCCTGACCTGCTGAGGGCCATGAAGGCCAACCCCTCCGTGGCATCCTATGGCACATCCGGAGCCGGAGGTATGGCCCACTTTGCAGCGATCGCGCTCGGCAAGGAAGCGGGTGTCGACTGGACTCATGTGGCCTTCAAAGGTGGCGCGCCGCTGGTCACAGACCTCATCGGCGGTCACATTCCGGTGGGCGTGGATACATTGGTCGATCAGATCGAGCACCAGCGAGGAGGAAAGATTCGTATCCTGGGCATCTTCAGTCCTCATCGCTACGCGCTGGCACCGGAGATTCCCACGCTGGCTGAACAGGGACTGAAGGTGGCACCCGTGGAGGGCTGGTTCGGCGCATTCGTTCCCGCACGCACACCGAAGGAAACCGTTGCGCGCATCGATGCAGCGATCGCCAAGGTCATCCAGGAAAAGGATTTCAAAGCCAGACTGAACAAGCTCATGCTGGAGCCGAGCTATCTTCCCTCGCAGGAGTTCACGAAGCTCCAAGTGGCAGAACTGCAGCAGTGGGAGCCTGTTGTGAAGGCCTCGGGCTTCACACCCGATTGATCATCGAGGCGATGCCGGCAAGCCGGCGTCATACTTCACGTGCGGCGCGTCTCCAGCGCGCGAGCAAGCCGCGAGAACGACTTGAGCATGGACACCAACTGAGTGGCTTCGCGGCCAAGGCGCCGCCCCGCCTTGAAGACGATTCCAACTTGATAGGCCAGATCCACCTGCTCCTTGATTCTGATCTCGGACAAGTTCCCGATGGCTAGCGGGTGTTGAAGCAGCACGGACGGCAGACGGGCCACGCAATCCGATTCGAGAAGCATCGAGATGGCGCCGAACAGCGAATCCGAAACTGCCGCGAATCGCGGGCTACCAAGCTGATGCCGGAGGAACAATTCTTGGACGCTTTCGTCATGCTGTCCCGCCATACTAGGGTTTCCGACGACGATCCACTCGCTCGCCGCAAGATCTCGCACTGAGCGGGCCGCACCGAGGGGATGCCCCTTGCGCGCAGCGATGGCAGCCCGGCCTTCATAGAGAAAGTGGATGGTCAGATCACCGGATTCGAATGACTCCGGTAGTCGGGTGACCGCAAGATCCAGTCTGTTGTCCCGGATGCCTGCAAGCAGTTCCGACGTCGAACGTTGAGTGATGTGAATTGTCGTGCTCGGAAACGCCAGTCGAAAATCCTTGAGGACCGCCGGCGCCAAACGCAGCGAGGGATCGATGGAAACCCCCAATCGGATCTGACCTGTTGCCGGCCGATTGACGTTCTGCAGCCATTCCTCGGCTCTCTCTGCCTCTTGCAGAATGGCTCTGGCTTGGACAACAAACTCCTCCCCCACGGGAGTCAACAGAACTCCCTTGGCAGTGCGCTGCAAGAAGGTGACAGAGTACTCAGCTTCGAGATTGGCAAGGCTCTTCGTAAGACCTGCCTGCGAGACATCCAACGCTCTGGCCGCTGCGCGATATCCGCCATACGCAACAACGGCGAGGAGATCTCTTAACTGCTGCAAAGTCATCGTTCTGCAATAGTAGTCCGAAGCGATAACCATAGGCAATCACGAAGTGCTGCAAGCGATGGCAATCCTGCGTCACCTCAAGCATATTCGTTGAATGACCTCTCCTGTTTCCTACCCCGATCACATCGCCGCCATCAAGCCCTACATTCCGGGCAAACCCATCAGCGAAGTCGCGCGGCTTCTGCCGGGTGCGCGAATCGTCAAGCTTGCTTCCAATGAGAACCCACTTGGCGCCAGCCCCAAGGCCATGGAAGCTCTCGCCCAAGCCCAGATCAATCTGTCGCTGTACCCAGACAACGATTGCGCAGATATGGTGTCGGCTATCGCTCAGTTCCACGGCGTGGACCGCGAGACGGTCGTCGTTGGTGCGGGCTCCGAGAGCATCATCGGCACCTCGGTTTCGACCTTGCTTTCGATCGGCAGGCGAACCTCCTTTTCTCAATATTCCTTTCAAGCCTACGTGAACGCGGCTCAGCGCGTAGGAGCAACCCCTTTGCAAGTGGCTTCGCCGGATTTTCACGTCGACCTCTCCGGCCTGCGGCAGACGCTGGCACAAGACCCGACGCTGATCTATATAGCCAATCCTGGAAATCCGACCGGGACCTGCGTGGATCCGATGGAGCTTGAGTCATTCATCCGTTCGGTTCCGTCCCATGTCGTGGTACTGCTCGACGAGGCTTACTACGAATACATGCCAGCAGATCGGCGGCTGGACTCGATCCGGCTGGCGACCACGTTGCCAAACGTCCTGGTCACCCGGACCTTCTCCAAGGCGTACGGTCTTGCAGGGCTGAGGATCGGGTACGGCATCGCACACCCCGGTCTCGCTGCAATGCTGCGCCGAGTGAGGGCACCATTCACCGTCTCCGAAGCGGCTCAGCGAGCAGCGATCGCAGCGCTTGATGATCAGGATTTCCTCACTCGAACGGTGGAGACGAATGCTCGCTCCAAGGCGGCCATGCAAGAAGGCTTGACGGCATTGGGGCTGACGGTCATCAATTCGCACACGAATTTTTTTCTTGTAAAGGTGGCGGATGGAGCGAACTGGGCTCATCGCCTCGAACAGCGTGGCCTGATCGTTCGTCCCGTAAGTTCGTACGGCCTCGGCGAGTGGATTCGGATCAGCATTGGCACGATGGAAGACACGCAACTGCTCATCGAAGCATGCAAGGCTGAACTGGGCAAGCCGGCGGTGACTGCAGCCTAGCCGGGGCAGTTATCTTGAAGTGCTGCCGCCTCCAGTGCTCGATAGAGAGGAGAAAATCTTTTGCCGGTGCCGTCGAAAGACGGTAGTACCGAAAGATCCTTCTCGCTTGACTGCTGGCACAAGGTATCGCCGCAAGACGCGCTCTGATCGGTCCGGTCTTTCCTCTGGGCGTAGGCAGGTCGAAATGCCAGCCCTATTCGACCCGGGCGCCAGAAGCGCGCACCACGGGAGCCCAGCGCTTCACTTCATCTTTCATGAAGCGCGCCAGCTCGGCGGGACTTGAACCTACCGCCTCCGCGCTCAGTTCATCCATTCGCCTGCGTATTGCCGGATTCTTCAGCGCGAGCAAGGCGGCGCCATTGAGCCGGTCCACAACGGCCGGCGGCGTGTTGGCAGGCGCCAGCAACGCGTTCCACGTCGCGACAAGAAACTCAGGGAATCCAGCCTCGGAAGAAGTGAGGGTTTCCGGAAGATTGGTGAGCCGCTGCGGCGTGGTGACTGCCAGGGCGCGCAACTTCCCCGACTGGATATGGGGTAGCAGCGCGGGCACAGTGTCGTAGACGATGTCGATGTTTCCCGCCAGCAGATCTTGCAGTGCAGGCGCGGCCCCTTTGTACGGGACATGCGTAGATTGCACGTGTGCCTGGGTGTTGAACATTTCTCCCATGAGATGGCTTACCCCGCCAACGCCTTGGCTACCGAAAGTCAACTTGCCAGGATCCTTTCGCATTGCATCGGCAAGTTGCCGCAAGGACTTGTACGGCGAAGAGGCCTGAACTACGACTACTCCACCTACACGCGCGATCAAGGAGATGGGTGCAAAGCTTCGTATCGGGTCATAGGGCAGCTTCGCATAAAGAGCCGGATTGATCGCGTGCGTAGATACGGTCGCCATCAGGATGGTGTATCCATCCGTAGGTGACTTGGCAACGACATCGGAACCCAGACTTCCCCCGGCGCCCGCACGGTTGTCGACGATCACGGGCTGCCCCAACGCGGCCCCCATCTCCGCCGCCACGAGTCTGGCCACGATGTCGGTCCCTCCGCCAGCGGCGAAGGGGACGATCATCTTGACTGGCCGCTGCGGATAGCTCTGAGCGGCATGCACAGCGGGAGCGAGCAAGCAAGCCGCGGTGGCTGCGAGGAAATTTCTTCTAAGCATTTTTTACCTGTGCATGGCACCAAGAGCCTGAATCAAGCTCCGTGCAGGGAGCGGTACCGTAAGAGATCCTCGATCCCGAATCGGCCGTTTTCTCGTCCGAAACCAGACCATCCCCATCCGCCAAACGGCGTCGCAAGGTTTTGCGCCGCACCATTGATCACTACCTGGCCAGTCTTCATATCTCGGGCAACCGCGAGGGCTCGGAGAGGGTCTGCTGACCACACCGCGCCAGACAGTCCGTAACGGGTCGAATTGGCCAACGCCACAGCCTCCCCCTCCGAGTCATAGGAAATCACCGAGAGGACGGGGCCAAAGACTTCCTCCTGAGCAATCTCCATGTCGGACCGGACATCCGAGAAAACGGTTGGCAAGACATAGCAGCCCCGAGCGAGGTGTTCCGGCATCTTGTCCCCACCTAAGACAAGACGAGCACCCTGCTCACGTGCATGAGCGATCATGCTCAGTACGCGCTCCTGCTGACCGCGGCTCGCCACGGGCCCCAAACGTGTCCGCATATCCAGCGGATTTCCGATCGGCCACTGCGTCAATGCGGCTTCAAGGCGTTCTTCAATCTGACCGAGCAGTCCGCGCGGTGCAATGAGGCGCGATTGGCTCACGCACGCTTGCCCGGAGTTGGCCATGCTCAAGCGAACCACGGCGGCCAGAGCCGCGTCCAGATCCGCATCATCGAGAAGGACCGCAGCAGACTTTCCGCCCAACTCGAGCGTGACTGGTTTCAGATCTTCCGCCGCCGCGATCATGATGCGGCGGCCGACGGCTGTGGACCCGGTGAAGCTGATGTGGTGAACATCGGCATGCCGAACGAGCCTTTCGCCAACGTCGGGACCGCCCCAAACCAGGTTCACCACGCCGGGAGGAATGCCGGCAGAGTGGACTGCCTCCATGAACACCTGCGCGGCCCCCGGGGACACCTCGCTCGGCTTCAAGACGACCGAACACCCGGCAGCAATCGCCGGTGCGACCTTGGCGACGATCTGATGCAGCGGAAAGTTCCAGGGCGTGATTGCGGCAACGATTCCAGCCGGTACCCTTTCAACCTTCCCATTGCCGATCTGCTCGGTCCAGATGATCTGCTCGATACCGTCTCTCGCGAACTCCAGGCCCTTCAAGGCCATCGGAAGCTGCATGAGCTGGCCCAGCCAGACAGGACATCCCATTTCAAGGGCCAGCGCCGAGACCGCCTGATCGACACGCTTGTGAAGCTCTGCATGCAGACGAGTCAGGGCTTCGCTGCGTTCTTCCTGCGAAGACCGGGACCACAGTTGAAAACCAGCGGAAGCACTTCTGACAGCTTGATCGACGTCCTCCGGCGAGCAGGGGACAACTTCGCCAATGACACGCCCGGTCGAAGGGTCCGCCACGGGCATTGCAGCGCCACCGCCGGATCTAACGAAAGCGCCATCGGCATAGAAGCTGTCATAGGATCTCATCGTGCAGCCTCGCCCAGCGGATTGGCTGGTGCCGCCGGACCGCTCATTCCCTTCATGGGTTGAAGCCGCAGGAGGTGCCACGGGCTCGGCATCACGCCCACCTTCGCTTCGATCAGTACAGGCCCAGGATGTGCATTCGCTTCGCGCACTGCCGCCTCCAACTGCGACGGCGAGCCAACCGCCTGGAACGCGACACCGAAAGCGCGCGCCAGCAATTCGAAATCTGGATTGGTCAGGTCAACACCGACTTCCGCGCCGAACTCCCGCTTTTGGATGGCGCGGACATTGCCATAGTGACCGTCGTTGAAAACGATCAACGTAATGGGAAGCCGATAGCGTTGCGCAGTCGCCAGCTCCTGCATGTTCCAACCGAAGCCTCCATCGCCAGTGATGGAGACGACCCTGCGGCCTGCTGCACCGACCGCTGCGCCCAACGCAACGGGAAAACCGTAGCCCAATGTGCCCTGATACCCTGGTCCGATGTAGGTGCGCGGTGCATGCACGGGGAATGCGATTCGGGCCAGATAGCCGACCTGAGTCAGCTCGTTGACGAAAACACCATCGTGCGGCATCGCTCTGCGGATTGCTCGCACATAGGATGCTTGCGGCTCGACCAAGTCGATCTGACCCTGCGCCCAGACCTTGACCGACTCTGCGCTTTCATTGGACAAGCGGACATTCGCTTTGACTCGTTCTGCGAGTTCGCGCAAGGCCGGCAGCGCATCGGCCACAAGAGAGACCTCGGGCGTCCTCGGTGCACCCAAGTCCGCTTCATCGATATTGATGTGGATGTACCGCACCTTTCCGGCGGGCCACGAAGCTGTGGGAGTGAGCACGTCCACGAACCGGCTGCCGACGACGAGCACCACATCAGCATGCTCGAACACCGCGCGTCCTGCCAGCGCGTTCATCGCCAGCGGATGGTTGTCGTCAAGGGCGCCCCTTCCGTTGTCGCTCATGACAACTGGTGCACCGATCCGTTCTGCAAGGCGCTGCAGTTCGGCGTGAGCCCCACTTGCGATCACGCCGCCACCTACATAGATCACTGGGAAGCGTGCTCCGTCCAACAGTTTGGCCGCGCCTTGAATCTGAATCAGATCTTCCGGGCTCAGCGTGGTTGACGGTTGTGCGGCATCTGCGGCTCTTGGATCGATGCTGGCCGACGCACTGAGATAGTCATGCGGAATTTCCAGGCCAACCGGACGCGGGCGACCGCGATCAAGTTCGCGAAATGCGTTGTCCAGAGAGACGCGGATATCGGAAGGCGCGGTGACCATGTGATTCCATTTGGTCAGCCCTCGAACGAAGCCAGACTGGTCCTTGATCTCGTGCAGCAAACCGCAGCCCTTGCCAATGCCGCTGGAATGAATTTGACCGGTCACGAAAAGGACCTTCGAGTTAGACGCATAGGCCGTCGCCAACCCCGCGCCGGCATTGAGCGCTCCGGGGCCTGGCACCACCATGGCGGCACCGACCTTGCCGGTCACGCGGTAGTAGCCGTCTGCCATGTAGGTAGTCGTTTGCTCGTGTCGCGGAATGAACAGACGGATTTCCTCGCTTCGCTGGCGCAATGCGTCAACGGCCCAGTCGAGCTGAATGCCTGGAATCAGAAAGAGATCCTTGATGCCGTGCTTGATCAGGCCATCGACCAATGCTTGGCCCCCGGTGGATTGCGGTTTGGCGGTCATGTGTATATCGCGTGAAGTGAAAAGGTATGGGGAGGAAAAAAAGTCGAGCGCAAAACTTTGACTCCGCGCTCGAAGGGAAAGCAGGCGTCCGGCCGAACTGGGGCAATCACCTCGCTCATTCGGCCTTGGCTCCGGTCGACTTGACGACAGCGCCCCATTTCTTGGACTCGGATGCAATCCAGGTCGCGAACTGGGCCGGCGTGCTAGCGACAACCTCGAACTCCATGTCTTGAAGCCGCGCAGTGATCTCCGGGGAATTCAGAATCTTGACGAGCTCGGCGTGGTAGCGGTCAATGATCGGCTTGGGCGTTCCCGCCGGAGCGAGCAATCCAACCCAGCTGGTGGCTTCGAGATCTCTATAGCCGAGTTCCATGAGCGTGGGAATTTCGGGAGAGCTCCGGAACCGCTTTTCTCCCGTTGTTGCCAGCAGCTTCAGCCGCCCGGTGGCCACGAATTGCTGGACATTTCCGGGCACCATGAATGCGACATGCACATTGCCTGCAAGCAGGTCCGTCACGGCGGGAGTGGCACCCCGATAGGGGATGTGCGTGACATTGATACGCGCCGCCGCCTTGAGCATTTCCATCGTCAGATGGGAAGCACTGCCCATGGCCACTGAGGCATAGGAATATTTGCCCGGACTCGCCTTGGCCTTGGCGATGAACTCCTTGGCGGTGGAGAAATCCGCCGCGGGTCCCGCCACCAGGTACTGCGGTGACTTCACCGCCAGCGTGATCGGCGCCAGATCCGTCTTCGGGTCGAAGGGCATCTTCTCGAAGAGCGACGGATTGATGGCCAGTGGCCCGTTGTACCCTACGAGCAGCGTGTGCCCATCGGGCGGAGCTTTCGCGACGAACTCCGCGCCGATGTTGCCCCCTGCGCCGGGTTTGTTGTCGACGATCACAGGCTGGCCCAATGCTTCCTGAAGCTTCGGTGCGATCAGCCGAGCCAGCGCATCATTGGTGCTGCCTACGATCGGCACCACGATCTTGATCGGCTTCGACGGCGCCCATTCCTGAGCCATCGAAGGAAAGGACAAGGCCAGAACCATCATCCCAAGCCAAGCGGCGAATGCTCTGAGCATCATGACGCATCCTCCTATTTCGCGGGTGGAGGCATCTGCGAAATGAGGTCACCCCATTTCCTGGATTCACCGGCGATGAACTGACCGAAGTCCTGCGGATCCATGTAGGCAGGCTCTGCAGCTAAATTCGAGATTTGGTGACGCACCTCCTGGTTGGACAGCGCCTTCTGCAGTGCACCGGAGAGCTTCGCCTTCACATCGGCCGGGGTCTTTGCGGCGACAAAAAGCCCCATCCACGCGGGCGCTGCATATCCCTTCAAACCTGCCTCAGCAATCGTCGGAAGCTCCGGGGCAACCTTGCTTCGCTCCGCACTGGTCACACCCAGTGCAACGAGTTTTCCCGCCTTGATGTGGGGGTAGGCAGACGTGAGGTCGACGACGGCGACCGGCACGACGCCGCCAAGCAGATCGGTGACCGCAGGGCCGCTTCCGCGATAAGGCACCGCCGAGATGGAGACATTACCCATCTTCGCGAGCAGTTCCCCCGACAGATGCTGGGATGTGTACTGTCCAGGAGTTGCGTACGAGATCTTGCCGGGCTTTGCTTTCGCATCGGCCAGGAACGCCTGCAGGTTGCCGTACCCGGCGGAGCCGGAGGCTACGACGACCAGCGGGATGTCGGCCATCTTTCCGAGGGGAGACAGATCGCTCTGCGGCTTCAAAGGCGGCGCATCTGGCAGATGAGAATTCACCGCGATAGCACCCGTGGCCCCCAGGCCGATGGTGTAGCCGTCCGCGCTTGCGCGTGCCACCGCCATCAGCCCCAAGGCGCCGCCTGCGCCTGGCTTGTTGTCGACGACAACCGGCTGGCCCAACAGCTGGGACATCTCCTTGCCGACCACGCGTGCGATGGCGTCGGCAGAAGCCCCAGGAGCGAACGGCACGACCAGGGTGATGGGTTTCGAGGGAAACTGCTGCGCGCTCGCTGTCGCGAAGGCAGCGGACGAAAGGGCGAACGTGGCGATCAGACGCCAGATTGAAGTTTTCATGGTTTGTCTCCTGGGTTTTCTTATTCGGGCTGGAGGTTGGCGGCCTTGGCCACCTTGGTCCAACGCGCAATGTCACTGGCGATGCGCTTGGACAGCGCGGATGCATCGGTATCACCGGGGTCCATGCCCTGCGCGTGCATCTTGTCCACCATGTCCTTTTCCTTGAGGATCTCGGCCACCGAGGCGCGCAGCTTGATAAGCACCGGCTCGGGCGTCCCTTTCGGGGCCATCAATGCAGTCCAGATGGGGACGTCGTAGCCGGGGAACCCTGATTCAGCTACCGTGGGAATGTCCGGGAAGACGGCCGAGCGCTTGCCGGTCGTCACCGCCAATGCCTTGAGCTTGCCCGCCTTGACCTGGGGCATTACGGCGGCGCTGTCGAGGATCCCGACTTGGACCTCTCCCCCCAAAAGCGCTGCAACCACCGGGCCCGAGCCGCGGTAGTTGACGTGGTTGAACTTGACGTTCGACGCGCTAGAAAGCGTCTCGGCAACCAGTTGAAACGACGAGGAAGCCACACCGTGGTCAAGCATGCCGTCCTTGGTCTTCTTGCTGTAGCTGAGCAGCTCCGAGAGACTCTTCACAGGCAGGCCTGCGGGGACCGTCACGACAAGCGGAAATGAGCCGAGCAGCGCGATCGGTTCGAAATCTTTGACAGAGTCGTATCCGATGCTCTTCATGAGCACCGGATTCACTGTCAGCCCTCCACTGGATGACACAAGCAGCGTGTAGCCATCCGGCTTGGCTTTCGCCACGAAGTCGGTGGCAACGGCTGAGTTCGCGCCAGGCTTGTTGTCGACCACGAACGCCTGCTTCAGGCGGTCTTGAAGTTTGGCCGCAACCAAGCGGGCCAGGATGTCGTTGGTGCCGCCAGGGGCGAAGCCCACGACGATCTTGACAGCCTTGTCGGGGTACTCCTGTGCAGCCGCGAGCGGCGGAACTCCAAGAAAAGTAGTGGTAGCGAGCGTGCTGCCAAGAATGCGCAGGATGATCCTGCGCGAGTGTGCCGGTGGCTTATGCATTGCGTTTGTCTCCGTTGGGCCGGTAGGGGCGACGTAATCAATCCATGTCCGCAGGGTGGATCGATAGTCCATTTTATGGACATCGTTCGACTTGCGTCAAATTCTGATCATGTCGTCCGCTTGGCGGACAAATCGCAGGCAACTGATTTAATTCATGAGACAGCAGCCTCCTTGCTTCCATAGCCCAGCATTGCCGACAGACTCTGGGCTTCCGTCTGCAATAGCTTCGTGATCTGCTTGAGACGCGCGCCGTCCAACCTGACTTCGGGTCCGAACACCCCGATCGAGCCGGCGACTTGGGCATGCCTGTCAAAGAAGGGGACTGCGACAGCCACCGCGCCGGGAATCAGTTCGCTATGGCTGCTTGCAAATCCCCGTTTCCGGGTCTGCACCAGCTCCGCCTCCAACTCCTTGACGTTGACTTTGGTGCCCTGCACGTAGTCACGCAGTTCTTCGGAACTCGCCTCCATGTAAGCCAGGATTGCGCGCCCTGTCGCCCCGAGGGCGATGCGCTCGGTGTAGCCAACTCCACGCTTGAAATTCAGGGGCTGCGGACTTGGCAACTCGGCCACGCACAAGCGCAGTTCGCGCTGCGGAATGAACATGGCCACCGTCTCGTTGGTGGTCCGCCAAATCCGTCTCAAGACTGGCTCAGCCACGGCTGCGAGATCCAGGCTTGACGTCCACACATGCGCAAGCCGAGCGACCGCAGGACCGAGCCGAAAGCGCTGGGGCTCGCCAACAGAGACAAGAAATCCCTGCTCCTCCAGGGTGTAGAGCAACCGATACAGCGTCGGCCGCGACAGGTCTACGCGCTTGAGCAATTCGGACGGTGAAAGCTCGAAATCCTGCGCCGTGAATGCCAGCAGGATTTCCAGCGCACGTCCTACAGCGCGCACGTTTTCGTTCTTTTCCGCAGTAGCCAAGGGAACTCCTCTCAATTTTGATGGGCGAGGTCATATTGTCCGCCACATGGACAAGTTGACCCAAAACCAAAAAAGTCCATACAATGGATTTCAAGTCCATTGAGCGGACAAAAAAAGGAGACCCACCATGAGTTCGATCGTCCCGGTCACGTTGCTCTTTTCAGACGGCGTCGCGCATCGCTTGGACGTGCCGTGCGGCAAGAAAATCGTCGAAGCTGCTAGCGAGGCCGGACTGAATCTCCTGACAGACTGTTCCAATGGACAGTGCGGCACCTGTACCGCACAACTCCTCTCGGGTACGGTGGAGATGGAGGACTACGACACAGCAGTACTGCCTGACGAAGACCGCGACGCCGGCACCGTCCTGCCCTGCGTCTGCCGCGTGACCGGTCCCTGTGCAGTCGAGCTCCCCTACGAGTCCGCGGAAGCACTCGCAGAAGAGCCCGCCCCCATCGATGGCGAGGTCGTCGCTGTCAGTCGGATCGCGAGCGAGACCATGCGGCTCGAAATCTCCATTCCTGAGAGCATTCAGTTTGAACCGGGGCAGTACGTCCGCATTCACCCGGCGGGCACCGATTTCCATCGCTCGTACTCGATGGCCAATCTGCCTGGCAGCAACCATCTGGAGTTCTTCGTCCGCCTTGTGCCTGATGGTTCGTTCTCCAACTGGCTGAACGGCGCCAAGGCGGGCGACAAAGTCGAGTTGAGCGTTCCCCATGGGACGTTCTTCTTGCGCGATGAAGAACGCCCACGACTCTTCGTCGCGGGTGGCACCGGCGTAGCCCCCTTTCTTTCCATGTTGCGCAGCATGAATGGAAAGAGCCAGAGCCAGCCGACCACGGTGCTGATTGGTGCTCGCACCCCCGGGCACCTGTTCGCGCTGGACGAACTCAAGGCACTTCGTGAAGCAGTGCCACATGTGCAGGTAAGGCTGGCTGTGGAGCAAGACGCGAATGCGGAGTGCCATGAAGGCTATGCGACCGATCTCATCTCCGGCCTTGGCCTCGACCCTGCCACCAGGGTCTACCTCTGCGGTCCACCGCCGATGGTCGAAGCCGGCCGCAAGGCCGCGGAAGCGGCTGGCCTGCCTAAGCAGGACGTGCTCTGCGAACGATTTGCCTGATTACCCAGCCCTCGCTCAATCCCAACCGAGATAACCCATGATTCCGATCACTACCGAATCCCGCTACAACGCGATGATCAACCTGCGCAAGGGCGAGATCAGCCGCGAAATCTTCTCCGACAAGGAGATCTACCAGGAAGAACTGGAGAAGGTCTTTACCCGTGCGTGGCTGTTCGTCGGCCACGAGAGCCAAGTGCCCAATCCCGGTGACTTCTTCACCTCCCGCATGGGGGGTGAGTCGGTGATCCTGGCTCGCGACAAGAAAAAGAAAGTCCACGTGTTCCTGAACTCGTGCCGCCATCGCGGGATGAAGGTCTGCCAGTACGACCACGGCAACACGCAGATGTTCACCTGCCCGTATCACAGCTGGAGCTACACCACGGACGGCAAGCTGTTCGGCGTGCCCCAATACAAGAACCTCTACGAAGGCTGCTTGGAAAAGGAAGACTGGTCGCTGATCGAAGTGCCGAAGATGGAAATCTACAAAGGCACGGTGTGGGCAACCTGGGACAAGGACGCGCCGGACTTCATGACGTACCTTGGCGATGCCAAGATGCACCTGGATCTCGCGCTCGACTGCAGAGACGGCCGCGAAGGCGGCTCTGAGGTGCTGTTCGGCGTGCACAAGTGGATCATCCCGTGCAACTGGAAATTCGCAGCGGAGAACTTCCTCGGCGACACCTATCACAACGTCAGCCACCGCTCCGTGGACATGATCGGTATCGGCCCCTCCGCTGAAGCGGGCGCCAAAGGTCGCCGCGATAATGAGCTGGAGAAAGCCAAGCATCTGTGGGTGAACTTCCCTGCCGGCCACGGCGTCCACAGCGCGATCATGCCCGAGACATGGGAGTTCCTGGACACCTACCAGAACAACCCCATCGTCGCCGAATACTTCCGGGAGGCTCACGCCAAGCGCAAGGAACGGCTCGGCGCCGAACAACATCGGCTTGTGCCATTCGTCGGCACGATCTATCCGAATGTCTCGTTCCACGGCAACCAGCCGCGCAACCTGTGCGTATGGCATCCGCATGGTCCCGAGTCGACAGAAGCCTGGCGCTTCTTCCTTGTGGACGCTGACGCACCCCAGGAAGTCAAAGACTTCCTGCGCACCTATTACATGCGCTATTCCGGTCCGGCTGGCATGACGGAGCAAGACGACATGGAGAACTGGAACTACGCCACGGCGGGCAGCCGCGGGGTGATTGCCAAGCGCTACCCGTACAACTATGCCCAGTCGCTGGGCAAGGTCGAGGTCAACAGCCCTGTGGCAGGCAGTGTGAGCTTGCAGGTCAGCGAAGAAAACCCGCGGCAGTTCTATCGCCGTTGGCGCGACTACATGAATGGTGCCGATTGGGACACCCTGCTGGGACGCAAGGACAAGGAGCCGGCGAGCTTCGCCGCCTGATCATGGGCGTTGTTATCGTCACTGGCGGCACGTTCGGCCTGGGTCAATCGATCACGGTCGAGCTCGCCAAACGGGGGCATCAGGTCGTGGCCTTTGGCTTGGCTCAGCCGCAGGTATCCAGTACCGCTCACGGTTTCGACCATGTGAAGGCTGAGCTCAAAAGCGTGGACTGCGAGGCCGAGGTTCTGGAGGCGGACGTCTCCAATCCGGCGGACGTCCAGAAGGTCGTCGAGCACACGCTCAAGAAGTATGGCGCGATCAATGGCTTGGTCAACAACGCGGCGATCGGACCGCTGGGAACGGTCCTCACGACAGACGAGTCGACATTCGATCGCATCGTGGACGTGAACCTCAAGGGCACCTACTTGATGTCGCGCGCCGTCCTGCCTCACATGATCCGCGCCGGCGGCGGCTCGATCGTCAACATCGGTTCCGGTGCAGGCTGGGGAAAGCCCAACATGGCGATCTACAGCGCCAGCAAGGGGGCCATCGTCGCCTTGAGCACCGCCATGGCATATGACCACTTCCATGATCACGTCCGTGTCAACGTCGCGATTCCAGGAGGGGGCGGCATCGTGTCCGGCATGAGCGTTGGCCGCGTGGGCGGAGATGTAAACGCCTTCAAGAGCAAACCGGCGCCCGGAACAGTCGCCGGCCGTCCGGCCAATGGGCGAGACCTTGCCAACGCCGTCGCGTTTCTGCTTTCCGAAGATGCAGCGGCAATCTCGGGAACCGTCATTGACGTCGGCTGCTTCGCTCACCAGGGCGGCCCCATTCCAGTCACCCACTGACCCCCAAATACCAGGAGAAATCATGTCTGAACTCGCAGAACCGGTGGTTGAACTCGCCACCCGTCTTTCGCGCGACGCCAAATACTACGAAGTCAAGCGCGAGATCGAGGAGTTCCTCTACGACGAGGCCAACCTGCTGGACGACCGGCAGTTCAAGGAGTGGATCGACACACTCGCGGAGGACCTCGAGTACTTCATGCCCATGGAGTACAACGTCAAGGCGGGCGAACACGCTCGCCGCGAGCTCACCACGCGTGAGAAGCAGATGAGCTGGTTCAACGAAGGCAAGTGGACCCTGACCAAGCGCGCAGAGCAGATCATGACCGGCGTGCACTGGGCCGAAGAGCCCTTGTCTCGCGTCAGCCGCCTCGTGAGCAACGTGCAGCTCACGGCCATGCAGGCCAACGGCGACGGCGATCTGGAGGTCGATGTGTCGAGTCGCTTCCTGACCTACCAGAACCGTTGCGAGTATGAACAATACTTCTTCGTGGGTGACCGAAAGGATCGAATCCGCAAGACTGCTGACGGCTGGAAGCTCTGCCGACGCGAGATCCGCATTCACCAGAATGTGCTTCTGGCCAAGAACCTCAGCATCTTTTTCTGAGGAGGTTCACGCCATGCTCAATCTCATGAGTGTCAAGCCGGGACAAGGTATCCGGCTGAAAAACGGCACGGTGGCTGAAGTCGTCGAGAACATCGGTGACGGAATCTGGCTGATGCTGCGCAACCCCGAAAGCGGAGACGACGAGCTCGTCCACTGCGAAGAAATGGTGGAGTTGGCCGAGCTGGCGGCCGATTGACACCACCGTCAACCAATGACTCGATGGCCGCGTCCGTGGCCCGCGGAGATCTGAGTGTGAATCCCCACGACTATCAATTTGCATTTGCACCGTACCGCCTGACCGGCACGGTCTACGGTCCCCTTCTGAACGACCGCAACTCACTCGAAGCACTGGGTGAGAGTGCGTTGCACCCCCCCTACAAGGCGCCCCCTCAGGCGCCGGTGCTGTATGTCAAGCCACGAAACACGTTCCGTCTTTCCGGCATGAATGTCGCCACGACAAAGACGATTCCCGAGTGGGAGGTCGGTGGCTCGCTCGCCTTGATCGTCGGACGCACCGCTTGCCGCATTTCCGCGGGCGATGCACTGGACTACATCGCCGGCTACACCGTGGCGATCGACTTGAGCGTACCTCATGCAAGCTTCTACCGCCCCGCCATCCGATTCAAGGCCAGGGATGGATCACTGATCCTGAGCAATGGCGTTGTGTCAAGCGCAAGCATCGTAGATCCCAACGCATTGACCTTGAGAACCTATCTCGACAACAAGCTTGTTCAAGAGGGGAGTCTCGACGCAATGATCCGACCGGCGGCACAACTTCTGGCAGACGTCACGGATTTCATGACGCTGTCCCCTGGAGACATCTTGCTGCTCGGTGTACCGAATGGTGCGCCGCGCGCACGTGCGGGACAGGACGTCGCAGTCGAGATCGACCAAGTCGGAACCGCACATGCCAGCTTCGTTGGAGGTGCTGAATGAAACGCGCACGCGTCGCCTATGCAGGCGCTATCCACGAGGCAATTCCTCATTCAGATGGGTTGCTTCTCGCCGATGGCCGGATCGTCGGCGAAGAATCCGTGGTCTGGCTTCCTCCTTTCGAAGTCGGCACCATCATCGCTTTGGGTCTCAACTACGCCGACCACGCCAAGGAACTGTCGTTCGGAGCGCAGGATGAGCCTTTGGCCTTCCTCAAGGGCCCTGGCAGCGTGATCGGACATCGAGCTGTGACCAGGCGCCCTGCAGACGTCAAGTTCATGCACTACGAGTGCGAACTCGCCGTCGTGATCGGCAAGGAGGCACGCAATGTCAATCGCGCCAACGCAATGGAACATGTGGCCGGCTACACGGTGGCAAATGACTACGCGATCCGGGACTACCTTGAGAACTGGTATCGCCCCAACCTGCGCGTCAAGAACCGCGACGGCGGCACCGTACTAGGCCCCTGGTTTGTCGATGCAGCCGATATCGGAGAGAAGGTAGAGCTACAGCTGCGCACGTTAGTTAACGGACAAGTGACGCAGCAAGGCAATACGCGCGACTTCGTGTTCGACATTCCGTACCTCATCGAATACCTGAGCGCGTTCATGACGCTCTCTCCGGGCGACGTCATCCTCACAGGGACGCCCGAGGGCGTGGTCGACGTCAAGGTCGGGGATGAGGTCGTTTGCGAGATCGACGGCATCGGTTGTCTCGTGAACACCATCGCTGGCGACGAACTCTTTGGTCGCCAAGGCGCCCCCATTTGAAACCATTGGAATCACACATGCGAGTTGATCATCTCATCGGCGGCAAGTCCGTCGCCAGCAACGAATACTTCGAAACCGTCAACCCCGCCACGCAGGAAGTGCTGGCCGAAGTCGCCTCGGGCGGCGAAGCCGAGGTGAATGCGGCCGTGGCCGCCGCCAAGGAAGCCTTCCCCAAGTGGGCCGGCATGCCCGCGCCGGAGCGCGCGAAGCTGATCCGCAAGCTCGGCGACCTGATCGCGAAGAACGTGCCCGAGATCGCGCAGACCGAGACCAACGACTGCGGCCAGGTGATCGCGCAGACCGGCAAGCAGCTGGTGCCGCGCGCGGCCGACAACTTCTACTACTTCGCCGAGATGTGCACGCGCGTGGACGGCCACACCTACCCCACGCCCACGCACCTGAACTACACGCTGTTCCACCCGGTGGGCGTGTGCGCGCTCATCAGCCCGTGGAACGTGCCCTTCATGACGGCCACCTGGAAGGTCGCGCCCTGCCTGGCCTTCGGCAACACCGCCGTGCTGAAGATGAGCGAGCTCTCGCCGCTGACGGCCGCGCGCCTCGGGGAACTGGCGCTGGAGGCCGGCATTCCGCCCGGCGTGCTGAACCTGGTGCACGGCTACGGCAAGGAGGCCGGCGAGCCGCTGGTGAGCCACCCCGACGTGCGCGCCATCTCGTTCACCGGCTCCACCGCCACCGGCAACCGCATCGTGAAGAGCGCGGGCCTGAAGAAGTTCAGCATGGAGCTCGGCGGCAAGAGCCCCTTCGTGATCTTCGAGGACGCCGACCTCGACCGCGCGCTCGACGCGGCCGTGTTCATGATCTTCAGCAACAACGGCGAGCGCTGCACCGCCGGCTCGCGCATCCTGGTGCAGCAGTCGATCTACGCCGACTTCGCCGCGAAGTTCGCCGAGCGCGCGAAGCGCATCACCGTGGGCGACCCGCTGGACGAGAAGACCATCGTCGGCCCGATGATCTCGCAGGCCCACCTGGCCAAGGTGCGCAGCTACATCGAGCTGGGCCCGAAGGAAGGCGCCACTTTGCTGTGCGGCGGCCTCGAAGGCCCGGCCAACCTGCCCGATCGCGTGAAGAAGGGCAACTACGTGGTGCCCACCGTGTTCGCCGACGTGGACAACCGCATGAAGATTGCGCAGGACGAGATCTTCGGCCCGGTGGCATGCCTGATTCCGTTCAAGGACGAGGCAGATGCCATTCGCCTGGCCAACGACATCCAGTACGGCCTGAGCAGCTACGTGTGGACCGAGAACATCGGCAAGGCGCACCGCGTGGCCGCGGCCGTGGAAGCCGGCATGTGCTTCGTCAACAGCCAGAACGTGCGCGACCTGCGCCAGCCCTTCGGCGGCACCAAGGCCTCGGGCACGGGCCGCGAAGGCGGCACCTGGAGCTACGAGGTGTTCTGCGAGCCGAAGAACGTGGCGGTGTCGCTGGGCTCGCACCACATTCCGCACTGGGGAGTCTGAGCATGGGGACGCTCGCCCTCGCGGCCAAGATCACGCACGTTCCCTCGCTTTATCTCAGCGAGCTGGATGGACCGCGCAAGGGCAGTCGTCAATCTGCGATAGACGGCCTGAAGACGATCGGTTTGCGCTGCCGCGAGCTGGGCGTCGACACCATCGTGGTCTTCGACACACATTGGCTGGTCAACGCGAGTTACCACCTGAATTGCGCCCCTCATTTCAAAGGTGTCTATACCAGCAACGAGCTTCCCCATTTCATCAGCAACATGCCGTATGAGATTCCAGGCAACCCGGGTCTCGGCAGGCTGTTGGCGAAATCCTGCAACGAATGGGGCGTCGAGACGCTCGCGCATGATGCCACTACGCTGGGGCCGGAATACGGCACCCTGGTTCCCATGCGATACATGAACGAGGACCTGCATTTCAAGGTGATCTGCGTTTCGGCCCTGTGCACCAGCCACTACTTGAACGACAGCGCCAGATTGGGTTGGGCCATGCGCCGCGCGGTGGAGGAGCATTACGACGGGACCGTGGCATTTTTTGCGAGCGGCTCCCTGTCTCATCGATTTGCCCAGAACGGGCTCGCGCCACGGTATGCCGACCGGGTCTGGAGCCCGCTGCTCGAGCGCATGGATCATGACGTCGTGAAGATGTGGGAGGACGGCGAATGGGCCGACTTCTGCGCAATGCTTCCCGAGTACGCGTCCAAAGGCCACGGCGAGGGGTTCATGCACGACACAGCCATGGTGCTTGGCGCACTGGGGTGGTCTGCCTATGACGGCAGGGCCGAGGTGGTTACACCCTACTTCGGCTCTTCGGCCACAGGACAGATCAACGCGCTCTTCCCAGTGACGCCGCAAGACGGTCGAGCCATTCCGAAACCACAAGCGTCCAGTGCCGACGGCTTCCAGACAGTCTCTCGACTGTAGGCTGTCCAGCATCTATCGAACAATGCCTCATCTGATCGTTCTCTACACACCGAACACCGAAAGCCGCACCGATTTGACAGCGCTATGTCGGCGCCTGGCCGACGTCATGCTCGAGCAGCGCGACGAGACGGGCCGTCAAGTTTTCCCGACGGGCGGCACACGAGTGTTGGCCTATCCGGCTGCGCACCATGCCGTGGCCGACGGCAAGAACGACTATGCGTTCGTCTACCTGAATCTGCGAATGGGCTCAGGCCGTTCGGCGGCAGTGAAAAAAAGGGCCGGCGACGAACTCATGGATGCAGTCAAAGCCCATTTCGAACCGATCTTCAGCAATCAGCTGATGGGCTGCACTCTGCAGATCGACGAGAGTCCAGGACAGGTTTACGACGGAAAGCACAGCAACCTGCACCCCCTCTTCAACAAGGAAAAGTGATCTTCATGCTCAATGACAACTTGATTCATCAGCTCGCGACTGAGCTTTACGCGAGCGAGAAATCCCGCGTACAAGTCGAGCATTTCTCCAAGCGTTTTCCGGAAATGAACATCCAGGATGGTTACGCCATCTCGCGCGCCTGGATGAAGCTCAAGCTGGCCGAAGGCCGCATCATCAAGGGACACAAGATCGGCCTGACTTCTCGCGCCATGCAGCAAGCCAGCCAGATCACCGAGCCCGACTACGGAACACTGCTCGACGACATGTTCTTCGAGCCCGGCGACATCCCCTCCGACCGCTTCATCGCACCTCGCGTGGAAGTCGAGCTCGCCTTCATCCTTAAGGACAAGCTCGAAGGCGAAGGTACGACGGTCGCCGATGTGCTCGCGGCCACCGAGTATGTCCAGCCCGCGATTGAGATCATCGACTCTCGGATCGAACAGTTCGACCGGCACACGAAGGTCATGCGGAAGGTGTACGACACGATCAGCGACAACGCCGCCAACGCGGGGATCATTCTCGGTGGCCGAAAGGCCACACCTTCCGAGATCGATCTCCCCTGGTGCGGTGCCGTGTTGAGGCAGAACGGCGTCGTCGAGGAGACCGGTCTTGCCGCCGGCGTCCAAGGGCACCCCGCGGTCGGGATTGCTTGGTTGGCTCAAAAGCTTGCGCCTTGGGGTGAGTCCCTGCAGCCCGGTCAGGTCGTCCTCGCAGGATCGTTCACCCGGCCCGTCGCGGCGAAACGTGGCGACGTTTTCGATGCCGACTACGGTACGTTGGGCCGGTTCGAGTTCCGCTTCATTTGAGGGCTGGTCATGCATATGCCTCTGAACACCTTCAAGCAAGCGATTCGCAGCGCACAAGTCCAACTGGGTCTCTGGGTCGGATTCGCCGACCCCTATGTCGCAGAAGCACTCGCGACAACTGGCTATGACTGGCTCCTCATCGATGGAGAACATGCCCCCAACGATCTGAGGAGCGTCCTGGCTCAACTGCAGGCAGTCGCCGCGTACAGGTCTCACCCGGTCGTGCGTCCTCCCGAGGGAACGGTGGCCGGTATCAAGCAGCTTCTAGATCTCGGTGCACAGACTCTGCTGATCCCAATGGTGGAGACAGCGCAGCAGGCTGGGCAACTCGTGGCTGCAACGCGCTACCCGCCCGAAGGCATCCGGGGCGTGGGTAGCGCTCTCGCGCGATCCTCCCGCTGGAACCAGATCGACGGGTATCTCACCAAGGCCGCAGACGACATTTGCCTTCTGGTTCAAGTCGAAAGCGCTGCAGCACTCACCCAGGTTGGTGAAATTGCGATGGTCGATGGCGTGGATGGCGTGTTCTTCGGACCGGCGGACCTGTCAGCTTCGATGGGCCTGCTGGGTCAGCCTGGCCATCCTAAAGTCCAGGAAGCCATCATCCAGGGCATCCGCTCGGTTGTCGCCGCGGGCAAGGCGGCAGGCGTATTGTCCGCAGACCAGTCGCTGTCCAGAAAGTATCTGGAGGCAGGTGCGACCTTCACTGCCGTAGGCGTCGATACGACGCTTCTGGTGCGCGCAGCCAAGGATCTGCTGGGCCAGTTCAGGGGAGCGCCTGCCGCGCCCGCTCTTTCTTCAGGAGCATACTGATGCTGCAGCTTCAAGACTCATCTCTGCTGCGCTCGCAGATCTTCGTGGACGGCCAGTGGCTCAACGATGCGGGCACCCAACCCATCGAGGTTCGCAATCCTTCCAATGGCTCCCTTGTCGGAACTGTCCCGTGCGCCGGCGGACTCGAAACTCGTCGAGCAATCCTGGCCGCAGATGCAGCCTTCCGCGACTGGAGCCGCACCACCGCCGAGCACCGGGCGCGCATCTTGCGCCGCTGGTACGAGCTGATGCTTGCGCACCAGGACGACCTGGCAGCGATCATGACCGCAGAGCAGGGAAAGCCGCTCGCGGAGGCCAAGGGCGAGATTGGCTATGCCGCCTCTTACATCGAATGGTTCGCCGAGGAGGCCAAACGCACTTACGGGGACGTCGTGCCATCCCCCTGGTCCGACAAGCAGATTCTGGTCAAACGCGAGCCGGTGGGTGTTTGTGCAGCCATCACGCCCTGGAACTTCCCTGCAGCCATGATCACCCGCAAGGTGGCACCGGCTTTGGCCGCGGGATGCACGATCATCGTCAAACCGGCGGAACAGACGCCGCTTTCAGCGCTGGCCTTGGTGGCCCTCGCACAACGAGCCGGCGTTCCTGCAGGCGTCTTGAACGTGATAACAGGAAAGGCGCGGGAAATCGGCGCAGAGCTGACGAGCAATCCGGTCGTTCGCAAGCTCAGCTTCACGGGCTCCACGGAGGTTGGCCGCATCCTTGCGGCTCAGTGCGCTCCGTCTCTCAAGAGGCTTTCGCTCGAGCTCGGTGGCAATGCGCCATTCATCGTCTTCGACGATGCGGATGTCGACGCTGCCGTCGAGGGTGCAATCGCCTCCAAGTACCGCAACAGCGGCCAGACTTGCGTCTGTGCGAACCGACTTCTTGTGCAAGAAGGCATCCACGACGTCTTCGTCGCCAAGCTGTCTGCCGCCGTGAAAGCCCTTAAGGTCGGCGATGGTCGGGACGCCAATGTTCAGCAAGGCCCGCTGATCGACACCGATGCGTTGGACAAGGTGCAGACGCTGCTCGCAGACGCGCTCGGCAAGGGCGCGCGGATCGTCGCGGGTGGAACACCCCATCTTCTGGGAGGTACCTTCTTCGAGCCGACGGTTATTGCCGACGTGACGGGCGAGATGAAGATTGCTAATGAAGAAATCTTCGGTCCGGTGGCCCCGATCATCCGGTTCAGTACAGAAGAGGAGGCCGTCGCGATCGCCAACTCATCGGAGTTCGGTCTCGCCTCTTACTTCTACTCGCGCGATATCGCTCGTGTCTGGAGAGTGGCCGACGCCATGCAAGCCGGGATGGTCGGCATCAACACGGGGATCATCAGCACCGCGGTCGCCCCTTTTGGCGGCATCAAGCAATCGGGCATGGGCCGCGAGGGATCGCGAGTGGGCATCGAAGAGTACATGCACACCAAGTACATGTGTGTCGGCGGCTTGAACCAGGAAAAGAGGTGAACGCACGATGGAAACCGAAGCAAACCTTCGAACTGATCTCGCCAATTGCTACCGGCTTTTCGACTGGCTGGGCTGGAGCGAACTCATCTTCAACCACATCACGACCCGCGTACCGGCGCCTGCGGAGGAAAAGCCGCAGTACCTGATCAACCCGTTCGGCCTGCACTATTCAGAGGTCACGCCACACAATCTGGTGCGCATCGACGTCGACGGGAATATCCGAGACGGCAGCACCGCACGCGTGAACAAGGCTGGCTTCATCATCCATAGCGCCATCCATGCTGCACGGGATGACGCCCACTGCATCATGCACGTGCATACCACTGCGGGGTGCGCTATCTCTTGCAAGGAAGAAGGGCTGCGTCACGACAACTTCTACAGCGCCATGCTGTATGGGGATGTCGCTTATCACGACTACGAGGGCGTCACGACCAATGAAGACGAGCAGCCTCGGCTGGTTGCTTCCCTCGGGAAGAAGAACCATCTGATCCTTCGCAACCATGGCCTGCTGGTCGTCGGTCCCGACATTCCCACGGCATTCAACAGGTTGTGGACTTTGCAGCGCGGCTGCGAAATACAACTGGCCTCTGACGGTGGTCGCGGCTCCAATCGGGAAATCCCGGCTGAAATCCTCAAGACCGTTCCGGAAACGCGCGTCGCTAGCGGCAGTGAGATCCATCGCCTGATCTTCGATGCAATGCTGCGACGAGCGGGCATCGCAGGGTAATCAGCGCCGGCATTCCTCATCTAGCGTCGGCCGCGGTGCCGCGTTGCAAATTCAAGGCTAGTTCGACGAAGGAACTTGGCGAAAGCTTCGCTTGCCGGCGAGAGAGATCTCTCGTGCTTGGTCACGATGGAGATGACACGCTCGACGATAGGGCGTGTCAGGCGCCGGATGGCAAGACCCGGCGTGCGCGCAACGACAGAAGAGGGAACGACGGTGACACCCAAGCCACTAGCCGCAAGGGCGACTGCGGTCCCCAACAGCGTGACCTCATGGGCGATCCGTAGGCTCACTCCCGCTTCTGCAGCCGCGATTTCTATCTTTCGACGAATCCCATAGCCAGGGCGAACGGTCACAATCGGCAGCGCGGAAAGCTGCCTCCATGTCATTGACGTCCCTTCCGGAAAACCATCCGAAGTGCCCGCCGCAGCGACCAGAACGTCGTGCATCACGGCGTCCTCCCGAAGACCGGGAACTGGAGCCTCTAGGGTTCCAACCGCAAAATCGACACGCTCCGCAGCGACAGCTTCCACAAAATCACTTGGTGTCACTTCGAAGATCTCGATGGTGATGCCGGGGTGTTCACGCTCGAACTGCCGAAGTGCATGCGGCAGCAAAGTCTGAGCGACCGCGGCGGTGGCCGCGACTCGGATTCGTCCCTCTGATACATCCGTCAGCCGCCGCGTCGCCGCCGCCATCGCATGGAGTTCTGTCAGGGCGCGCTCCGCATAGTCGATGACCTGCGATGCGGCTTCGGTTCTTCGCAGAATCCTCGTACTGCGATCGAACAAGCGCAATCCCAAGCGCTCTTCCAGTTCCTTCAGGAGAACGCTCACCGCCGGCTGAGTCAGAGATAACTCCCGAGCTGCGGCCGAGACACTGCCAGATTGATAGACCGCCACGAAAGCTCGCAGCTGGCGTACTGAGGGCAGAAAATATAAAGATGCTTTATGAATCGACATGGAAGATTCATTTCCTATTTTCTTTGGCTCTGACTGTAATCAGGGGACTGCTCTCAAGATCAAGGAAAACAATGTCGCCACCTCTTCATTCTCAGGTACTGATCGTGGGCGCCGGCCCAGTTGGACTGACACTCGCTATCGACTTGGCTCAACGTGGCATCTCGGTGCTCGTCGCAGAGATTCGCCATCGGGGCGAGGCGCCAAACGTCAAATGCAATCATGTTTCGGCTCGCTCTATGGAGATCTTCCGTCGATTGGGAGTAGCCCATGCGGTTCGGAACGCAGGCCTTCCGCCCCACTATCCCAACGACGTCTCCTACCGGACTACTTTCACAGGAGACGAGCTCTCTCGCATCAAGATACCGGCCCGCGAGCATCGATACACCGACAAGAGCGGGCCAGACGGCTGGTGGCCGACACCCGAACCCCCGCATCGGATCAACCAGATCTATCTTGAACCGATCCTGTTCGCACACGCGCAAGCTACAGCCGGAGTTCGAATCCTCAATCGCGTGCGTGTCGATGGGTTCACTCAGAACGCTGAAGGCGTAGACGCCATCGGAATCCACTTGGATGACGGCAAGAGGATTCGGATTCGCTGCAAATACATGATCGGCTGCGATGGCGGCAAATCTTTCGTGAGAAAAGCGATCGGTGCCAGGTTCTCAGGCACCGATGTGGTTGGCCGCGTCCAGTCGACATTCTTTCGAGCGCCGGATCTGCTTTCTCGGGCCAAGGACGCTCCGGCATGGGCTACGTTTTCACTGAACCCCAGGCGCAGTGGGAACGTGTACGCAATCGATGGTCGGGAAACGTTCCTTTTGCACAACTATCTGCGCGCGGACGAAACGGACTTTGAAGCCGTTGATCGCGACTGGGCGATCCGCACGATCCTGGGCGTAGGGCAAGATTTCCAGTACGAAGTCATCTCCAAGGAGGACTGGGTTGGACGTCGTCTGGTAGCCGACAAGTTTCGAGATCGGCGCGTCTTCATTTGCGGCGACGCCTGCCATCTCTGGATTCCCATGGCAGGCTACGGCATGAATGCGGGGATTGCCGACGCGATGAACCTTTCATGGCAACTGGCCGCGCGACTGAACGGATGGGGTGGCGAAGGCATTCTCAACGCCTACGAAGCCGAAAGGATGCCCCTCACCGAGCAGGTGTCGAAATTCGCGATGAACCACGCTCTCGCGTTACAGAAGGAGCGCGAGGGCGTGCCGGCGGACATCGAACAGCTTAGCGCGGAAGGACAGGCCGCGCGAAAGATGGCAGGCCAGGCGCTATACGACTTGAACGTCAAGCAATACTGTTGTGGCGGCTTGAATTTCGGCTACTTCTACGACGCATCGCCCTTGATCGTCTACGACGGACAGGAGCCACCCGATTACTCCATGGACCAGTTCACGCCGTCTACCGTTCCAGGATGCCGTACTCCGCATTTCTGGCTGGAAGACGGCACCTCTCTCTATGATGTCCTCGGTCCTGAGTACACCCTCCTACGGATGGATCCTACGGTCCAAATTGATGCCATTCGTGCAGCAGCTATGCAACGCGGTGTTCCGCTGAAAGTCCTTGACGTCAGTTCACCCGAAGCAGTTCGGCTCTACCCGTACAAGCTTGTCCTCTCACGGCCGGATCAGCACATTGCTTGGCGCGGCAATGCTGTTCCAGACAACGCTATTCAGCTCGTTGACCTTGTCCGAGGATGCGCCACACAAGCCCACTCGACTCAAGACAAGTGAGTTGGCTCTTAGCAGACTCGACCAAACAGGTGGCACACACCAATCCGCTCAGCCTGAAGGTGATGCTGAGCAAGCTGGTACACCGACAAGAGTCTTCTCCCTTACCAAGGGCATCGGCCTGCTAGCCCCGTTACCGCTCTATTCAATCGAGACGGTTTACTGAGTTTCCAGAGCCGCACCGCCTCATCAACCACAGAGAATGCTCACCCTCCGACTGGAAGCACTTTTGGGGAGGAGCGAGGCCCCATCTTCAATACTGCGACGAGTGCAGCCAAAAAGAAGATCACCGAGTAATGCGCTGGCGCGAGGGCGCTTCGCGTCATCTGCTGAATCAAGGTCACGAAGAAGAGGGAGAATCCCCCGAAGATCGTTGCGGCAATGTTGTACACGATAGACAGGCCCAATCCGCGGATCTGTGTTGGAAACAGCTCGGAGAGATAGGTAGGACACGGAGCGTAGGCAGCCGCAATCAGGATGGCGAACCAGAGCTCCACGAGAAGCAATGAAACGAAGCTCGGCGCGGCGATGATGTACATATACGCCGGATAGATCGTGAGAGTAAAGAGTGCCAGTGCACCGAGCAGCATAATTCGACGTCCAAACATGTCGCACGCCAAGCCGAATACCGGGATCAGCATCATACGGAAGACAATAGCCACCAGCAGTGCGAGAAATGCGTCGCCTTGCGGCATTCCTAGCGTCTGTTGTGCGTACAGAGGCAAGTAGGTGATGATCACATAAGACATCACATTGATTGAGGCACTCACTGTTGTTCCAGCAATGATCTCCGGTACGAAGTGACGCCAGATCTTTACAGACGGAGCAGGCCCCTTCGCTACTCGCGTGAACTCTTCCGGCTCGTGCAGGTGGCGGCGGATATACAAGCCTGCAGGCCCAATTAGGAGGCCGACGAAAAATGGCAGTCGCCACGCCCAACCATCAATGGTCTCCGGCGAGAAGACTTTAAATAGCAACGCTCCCACCACCGTAGACAGCAGCGCGCCAGAGGCCTGAGCAAACATCTGCCAGCTTCCGTAATAGCCCTTCCGATGTGCAGGGGCCATCTCGATCAGATACGAGGTTGCACTGCCAAACTCTCCGCCCGCTGAAAACCCCTGCAGCAGCCTGGCCACTGCAATCAGCGCTGTGGCCCAAAGACCCGCTTGTGCAAAGGTTGGCGCGAAGGCGATCATTGCCGTCGATACGAACATCAGCCATATCACCAGCGTCATTGCAGGTTTTCTGCCAACCTTGTCTGCGTACCAGCCCAGAAGTATGGCGCCCAGCGGACGTGCGATGAAGCCGATCCCAATGCTCAGCGTCGCAAGCAATAGCGCCGCCTGAGGGTCGCTTTGAGGAAAGAACAACTTGCTGATGGTCGCAGCCAGGAAGCCATAGACGATGAAGTCGTACCACTCCAGTGCATTTCCGATCGTTGCCGCGAGGATAATTTTCCACGGCTTTTTTTCCCAGGCCTTGGCCGTCGATTCTGTTTCCACTACAGCAATTTCCTCTTCATCGTGTCCATCCAACCAGAGGTAACCAAAGCCCCGTTTTCAGCAAGCGGGATTTCGGTTGGCACCTTGTTCATCGCCGCCAAACATGACGGCAATACAAGTATGTGACGCACGTTCGGAGACGCCTACTGCGATTCACGGATCATGATTGCTTTTACTCATCAAGTAACGCACGCTCATCTCATCGATCGCGTCGACCAGGACGCATCCAAGGAATCGCTGCTGTTTGACCGCCAACTGCCGCCCTGTGTCACCGTTTTGTGCGAGCTCGTTCGCATTTTGTGACAGCAGGTTTGTCCCCATTCGCATTTTTCGGCGTTGCCTACGTCGGCTTCGCCGACGGCCGCGGCGGCCGCGGCGGCCGCGGCGGCCGGCATGCTCGCGACTTCCTCGATCTGCCAGACGAGGATGGTTGGCGCGGCACTCTCGTGTGCGACGACTTCAGTGGCTACAAGGCGTGCTTCGAGCTCGGCGTCACCGAGGCCGGCCGCCTGGCGTATGCGAGGCGCAAGTTACACGAGCTCTGGGCCAATCACGGCAGCCTCGCCGGGGAGCAGGCGCTGAAGTTTTTCGGCGAGCTCTACGCTGTCGAACGCGAGGTCGCCGACCTGATGCGAGAGGAGCGTAAGCGCGTTCTCACTACCCATTGTTGATTTCCACCCAGAGGCGCACCGCTTCTTCACGGAGCCTTGACCCGCATGCTGTTGGACACACGCGTCTCCGAGCAAAAGGGTGAAGGCAAGCACGCTGGGTCGGCGCTTTATGGAACTTTGGGTCAAATGGGCGCGAAAATCTACACCGGTAGCCAAAGCACCGGCGCTCGTGCGCCAACTCGACGATGCGCGTGCTTAGGCTGGCCGTGGACTCGTTCATGCTGGGCGGTTCCCGGTAGCTGGTTCTGGACAACCCCGCATAGCGACAGGCGCGGCGCTCGCTGATGGACAGTTCCTGAACCATCCTGGCAGCAAGAGATTCTGGCAGCACTGCTCTGGTACGCCATCTACTTTTAGCCCGAGCAAGCGCTTCAATGCCGTTGCCATGGAATAGCAGCAACCCTTCCCACGCTTGGCTTTGTCCAGTCGCACACTCCCTCCGAAAAAATAGAGTGAAGCTCGGCCCATTGCATCGGCGAAAAGGCGACCGCGTAGCTCGAAGCCTCCGGGGCCTTGAGCTCGCACTTCATAATGTCTTGCGCAACGCCTTCACCCGCTGCGATTCGAGGCGTCGAATAGATCGGAAAGATCGTATTGCAGACACCGCCAGGCTCCAGGGTCGCGGGCTCTGCATGGGACACGCCGCTTGAATCCCAGCAGGAATCGACAAGCGCAGGAGGCCTGTTTCTAATGACCTTTCTCGCTAAATCGTCTGACGACGTATCCGCGGCTATTCTTTCAAGCCATTCGTTTTGAGCCACGAGCGCCATCTTCGTTAGATTGACCACGCCCTGATACCCCTCAACACTTGCGGACAGCCAGCTCACGTGATTTGCGGAGGTTCCGTGTGCAGCTTGAATTCTCGAGCGGGTTGCAAAGGTACGAACCCTGGTGTGCGTGTTTAAACCTTCGGTGTAGAGGCGCGTGTCGATGACCGGCAACGTGATGCCCTCGCCCGAGTTGACGAGCCCCGATTTGTACGCATTTTCCACACCTTGGATGTTCGCAACCGCCCGTTTTCTTGCATAGGATCCATTGACATCGAACCCTCCGATATTTTTGTTGAGATCAAGGAACTGTTCGATGGTGATGTCCCCGCTGTTCAGCGCCTGGAGCCCGTATTGAACGCCGACGTTGTCATAGATCGAGCGTGCAAAACCGGTGTTTGCATCAACGCCAAAAACATTGACCAGTCCATCGACGTATCCGCCGCGAGCCCCGGTGGGGTTTGTGATCGGGTCGAAGATTGCTGTTGGGGGTACGACCGGTGAAAAGCCTTGAGTGGGCGTCACAAAAGCATGACCAGCCGCATCCCAGCTTCGACAAGTGGTCGATGTGCCGCTCACCGGATAGCCGGCCACCTTGGCCTGAATCGATACAGGCCAGGCACTCGGCCCCGCATCATCGAAGTATCGGTTAAGCAGGGCGCAGTCGACAACATCAAGTATGACTGACGGTGTATCCGGAAAGGACAGGCCGGGCGTGATCGCGTCAAGTACACCAGGATAGTTTTGAGCGATGAAGTGCTGAATCATCGCGCCGCCGGAGGGCCCGGTGCCGATGGTGAATTTAGGCACTCCGTATGACTTGATGAAGTGCTCTTTGAGCATCATCGAATTCTCCGCGGCCATCACGGGATCACAACCGTTGTCCATCGCCATCCGTGAAGCGAATGCAACGGCGAAGCCAAGACCGAGCGGGTCTATGGCGTTATCCACGCTAAGAGGCAGCATTGCGAGAGCGTCCGGCAAGGTGTTCGAACCGGATCGATAACCAGGGGAACATCCTCCGCCATACACAAGATTGAGTTTTCCATTCCAGCCCGCACCGGGCTTTTTGCCGCCTTTCGCCCACGGATTCGAGATCGGATTGGCGGGGTCATCGAGGATGGCAATTCGGTATATGGATTGATCGATCGTGCCCGATTCGACCCGCACTATGAAGTTCACCTTGTTTCCATCGATGGTCTCCGTCGTAGCGAGATCTGCGGGATACGGAGCAGCCAAGCTGGTCAGCGGCTTGAAGGCGTTGGAAGTGGTGACGTAATACCAGTCCAATCGACTCGAAACGGTACAACTCGCATCGGATGCTGCGCCGAGCCCGGAGCTCTCGGTTTCGCAAATCCAAGGGACTTGGTGAGGACCTGAGATGATGGGGCCGGATGAGGAATGGTTCTTGACCGTCACCAAGGTTGCAGGTCCATACTTGCTCTGCGCAGAAATCGTGTTCTCCCCCACATGAAAGCCTGCAATACGACCGACGAGGCGTTTGCCTGACGGGTCGTGCCCCAACGACGAACGGACATCAACGCCGTTGAGGCTGACTTTCAGATCCGTCGCCGGAGCCGATTCAGAAGCCGGATCATTGCTCACCGCAATGACGGCATCGCCTCCGCTGACCGTATCCTGGCGCGACGACAGAAGCTCGACTCGAGGCGCTCGGCCTTCCGGGGAGAACGACTCTGAAGCAACGGGCAGCGCGTAGTCTGGCGTTGGATCAGAACCACCACATCCGCCCACGACAGTGGCGAAGGCCAGCAACATCCAAACCTTGCGGCGAGGCGACGGGCACTGGATCTTCTGAAGAGTTCTGAACTTTAGGAACAGGGAATGCCAAGACGGTTTCTTTGATGACCAAGAACTCATTTTTTCTCCTGCACAAGGCGTGAAATGACGAAGCAACAACCACCGCGCTCGTCTTTCGACGCGACGACTCCTGGCGGAATCGTTGATCGATGGAGACATGCGAAGTCGGGGAGGCACCCACCCAAGAAGGCTCAAGAGCCTCTGTGTGCCGCCAATGAGCCCTACATCGGCGCCTTCCAGACCTCCTTCATCACACGCAGCCAGTTTTCGCCCATGACCAGGCCAATATCCGAGTCGGAATAGCCCTTGCTCAAGAGCGCATCCACCACTTCGGGCATGGCGCCCAGTTCCACCTGCTTCATATCGCTGCGCGTGTAGCCGCCATCTGGCGGCAGCTTGTCCGCGTGGGCCGCAGCGTCGGCTGTGATCGCGGGTAAATCGACGATGTAGTCGAGCCCCAGACCGACATGTTGAGGCCCGACCAACTGCGCGATGTAGTCGATCTGTTCGGCGAACTTCGAAGGCGATGCGTCATCGTCACCGGTGAAGATCGAAAGGCCCGTCAGACCGAACACGCCGCCACTGGCTGCCACCGCCTTGATCTGATCGTCTCGGTAGCAACGCGGATGTTGGTGGATGTTCCAGATGTTGCCGTGGCTGCAGATCACCGGATGATCGGAGTACTCGATGGCCTCCATGCAGGAGCGATAGCCGGCATGGGCGACGTCCACGAGCATCCCGACCCGATTCATCTCGGCGATCAACGTCCGCCCGAATCGGCTTATCCCACCCTCTCCAAGTTCGTGGCATCCGTCTGCCACGAAGTTCTTCTGGTTGTAGGCCAGCAGCATGTGGCGAATCCCGAGCTTGTAGAAGACTTCCACCATCGAAAGGTCCCGACCGACCGGAACAGAACCTTGAAAATGAAAGCCCACGGCGAGCTTGCCCTCCTTCCTGGCCCGATGGATGTCGTCCACCGTGTTGACGAGCATGCAAAGGTCGCTTTGGTCAAGGAAGAACTTCCGGTACGCCGCGATGGCCTGGATCGCACCGATCGTATCGCTGTTGTCGGCTACCAGCGTGAAGGACACATAAGTGAAGCCTTCGTTAATGAGCCGCGAAACGAATGCGTCCTTGAGCCGCTGGTCCGCGGGAGCGCAGAAGGGCGAAGTCATATCGCAGACGAGCAGGCGGGAATACAGTTCTCTCGCTTGATCCGAGGCAGCGGGTTTCATTGCATTGGATGGATTGAGCATGGTGGATTTGCTTGGGAGATGAAGGGATGGGGCGTCGGTGTCCTGCCCACGGTTATCCTCAGACCTTGAAGTCCGAGCCGGGTCGATGCAGCACAACCAGAAAGATCCAGAAGACGGCCGTCACGGCAACAACATAGAAGGCAGGTACCAGAGCGCTTTGGACAGCATTCAGCATGACGGTGATCGCATACAACGAGAAACCGCCAAAGATGGTTGCGCTCAAGTTGTAGGAGATCGCCATGCCTGTGGAGCGAAGTTCAGGCGGAAAGAGATACGCCATTAGCTTTGGATAGACCGCGTTGGAGGCCGACGTCACAGTGGTGAAGATTGCCGAGCAAATGATGAACTTGGCCGTCGTTGGCCCGGAGGTCATCCAGACATAGAGCGGTACGATCATCACGATCAGTGCGGCAAGGCTGATGTGCAACTGCCTTTTCGCGCCCAGCCTGTCAGCAACCATTCCCAGCAGCGGTGTGAGGACCGTCCCGATGGCGCCACAGACCAACAGGGCCAGAAACGGAACATTGGCCGGCAGCTTGAGCTCACGCACGGCGTAGGTGGGCGCATACACGAGAAGAACGTATTGCACCGACGTGCCGATCGCCGCCAGAGACAGCGCGACCATGAGTGCACGGCGGTGTTCCCTGAAAACGATTCGAAGCATCTCCATGGTTCCCCGGTCGCCGGCGTTTTTTTCGAACGCTTCTGACTCCGGCAGGTATCTCCTGATGTAGTAGCCGACCGGTGCAATCAGCAGGCCGAAGGCGAAGGGAACCCGCCATCCCCAGCTGTCTCTGGATTCCGGTGTCATTACCTGGGTCATCAGCAGTCCGACAAGAGCTGCCATGACGGTTGCGAGCAACGGGCCGCTGCTGTAGAGGCCGCTGTAGAGGCCTCGTTTCTTCGCCGGAACGGACTCGAGAAGGTAAGTCGCGGCACTGGCGAATTCGCCGCCCGCAGACAGCGCCTGAAGGATGCGCGCGATGACCATCAACACGGTGGCAGTCACCCCGATGGAAGCGTAGGAGGGGACGAAGACCATGATGAGCATCGACACGGTCATCGACGCCATGATGAAGCTCAGCGCAGGACGTCGCCCGAAACGGTCGGCATACAGACCGATCAACACACCACCGAGCGGCCTTACGACGAAAGAGAGGGCGAATGTGGCAAAGGTCAAAAGGAGCGCTGCTGCGTCATCGCCGGGCGGGAAGAACTGCTTGGCAATGAACACCGCCAGAAACCCGTAGACGATGAAGTCGTACCACTCCAGCGCGTTGCCGATGATGGCGGCGACGAGCGCCCTTTTCTTGTGGACCGTTTGAACGGAATCTTCTGATCCCTGCAATGGCACTTGCAGTTGGGCAATGTCTTCTATATGGACAGATTTCATGACAGCAGATCGCATTCCTGAGATGGGGACCACGCGCTTCTTTCCCCCGACAGTCGAGCTGTCGCTGCGGGCACGCTCGGCGCTTGATGGTCGACTTGCAGAGGCTGCATGGTACGTTTCAATCTTGCATAAAACAATAAGCATTTAACGCAACATGTATAGGGTTTACGTGCCCCCCGTGAAGCTGTGAATACAATGCACGGAAGATGGCCACTTCCCCAAACAAACCCCGGCGCGTCGTCAGAACCCAGGCGGAACGCAGCGAAACGACCCGGCGCCGCATCCTGAATTCAGCGATATCGCTGATTCGGCGGCAAGGCTTTCAGAAAGCCAACCTGCAGAACATTGCGTCCGGCGCGAAGGTCACGCTCGGTGCGTTGCAGCATCAGTTCGGAACACGGCAGGCGCTGCTAGAGCAGGTCGTGGAAGAGGTGATGGCACCGCTATCTGACAAGGGCCCTGTGTGGCCGGATTCAGCCATCCCGCTCAGTGAGCGTGCCGCGGAGTTCGTGGAACGCGCATGGCAGCACATCTACGGTGCGGACTCTTATGTGGCTGCCTGGGGAGTGTTCTTTGGCTGCAAGTCCATCCCCTCACTTTTCAAGCGCATCGATGCGAAACGGCAGGCAGAAGACCCGGTGTCGTTCGCCCATTTTCTCGCGCTCTTTCCTGAGGTTTCCGCGAACCATAGCGACCCCGCCGGATTCGCCGAAATGGTGTTTTCCACGCTTCGCGGGATTGCAGTGTTCAAGTTGTTCCCGGTGACGGAAGAATCCATCGCTTCCCAGCTCGAATGCCTTGCCGGGATGATCGTCGCCGCAGGCCAAGAGAAGCCACGCAAGACAGGCAGATCGTAGCCCTCCCCGCGCCTGCATCCTAGTTCGTCACGAAGAAGAGCCGGGCTTGGCGCCCGAAGTATTTGACCGTGGTCCCGTTGCGGATTTCAATCACGTCACCGGGGCGACCTTCAACGCGTTCTCCGTCGCCAGTCTCGACGCCGAAAACGCCCTCCAGCACCAGGATGATTTCGTCATAGTCGAGCGTCTTCGGCTCACAGGCTGCCTCATGCCATCGACCGAATCCGCAAAGCAGCGCGGCGTCCTCGCCGTCCGAGACCACCCAAGAGATTTCGGCCAAGCCGTCAGATGCGCCCCCGCGCGCCTCGGAGACGACTGTGTGTCCAGTGATCAGGCGAAGAGAAGTCATTCAGGTGCTCCGAGTGAAAAAATGAAAGTCCGTGCGGCTGCGCGTCGTCCACGACTTCATCGTTCGCCTCGCCCGGTCCAAACACCGTAGGAAAGGGCCATGCCGACACCGATGTCGCGCAGTGGGCGCGGCGGGATGTAGTTGGCCGTTCCTTGCGAGAGAAAATCTGTCATCAGGGAATGATCGCGGCCGAGGGCTAGGTCCGCGATGAACGTCCCCGCCGCGGTGTGCCGCACGATGCCGGATCCGTTGCAGCACGAGGCGGCAAAAGAGTTCGGTCCCACGCGACCGAACGCAGGCGCGTGGTTGTGCGACACGGCAAGCCAGCCAGCCCAGAAGTGTTCGAGCTCAATCGGACCGAGCTGAGGAAATCGCCGACGCAGGAGTGCCAGATTGATCTCCCGAGCCTTCGCGCGTCGAGCGTCAGTGGTGCCTAATGACGGCGAGTACTCGAATCCCTGACGAATCATCAGGCGTCGCTCCCGAGTCAGCCTTAGCGTCGATCCGACCACGGAATGCGCCGGCGTCAAGCCCCAAGTCGACTCTCTGCCAAGTTGGCCGAGTTGTTCATCGCTTAACGCGGGCGTCAGGCTCGCGAACAACAATATGGGGATCTGACGGGTGCGATAGACGCCGAAGGACTGCGAGAAGGCGTTGACCGTCAGGATGAGTGCGTTCGCGCGAATTCGGCCATGCGGGGTCCGTACGCTGGGCGTCTGGCCGCGGATGTCTGCTTCGATCACTGGTGAGTTTTCGAATAGCTTGACCTGCCGAGGGAGGCTATCGGCGAGCCCGCGGATAAGACTCGCCGGATTGACCAGGTAGGTGCCAGGGGTGTGAATGGCAGCGGCGTAGTAGGCCGTGCCCAGCGCTTCTCGCAGCTCGCTTCGGTCGACCCACCGGTACGGCTCTTGCCATACTTTGAGACTGGCCTCGTACGCGGCGAGAGAACGCTTCGCGACGTTCTCCGTGACGGCAACATGGTATCGCCCACGCTTCTCCCAGCCGCAGTCGATGCTGTGCTCTTTGACGAGGCAATCCAATTCGTTGAGCGCGAATCGTCCCACGCGGATCGCGCTACGGCCCTGCTCCGTCCATTCTTCCGACGTCCCTGCTGCATGCGGAAGATCGATAGCGAAGCCGGAGTTTCTGCCGGAAGCGTTCTCTCCGACCAGCCCGGCTTCAACAAGCGCGATTGTCGCGTTGGGCCGGAGCCGAGCAAGTTGCCGGGCTGCAGCAACACCCGCGTACCCTGCACCGACGACCACCCAGTCGAAGTCCAACTCACCCCGTACCTCAGCGTTTGCTCGCCGCGGCGGCAGCAAAGCGCTCCACCCATTGCTTTGATCATCTATGGGCAAACGCCCAACGCGAACCGACATGTCGAATTCCTGAATAGCCCCCAGTGCGACCTTCCACAGGAAAAGACTGCAGATGAACGTCGTTCTGGAATGCAGAATATAACAATAAGCATTTAATGTATATTAAATAAACAAGACATGCAATCGCAGCTTTTTCGCCATCTGTGAAGTGCGGGGGCTGAATATGCGTTTCGGACGCTTGCCGATGGGCATTGGTGGGACGCTCAGGCTCCGACGCCCAGTCCTCGGGCAGGTACAACTGGCGGGCCACGGGCAGACTGCCCTGCTTGCCCTGCTTGCCCTGCTTCCCGCGATACTGGCGTGTAACGCGCACCGAATGGCAACCCTTCTTCGAAAGGCCGGTGCCCTCGATGATCCACCGACCGCCCTGCCTGAAGTCCATCCTGGGCATTACCCACTGGCACGTACGACGCAGCTGCGGCGTGTGTGACCACTCGGCCTTGGCCACGAACTGGTGCCGCGCGCTGGCGTGCGTCGGATCCACCCGCGTGGCCATGCGCTCTCCGCTCTAGCGCGACGAGAGAAGCATCAGGCCCGTGCAGTACCCACGAAGGCCGGCGTGCCGATCCATGTGACCCAAGCCCGCGCTCAGGTGCTCCGAATAACTAGTTTTGAACTACCCGCACGCGGCATCCTTCTGTTAGCTGTTCCGTACCGAAGCGCGAATTGAAGAGGCTCACGGTTCGCCGTTACAGAGGAGGTATAGGCGCGGCGCCTATCAAGATCGGAAGGGAAGCAGCACTGTCGCGCATACGAACTTCCAGCATCGCGAGAAGGACACGGAGAGCGGCGCTGTTCTGGCGGCGCTGTGTGTAGACTGCATAGAGCCAGATGTCGCTGGGCATGAAGTCTCTGAGAACCGGAACCAAGTGAGCGCTTTCCACGTAGGGTTGCGCAAGCAGGTCGGGAACGCACACCGCGCCGATATCCGCCAGTGCTGCGCCAATCAACGCACTCGCATCGTTGGCGTCCATGCGTCCCCGAACGGGAACGTTGTACGGCTGGCCGTCCACTTCGAATGCGATCTGTGGAGGCCCTGGCGTGACGGAGTATGCGAGGACATCGTGCTTTCGCATGTCATCAGGCTTCAACGGAATGCCGCGCCGCGCCCAGTAGCGCGGCGTGGCGCAAAGTGTGAGACCCATCCGGCGCAGGCGCCGCACGATCAGGTTCTCGTCGCCGATCCGCCCGAACCGCAAGGCGATGTCCACTCCCTCGTCGACAAGATCGATCATGCGGTTGCTCAGTTTCAGGTCGAGCTGCACGTCGGGATAGCAAGTGAGGAAGTCTCCCAGCAGGCGCGGAAACGCCGTCTGGACCATTCCGTGGGGCGCGGTGATCAACAGGCGACCGCTGGGGTGCGAGCCGCGTGCCTGCAGCTCGCTCGTGGTCTGCTCGATCATCTCCATCAGGGGCGCACATCGCGCCTGCAGCAAGCGGCCTGCGTCGGTGAGGGAGACTGAACGCGTCGAGCGGTTGAGCAAGCGGACATTGAAGCGCGACTCCAGTGCTGCAACGTGCTTGCTCACGCTAGCCTTCGAGATACCGAGCCTGCCGGCCGCGCGCGAGAAGCTGCCCTGGAAGGCCACTTCCGAAAATGTCCTGAGAAGCTCGAATCCGTCCATCATTCATCCCGTCACTCGCGAAGCGTCCCATTGCAGATAACTGCCCTTCACCCTCACGGGTGCGACGCAGCGGGGCCACTCTCCCATCCGCCACCCAGGGCCATGAAAACCCCGACTTGGTACTCCGCCAGCCGGGCGTCGGACTCAGCCAGCGCGGCTTCGTGCGAGGCCAGGGTGCGTTGGGCGTCCAGCGCATCGAACTGGCCGACCTTTCCGTTGATCAGCAGCGCCCGCGCCTGGTCGGCCACGATCAGGCTCTGGTCACGCGCGGCAGCCAGAGCCGCATGCCGATCGAGCTCGCGGCCGTAGGTGTCCAGCGCGGCTTCGGCTTCTCGCAGCGCATTCAGCACGGTGCCCTCGAACCGCGCGACTGCGACGTGAGCCGTTGCTTCGGCCTGGGTGATGCGCGCTCGTGCGACACCCGTGTTGGGAAAGGACCAGCTGATCAGCGGGCCCACGCTGTAGCTGAAGGTCTCGCGGTTGGCGAACCGTTCGACAAAGCCGGTGGACGCCGATGAGAGGCCCAGCGTCACCTTGGGATACAGATCGCCCGTCGCGACACCGATTCGCGCCGTCGCGGAGGCCAGGCTTCGCTCGGCCTGCCGCACGTCGGGGCGCCGGGCGAGCAGCGCCGCACCGTCGCCCACGGGCAGCAGTCCGGCTACGCGTGGAGGCTGCTCGCAATGGCCGACGGCCTCGGGAAGGTCGCGCGGCGGCGCACCCGTGAGCGTGGCGAGCCGATACAGCGCCTGCTGGCGCCGGGATTCCAGCGGGGGAATCGCGGCGCGGAGGGTTTCGAGCTGGGCGCGCGCACGCGCGGCGTCCATGGTGCCGGCCTTGCCCGCGCGCTGCAGCCGCAGCGCCAGCCCGAGCGCGTCCTCCTGCAGGCGCATCGACACCTGTGCCACGCGCAACTGCAGCCCGGTGGCGCACACTGCGCCATATGCCTGCGCCGTGCCGCCGGCAACGCTCACGCGCACCAGGTCCACCGCGGCGCGCGCGGCGCCGGCATCCGCTTCGGCAGCCTCGATGGCGCGATGCAGTTGGCCGAAGAGGTCCAGCTGGTAGGACACGGCCATGCCCATGCTGTAGTTGAGCCGGCTCGGCGGCGCATGGCCGGGTTGCAGCACCGACAAGCCCGAGCTATGACCGAAGCTCGGACCGCCATTGAGGGTGATCGAGGGCTGTTCGCTCCCGTGCGCCTCTGCCTCGAGGGCCATGGCACGCTCGAAGGTAGCCAGGGCTTGCCGCAGATCGGTGTTGTGCGCCAGGGCCCGGGCGATCAGGCCCTCGAGCTGCGGGTCGTCGAAAAGGCGCCACCAGTGCGCGGGCATCGTTGCATCCGATGTGGCCGCGCCGCCGGAGAGGAACGGCCCGGCCGAAGCGGACTGCGCTGCGGTGAGCGCGGCCGGTGCGACGTAGTCGGGGCCGACGGGACCATGTGCACAGCCAGCCAACATCACGCATGCGGCAGCGGTTGCAAGCGCGAGGACGAGAGGCGGCTTCATGACCGCGGCTCCTGAACGCGAGCCGCGGCGGCGGTGGAGGCTGCTCGGGCCTCCATCACCTCGACAGAGACAGTCTGCCCGACGACCAGGCGAGCATTGGCGGGCAGCGGGTCGAGCTTCACTCGCACCGGAACGCGCTGGGCGAGCCGCACCCAGTTGAATGTAGGGTTCACGCTGGACAGCAGGTTGGCACCGGTGCTGCGGTCGCGGTCGCCGATGCCTGCGGCAATGCTGTCGACCTCGCCTTCGAGCGAGGGCGCGTCCATGGGGGTCACTCGCACCCGGTCACCCAGCCGGATGCGCGACAGCTTGTTTTCCTCGAAGTAGCCCTCGACGTAGATCGAACCGTCAGCCACAAGCGCCAATGCAGGGTGGCCTGCGGTCGCATAGGCGCCCCGGCGCAGGTCGAGATTGGTGACACGGCCCGCCGCCGGCGCGCGCACTTCTGCGCGTTGCAGGTTCAGGCGCGCCACGTCAAGCGCCACCTGCGCCTGGCGCAGGGCCGTTTCGGCCGCCAGCAGCGCCCCCCTGGCTTGCTCGACACGCAGGCGCGACTGCTCGCGCACCTCCTGCGCGACAAGGCCCTCCAGTTCGTCGTTGCGGCGGCGCTCGCGCTGCGCCTGGGCCAGCGCGACCTGCTGATTGCCGATGACGATCCGCTGAGCGGCGACTGCAGCTTCTGCCTGCTGCAGCGCCAGCGCGAAGCGGGCTTCGTCGATCGAGAAGAGCAACTCGCCCGCCACGACCGGCTGGTTGTCGCGCACCGCCACGACGGCCACCATGCCGGAAACATCGGGCGCCACCTGGACGACGTCGGCGCGCACCCGGCCGTTGCGCGTCCAGGGCGCCAGCTCATAGTGGTCCCAGAGTTGCAGGCCGGCCCAGCAGGCTGCCGCAGCAACCAGCGCGGTCAACAGCATGCGCAAGAGAGATGGAGCCGGGTGCGACAGCCAGGCGGGAAGGCGGACGGATTTGGTATTCATGATCGAGCAGCAGGACAACGGATCAGTTCAGGAGGAGATGGCGCCGGCCAGCCGGACCAGCGCATAAAGCGACAGGAGATACAGCCCCAGATCGAAGAGCGGTGGATGCCACACCCACCGGTAGACACCGAGCAGCGACAGCAGGCGGCGAACCCACCAGGCGCAAGCCATCGCGCCTCCTGCAAGCAGGAGCAGGCCGGGAACGTAGATGCCGAAGAAGCTCGTTTCGATCATGGTTGGAGGTCCGAAGGCGCAGAAGGAAAGAGGTCGCTGCGCAGCCCCACGAGGGCCGAGACAGCGGGTTCGCACCCGGTGCTTGCGAGGCAAAGGGCCAGCAGCCGGTCGATCTGCGGCAACAGCGCGTCTAGCCGCGTCAGCGATTCCGTGGCTTGGGCGAGGAAGGCTCGCTCGAGCGCGGCCAGCAGCTCGCGCACAGGCGTTTCGGGCAGCAGGTGGCGATGCTGCTGAAGGACGCCGATGCTCGCGCCGATGCGAAGTTCGCGCATGGCGAGCTGCACCGCCTCGCTGCCCTGGTCCGCCGCGCCGCCAGCCGTGCGCGGAACCAGCAGCGCGATGCGGTCCAGCATGCGGCCGGCGAATGCGTCACGCGCCAGCGCGCGCTTCGGGCGCGCCGCCATCCCGGAAAGATCGCGCCAGGTGGCCCGGTGGATGCGCCGCGCGCTCCATTCGCTGCTCACGCTGCGCACGATGGCGGTAACGCGTGCGGCAATCAGGGCACCGGCGAAGAGCGCCAGATTGCCCTCGAGAAAGCTGACCCAGTCGGCGCTGGCAATGTCGTGCAGGGCCAGCGTGCCGGCCACGCCGAAAAACATCCCAAGTGCCGTGAGGCTGCTTGCCGGACGAGCGAGGTAGCCGCCCACGACCAGGAACAGGGGCGCAATACACAGCACCAGCATGCCGAAGTCGTGCGCCAGCGGCATGACGCCGAGGATGTAGAAGGCAGACACCGGCATCGACCACAGCAAGGCGACCAGGAACTTGTGCATGCCCGGCACGGGGTCGTCCATGGTGGCGAAGAAGCTGCAGAAGACCGCTGCCGCCATAGCCATCGACGATCCCGCGCGCCAACCGCTGAAGATCCACGCCGCGCATGCAGTGCACGTGGAAAGCACGACCGTGAATGCGGAGCGCAGCGCCAGGCCCCTGTCCACGTGAAGGACCGAAGGCCGCGAAGCCTCTCCCCGCTTCGGAGGCGGCGCATGGCCGGCCAGCCCGGCGGCGATGTCGGCGCGAAGCGCGTTGCACCGGAGCCATCCCGCGACCAGCTCGTCGACATGGGCCGCGACGTCAATGTTCAGCGCACGCACCCAGGACGAGTTCCGCCGGTCCGCGCTCTCAGCCCGGGCAGCGGCGCGGACGCTTTCCAAGGCGCCGGCCGGCGCGTCGGCATCGAGGCAGGCGCTGCCTTGCGCCACGGCCCGCGCGACCGGGTCAGGCACGCCGCGCGTTGCATCGCGCAAGGCTGCGAGCCGGTCTTCCAGGGCCGAAAGCGAAGGCGTCAGTGCCGCGAGGCCGTCGTGCAGGTCGCCCACGGCATGCCGGGTCCAACGCAGGCCACCGGTATCGAAGGGCACGTGGGTTGCGAGCAGGCGCAACTGGGTGATGTCGGTGGCGATGCGCCGCCTGTCTTGTGCCAGCCGCTTGCGAACCTCATCGTCGGCACCAGGGCTCATCAGGTCGCCGGCCCATCGGCGTACATCGCCCAGCGTGCGGTCGATCAGCCCGACAAGTGAAGGCGCGAGGCTGGCGGGCAACACGATGCTGTGGACGAGGCTCGCGCAGACGATGCCGATCGCTATCTCCTCGGTTCGGGCGACGGCGATGTCGAACATCGCTGCGGGTGCGTCCACCAGCGGAAAGCCGATCAGCGCCGCAGAGTAGCCTCCGAGCATGAAGGCATAGGAGCGCGCGCTTCGCTCCATCAGCGACAGATAAAGGCAAGAGCCCACCCACAGCGCAAGCGCGAGCGACAGAAGCAGCGGCGATCCCGACAGCGACGGGATCAACACCACGGTGGCCGCGCATCCCAGCACGGTGCCGCAGAGGCGGTAGAGCGACTTCGAGCGCACATGGCCCGCCAGGGGATGGGCCACGATGTACGCGGTCATCATGGACCAGAAGGGCCGGGGCAGCCCGAAACGGCTGGACAGGTAGAGCGCGAGCATGGCCGCGAAAAAGCTCTTGAGCGAAAAGAGCCACTCCTGCCTGGAGAAACGAGGCCTCGCGCTCATGCGGCGCCCCTGGAGATCGTGTTCGAGGGCGTCGATCCGGCTTCGAACTTGTTGCGAATCATTTGCATGTGCAGATGCTAGGCATCCTCATGCGAGGCAAGAATCGTAAACTTGGACAAATGATTTCTCTTTTCGGTCACCGGGAATGAACCGCTCCGTCCGTACCACGTCTCGCGCGAACCTCGACCTGGACTACGAGCCTTCGGTGCCCGTCATGGCACATCGCGTGGATGTCGAGGAGCGCGAGCGCGAGGTTCCGATTCACGTGCATCGATCGGGCCAGTTGGTGATGGCGCTGCGGGGGGCGGTCTCCTGCGACGTACCCGGTGCAATGTGGATGGTTCCGCCCCAGGCGGGCGTGTGGATTCCGGGCGGCACGCCGCACAGCAACCACAGCACGGCGAACGCGGTGATCTTCTATCTGTTCGTTGCGCGCGATGCCGCGCCCTTGCCTGCCAGCTGCTGCACCTTGCGCATCAGCCCGATGCTCGGCGAGATGATCCAGTACCTGGCGGAACAACCGCCCTCCTACGAGCCAGGCGGGCCGACCGATCGGCTCGCCCATGTGCTGCTGGACCAGCTCTGCGCCATGCCAAAGGAGGAAGTCTCCTTGCCCATGCCCGAGGATGCGCGGCTGCGAAAGGTGTCCCGCGCCATGATGCGGGATCCGTCCGACCGCCGTACGCAGCAAGATTGGGCGCGCCAGCTCGGCATGAGCGAGCGGACGCTGAACCGGCTGTGCACAGCCTTGACCGGCCTGAGCTTCGGACGCTGGCGGCGCCAGCTGCACATGATGGTCGCGCTTCGGGAACTGTCCGGAGGAGCGACCGTGCAGCAGGTCGCCTACGACCTCGGCTACGAGTCGCCCTCGGCCTTCATCACGATGTTCAAGAAGGCGTTCGGCAAGCCTCCCGCCACGTACATCAATGACCGGCTGATGGCCGGAGGATGAGGCCCCCCGGGGCGCTCATCGGCCGGCATCACGTCGTGCCGGCATGAACGCAGCCGAAGTTCCGCCTCAGGACTTCACCGGTAGGGGCGCGCGTGGGTCACGCCGCCGTCCACCACCAGGGTGGCACCCATCACGTAGTCTCCCGCGCGCGAAGCCAGGAATATGGCTGCGCCTGCGATGTCGTCCGGCGTGCCGATGCGACGGGCGGGAATGTGCCCAGACAGCACCTCCCCATGGTCGCGAGCATTGCGGTTCATCTCGGAGGGAAATGCACCCGGCGCAATGGCGCTGACCGCGATGTTGTCCTGTGCCAGGCGCATCGCCATGCGTCGCGTCAGGTGAACCAGTCCTGCCTTGCTCGCAACGTAGGAGTAGTTCTCCTGTGGGTTGAGCCCGATGCCGTCGGTCGAAGCGATGTTGATGATCTTCCCGACCCGCGCCTTGGCCGCGGCGCGCAGCGGTCCGGCGAGCGCCTTCGTCAGGAAGAAAGGCGTCTTCAGGTTCAGGTCGACCACCTTATCCCAGCCGCTCTCCGGAAAAGCATCGAAGTCTTCTCCCCATGCGGCTCCGGCGTTGTTGACCAGGATGTCCAGCGTCGATTCATGGCGGGCGTAGGCGTCGGCCATCGCTTGGCAGCCCGCGACCGTGGACACGTCGTGCGGCAGCGATACGCAGTGGCCCGTGCCCGCGAGTTCGCGCGCGGCCAAGTCGCAGGCCTCGGCCTTTCTCGCGCTGATGTAGACACGTGCGCCGTGCGCCAGGAACCCCTCGGCGATCATGCGGCCGATGCCTCGCGAGCCACCGGTGATGAGCGCCGTGCGGCCCTGCAGCGAGAAAAGATCCTGGGTACTCATGGCGACATCACCGCCGTACTCGCACGCATGGACGTGCCTTCTTCTGCGGGCACCTCGAGGCGCGATCGCCGCACATAGGCCGTTCCGTCGAAAAGGCGCCGCGCCGTGCGCGTGAAGTGCACTTCGCGCACCGTCCATTCGTTCTCGCCCGCATGCTCGACATTCGCGAATATCTTGAGCACCCCGCTCGGATGGCCGATGCGGATGCGCGTCGGTCCGGCGTGCGTGCCTCGCGCTTCGGCCGGAATCGTTCCCGCGATCTGCGCCGCGACCGAGAGACATACCGAGCCGCCGCCAGGGAACGCCTTGTGCATGGCGCCACCGTTGAGCACCATGCGCGCGACGAAGTCGATTTCCGATGACTGCACGATGCGGTCGCCGGCAATGGTCCGGTAGTCCTGCGCTTCGCTGATCAAGATCTGGTACGGCGTCAGGATCCCCGACGACGGAAGATTGCAGCGTTCGACGACCCAGCGCCTCACCTCCTCGGCCATCTCGTAGATCTCGGGGCCGAGTTGGCCCGGCAGTTCCGTGCCGTTGATGCCCAGGTCCGCCGCGCGGATGAACACGCACGCCGTGCCGACGTCGACCACCGACACCGGTATTTCGCGGCCGAGCTTCGACACGTGGACCCAATCGCGTGCCTGCCCGGTGGGCAGCAGCTTGCCGGTCGTGGAGCCACTGGTGTCGGAGTAATCCAGCGCCACCTCTGCGCCGGTGCCGGGCACGCCATCCACTTCGCTGTCTCCCTCCACGCGCGGCTCGCCATCGGCGCATTGCACCGTCATTCGAAGGATCTTTCCGGTGTTCGTGTTGTGCACCCGAACGGTGGTGACTGGCTCCTGCACGGGAACCAGCTTCTCCTGCAACGCATACACCCCCGTGGCCGACGAAATGTTGCCGCAGACGATCTCGAAGCTGACCGTGGGCTGGTCGATGCCGATCTGCACGAAGGTGTAGTCGATGTCCGCATCCGGGCGCGACGGCGGCCCGATGATGGCGCACTTGCTCGTCAGGATGTCTGCGCCGCCGAGCCCATCGATCTGCCGCACATCCGGACTGCCGAACAGAGCCAACAGAAATCGCAGGCGCGCCTCGGCATCGGCGGGCACGTCCCGCTGTGAGAGGAAAACGGCCTTGCTCGTGCCTCCGCGCATCAAGGTGACCGGTACGTTGATTTGTTCTTTCATCGGTCCAGTATGCGGTTGCGCCCGGGCCGCCGTCCTTTCAGTTTGGCTGGCCTTTCTTTAGCCTGGCTGCATGCTTTAGCGCGGCTAAAGAATGCCGAGCAGAAATCCAATGACCACGAGGGTGTGCGTCTCGATACTTCCTGTTGCTGTGGCCAGCTCCACACGAACAGGAGACACCTTTTGAAGATCATCAAGCGAACGGAATCCCCCTTCCGCGACACCCCCGGCGGCATGGTGCTTGTCGCCACACGCGTGGCCAGCCAGCCACCCCAGTTCCCGCCGATCGAATTCGTTCACGATGACCAGCAGGTCGAGGAGATCGAGCTCGGCCCCACCGGCTCCCTCTACAGCTTCACGATCGTCCACCCCGGCAAGGAGAAGCCGCCCTACGGCCTCGCCATGGTCGACTTCGCGCCTGGCGTGCGGGCGTTCGGGCGGCTGCTGTTCGGCACCGAGCCGCCGGCCATCGGCAGCCGCCTGCGGGTGGTGCCCTTCGCGTTGCCGGACAGCACGCCCGACTATGCCTTCCAGGAGTGATGCGCGATGAAGCAACCACTGATCACCGGGGTCGGCATTACGGACTTCGGCCGCTTTCCCGAACTGACCGAAGAGGCCATGGCCCAGGCAGCGATTCTCGATGCCCTTGCCGATGCCGGCACGCAGCTCTCGGAGGTACAGGCGTTCTACTGCGGCAACGCGCTGGGGGCCATGCTGCCCGGCCAGCGCGCATTGCGCGAGCTGCATGCCGAGGGCGGTGCCGTCTACAACGTGGACAACGCCTGCTCCAGCGGCGCCACTGCATTGAATCTTGCGCTGCAGGCGCTCAAGGTCGGCCAGTACGACACCGTGGTGGTGTTCGGCATGGACCATCTGAGCAGCCTTGGCGGTGGCCCGCTGCAGCTCAGCCAGAAGGACTGGAACAACCGACGCGGAATGATCATGCCGGCCCTGTATGCCATGCGCGCCAAGCGATACATGCACGACCACGGCCTCGCGCTGGAGACGCTGGCGGACATCTCCGTCAAGAATCGAAAGCACGGCGTCCTGAATCCTGTCGCTACGTTCGCCAAGCTGGCGAGCCGCGAGGAGATTCTGGCGTCCCGCCCGGTGGCCGAGCCGCTCACGCTGCTCCAGTGCTGCCCCGCGGTGGTCGACGGGGCGGCGGCGCTAGTGCTCAGCACCAAGCCCTCCAGGGGCGTTGCAAAGCCGGTCCGGGTCCTGGCATCGGTGGTGCAGTCGGGCCTGTTCGAGACCGCACCGGTCGACATGACTGAGGCCGAGATCACCGCGCGCGCCGCCAGGCTGGCCTATGAACAGGCCGGCATCGGACCGCAGGATCTCAGCCTGCTGGAGGTGCACGACGCGTTCACCATTTCCGAGCTGCTCTATTACGAGGCGCTTGGTCTTTGCAGCCGGGGCGAGGCGGCAAGCCTCCTGCAAAGCGGCGCGACCACGCTTGGCGGACGCGTGCCGGTCAACCCCAGCGGCGGACTGATCGCCAAGGGGCATCCGCCGGGAGCGACGGGCGTCGCACAGGTCGTGGAGGTCTGCGAGCAGCTGCAAGGCCGTGCCGGCGCACGGCAGGTGCGCGGAGCGCGCATCGGCCTCACGCAGGTGACCGGTGGCGGCATCTGGGGCGTGGACCACGCCGCCTGCTCCATCAACATTCTTTCGCTTTGATTGCAAGCATCATGAACCAGACAAGCACAACCACGCCGGCCTCGCTGCACGGCCTCGTTGCCGTCGTGACCGGTGGCGCCAAGGGCATCGGCCTCGGCATCGCCCGCGAGCTCGCACAAGCCGGATGCCGCATCGCGCTGTGGGACTTCGACGAGGCGGCGCTGCAGGCAGCCGAGCAGGCCCTTTCGGGCGAGGGCTTCGACGTGCGGACCTTCAAGGTCGACGTCAGCTCGGTGGAGCAGGTGGAGGCGACGGTGGCCCGGCTTCTCACGTCTCATGGCCGCATCGACATACTGGTCAACAACGCAGGCATCGGCGGCGACAAGCTGGTCTCCAAGATGGATCTCGCGTTCTGGACCCGCGTGATCGAGGTCAACCTCCATTCGCAGTTCATCTGCTCGAGGGCGGTTTTGGCACAGATGGCGGAGAACCGGTTCGGCCGCATCATCAACATCGGCTCGCGCGCATGGCTGGGCAACCGCGGCCAGGCGGCCTACTCCGCCTCCAAGGGAGCGGTGGTGAGCCTGACGCGCTCGCTGGCGCTCGAATATGCGCGCAAGGGCATCACCGTGAACGCCATCGCGCCCGGCATCGTGGAGACGCCGCTGTTCGAAACACTGACCGAGGAGGTCCGGCAGGGGCTCCACAAGACCGTGCCGATGGAACGCATCGGCCAGCCGGAGGACATCGGCCGCGCCGTCCGGTTCTTCGCGGAACCCGGCTCGAGCTACGTCACTGGCCAGCTCCTGTACGTCTGCGGCGGGCGCAGCCTCGGCAGCCCCTCCGTATAGCGCGCCGACATCACGACATGAGCAATCCAACAAGACTGAAGATCGCATGCTCGCCAATGCATTGAGCGGTTTGAAAGTGATCGACTTCACGCAGGTGATGGCCGGTCCGACCTGCACGCTGTGCATGGCCGACCTGGGCGCCGACGTGGTGAAGATCGAAGCGCCTGCAGGCGATCTCTCGCGTGCCCTGTCGCCCTGGGTGCGGGGCGAGGGGGTCGCCTTCATGGCGCTCAATCGCAACAAGCGCAGTGTCGTGCTCGACCTCAAGCACCCCGAGCACCTGCAGGTGGCGCAGGCGCTGGTCGCGCAGGCGGATGTGCTGGTCGAGAGCTTCCGCCCGGGCGTGATGACGCGCCTCGGGCTGGACTACGCAACGGTGTCCGCGGGCAATCCGCGGCTCATCTACTGCTCGGTCTCGGCGTATGGCCAGCACGGCGCCAGCAAGGATCTTCCCGGGGTCGACGGCGTGCTCCAGGCCGTGAGCGGCCTGATGAGCGTTACCGGCGCGCGCGACGGGGAGCCGTGCAAGGTGCCGGTGCCGGTGGTCGACCTGGTCACGGGGTCGCTGGCGACCATCGCAGTCCTGGCCGCCCTCTCGGACCGGCAACGCACGGGCCAGGGGCAGCACGTCGAAGCCAGCATGTTCGCAAGCGCCATCGCGCTTCAGCACGTGAGCTTCGCGTCCTACTTCGCGGACGGCCACGTGCCCGGGCCGCAGGGGCACGCCGCGCCGTATTCGACCCCGAACGAAGCCCTGCGCTGCGCCGACGGATGGATCATGGTGGCGGCCTATCACCCCGCACGGTGGCAGGCCCTGTGTGCCGCCATAGGCGCGCCTGAACTGGCCTGCGATCCACGCTTCGCCGACAACAAGGGCCGGCTCCAGCACCGCGAGACGCTGCTGCGCCTGCTCGAAGAGCGCATGCTCGCGCATCCCCGCGCCTTCTGGCTGGAGAAGTTCGCAGCCGTGGACATCATCTGCGGCCCCATCAACAACTATGCGGAGGTGGCGCAGTCCGCGCCCTTCCTCGAAGCGGCGCTCGCGGAGCAGCTGCAGCACCCGGTCGCCGGGTCGATGACGCTGCCACGCAGCGTCATCGGCGCGGTCGGGGAGCGGCCCCGGGCGCGACGCCCCGCCCCCACCCTGGGCCAGCACACCCGGGAGGTGCTGGCCGAGCTCGGCATGCCAGCCGCGGCCATCGATTCGGTGATCGCCCCCAGCCCTTCCCAGAACTGAAGCACAACCATGCCCATCGTCAAGAAAGTCCAGAACGGCGTCGCCGTCGTCACCCTGAATCGGCCCGAGGCCATGAACTCCATCGACCCGGAGTCGAACGAGCAATTGCTCGAGATCTGGGACGAGGTTTCGAACGACGAGGACGTCCGCGTGCTCGTCCTCACGGGTGCGGGAGAGCGCGCCTTCTGCACAGGCGCGGACCTCAAGAAGACCATGCCGCCCGCCGACAGCGCGGCGCGGCAGGTCTTTCGCTGCGGAACCGGGCATTTCAACTTCGGCACGCTGCAGACCGACAAGCCCGTCATTGCCGCCATCAACGGTTACGCCCTGGGCGGCGGGCTGGAGCTGGCCTTGCTGGCGGACATTCGCATCTGCTCCGACAACGCACGCTTCGGTTTGCCGGAAGTGCGGGTTGGCAGCATCCCGGGCGCCGGTGGCACGCAGCGCCTGATCCGCGCGGTCGGCCAGTCGGACGCGATGTGGATGCTGCTCACCGGTGAACGCATCGACGCCGCGGAAGCGCTGCGGATCGGGTTGGTCAGCAAGGTGGTTCCCTTCTCCGAATTGCAGCAGGCAGCCCTGCAGCTCGCAGGCGCGATGGCAGCCAATGCCCCGCTGGCGATGACCGCCGCCAAGCGCCTGGCGATGAACGGACGCGAACTGCCGCTAGCGGGCGGGTTGGCCCTGGAGCGCCAGGCCTTCGGGCTGCTCAGGGACAGCGAAGATCGGCTGGAGGGGCGCCGCGCCTTCGCCGAGAAGCGCCCTCCCGTGTTTCGCGGCCGCTGAAATGCCTCGCCCGCGAGACGGATGCGTTCTCTGGGCGAGCCTTCGATCTGCTCGCAAGCACGAGTCGACGCTCGAACAACCGATGTGAGCTTTCTCCTGGAGCATCCCGTGAATAAACCGCGTACCGCCTGGCTCAACAACCTCGCACTCATCGTTGCCGCGTTCGTCGGTGCATCACCGGCCATCGGGCAGCAAGCCGGCCGTTCACCCGCCAGGATCCTGGTCGGCTTCTCGCCCGGTGGCACGCTCGACGTGGTGACGCGCGCGCTTGCCGATCAATTGCATGGCCCGCTCGATCGCTCTGTGGTGGTGGAGAACAAGCCGGGCGCAGGCGGAAAGATCGCGATCGATGCGATGCGCGCCGCTCCCACCGACGGCAGCGTGGCCATGCTGTGCCCCGACTTTCTCGCATCGATCTACCCCTTCGTCTTCAACAAGCTCAACTACGACCCGCAGAGGGACATCCTGCCGGTGTCGACGGTGGTCGAGTTCCCGATGGCACTGGCCGTGCCCTCCTCCTCGCCCGTCAAGACCTTTGCCGAATACGCCCAATGGGTGCGTGCGCACCCGGAGAAAGCCAACTTCGGCCACGCGGCATCGGGCGGTCCGACGCACTTCCTGGGACTTCAGATCGCCAGGATCATCGGCACACCGCTGCAGGACATACCGTTCCAGGGCGCAGCGCCGATGATCGTGAACCTGACGGGCGCCAATGTCGCGGCGGGCACGTCCACGGTCGGAGACTTTGCGCAGCACCACAACGCCGGCAAGCTGCGCGTGCTGGCCGTCACCTCCGCACAACGCTCGCCGCTGCTGCCGAACGTGCCGACCTTCGGCGAACTCGGCCGCAAGGAACTCACCGCAGTCGGCGTGCTGGCCATATGCCTGGCCCCCGGCACGCCCGCGGCCGTTGTCTCCGAATGGAGCGCCGCCGTGCGCAAGGCGGCTTCCACCGAGCAGTTCGCGAGCAAGGTCCGCATGCTCGGCTTCATGAACACGGGAAGCTCGCCCGCCGAAGCGCGCGCCAGGTTCGACGAAATGCGCGGGTTCTGGGAACCGGTCGTCAAGGCCTCAGGATTCAAGGCCGATTAGCGCGATGGCGCGCTCCTCGCGGCGCACCTAGCGCACCGAGCGGATCCAGTCCCGAAAGAGCCGGACCGGTGCCGTGGCCGCTTTCAAAGGGTCGCAGACGAGGTAGTAACCGAGCTCCGTCCTGGCGACATGGTCCACCGCAACCACGAGGCGCCCGGTGCGCAGGTCATCTTGCACGTAGGCCCGCTGCGCCATTGCCACGCCCAGGCCATCCGCTGCGGCCTGATAGCACAACGCAGCATTCGCCAACGCGATTCCCGGCAGGCATGGGGTATCCGACAGGCCGGCCGAGCCGAGCCACAGCGGCCAGGCCTGCGGGCGCAGCATGGAGTGCAGCAGGTCGGCCCGCAGCAGATCGCCAGGTGCCTGGAACTGCCCCGCCAGGGCGGGTGCGCAGACCGGGACGAATTCGTCGTCGAACAGGTGGTCGAGCTCCACATCGGCCCACTCGCCCATGCCGTGCCGGATTGCGCAGTCGGCGCCTTCAAGCCGGACGTCATCCGCGAGTGCGATCGTCGCGATCTCCAGGCCGATGTCGGGATGAAGCGCATGGAAGCCGTGAAGGCGGGGAACCAGCCAGCGGATGGCGATGCTCGGAGGCACCTTGAGGCGGAGTCGCTTCTCCCGCTGGCTGTCGGCCAGGTCGCCCAGCGCGTCGTGCAGGCGATCGAAGGCGTCGCAGACGCGGGTGGCGAGTCGTTCTCCCACTGCGGTGAGTTCGATCTCGCGACCGGCCCTCTGGAACAGCTGCACGCCCAGCCCCGCTTCCAGCAGCTTGATCTGCTGGCTCACGGCCCCGGGAGTGACGTGGAGCAATTGAGCGGCTCGCGACACCCCCTTGGCCCGATACACCGCATCGAACGCACGCAGCGGGCTCAGGAGCGCGCGAAGGTTCTGCATGGCAGGATTGAAACTTCCGGCAAACTCAGCGCTCCCTGAAGAGGCAAACTGCTTGTCTCGGCACTCGCATGCATCGGCTTCAGCATTTCTGGATGCCGATGGTGCGGTTCAGAAGGTCCTCTTCTTCGCGCAGGGCCGACGCGGAGCCGGAATAAGCGGCGACGCCCCGCTCCAGCACGATGACGTTCGTGGAGAAGTCGAGAACGACGTCGACGTGCTGCTCCACGAGGACGCAGCCGACTCCGAGCTGGTCGCTCATCCGGACGATGGCGTCCATCAGTTCCTCTCGCACCATCGGAGCGAGGCCCTCCAGCGGCTCGTCGAGCAGCAGTATGCGCGGCTGGCCGACGAGTGCCCGTGCCACGGACAGCATCTGCTGCTCGCCGCCCGACAGCTGCGTCCCACCGTTGCGCCGCCGCTCCTTGAGCCGCGGGAACAGTGCGTAGACCGGCGGCAGGGCCACGCCGGCCGAGCGTCCCTGCAGGCCCGACAGCAGGTTCTCCTCTACCGTCAGCGAAGGAAAGATGTCGCGGCTCTGCGGCACGTAGCCGAGCCCTGCCCGTGCGCGCGCATACGTGGTAGCCCCGCCGATGTCGTTGCCGCCGAAGTGGATACGACCCTGCATCAGGTCGGCCAGGCCGATCGCGGTTGCCAGCGTAGTGGTCTTGCCGGCGCCGTTGCGCCCGATGAGGCCCAGACGCTCGCCTTCGCGCACGCTGAAGCTGAGATGCTCGACGACCGGCACGCCGCCGTAGCCGGTCGTGACATCGTCGAACCGGAGTTCAATAGGGAGCTTGGGCATGGCCGTCTCGTCCGAAGTAGATTTGCTTGACTTGTTCGTTGGCGGCGACCTCCTGCGGCGTGCCCTCGACCATCACCGCACCGGCAACGAGCACGATGATGTGTGAGGCGAAGCGGAACACCAGGTCCATGTCGTGCTCGATGAGCAGCACGGACAGTTCCTTCGGCAGGCTTTCGATGGCGTCCATGATGCGGCCGCCTTCTCCTTGCGGCACCCCCGCGCCGGGCTCGTCCAGCAGCAGCACCTGCGGCTTCATCGCGAGCGCCAGGGCGATCTCCGCAAGCCGCTGTTCCCCGAGCGCGAGGTGTCCCACCACCCGGTTCGCGTAGGGATGCAGGCCCAGCATGCCGAGCGTCTCGTGAACCTCGTCGCGAACACGCGCCGAACGCGCCTGCGAGGGCCACCACTGCATCGAGGCCCGCAGCCGCTGCAGCACCGCGACCCTGACGTTCTCCGCCACGGTGAGGTCCTTGAACAGGCGGCTGATCTGGAACGTGCGGACGATGCCGCTGCGCACGCGTGCGTACTGCGGCAGCTGGACGATCGAGCGGCCGTCCAACCGGATATCGCCCGACTGCGGGCGCATCGCTCCACTCAGCAGGTTGACCAGCGTCGTCTTGCCGGCCCCGTTGGGACCGATCAGCGCCGTGCGTGCACCCTGCGGTAGGGACAGCGTGACGTTCTGCGTGACCGCCAGACCTCCGAAGGAATGGCAGAGATTCTGGGTTTGCAACCGGTGGGTCATCGGCCTCCCCCGCTGCGGCCCGGCCGCCTGGCGAATGCCACGGCCCGGTCAAGAAGCCCGATCAGGCCTTCCGGCAGAACGATGAGCACGACGATCAACATCGACCCGATGACGAACAGCCAGTGATACGGGTTCAAGGTCGACGCGATGTGGTGGATGGTCATGTACGCGACGGTGCCGAGCACCGCACCCGCCAGGCGGCGCGTGCCGCCCAGCACGATCATGACCACCACACCCGCGGACGTCGTGAAGTCCAGCATGGAGAGATTGGCCACCTTGCTGGTCTGTGCCGTCAGTGCGCCCGCGAGCCCCGCCACGACGCCGCCCACGGTGTAGACGGCCAACAGGTGCAGGTACACGCGCCCGCCCAGCGCCTGGACGCGCCCCGGGTCCTGCCGTATGGCCCTGGCCGTCAGGCCGAAGGGCGACTCGACCAGGTTGCGCACCAGGAAGTAAACCAGCACCAGCGCGCCGAGCGCGTAGAAATAGCCGGTGTGGCCCATGAAGTTGAACTCCCAGATGCCGAACAGCGGCGCAACCTCGAAGCCGGCAAGTCCGTCGTCGCCGCCGGTGAGCCACCTGGCCCAGTTGGCGAGCTCGAGCAGCAGCTGCGCCACGGCGATGGTGAGCATCACCAGCGTGAGCTTGGTCGAGCGCAGCATGACGGCACCGCTCAGCAGCGCGATCAGCCCTCCGCCCAGGCCGCCGAGTAGTAGCCCGGCGATGGGATCGGTCGTCAGGTACAGCGCGGTCCAGCCCGCGACATAGGCGCCGGTGCCGTACAGCGCGGCCTGGCCCAGGGTCGCGATGCCCGCCTGTCCGAGCACGAGGCTCAGCGACAGTGCAAAGATCGACATCGTGGCCATGTTGGTCAGCAATCCGAGGTCCTGCGGGAACAGCGCGAAAGCCAGCAGCCCCGCGAGCATCAGCACGATCTCGGCGCGCAACTGCTTCCACGGGCGCAAGCGCGCCGGCGCAGCCATTGCCATGGGTGGAATCACCGCGCTCATGCCTGCCTCCCGAACAGCCCCTGCGGGCGGACCAGCAAGACGATGATCATCGTCAGGAAAAAGGCAGCCGATGCGAGCTGCGGAACCATGTATTTCATCGAGGTCTCCACGATGCCGAGCAGCAACGCTGCGAAGAAAGAGCCGAACAGATTTCCGTTGCCTCCCACGGCGACGACGGCCAGGAGGATCACGAGGTACTTGGAGGCGTAGGTCGGCTCCATCGGCAGCATCTCTGCACCGGCGATGCCGCCCAGCGCCGCGAGCGCGGCACCGATCGCGAAGGTGGCCGCATAGATCCTGGTCGTGTCGATGCCGATGGCCCGGGCGATCGGCGCGTTGTCGACCGCGGCGCGCACCCGAATGCCGAAGGAAGACCGGTCCACGCTCAGCCACAGGACGCCGACGACCACGAGCCCGCAGGCGACGACGATGAGCCGGTGCCGGGGAATGGAGCGAAACCCCAGGTCCACAGAGCCGCCGAATGCCTCGGGAAGCGCGACGGATGTCACCGACGATCCGAACATCAGGTTGACCGCCGCCGTCGCGACGAACATCAGGCCGATGGTCACGAGCATCTGGTCGAGATCGTCGCGCCGGTAGAAACGGCGCAGCAGGATGCGCTCGAAAAGCACCGCCACCAGGGCCACGATGGCGATCGCCAGAATGAAACCCAGCCCGATGGGCACGCCCAAGCGCTGCGGAATGCTGGCCGCGAGAAAGCCGCCGAGCATCGCGAAGGCACCATGGGCCAGATTCACCACCCGCATCAGGCCCATGGTCATCGACAGGCCCACGGTGATCATGAACAGGATCATGGCGTACGTGATCCCGTCGACCAGGATGCTGCTGAGAAGCGCAACGGACATGCTGCAGCCTCTTCCTACTTGGTTGCGTTCTGGATGCGGCCGTAGTCGGGCTGCATCTCGAAGGTGCGGAACTCGCGATTGACGAAGCGCCCGGCCGCATCCTTCTCGACCACCCGCATGTAGACGTTCTGCACGAACTCGCGGGAGGCGGGGTCGATCTTCACCGGGCCACGCGGGCTTTCCCAGGAAAAGCCCTTGGCGGCGGCAATGGCCTTGGGCCCGTCGCGCTTGCCATCGGTCGCCTTGACCATGTGATAGATCACATGCAGGCCGTCGTACGCATTCGCGAGCTGGACGGTCGGGATGGCCTTGGGTGCCACTTCGGCCAAGGCCTTGACGGCGGCATTGCTCAGCGGCGAGTTGTGCGTCGCCGAATAGAACATGCCGGTCTCGATTCCCAGCAGTTCGGGGCCGATCGCGCGCAGTTGGTCTTCATCCGTCTCGCCCGTGCCCAGGAAGCGCACGCCCGCGGCCCTCAACCCCGCTTCGTTGTAGGCCTTGACCATCGCGTAGGTGGCCGGCCCCCCCGGACCGAAGACGTAGAGCGCATCGGGCTTGAGCGCCTTCACGCGCTGCATCAGGGGGCCGAAGTCCGTCGTCTTCAGCGGCGCACGGATTGCTTCGAGCAGCTTGCCGCCGCCGGCGACGAAAGCGGTGTTGAAGGCCTTCTCGGCGTCGAGGCCGGGGCCGAAGTCGCTGACCAGCGACACGACGTTCCTCACGTTCTTCTCGAGCGCGTACTTGGCCACCGGAACCGCCATCTGCGGCAGTGTGTACGAGGTGCGCAGCAGGTAGTCAGACTTCTCGAGAAGCGAGGAGGTCGACGCATTGAAGATCACGACGGGCACCTTCGCCTCCTGTGCGAGTGCGGCGACAGCCAAGGTATCGGGCGTGAAATACAGGCCGGCGATGTACTGGGCGCCTTCCTTGATGATGAGCTCCTGGGCCAATGCCTTGGCCTGCGCGGGATTGATGTCCGGCAGGTCGCGGTAGATGACCTCGATCGTGTGTCCGCCCGCAGTGGTGCCGTTAAGCTTCTGATAGGCCTTGGTCGCACCCTCCCAGGTCTGCCCCACCGCGGAGAACGGTCCGGACATGGGTGCGATCACACCCACCTTGACGACGTCGGCGCGGCTTTGGAAGGCGAGCGTCGCGAGTGAGACCGCCATCGCGGCAATGAGTTTGAGGGTCATCTTCTTCTCCAGGTAGGGTCGCTGGCAGGGCATGCGCCCGGGTTTTGACGAGAGGTGGGTCGGGAATCGTGGGGCGAGGCTTGGCTTCAGGCCTGGGCGCCGTGGGGCAGTACCGCTTCGCTCGCCTGCAGGGCGGCGTCGCGGGGCATCAGGGTCGCGTACTTCTGTTCCATGTCGAACAGATTGGCCTCGTGCGCCTGAAGCGACCGGTCGCCCACGCAGTCCGTGACGACGAGAGGGCGAAAGCCGTGGCACATTGCGTCGACCACGCTGGCACGGACGCACCCGCTGGTGGTGCATCCCGCGATCAGCAAGGTCTGCACGCCGCGCTGGGACAACCAGGAAGCCAGCGAAGTGCCGAAGAAGGCCGAGGGATGGATCTTGCGCAGCACCAGTTCGCCGCTGCGGGGCAGTAGCTGCGGGACGATCTGGCTTTGCGGCGCGTCCTCCCGCAGGGCGAGGATCGGCGGCACCTTGAGCGCGAAGATGTTGGCGTCGGCTCCGTCGTCCTGGTACACGACCCGCGTGTGGGCGACCGGCCATCCGCGCTCGCGCGCAGCAGCCAGCAGGCCGCGCGTGCATTCGATGGCCGGCTCGATGTTGCCGCCGCCGAACGTGAGCGGATCGGCGAACCCGTTGACGAAGTCGATGATCAGCAGGCCGTACGGCGCCTTCGGCGCGACGGCATTGCCGAAGCCCTGCTTCTGGTAGATGTCCGGATCAGCGCTCATTGGAAGGCCTCGTCGATGACCTTGCCGTCGCGAACCACGACGACATCGTCGAGTTTCACCGTGCAGTTGCGCAAGGGAATGTCGAGGTGGCAAGGCGTGGTGCGCGGCCCTCCGGCTTCGTTGTTCGGGCCCAGCGAGAACAGGAAGTTGCCTTCGAACGCGCGTGCGTCCTGCCCGGAAGTGGCTTCGCGGTCCACCAGCGACAGCGTGTGCCAGTAGCAGCGCGGCTGCATTCCCCAGCCGATGTGCGCGATGGCGTAGGCCTCGGGGTCCTTGTATGCTTCCATGAACTCGCGCAGCAAGGCGGCGTCGATGTCACCCTCGATGCTGCGCACGAAGCCTTCGCGCAGATGCATGGTGATCTTGTCCGAAACGTAGTTCTTCTGCGGCAGCAGGATGTCGCCGCGGTCGATCACGATGGTGCCGTCGCTGCCGCCCTCGTTGGCGAAGGTGAAGAGGAAGCCACTCGGCCAATGGTCCCAGCGCCCAGGCTCTTCGCAGAAGCCGTACTCGGAGATGGTCGGAAAATCGCCGAGCTTGAAAGTCACGTCCGTGCCAGCCGGCGACGTCACATGCATTTTTCTGGCCGACTTCAGCAGCCTGGATGCCGCCAGCACACGTTGTCGATCGGCCTCGGTGGGCACGGCCCGCACCAGCACCTCGGGCGGCTCGACCGCCAGGAGAATCTTCGTTCCCGACTCAAGGATCTCCATCTGCTCGGGCGAGAAGAGCAGCAGCATCAGGTCCAGCACGATGTCGCTGTTCTTCATCGCCGCGAGCGCAACCGGATTGTTGGTGAGCGGCGTCTCGCCCAGATAGTTCATCAGGTCCCGGCTGGGGGCCTTCTCGGCGTTGATGGGCTGCAGCTCGATTCTGGTGACGACCGCGCCCGCGGCCTGGGCTGCAATCGTCGCGGTCTGAAGCGTCTGCGGATGGGTGTGGGGACCGCACAGGATCGAGACCTTCTGGCCGCGCTCCACCTTGCTGAGCTTCAGGACCTCGTCCCAGGCCTTGACCATTTGATAATCGCTGACTGGCATTTTTCGTCCTTTGTTTGAAAGTGTCAGATCTGCAGGAGCGCAAGGTCTTGCGGGCTGCCCAGCTTGAAGATCCGGCGGGCATTGCCGTAGCAGACTTGTGCACGGGTTTGCTCATCGAGCGGCGCCTGCTCGATGAAGGTGCAGGCCTCGGCGGTGGACTCGTAGGGATAGTCCACGGAGAAGAGCACGGCCTGCGCGCCGAGCTCGCCAATGGCGCCAAGCAATGCCGGCGCGGAACACACGCCGGATGTCGTGATCAGGATGTTGCTGCCGATGTACTCGCTGGGCTTGCGGGCCAGCTTGATGCCCGAGGGATACGCGGCGAAGCGGCTGTCGATGCGCCAGCGTTGATACGGCAGGGCCTCGCCCATGTGGCCCAGCAGCAAGGTCAGTCGCGGGAAGCGGTCGAACACCCCGCCGAACAGCAGGCGCAAGGCGTGCCCTGCCGTTTCCACGCCCCATCCCCAGGCAGCTCCCTGGAGCACCGGCATGCCTTCGAGCAGCGCCGGTGGCTGGCTGAACGCGTTGGGGTGCAGGTAGATCGGCACGCCGAGCGCCTGCGCGCGCTCCCAGAACACGTCGAATTCGCTGCCCTCGTAATAGCGCCCCAGGGTGTGGCCATTGATCATCGCACCCTTGAAGCCGTGCTCGACGACCGTGCGCTCCAGCTCTCGCGCCGCCTCGGTCGGATCCTGCAGCGCAACGTGGGCAAAGGCTCCGAAGCGCTGCGGATGGCGCGCCACGCGCTCGGCGAGGAACTCGTTGTTCTCGCGTGCGCGCCGCACGGCGGTGGTGCCATCCACCTCGGCCTGTACGCCGGGCATCGTCTGCGACAGCACGGCGTATTCGATGTTGCCGGCATCCATCTCGGCGAGGCGCCGGTCGTCGAAGTCGCTCAGCCTGGCGTCGAGCCGGGCCACGAAGTCGACCGGCAGCGCGCGCGTGTACTTGGCAGAGTACGCATCGAAGCCGGGGGCGGAGAAGTGCTCTTCGAGCGCGATCTTGGGAGTTCGATTCATCATTGTCCTCATCGGGTTCAGACCGGATAGGCCAGGGCTGTGTCAAGAATCTCGGTGTCGTGCACCACTTCGCGGCTGGCGATGAGCAGCCTTGCGCCTTCGCGCACGAAACGGTCGTGGTAGATGCCCGCAAGATGCACGGTGGAAGGCCCCTCGACGAGGGTCTGCATCAGGATGAAGGGGGTCTGCGAGCTGATCGTGTCGCCCGTCTCCCGCAGCACCCGCGTGATGCCCAGGACATGCAGCATGTGCCGGGGCGCGAACATCTGCGAGTGCGCCACGGCGAGCGCGCGGTCGGTGATCATGTCCAGGCCCTCGCAGTACACGAGCCCCACCGGCATGTTCAGCAGCGCGTTCTGGCGCGAGGTGATCCGGTACGTCGCTTCCTTGCTGAAGAACTCGGGCCAACGCTCGACGTCGTTGGCGTCGAGCGCGGCGCAGTACTCGACATGAAAGGAGTCGATCTCGGCGCGCAGTTCGGCCGCGCGAAGGGGCAACACCACGGACCTGGCGTAGGCGAGTTGCTCCTTCATGCTGCGTTCTCCGCGATACGGATGCCCATGACAGCCCGGTAGTACTCGTAGAGCGACCGGATGCACGACTCCGAGATCAGGTTGCGTGCCGTACCCTGATGGCCGGCATCGAGCTTGACGACGTTGTTGTCCGTGGACGAATTGCGGATGCCCTCCTGCACGAACTTCAGCGCCTCGTTGTCCTCGAGGCCGAGAAAGCCCGACGGCCCCATCAGGTTGCCCTGGCGGAGGCGGTGCCGCGTCATCTCCGGCGTGTCGTCCTCATAACCGAACATGGTCCACTGCATCACCATGCTGTTCGGGCCATTTGGGATGATCTGGCGCACACCCATCGTGTTCATCTGGCGCTGCACGATCAGGTTCGGCCACATGGTCATCATGTTGGCGGACCAGGGCGAGTCGAACTCGCGCACGTAGTCGAGGAACCGCTCGTCGCGCAGCCGGAGGTTGTCGCTGAACGACCGCATCTGCGCCTTGTCGTCGGCGGCGACGGTGGCATAGACCTGGTCGGGCTTGGACGACGCCATGTAGCCGTGTCGGCCATGTTCCTTGTCCGCGAAGACGATCGACTTGATGCCCGGCACGAGAAGGCCGAACACCACAAGGAACGAGTGCAGCAGCGTCGCGTGGTACGGATCCTTGAGGTTCTCGTGGTACATCTTCCAGTTGCACGGAAGCTCGTTGCGGCAGTAGCCCAGGATCCTGAGCTTCTTGCCCGAGAAGGGAACGTCGAACTCCTCGACGATCTCCTTGGTCATGTACTCTTCCAGCGGCGGAGTGTTGTCGGAGTAGGTGGCGAACACCACGCCGTTGCGCGTCGCCACGCGCAGCTGGCGGGTACCGTGCTCCGCGTTCTTGAAGTCCGGCGGCATGCCGCCGATCTTGTTGATTCCGCGCTTGAACGGAACGCCCTGCAAATTGCCCTTGAGGTCGTACGACCACTGGTGGTAGGGGCAGACGAACTCCTTGGCGTTGCCGTGGCTGGAGCGGCAGAATTCGGCACCGCGGTGGGCGCAGCGGTTCTCGAAGACGGAGATCGTGTTGTCTTCCGCGCGAACGATCACCACGGCCGTGGCACCTACATAACCGCGCTTGTAGTCGCCAGGGTTCGGAATTTCGGCTTCCAGGGCGACAAAGTTCCAGGTGTCCCCACGGAAGATGCGCTCGATCTCCTGGTCATAGATGGCTTGGCTGGTGTACACCCAATCGGGGATGTTGTTGAGCGCGTCGGCGGGCCAGACGCACTGCTCCAGGGGCGGGTTCTTTCGGGCATTGGTGATGCCGATGACCGCCTGCGATTGATACATGGAAAGCTCCTTGGCTCTGAGAGGTGGTTAAACGGTGGCAGCGGCGCCGGCCTGCATCTGCCTGGCCCAGGCGCGCAGGTTGGTGGCGTTCAGCGGGAAGTCGTCGAGCGGCACGGGCAGCCCCTTTTCGAAGAGCGGACGAATGGCGCGCAGATCGGCGCCCGCATTCAGGGCAACGCCATGAAGCGGAACGCCGCCCCGATGGCCGATCCACAGCGCTTTGCCGGAGGCCGGATCGCCTCGACGCAGGTAGTCCAGACCCGGCGCCGGCAATCCGAGCATCTGGATGTTGTGTTTGCCCTGGTCGGTCCAGAACCAGGGAACCGCTGGCGCGGGAATGGGCACGCCGAGCATGGCTGCAGCTGCGATGCGTGCTTGGTCGTTGGCGTTCTGCCACGACTCCAATCGCGCGGGCGCCGTCTGTCCGGGGCGCTGCTGGCTGGTGCAGTCGCCGCATGCGAAGACGCGCTCGTCGCTGGTGCGGCACTGCGCGTCGACCAGGACGCCGCCGCCTGCCGCAATCGCCAAGCCCGCATCGCGGGCCAGCGAATCATTGGGCGAGAGGCCGACGGCGACGACGACTTCATCCACCTCCAGATCGCCCGCATCGGTGACCAGCCGCATGCGACCGCCAGGCATCGAATAGATGCCGCCGAGAAAGGTCCCGAGCAGCAGCCGTACACCGGCCTCGCGCAGCCCGGATTCGAGCCACGTCGACGCCTCTGGCGGCAGGAAGCGATCGAGCAAGGATGTCGCGCGCTCGAGCACTGTCACCGCCGCGCCTATCGACATCGCAGCGTGAGCGATCTCGAGGCCGAGGAAGCCGCCCCCCAGAATGGCGACTTGCGGTTTGCCATGAAGGGCGGCGCGCAGCCTGCGCGCATCGTCCAGCGTGCGCACGTAGTGCACGTGCGGATGGCCAGCTGGAGCCGATGTCAGCGTGTTCGCCTCCCCACCCGTGGCAAGAAGGCACGTGTCGTAGGCGAGCATCTGGCCAGCGGCAAGGCGGACCTGCCGCTTCGAGACATCCAGGCCGACCGCATCGCTGCCTCTCAGCAAGTCGATGTCGCCGAGTGCCCAGACCTCCTGCGCCAGAACGTCGAGACAGGGCTCTTGCGCTGCCACCAGAACGGCCTTCGACAACGGCGGCCGCTCATACGGCTTGTGGCGCTCCCGCCCCACCATCGTGATGCCGCCGCGAAAGCCCAGTTCGCGCAGCGCACGTGCCGCAACTGCGGCCGCCTGGCCCGCGCCGATGATGAGAACGCCGGGCGACGTCATTTGGCTTCGGGCGACAACACATAGATGTCGTCGCCTTCCCGCTTGACGGGATGGGTGCGCAGATCCACGGTAACCGGCGTGCACATCGCCTTGCCCGTACGAATGTCGAAGCGGCCCTGGTGCAGCGGGCATTCCACGCAGCCGTCCTCCACATAGCCTTCCGAGAGCAGCGCAGTGGCATGCGTGCACATGCTGTCCGTGGCAAAGAACTCGCCGTCGATACGAAAGAGCGCGACACCTTGGCCCGCGACATTGACGGTCTTCGCTTCGTCGTTACTCAGCTCTTGCGCTGAAGCGACCTTGATCCATTCCATGATTCCATCCTGTCGATCTTGAGCATCGAAAGTAGTCAGTGTACTGACATAAATATCGATTTGTCTCGTGTTTTTTGTTCGGGTTTCTACGGAATTCCGATGCCCCAAGATGGACTTTGGAAATCTGCCAATTCGCCTCGATATGGCGCATTTTCATTGGAGAAATGCACCATGTTCGTGAGAACTTGCGCTCCCTATGCCGGGCTTCAGCGAAACATCTTTCCACGCAATCAAATGGCTCTTACACTTATGCAAGTTAACTGACTTACTCGGCAATGCCTGTTGACCGGATCACACTTTGGACCGAGGTGCCGCGCATGCGAGCCGGCGTCTCGATCCACGCGCCGAACCGCCTGCGAAGAAGCTTCGAGGCCGTCCCTTCGCAGGGGAGCGTGGCCGTGATGAATGGGCTTGATCGATTCGGCCGGTTCGTATCTCGCGTGTTCGATGCTGCACATCCGGTGCAGCCCGGCACATGGAAATCGGAAGGAGAAGGAAACGCATGGACCAAGCAGACATTCCTGCACGGCTGTTGAAGCGCGAAGGCATCGGCGCCCGGGTGCCTCGCAAGGAAGACGCGCGCCATCTGGTCGGCAAGGGCAACTTCGTGGGCGACTTCGTGCTGCCGGGGCTCCAGGAGGTCGCGTTCCTGCGCAGCTCGCTGGCCCATGCCGTCGTCACAGGCGTCGAGATTCCCGAGGCGCTGGCCGGGAAGGTGTTCCTGCGGGAGATGATGCCCGACGCGGCAGACATCGGCTCGCCGTCCTCGCTGCCCACCTACCAGTACTCGGCATTGCCGCCACTGGCCTCCGGCAAGGTCCGTCACGTCGGCGAGGCCATCGCGATGGCGGTTGCGCCGACGCGCGCCATGGCGGAAGACCTGTTGGAGGAAGTGCAGGTCTCATATGACGAGCTGCCCGTCTATCACAGCGCCGAATCCGCTCTCGCAGCCACGGGAGAGTTCATGCATCCCGATTGGAAGGACAACGTGTTTCTCACGCTGCGCGCCAACCGCGACTTCGAGGAGCTTGCCGCGAAGGCCGAGGTGAAGGTCAGCCGCACGGTCGAGCTGTCGCGCCAGTGCATCGTGCCGCTGGAGGGCAAGTCGGTGCTCGCCTACTGGGACTTCCAGACCGATCAACTCGTGGTCGTCAGTGCGACGCAGGTTCCGCATCTGCTGCGCGTGGGAATCGCCCAACACCTCTCGATGAACGAGGAAGCCGTGCGCGTCGTGTCGCCGGACGTCGGAGGCGCCTTCGGCTACAAGGGGCAGCTCTACCCTGAAGACCTGTGCGTTGCCTGGCTCGCCAAGACGTACCGCACGCCGTTCCGCTACCTCGAGGACCGGCGCGAGCACCTGATCGTCGGCGCCAATACGCGGCAGCATCACTATCGGCTCACCGCCTATGCGGACCGCACCGGAAAGCTCCTGGCGCTGGATGCCGTCATCACCATCGACGGCGGCGCCTATTCCTACTATCCCTTCTTCGTCGGCCTGGAGCCCGGGCAGGCGATCGGCAACCTGCCCGGCCCCTACAGCTTTCGAGGCTATCGGTGCGAGACCCTCTGCGTCGCAACCAACAAGCCCGGGTTCATGGCCTATCGCGGCGTCGCGCGCACCGGCGTCTGCTTCGCGATCGAGCTGCTCATGGATGCAGTGGCGCGTACAGTGGGGCGCGAGCCCTGGGAAGTGCGAATGGAGAATCTCGTACCAGCCGCCGCCATGCCCTATGTCAACGTGGCCAACAAGCACTTCGACAGCGGCGACTTCCCCGCAAGCCTGCGGCGCGCCGTGGAGATGATCGGACTGGACGCGGTACGCGAGCGGCAGGCACGCGGCGAGCCGGACGGCCGCCTCATCGGCTTCGGCACGGCCACCTATACCGAGCAGTCCGCCCACGGCACGACGGTGTTCGCCAACTGGGGCCTGCCGGTGGTGCCCGGCTTCGACCAGGCAGTGGTCAGGATGACCGCCGACGGTGGACTCGAAGTGCGTGTCGGCGTGCACTCGCACGGCCAGGGCATGGAGACCAGCTTCGCGCAGATCGCCAACGACGTGCTCGGCATCCCGGTGGCCAGGATTCGGGTGGTGCATGGCGACACCGCGCTCACCCCGTTCTCCTCGGGCACCTACGCCTCGCGCGCCACGGTCATGTCCGGAGGGGCCATCTCGGTCGCGTGCAAGGAGCTCCTGCCTCGCATCCAGTCGATCGCGGGCTACCTCATGGGCGTGGATGCGCCAACCGTCGCATTGATCGAAGGACGCGCCGTGGCCGGCGACAAGTCGATCCCCCTGTCGGAAGTCGGAGGCGCTTGGTACCTCACGCCGCAGGACCTGCCTGCCGACGTTCATCTCGGTGGCCTGGAGGTGTCTCGTGCGTACAAGCCCAACGTCGATACCGGCACCTTCACGTATGCGACACATGCGGTGGTGGTGGCCGTCGATACCGAGACCGGCGAAGTCGAGATCCTCGACTACGTCGTCGTCGAAGACTGCGGAACCATGGTCAATCCGATGATTGTGGAAGGGCAGACCATCGGCGGCATCGCACAGGGCATCGGCACCGCGATGTACGAGGAGAGCCCGTACGACGAACAGGGCCAGCCGCTGGCTTCCACCCTGGCGGACTACATCCTGCCCGGCGCCACGGAAGTGCCGCGCATCCGCATAGAACACTTCGAGACGCCTTCGCCGCACACCGAATTCGGTGCCAAGGGCGTGGGCGAAGGCGGCGCGATCGCACCGCCGGCAGTGATCTTCAATGCCGTGAACGACGCCCTGCGCGGCACGGGCGCCGCCGAAGTGCTGATGACGCCGTTGACGCCACGCCGCCTGCTCACGGCGCTGGAAGGCGCGAAGAGCCAACAGGAGCACGCTCGATGAAAGCGCCGAAATTCGCATACGCGCGCGCCCTCGAAGTGGATGAGGCGATCGCAGCGCTGGCCGCCGGCGCAGGCGCCACAAAGGCAATGAGCGGCAGCCAGTCGCTCGGACCGATGCTCAACCTGAGGCTGGCGCGGCCTGCACAGGTGGTCGACGTCGCACACATTCCCGACCTTCGGACGGTGAGCCGCAAGGCCGACTGGATCGAGATCGGCGCTGCCGTCACCCACGCCGAGATAGAGGACGGCGTGCATGCGCCGCTGGCGGAACACCCCATGCGCCAGGTTGCTCGCGGAATCGCCTATCGCGCGATCCGCACCCGAGGTACCGTCGGCGGCAGCCTGGCGCATGCCGATCCCGCAGCCGACTGGGTCGTAACCTTCGCGGCACTCGGCGCACGCGTGACGGTCAGGTCGCCGCGAGGCGAACGCACGGTCGAGGCCGACGCGTTCATGCTCGGCGCCTACACGACCGTGCTCGAGTCCGATGAACTCATCGTCTCCGTCGCGGTGCCTTCGCAGACTCACACGACGCGTTGGGGCTACCACAAGGTCTGCCGCAAGCCGGGCGAATTTGCAGAGGCCAGTGCGGCGGTCTATTTCGATGCCTCACGCAAGCGAGCGCGAATCGTCTTGGGAGCCGCTGACGGCCCCCCCCTGCTGCTGCATTCGCTGGCGGCCGAGATCGCGCTCAAGGGCACGGGCGCGGCGGGGCGCGAGGCACTGCGAGCAGCCGTGCAAACCGCACTCCCCGAACGCGACGCCATCGACCGCAAGCTCTTCACGGCCAGCCTGGAGCGCGCACTCGATCAGTCCGGCATCTTTGCCGACACCAGACAAGCGGAGTAAAAAGACTTGGACCCGATTTCCATTCAAGTGAACGGCCGCAGCTTCAGCCGGCAGACCGAGCCGAGGATGCATCTTGGCGACTTCCTGCGCGACGAACTGCACCTGACAGGAACGCATCTCGGCTGCGAACATGGCGTCTGCGGCGCCTGCACGGTGCTCGTCGACGGCCAGCCCACGCGCTCGTGCATCACGTTCGCCGTGGCTTGCGAAGGCCGCGAGATCACCACCATCGAAGGCTACGAAGACGACGCGGTGATGCAGCGGCTGCGGCAGGCATTCACGCGCCACCACGCACTGCAGTGCGGCTTCTGCACGCCGGGGATGCTCACCACCGCGCGCGACATCGTGCTTCGCCTGCCCGAAGCCGATGAAGCGTGCGTGCGTCTCGAGCTGTCCGGGAACCTGTGCCGTTGCACCGGGTACCAGGGCATCGTGGACGCCATCCTGGACGTCCTTCAGCAACAGCGCATCAGCCCCGACGCGCAGTTCGAGCAACTGCGGCAACGATTGAGCGCGCCGCGCTCGGTCACGATGAAGCGTGTCGCCGCGGCGGCGCAGGCCGGATCGGCCACCCCGTCATCCACTTCGACATCCACTTCATCGACCGGGAAGCCGGCCGCCTCCGAACCGTCCGCTGCGGCGGACATGGCGGAAGTCGATCCGGTCGCGATGGCCAAGGCCAAGGCGAAGGGCAACGCGATCGAAGTCCATTTCGACGTGCCTTATCCGCTCGATCGGGTGTGGGAATTCATGGGTGACCTGCCTGCGGTGGCTTCGTGCCTGCCGGGCGCGACCATCGACTCGCACGAGGGCGAAAGAGTCAAGGGCACCATCGCCATCAAGTTCGGCCCGATGTCGGCGGCCTTCGCCGGCGCGGCGCGGCTGGAGCGCGACGACGCGGCCAAGCGCGCCGTCCTCCGGGGGGCCGGGCAGGACAGCCTGAGCAAATCGCGCACCCAGGGCGACATCAGCTATCGGCTGGAGGCGCTGTCGACCGACAACACCCGGGTGCACATAGACATGATCTACGCACTGCAGGGCCCGCTCGCGCAATTCTCCCGCTCCGGCCTAGTGAAGGATTTCGTGCGCCGCATGGTGGCGGACTTCGGCAAGCAGATCACCCGCAGGCTGGGCGGGCAGGCGGTGTCGGCCGGTGAGCCGCAGCCCACTGTCTCCATGGCCGCAATGATGTGGAGCGTGCTCTGGAACCGCATCCGTGGCTGGTTGGGAAGACCGCCGCGGCCTTGAGACAGGCCACGCCGGGTCCCGCAAGCCCCGGCGCAATGGCAGGATTTTTCATCGATGCAATTTTCAACACCGGCCTGGAGCGAGAGCGACTGTGCATGGAACAGTTCGGAGTCGCAATGAGTTCCCTTCTTCATGGCTATCACGTACGCGCGAACGGGGTGCGGCTGCACTTGCTGCGCTATGGCGGGCACGGCTCGCGCATGCTCCTGCTGCCCGGCATCACGAGCCCCGCGATCACCTGGGGTTTCGTTGCCGAGCGGCTGGCTCGCCACTTCGACGTCCATGTTCTGGACTTTCGCGGGCGCGGCTTGTCCTCCAGCGCGCCCGGCATGGACGCGAGCCTCGATGCCATGGCGACCGACGTGCTCGCGCTGCTGGAGGTTCAGGGTTGGCCGTCCGTGACGCTGCTGGGTCATTCGATGGGCGCGCGCGTGGCGATTCGCGCAGCCGCGCGCGACGCCCGTCGCATCGACAGGCTGCTGCTGGTCGACCCCCCTGTCTCCGGTCCCGGCCGCCGGCCTTATCCGGTGCCGCTGTCCTGGTATGTGGAGTCGATCCGGATGGCCATCGAGGGTGTGACGGCCGACGAGCTTCGCCCCTACGCGCCGACCTGGACCGACGAACAGCTGCAACTGCGGGCCGAGTGGCTGCATACCTGCAGCGAGGAGGCCATCGTGCAGGCGCATGCCGGTTTTCACAGCGACGACATCCACGCCGACCTGGCCAAGCTGCAGACGCCCGGGCTTCTCATGACGGCGGGACGAGGCGGCGTGGTGCTCGCGGAAGACCTGACGGAGATCGAAGCACTCGCGCCAGGCCTGGTGCAGTGTCGGGTACAGGGCGCCGGCCACATGATCCCTTGGGACGATGAGGACGGGTTCCATCGCCAGCTCGGCGAGCATCTGAAAATCGACCTGTCGTAGCGGTGGAGGCGCGATTGGCTATCCATTCACACACAGGGCAGCCGGTACACTCGCCGGCTGACTATCGGCGATCTCGAGATGATGACGAAGCGTTCCCCCGCTCAGAAGAAGACAGGTGGCGTAGCAGAGGCGGCAAAACCTCAGGGCCCCGAGCCTTTCAATCCGCTGCGCGAAGTGATGTGGCGTCGCCCGGGCTTCCTGATTCGTCGATTGACCCAGATCGGACAGGCGATCTTCTTCGATCTGTGCAAGTCCGAGAGCATCACGCCGCTGCAGGTCGGCATGTTGACGGCACTTTCCATGAACCCCTGGCTTGATCAGAAGGCCATCGGCCGGGAGCTTTCCCTGGATCGGACGACGACGGCGGAAGTGCTCAAACGCCTTGGCGACAAGGGGCTCGTCGAAACGCGCGTCAATCCAGACGACCGGCGGTCAAGACTTTCGGTGATCACCAAGGACGGCCTGAACCTGATCAACGACCTGCAGGAAAGCATCCACCGATCGCAGGAGCTGTTGATCGAGCCGCTGTCGCCAGAGGATCGCGCCGTCTTCATGAAGCTGCTGGCGCAGCTCGTGGATGCACACGAAAAGATGGACAAGCAAGGCTAGTCCTTCAGATTCATACCGAGCGGCCTCTTGCCGCCTGGCTGCTGCCCCCTATGCGGCCCGGCCACATTTCCCGATTACTTTGGAGTTGCTGCAAAAGCAAGATAGAGATGGGTTACATAGCACCCCTGAAAGACATGCTGTTCGGCATCGAACATCTGGCCAACATCGGCGAGATCGCCAAGCTGCCGGGCTTCGAGGATGCCGGCCTCGAGACCGCACAGGCCGTGCTCGAAGAGTGCGCGCGCTTCAACCAGGACGTGATCGCGCCGCTGAACGTGCCGGGCGACCGCAATCCCTCGTCGTTCAAGGACGGCGCCGTCACCACCACGCCGGGCTTCAAGGAAGCCTTCGCGCAGTACGTGTCAGGCGGCTGGCAGGGGCTGCAGCATCCGGCGGACTTCGGCGGCCAGGGCCTGCCCAAGACCATCGGCGCGGCCTGCGGCGAAATGCTCAACTCGGCCAACATGAGCTTCGCGCTGTGTCCGCTGCTGAGCGACGGCGCCATCGAGGCGCTGCTCACGGCCGGTTCCGACGAGCTCAAGGCCACCTATCTCGAGAAGATCGTGAGCGGCCAGTGGACCGGCACGATGAACCTCACCGAGCCGCAGGCCGGCAGCGACCTCGCCATGGTGCGCAGCCGCGCCGAGCCGCAGCCCGATGGCACCTACAAGGTGTTCGGCACCAAGATCTTCATCACCTACGGCGAGCACGACATGGCGGAGAACATCGTGCACCTGGTGCTCGCGCGCGTGACCGGTGCGCCCGAGGGCGTGAAGGGCATCAGCCTGTTCGTGGTGCCCAAGTTCCTCGTGAACAAGGATGGCTCGCTCGGGGAGCGCAACGACGTGCACTGCGTGAGCATCGAGCACAAGATAGGCATCAAGGCCTCGCCCACCGCCGTGCTGCAGTACGGCGACCATGGCGGTGCAATCGGCTACCTGGTGGGCCAGGAGAACCGTGGCCTCGAGTACATGTTCATCATGATGAACTCCGCTCGCTACGCCGTGGGGATGCAGGGCATCGCGATCGCCGAGCGTGCCTACCAGCACGCGGTGGCCTATGCCAAGGAGCGCGTGCAGAGCCGCCCGGTGGACGGCTCCATCAACGCCAGCGCGCCCATCATTCACCACCCCGACGTCAAGCGCATGCTGATGACGATGCGCGCCTACACCGAAGGCTGCCGCGCGATGGCCAGCGTGGCCGCTGCCGCCTACGACGCCGCGCACCATCATCCCGACGCGGATGCGCGCAAGCAGAACCAGGCTTTCTACGAATTCATGGTGCCGCTGGTGAAGGGCTACAGCACCGAGATGAGCCTGGAAGTGGCCTCGCTGGGCGTGCAGGTGCACGGCGGCATGGGCTTCATCGAGGAGACCGGCGCGGCGCAGTACTACCGCGACGCCAAGATCCTGACGATCTACGAAGGCACCACCGCCATCCAGGCCAACGACCTCGTGGGCCGCAAGACCGCACGCGACGGCGGCCAGACCGCCAAGGCCATCGCCGCGCAGATCGAGAAGACCGAGGCCGAACTCGCCAAGAGCGACAGCCCCGCCGCGGCAGCGGTGCTCAAGCGCCTGAAGGCTGCACGCCTCGCGTTCGTCGACGTGGTCGACTTCGTGGCGGGCCAGACCAAGGCATCGCCCAACGCGGTGTTCTCGGGCAGCGTGCCCTACCTGATGCTCGCGGGCAACCTCGTGGCCGGCTGGCAGCTCGCGCGCTCGCTGATCATTGCGCAGGACCTCGCCTCGCGCAGCTTCGACACCGACTTCATGCTGGCCAAGATCGCCACCGCGCGCTTCTATGCCGAGCACATCCTGAACAAGGTGCCGGGCATGCGCGACAGCATCGTCGAAGGTGCCGAGAGCGTGACGGCGCTGGCGCTCGAGGCTTTTTGAAGTAAAGATAGGGGACTCTTTCTCCGCGCGACGAAGGCCAAGCTCGGCGGCCCTCCCCTGCTACCGAAACCCCAATTCGCAATCGCGCCAGCCCCTGAGTCCTCCCCATGAACATCAAAGGCTGATCGCCGCGATCCCGGCCAGCACGATCACGCCCCCGACAACGCGCCGTGCGAGATGGTCCTCACGAAAGAGCCAGCACGCGAGGAAAGAGCCGATGACGATGGACGACTCGCGCAGCGGCGCGATCAAAGCCACCGGCGCACTCAGCATCGCGGTGAGAACGAGGATATAGGCGAGCGGGGACAACACGGCCACGATGAGGATCGGCACGGCATCGGCACGGAGGACATCGGGAATCCGATGCCGCCGCAGCAGTGCGATGGGTGTCAGGATCAGGCCTTGGAGCAGCAGCGTGCCTGCGTAATAGATCACAGGCGCCAGGTACCACGAGGTGACCGAGTAGCTGTCCCAGAGAGTGTATGCGGCGATGGTGCCGCCTGTCGCGGCCCCCCAGAGGATCCCCGGCACCGGATGGCGGGAGCCACTTCTGAACAGATTGCCCGCGACGACGAGGATGCCCGCGATGATCACCAACGCGCCGAGCATGGCGACCGTGGTGAGCCGCTCTCCCAACAGGAGAACCGCGAACAGCATCGTCAGCATGGGCCCCGTGCCGCGGGCGACCGAGTAGACCACCCCGAGCTCCGCACGGTCGTAGCCGGCCTGCAGGATGAGCGAGTACGCGATGTGCAATGCCGCTGAGACCGCAGAACCCACCACGAGCCGCCAATCAAGCACCTGTTGCCCCTCGGCCATGAGGGCAATGCCGATCGGCACGCACAGCAGCGCCGAGGCGCAGGTATAGGCCCAGACGAACAGGAAGGTCTCGCCACGCTTGTACTTCGAGGCGATGTTCCACAGCGCATGCGCTGTCGCCGCAACGAGCACGAGCGCGACCGTGCCGGGATGCATCAGGAGATGTCGGGCAGGTCGATGCCCGCCCGTTCTGCCCGTCGGCTGCGCTCCGGATCTCGCAACGCAAGCATCGCGACCAGCGCATCGATCACGACGAGCTGCGCCAGCCGGCTCCCCGCCGCGGCCATCTGCGCCGGAAGCGGCGCGCCGCCAACGACCAGCGCAACGTCCGCAAGCGTGGCCAGCGGTGTGCCGTACTGGTTGGTGATGGCGATGAGCGACGCCCCAGCCGAGGAAGCCGCATCGGCGACGGCGAGCGTGGCCGCCGTGCGTCCCGTCGAACTCACGGCGATGACGACATCGCCAGGTCCGAGCAGGCGCGTCGCGATCATCGCCGACAGGTGGTCGGGAATGCCGATGCTCGTCACGCCGACTGCTCGCAGGCGGAAGACTGCATCGGCGGCGACGGTTGCCGACGGGCCGGTGCCGTACGCGATGACCTGGCGCGCCGACTGGATGGCGCGGACCGCCTCGTCGACAGCAGGGAGTTCGACGGCCCCGGCGAGTGCGGCCAGTGCGTCGGTGCCTGCGCGGATGGACGTTTCGAGCACCGTGGCGGACGTCGCGTCCGCACCGAGAATTTCAGGCGGTGCGAAAAACCGGGTCGTGCCGCGGGCGCGAGCGATCTCGATCTTGAGCTCGGTGAACCCGGTGAACCCGATGGCACGCGCGGCGCGGACGACGCTCGGTGGCGAAACGCCCGCACGAGCCGCAACTTGCGCGGTTGTGCTCGCGCCGACGAATAAGGGATCGGCGAGCAGAAGAGCCACGACCTTCGCTTCGCTGGCAGCCAGATTGCCGCAGCGGGCCTGGATGCCTCCTATCCATTGCCCGAGCCGTCCTCCATCCAAAGAAACTCCGTTACCAACATCATCGTTCATCTGAAATTACAGTACTCATCCTAAGCAGACAACCGCCACGCAAGCAGGTGCTCTGCAACCAAGCCGCAGGAGTCCCGTTGCATGAATCCAGAAAGCAGTCCATCCGTGGCAGTCGTGGGTCCAGGTGCCATCGGCACCACGATCGCGGCGGTGCTGCACGAGGTCGGCCGCACGCCGTTGCTGTGCGGCCGCACATCCCGCGGTCATCTGGCGCTGCGCGATGGCGATCGCCTCATCACCATTCCTGGTCCGATCCGGACGAATCCCATCCAGATCGATCACCCGGTCGACCTCGTCTTTCTGGCTGTCAAGGCGACGCAGATCGAGGCAGCCGCAGCATGGCTTGGCGCACTGACCGGTCCGGAAACCGTCGTGTGCGTTCTGCAAAACGGCGTCGAGCAGTTAGAGAGGATCGCGCCACATTGCCCGCGTGGGCAGGTCGTGCCCGCCATCGTGTGGTTTCCCGCGCAGGCGCAGCCCGATGGCTCGGTGCACTTGCGTGGCGATGCTCGCCTCAGCCTGCCGGACGCGCCGACTTCCCGCGTGATCGCCGAGGCGATGCAAGGCACCCGCTGTTTCGTCGAGCTGGCGGCAGATTTCAAATGCCTGGCCTGGCGCAAGCTGCTGCAGAACGCGGTGGCCGGACTCATGGCGCTTACGCATCGTCGCTCGGGCATGTTCGGCCGGTCCGACATCTCCAGGCTCACCCTAGGCTATCTGCAGGAATGTCTGGCGGTGGCCCGCGCCGAGGGCGCCGAGCTTGGCGACGAGGTGCCGCAGGCGATCCTCGACAAGTTCCAGGCGTCTCCCGTCGACATGGGCACATCCATCCTCACGGATCGCGAAGCCGGCCGTCCGCTCGAATGGGACATTCGCAACGGCGTCGTCTCACGTCGCGGTCAGGCTCACAACATTCCAACACCCATCAGCGACGTCTTGGTGCCGCTGCTCGCGGCTGCGAGCGACGGTCCTGGCTGATTCCCTGTCTGCGCTATCCGTACTTCCACTGGGTCAGCGTCAAATCCTCAAACGCCCCTCGAAAGGCGGGCCCGGTGCTTCAATTGGGCGGGGCCAATGCGCTCATCTGCCACGCAAGACGCGACTCTGCTTCCCCAAAAAAACAATTTGGCTGGCCGAATGAGTGCCTCTTCAAGGATCAGATCCTTGAAGAGGCACTCAGACTCACGCTCAATCCCCTCGGCTATGCAATCGGTCACTCAATCGATCCATGTCGTACTCATTCACCAACATGGCCACGCAAAGATCCTCCAAGTCCCTTATTAAGAAGAGCAGTTCCAGTACCTTCGACAGTACGACGACCACGGACGTGCTCTCTAGCAGCTTGTATCCCGAGCCTTGCGTGCCTCTGCCAAGCTCATAGCGGGATAGCTGCCCAAAGCCATGCGCCCCTCCTTCCTGTTCGCGTAGGTCTTCCAGAACCACCGCTTTGAGCCGGCGGGACTGACCTCCAGATACAAGTCAGAGTCCCGGATGGCTCGGATTCTGCTCCATTGTTCCCCCGGTTTTACGCCGGCTACCAGTGGACTTAATCGGACATCACTGGACCGCCAAGTGGAGGTTCCCCAATGAAAAAGGGCGTTCACCGGACTTCAGTGAACGCCCTTGGACGTTATGTTGGTGGAGCTGGGGTGATCGAACTGCGTACGGGATGTCGAGATATTGGTGTGGACTGGACCGCCCGCCACAAAACATCCCGCCGGCCAGCTTCGCTGCATTGCATCGCCAGCGCGCTGGCGATGCAAGGCAATCACCGGAGATTAAGTAGTCTCCACAACCTTGGACTCGCTAACTCAACATTGGCACGTCTACAGGGGCCACGTCACTCAGGCCTGCCACGGCAGTCCACGCATGCGCTCGCGCTTTTCCTCTTCGTCGAAGTGCGCAAGCGACGGCTTGATCAAGTCGCTGCGCGCCACGATGCCGACCAGCGCGAACGACTGCGCGTCCTTCACCACCGGCAGGCGCTCCAGCCTGTGGCGCGCGAGGCGCGTGGCAACGGCGCGGCAGTTCTCGCCCGGCAGCGCGAAATAGAGCGGGGCGTCGGCGCAGGCATCGCCGACCGTGGCGATGGGGTCGCGCGTGCCGCGTGCGGCGAGCATGGCTCGGTCGGCCACGCCGATCACCGCGCCGTTGCGCAACACCGGGAACGCGCGGTGCGCCTGCCCCTCGCCGAAATGCTCGAACATCGCCTGCGCCACCGGCATGGCCGCGTCGATGCTGCGCACCTCGCGCGTCATCACTTCTTCCACCGAATGCCGCTCCATCGGATCGATGCCGTACTCGCGGTAGATGTGATAGCCGCGGCGCGCGATCTTCTCGGTGAGGATCGAACGGCGCATCGTCAGCACGGTGAAGCCGTAGGCCACGGCCGAAGTGGCCAGCAGCGGCAGCAGCGCGTTGCTGTCGTGCGTGAGCCCGAAGGCGAAGATGGTGGCTGTGAGCGGCGCGCGCATCACGCCACCCAGCGTGGCCGCCATGCAGACCAGCGGCCACAGCATCGGATCATTGCCGGGCAGCACGTGCGAGATCACCACGCCCAGGCCCGCGCCCATCATCAGCAGGGGCGCGAGCACGCCGCCCGAGGTGCCCGAGCCCAGCGAGATGACCCAGATCACCGCCTTCACCGCCAGCAGCGCGACCACCACGCCCAGCGCAAGGTGGTTGTGCAGCAGGTCGCCGATCACGTCGTAGCCCACGCCCAGCGCACGCGGCTGCAGCCAGCCGCCGATGCCGACCGCGAGGCCGCCGATGGCGGGCCACCACATCCAGTGCACCGGCAGCTTGCCGAACCAGTCTTCCACCTTGTAGAGCGAGATCGAGAGCGACGCCGACAGCGCGCCGCACAGCACGCCCGCGATCACGCACGACAGCATGGCGAGCGGGCCGGGCACAGCGGTCTGCAGCGGAAAGAGCGGGCCCGGGTCCATCAGCAGCGGCCGCGCGAAGCCCGCCACCGCGCAGGCCACGGCCACCGGCAGCAGGCTGCGCGGGCGCAGCTCGAACAGCAGCAGTTCGACGGCCAGCAGCACGGCCGCCACCGGCGTGCCGAACACTGCCGTCATGCCGGCGGTGGCGCCTGCCACCAGCAGCGCCTTGCGCTCGGCCGCGGTGAGGTGGAAGTGCTGCGCGATCAGCGAGCCGATGGCGCCGCCGGTCATGATGATCGGCCCCTCCGCGCCGAAGGGCCCGCCGCTGCCGATGACGATGCCCGAAGACAGCGGCTTGAGCAGCGCCACCTTCGGCGACATCTTGCTCTTGCCAAACAGGATCGCCTCGATGGCCTCGGGAATGCCGTGGCCGCGGATCTTGTCGGAGCCGTAGCGCGCGACCAGGCCGACGATCAGACCGCCTATCACCGGCACCACGATGACCCAGGCGCCCAGCGTGTGCGTGGCCGGCGAACGGTCGGCCAGCGAGAAAGTCTGGAAGAAGAACAGGTTGGTGAAGAAGCGGATCAGGTCAAGCAGCACGCGCGCGGCCACGGTACTGACGGCGCCGATGACGGCCGCCATGACGGTGATGCGCATGAGGCGCGTGTTGAGCGCGAAGTCGCCGCGCGGCGGATGGGAGTTGGCTTTGGAGCTCATGGAATTTCCGGAAGATCGATTTGCGGCACGTCGAACACGCCCTTGAGCGAGCGCAGTTCCGCGCGGTGGAGCTCGGCCAGCCGCAGCAACAGCCTCTCGCCCTCGGCGAGCAGGTGCACCTCGATCTGCCGGCGGTCCGTTTCGCTGCGTCGGCGCTGCACCAGTCCGAGCGCTTCGCAGCGCGTGACGAGCGCAACTGCGCCGTGCGGCTGCAGCTGCAGGCGTTCGGCGATCTCGCCAACCGAGGCCCAGTTGCGCCCCGGCACGCCCTTGATGTGCAGCAGCACCAGGTACTGCTGCGGCGTGAGGCCCTCGGCCTGCGCGGCGCGTTCGGAGAAGCGCTCGAAACGGCGCATCTGGTAGCGGAACTGGGAGAGCGCCTCGAAGTCGTTCTTGCGGAGCTTGTAGGCAGAAGGGAACATTGAATGAACGCCGGAGTCAGCCAACTATATCACGTCGTGATATAAAACCTGGTGAATCTAGGGTGACTACAAGATCCCGTACAGCCGGCCGGCGAACGTTGGAGCATCACCTCGCGCAAAGAGGACACCACGGTGCCTAGCATCGGACGGATGTTGAAGCTGCCGATCAGGTTGACCGCGACGGCCTCGCTGAAGGCGGCCAGTGCGTGCGGGTCATTCTTGCCCATGGTCTTCTCGGCCGGGGCGATGCCAGCGGAGCCGACGAGGCCGACCAGATTGCCGAGCTTGAGGGCGGCCGCCACGGCGACCTGACCGTCGACTTCCTGGCTCACGTCGCACTTGACGAACACGCCGCCGATTTCTTTGGGCCGCCCCTAGAATCTTTCTAATCGCAGATGCATGCGAGTATGTGGTGAGACATTCCTTCCGATGAACGCTCCTAGCTTGTCGCCCCCTACTGACCAACAATCTGACGCGCCTCCTCGCTCCGGGCTGCAGGCTCGGATCGTCGATTTGCCTGACAAGGACTTCCTATCCTGCAGCGAGCTGACGTTTTCGATCGCCGATGCGCTGGTCGGTCGCATCGAGGAGATGTCGCCTTCATCTGAGACGCGAGTAGCCTGGACAGATGAGTTCGTTTCCAGGCGTTTGTACCCACGCTCATATTCGGCGCGGCAGATGATCATGCAGCGCAGGCGAGAGGAAGTTGCAGCCCTCTCAAATGAAGTTCTCAAGCCATTGATATCGCCGCGAAGAGAACGCTGGCTGGACACATGCGCGCACCGTCTAAAGGACCTGCAGGACTGGGTGACCCGCGAGAAGCTCCAGATCTTTACTGCAGCCCGGACACAAGCCCTCTCCCCCGCGCCAGGGACATATCTGCGCCGCGCGGATGCCGTCCGCTACTGCCTCAAATCCGGATTCGAGATCAGAAAACTGACGGTCACCGATACTAAGACATCACAAAGCACTCCAACGACATCTGTTGCTGTAGAGCTCAGCTTGCCTACGGAAAGGCCGGCCGCCGCAAAGTTCGGCGCGAGGCTCCTTCGCGCAAAAGAAGCCATCTCACGCACCGGCCTTTCTCGCTCGACCTTCTACGAACGGCAAAACCCGAAGAGTCAGTATTTCGATGCAACGTTTCCGAGCCCGGTGCAGATCGGGCAAAGCGCTATGGGCTATAGGGAAGACGAGCTCGACGCATGGATCGCTTCTCGCCCCGAAAAGAAAAGATGATGTGTTTCTCGAAAGATCTATCAACGCTTGCTCAACGGACCTCAAAGTCGAAACACCTGACGTTCTATTTTCACTGATGGTCAAGCCTTAGGCTCCATCGCTCCCAGAGCATCGATTCGCTCACCATCATCCTCTGCGAACTCCGCCTGTCAAAGCGCCGAAAAGCGCCACTGGTGCTTGCCCTCGCCCGAAGCATTTCCCGCCTTCCTTATGGAATGCCCAAAAATCCGCTTTTGTGATATGTCGCTCTACGTCACTCACTAGCGCCATGCGTGTACTCTCGCGAAGCTCGTGCGCACGCACCCCGTCCACCCCGATATGTCCATAACGTGCTGAACGGGAGTCATAGGTTCGACCCCATCCTTGAGTGACGTTCTTTCGCCAATACTCTTCCAGCAGCGGCATGACGCTTTCGTCCGTGCTCTTGATCAAGGAGTTCACGAAATAGACCACTCGAAAGTGATAGCCTGACTGCGAGCCATACTCACGCCAGTACAAGTGGCCCACCACCGGAAAGTGCGCACGCATGAAGCGGTCGAATCTTGCGAGATGAGCTTTTACCTGTTGCAGAGTGAAAGGCGATTCCCACGCCCGAGTACCCACGTTCTCCTGCATGCAATAGCTCAGATTCAGATGGATCGAAAACAGATCAGGATACAGGGCAAAGATCTGATCGACGTATTTTCGAGAAGAAGCAGTTCGCGCGCGTATGCGCTTGCGCCACCCATCCAGGGCACGTTGTACCTTAAGCCCTCGCCCTTTTTCCCGTACAAGATTGACCAGCCTATTGAAATGCCGAACGAAAGCTTTTGCCTCTTCGCCAACAAACGTACGCCAGTGATGAAGCGCGGGCTGCATATAGGCAACTCTTCTCATAACTCTACTCAACAACTCAAAGTAGGGATTGAATTGGTGGCCAGGCAACAAATGCCGTATCTCGTCGGTGCCGATTTCAAGCAATAGATTAAGACGCGATGCTATCGGCTCGAGGATCTTTACCACTGTCACAAAGCGAAACTCAGACCCTGTTCTTGCGCTCCGCCGCTCCTCCACGGAGCAGACATCACCGTCGGATTCGACAATCAACTTTATCGTCAATGCAGCCAATTTGACTCCCAAAAACGCCTCATCTTCCTTCGCCAGCACTCGCTGCGTGGCTTGTTGATGATCTAGCGGGCTCCGGCTGATAAGCAAAAACCTACGAGAAGAAGAAAGCCCCCACAAGGCTTCCTCATAGCGACCGAAGTCATCAGCACTTTTCATAAGCAAAAGTCAAATCTCAAAGTATCAGAGCTGAAGGAATCTCGCGACTTTCTGGCAGCAGAGTTCAAAATTGAAAGCTGCCACCAACGTCGTCTCGAAACGAAACGCTAGCAAGATTGGGTCTGACCACAGAAGGTCGCAAGGACGCCCTCCAAAGCTGCTGTCCTCAGGGCTAAAGTAATCATCGCCAAAGCCGATCACCGACGGACGTCTGCCATATTACGCGCCTCCGCTCCAGGGCGGTTCGAGGCATCATCTCTCAGTTCCATTGGCGCTCAATCCTGCCTGTCGTAGCGGCGCCAGTGCCACGCGTAACAGCAATCATATCCCGCGTCAATGGAAGTCTTTTCATACGCTAATATGTTGCTCTCCAATGCAATTTTCTCGCAGAAATACGCCAAAAACTCTGTTTTTTTACGTCGAGATAATTCCTGTACCAATTTTTTAGTGTCTAGTGTGTATAGATTGTTGATAGCGGCGCTATCCTCCCTTGCCGGCCTGACTGAATGCGAGATCACAGCCGCACCCCGGTGAATCTTGAAAATTTGTTGACGAAAGCTTTGATGCACTTGCTCCAATCAGACGAAGCACTTCCTATCCGCGCATATGGAACCTGCCTGACTTCCGCAATCGAGGAGCACAGCAGCAACACCAAGATTCCGATGGAAATGATTGCGCCTATTGCACTAGCCGCGATGGCCAGCGCTGCGCAGAATCTTTACAACGTTCAACGGCCCGGGATGGCTCCCAGTCCCATTTCCCTGAACGTGATCCTCATCGCCGGCTCCGGCGAAGGAAAGGATGCTTCGGCCAGTCCCCTGCTACGCCCATTCCACGACTTTGAACAGAGGACTGCCGACGCAGCGCGCGAAGCCAAGGTTGAACTGGTTGTCGCAAGGAGGCTCTGGGAAATGCAAAGAAAGGCGGTCGAAGCGAAATATCGGGGAAAGCTTGGCAACCGCAGAATCGCCGATCGGGCAGAGCGAGAACTTAGGAAACTCTACCTGGCACACCCCAGCAGCGCGGCGATTCCCAAGCTCCTCTTTAACGATGCAACACCCTTGGCAGTGAAACAGTCACTTTGTTTGCGCTGGCCATCCGCATTGTTGTATTCGATGGAAGCCAGCAGCTTCTTCAAGGGAGGCCTGATGCGCGACATGGCTTTCTGGAATGATCTCTGGGGTGGCGCTCCCCTTCACTTGGATCGAGCAAATGACAAGGAGCGCATTTCAGTGGCAGCGCCGCGAATGTCCATGATCCTCGGCATTCAGCCGGGAATGTTGGAGCGCTTCATGCTTCGCCGAGGGCAGGAGGCTGAAGACAGCGGTTTGGTCAATCGCTTTCTTTGGGCAAGCCCCCCTCCTTCCAGCGGCTACCGTTGGATCGATGATTCAGAGACGAAAAAGAAGCATCTAGCTGCCTATGCGCGGCGATGCACTCAGCTACTTGAAGACGGCGCGCAGCTTACCGAAGGAGTGGACGACCAACGAATACCGCTGACTCTTTCTGCGCGTGCGCAAATAATTTTTCGCGATGCTTTCAACGTCGCACAACAGGTAATGCTCGAGGGGCCGTACAGTCAAGTGAGCGGCTTTGCTGCAAAGCTGACCGAGCAAGCGGCGCGGGTTGCCGCAGTGCTGCATGTGGCAGATGGATTGGATGGCCCGATCGCGAATGAGACATTTGTGCGTGCGATCCAGATCGTGCGTTGGCACGCCAGACAGTATCTGCGGCTGGTTTCCCCAGAAAACGTGCATGAGCGCCGTGTGCAAGATGCCGAAAAAATGAGAAGACGATTGCAGCATCTCAAAATGGCGGGACAACCACTGGTCAGCCTGAAAGATCTGCAATTTCTCTTTCTTGAGGACGGCTGGAAGAGTCTTCGTATCGAGCGCGCGTTGAGCGCCCTGACCGAGAGTGGCCAGGTGGTCGCGCATCCAATCGGTCGGACGGTACGCTATTGTCTGCTTGATAGATCGACCATGGCGTATGGGCCCGAGATATCCTAAAAATCCCGAAGGCAAGGCTGGTGATCTGCTACAAATGAAGCAAGTGATTGGAGTACATTGCTCTGACCTGCTCGGTTTAATCGAGACAGTTTTTCCTAGAAGACGGCGGGTTGCAGTT
>NZ_JARVTD010000013.1:0-148626 GCF_030208835.1 Variovorax sp. efr-133-TYG-130 | reverse complement strand
GGATCTGGGCCTCGCCCAGCACCATCGAATCGAGCCCGCTGGCCACGCGGAAGGCGTGGCGCGCGGCTTCGTCGTCATGCAGGGTGTAGGCGTGCGAGCGAAGCAGGGCGGGTGCCACGCCGCCGCTCTGGGCCAGCCAGCCGAAGGTATGGTCGAGCGCGGCGTGTTCGGACGCGCAATAGATCTCGGTGCGGTTGCACGTGGAGATGATCGCGGCCTCGACCTGGGGGTGGCGGCCGGTGCCGAAAGAACTGCGCAGGCTCTGCAGCGTGGGGGCGATCTGGTCGAGCGCAAACGCAAAACGACCGCGCAGATCGAGCGGCGCGGTCGTGTGGTTCAAGCCAAGAGCCCAGACAGACATGCCGTGATTATAAAATCAGCAACCGCGCCGGGCTTGCGCAGGGACAAATGGCTTTCCCTATGACAGCCATAAGCCTCGCCGCATGACCTCCCGCACGCATGCGGCCCCCCGATGGACCTGTCCGACCTCCTCGATCACCTGCTGAATTTCGTCGCACCGGCCGCCTTCATGGCGCTGGTGCTGGTGTTCGCCGGCCGCTACCTGGGCGGCAGGCGTGCCGGCGGACCGCGCTGGTGGGCGCAACTGGTGCTTGTTTTCGCGGCCGGTGTCGCGGTGCTGGCGGCCGGCCTGGCGGTGTTCGGGCGCGACGGGATGATGGCGACGTACGCTGCACTCGTGGTGGTTTGCGGCACCGTGCAATGGCTGGCGATGCGCGGCTGGCGCCGCTGAAAACCGCTCAGGCCGGGTCCAGACGGCGGATCATGTAGACCGACCGGCCGGGGTAGGTGGCCAGCCGGGCCTGCTGCTCGGCGCCATCGGGCTGCGTTGCCGCATAGCCCTGACGCTCCCAGAAACCCACCGAAGACTGCACCGACACCAGCGTCGAATGCCGCCATCCGGCCTGCGCCGCATGCGCCCAGGCATGGCGCACCAGCCGCGGGCCGAGGCCCAGCCCCGCGGCGTCGGGGTGCACCGCCAGGTCGTGCAGGTACAGCGAATCGGCCTGTGCGGCTACTTCGAACTCGCCGTGCAGCGGCGTCAGCTTGCCGGCCACGGACGGATAGCCCGCCAGATAGGCCCGCACGCCGCCGCCATGCTCGGCGACCCAGCCCGTATGGGGTGCGGCCGCGAGCCGGCGCGCGATCAGCTCGCCGTCTTCCACGAAGCCCGCGCCGTAGCAGGCGAGCTGGATCGCCAGCACGGCGTCGAGGTCGGCGGCGCGCATGGCGCGCACGAAGGCGGCGTCCGGCAACATCAGGCCAGCAGCAGCTTGTCGTCGTCCAGCTTCTCGCCGCGGGTCTGCTCGAACATGCGCAGCAGGTCGGGCACGTCGAGGCCGGCGCGCTGTGGGCCGGCCACATCGAGGATCACCTGGCCCTCGTGCAGCATCACCGTGCGCGAGCCGTAGTCCAGCGCCTGGCGCATGCTGTGCGTCACCATCATCGCGGTGAGCTGGCCGGCCTCGACGATCTTGGCCGTCAGCTCCAGCACGAAGGCGGCGGTCTTGGGGTCGAGCGCGGCGGTGTGCTCGTCGAGCAGCAGGATGCGCGAGGGCTTGAGCGAGGCCATCAGCAGGCTCACCGCCTGCCGCTGGCCGCCCGACAGCAGCCCGATGCGGTCGGCCAGGCGGTTCTCCAGCCCCAGCTTCAGGATCGACAGCTTCTCGCGGAACAGCTCGCGCAGGTTGCGGTTGAGCGCGAAGCCGAAGGCCCGCCGCTCGCCGCGCTTCCAGGCCAGCGCCATGTTCTCCTCGATGGTCAGCGCCTCGCAGGTGCCGGCCATCGGATCCTGGAACACACGGGCCACCATGCCCGAGCGCTGCCAGGCGTTCATGCGGGTCACGTCTTTTCCGTCGATCTCGATGCTGCCCTTGTCGACGATCAGGTCGCCGCTCACCGCATTGAGAAAGGTCGACTTGCCCGCGCCGTTCGAGCCGATCACGGTAACGAACTGGCCGGTGGGAATCTCCAGGCCGAGCCCGCGCAGCACGCGGTTCTCGATCGGGGTGCCCGGGTTGAAGGTCATCTCGAGTTGTTGGGCGCGCAGCATCAGTTCTTCCCCTTGAAAAGCGCGCGCAGCTTGCGCTTGTAGGCCGGCACCAGCAGCGCGAACGCCACCAGCACGGCGGTGACCAGGTTCAGGTCTTGCGCCTGCAGGCCCATGAAGTCGGTGTTCAGCGCCATCGCGATGAAGAAGCGGTAGAGCAGCGCGCCCAGCACGCAGGCCAGGGTGGTGATGACCATGCTGCGCGCCGGCAGCAGCGTCTCGCCGATGATCACCGCGGCCAGGCCGATCACGATCGTGCCCACGCCCATGGAGATGTCCGCCGTGCCCTGGCTCTGCGCGAACAGCGCGCCGGCCAGCGCCACCAGCGCGTTCGACAGCGCCAGGCCGGCCATGGTGTGGAAGTCGGTGGAAATGCCCTGGGCCCGCGCCATGCGCGCGTTGCCGCCGGTGGCGCGCATCGCCAGGCCGGCTTCGGAGGCGAAGAACATGTCGACCAGGATCTTGGCGACGATCACGATGAGAAGCAGCAACAGCGGCTTGGCCCACTGCTCGGGCATGCCGCCGAAGTCGACCATGCTGAACACCGTGGGTTCGGTGATGAGCGCCACGTTGGGCTTGCCCATCACGCGCAGGTTGATGGAGTACAGCGCGATCATCACCAGGATGCTCGCGAGCAATTGCATGATCTTCAGCTTCACGTTGAGCCAGGCCGTGACCCAGCCCGCGGCGGCGCCGGCCACGCAGGCCACAGCGGTGGCGGCCGCAGGGTTCCAGCCGGCGACGATCAGCGTCGCGGCCACGGCGGCGCCCAGCGGGAAGCTGCCGTCCACCGTGAGGTCGGGAAAATTGATGATGCGAAACGACATGAAGACGCCCAGCGCGACCAGTCCGAATATCAGACCGATCTCGATGGCGCCCAGCGAGGCGATGAGGGACATGTGGGGAGGCTTCCGGCAGGCGGCGAGGCAACAACGGGCCCGCCCCGGTGGATGAGACCGGGGCGCGGGCCCGTCGAAGGGCTTACTTGGTGCTCACGACCTTCGCCGTCTTCAGCAGCTCGTCGGACAGCGTCACGCCCTGCAGCTTGGCCGCGCCGGGGTTCACCACCAGCTCGAAGTTGGTGGTGGTCTGCGAGGCGATGGTGCCGGGCTTCTCGCCCTTGAGGATGCGCACCACGATCTTGCCGGTCTGGCGGCCGATGTCGCTGTAGTTCAGGCCCAGTGCGGCCACGGCGCCGCGCTCCACGGTGGCCGTGTCGGCCGCAACCACCGGCAGCTTGGCCTGCTGGGCCACCTTCACGATGCCTTCGAAGGCCGAGACCACGTTGTTGTCGGTCGGCGTGTAGATGACGTCGGCCTTGCCGACCAGGCTCTGGGCGGCGGTCGGCACGTCCACCGTGCGGGCGGCGGCGGCCTCGACCACCGTCATGCCGACGGCCGAGGCGGCCTTCTTGAGCGACTCGACGATGGCCACCGAGTTGGCTTCACCGGGGCTGTAGATCACGCCGATGCGCTTGGCGTTCGGCACCACCTGCTTGATGAGGCCAACATGCTTTTCCAGCGGCGACAGGTCGGACACGCCCGTCACGTTGGTGCCGCTGGCCTCCCAGTTCTTCACCAGCTTGGCCGCCACCGGGTCGGTGATGGCCGAGTACACGACCGGGATGGTCTTGGTCGAGGCAACCACGGCCTGCGCCGACGGGGTGGCGATGGCGACGATCACGTCGGGCGCGTCGCCCACGTACTTGCGGGCGATCTGGGCGGCGGTGCCCACGTTGCCTTGCGCGCTTTGATAGGTGAACTTGAGGTTCTTGCCCTCTTCGTAGCCCGAAGCCTTGAGCTCCGCCTTCACGCCGTCGCGCACGGCGTCCAGCGCCGGATGCTCCACGATGGCCGTCACGGCCACCGACTTGGTGTCGGCCGCGAACGAAGGCGCGGCGGCCAGCATGCCGAGGGCCAGGGCCATTGCGCTGAAGGGTGTGCGAAGCAAAGCGTTTTTCACGTAGGGGTCTCCGGAGGGGAAATGGATGCGTCTGAGTGCGCCGCCGGCGGGGCCGGGGCAGTAAATCCAGCGGGCCGGGAATGCGTGCAGCAATCCCGGCGCTCGGAGTCTAGATCGTACTTTGCACAATTAAGGTGCATGAAAGGTCCGGACTTACCCCGCTTTGCACCATAAAATTGCATCCGCAACGGATCAAGGGAAATGAAATTGCACGACGTCGAACTCGACCGGATCGACCGGCGGATTCTCGAACACCTCCAGACGAACGGCCGCGCATCCAATCTGGAGCTGGCGGAGGTGGCCAATCTGTCGCCCGCCCAGTGCCTGAGGCGCCATCGGCGGCTCGAGGAACTGGGGCTGGTCCACGGCTACGCGGCGCGGCTGAATGCGCGCCGGGTCGGGCTGGGCGTGATCGCCTTCATCCACGTGACCATGGCGCGCGGCCATGTCGACGAACTGCCCAAGTTCCAGGACCTGATCGCCGACATGAAGCAGATCCTGGAGTGCTATTCGGTGACGGGCGACTTCGACTACGTGCTCAAGGTCGTCGCACAGGACCTGGAGTCGCTCTCGCAGTTCCTGATGCACACGCTGATGCACATGCCCGGGGTGTCGGCGGTGCGTTCGAGCGTGTGCCTCAACGAGATCAAGTTCACCACCGCGCTGCCTCTGGAGTGAGGGCGGCGCGGCGCTTCGCTCAGCTCTGCACGCCGGGAATCGGCGAGGCGGGCGACGACGGCACGACGGGGGCCGGTGCCTCTGGCGCGGCCGCCATCACCATCGTCGGCACCGCCAGCGGCAGCGAGGCCTTCTTCAGCTCGTCCAGGATCACGAACAGCAGGTCGCTGCGCACCCCGCCCGCCAGCCGGGGGCTCGCCACGTAGGCGATGGCCTGGAAGATCAGCAGCCCGTTCTCTATGCCTTCGAGCGTGAGCGAGGGCGCCGGCGTTTCCAGCACGCCCTCATGCGCCTTGCAGGCCGCCAGGATCAGCTCGCGCACGCGCTGCGCGTCGGTGGTCAGCGGCATCGGCAGGCGGATCAGCACGCGGCCCTCGGCGTTGGCCAGGGTCATGTTGCGCACGGTCTTGGTGATGAACTCCGAGTTCGGCACGATCAGCGTGGAGCGGTCGCCCAGCTGGATTTCGGTGGCGCGCACGTTGATGCGCCGCACATCGCCCTCGGCCGTGCCCAGCACCACCCAGTCGCCCACCTTCACCGGCTGCTCCGCCAGCAGGATCAGCCCCGAGATGAAGTTCTGCACGATCGCCTGCAGGCCGAAGCCGATACCCACCGACAGCGCGCTCGCCACCCACGCGATGCGCTCGATGCCGATGCCCAGCGCCGACAGCGTGAACGCGATCACCATGATGCCGCCGACATAGCCCAGCAGCGTGGTGATGGAGCTCTGCATGCCCGGCTCGAACTGCGTGTTCGGCAGGTAGCTGCGCGTGAGCCAGCGCTTGAACACCCGCAGCATGATGAAGCCCACCACCGCCACCGTCAGCGCGCTGAGGATCGCGCCCGGCACCAGCTGGAACTCGCCCACCTTCACGCCGGAGCCGAGCTTGCCGCCGCGCTGGAACACCTCGCCCGGCGAGGTGCCCAGCGGCGCGGCCAGCGCGATCAGCATGTACACGAACAATGCGACGCGGCTGATGCCCGACAGCACCGTGGCCGCCTGGTCCAGCGTCTGCGGCGCGAGGCCGAAGCTCTTCTGCAGCTTCTGGCCGAAGGCGCTGCGCGACGACGCGATGGCCATGAACACGTCGTCGGCGAACTTGAACAGCACGTAGAAAGCCGCCGCCACGATGCCGGTCCAGGTGAGCTGCGAGGCCAGGAAGCTGCCAAGCGCCACGTAGCCCAGGCCCACCAGCACCCAGATGGCGATCATCAGCGCGCCGATCAGCGCCACCAGCAGGCCGACCCACATCGGCCGCTCGGGCAGGCCGGCCGCGGGGGCGTCCGCGCGCAGGGCCTTCAGCCGGTAGATCACCGTGCCGACGAGCGCGGTGAGGATCAGAGCCGTGAGCACGTGCGTGGCCACCACGGCGGCAAAGCTGGCGTCGACCAGCGCGTTGACTTCGGCCGGCGTCCAGGCCAGTGCCGCCACCAGCGCCACCAGCCAGGGCAGCGCCGCGAGCTTGCCGGCCGTGGCGTCGGGAATCGGCGGCAGCCGCCATGACGGCCGGGCCGTGGCCAGAAGGGCGCGGCCCAGTCCGATGACGAAGGCCATGAAGGTCAGCGCCTGCGCCGAGGACTGCAGCGCCTTGCGCGCCAGCGGGTCCCATGTGGCGTGCGCCTTGAGCACCTCCACGAAGCCATGCGCCGCCACGGCCACCAGCAGCACATGGCTCCCCACGATCCCGATCACCAGCAGCGAGCGCCGCAGCCGGCCGGCGGGCAGCATCCGGGTCGCGAGCCGGGTGAGCAGGCGCTCGGCGGCCCAGACGCCCAGCCATGCCAACAGCAATGCGCCGATGAGCGTCGCGATCACCAGCGTGAGCGACGCGGGCGCCAAGGCCTGGTCGAAACCCGCGCTGAGCGCCGAGCCCATGGTCCGCAGCCGTTCCAGGTCGTCGGGCCAGGCGTCCTGCAGGTCGGTCCAGAAGCGTCCGGTGAGCGGGGAGGCGGCGCGCTCGGTGAGCTGAGCCTCGAACAGTTCACGGCGCTGCGTGACGAGGTCGGTGCCGCGCTGGCGCACGTCGACCGACAGCAGCCGCGCGAGCCGGATGTCGGCGTCCAGCGCGTTGCGCTCCTTGGTCAGGCGCGCACGCTGGCGGGTGATGTCGGGGTCTTCGGTGGCGCCGGCCCCGGGCGGGTTGCCGAGCTCGCCGAGGCGGGCGTTCAGGTCGGCCAGCTCGCCGGTGCGCGCGGCGACGAACTTGTCGGCCTGCGTGCCGATGTCGTTGATCTGCGCGAGCAGCTTGCGCGCGTCATCGTCGGTTTCGGCGGCGGCGCTGAGCTTGTTGAACTGGGCGCGCAGTTCGGCGACCGTGGGCGTCGGAGCGACGGCTGTGGCGGTGCCGCTGTTGTTGCTGCTGTCGGGCTGCGCCATTGCGCCGCCGCACGTCAGCAGCGCGGCGAGGCAGAAGGTCGCGAAACGTAGGGTCCAACTCATGGCCGCATCATAGAAGCCGCCATTGCGTAAGAACCGGTAAGAAATGCAGCCTCAGCCGGCCGGAGGAAAGAGGTCGACCCGGTCGGTGATGATGCCGTCGGTGCCGAGTTCGATCAGCCGCTTCGCGGCCCACTCGTCGTTCACCGTGTAGCTCAGCGCGCGCATGCCGGCGCCGTGCACCTGCGCGACCACGCCGGCGTCCCACAGCGCGTGGTTGCAGACGATGGCCACGCAGCCGAGCTGCCGGGCGGCTTCGAGCCAGCCCTTCCAGAGCGAGTCGAGCAGCAGGCCGCGCGGCAGCTCGGGCTGGGCCGCTTGCGCGCCTTTGAGCGAATCGACCTGGAACGAGGTGAGCAGCGGCGGCACCGCCGCGCCCTGCCACAGGCGGGCGGCTTCGCGCGCCACCACCTCGCCGGTCTCGCGCTCGACGCCCGGCGTGGGCTTGATCTCGATGTTCAGCAGGTGGCCGTTGGCCAGGCAGAAGCGCGCGATGTTCTGCAGCGTGGGCAGCGGCTCGCCGGCATGGCCGCGCGAATGCCAGCCGCCGGCGTCGAGCTGCGACAGCGCGCTCCAGGGCTGCTCGCCGCCGATGCCGCGGCCGCTGGTGGTGCGCTCGAGCTTGGCGTCGTGCATCAGGAACGGCACGCCGTCGGCGCTGAGCTTGGCGTCGCACTCGAACATGCGATAGCCGTGGGCCGCGCCCAGCCTGAAGGCGGCCAGCGTGTTTTCAGGCGCCAGCTTGCCGGCGCCGCGATGCGCGACCCAGCGGGGGTAGGGCCAGGGCTTCAGCTCGCTCATCGTTCAATCCACGCGCTTGCCGGAGCCGGCGTCGAACCAGTGCAGCTTTTCTTCGCGCGCGGCGATCTTCACCGTGTCGCCGGCCACCGGCGGGCGGTCGCCTTCGTCGGTGCGCATGATGATCTGCTCGTCGCCGATGCGGCCGTACACCAGGCGCTCGGCGCCCAGCAGCTCGACCTGCTCGACCTGCACCGACCAGCCGCTTTCGTCGAGCTTCATGTGCTCGGGTCGGATGCCCAGGATCTGGCCCGGGCGCACGCCCGGCGCGTGCTTGAGCAGGTTCATGGGCGGCGAGCCGATGAAGCTGGCCACGAAGGTGGTGGCGGGGCGGTTGTACACCTCCTCGGGCGTCGCGAACTGGTCCATCACGCCGCCGTTCATCACGATGATGCGCTGCGCCAGCGTCATGGCCTCGACCTGGTCGTGCGTGACGAACAGCGAGGTGATGCCGAGCTCGCGGTGCAGCTTCTGGATTTCGAGGCGGGTCTGCGCGCGCAGCTTGGCGTCGAGGTTGGACAGCGGCTCGTCGAACAGGAACACCTGCGGCTGGCGCACGATGGCGCGGCCCATGGCCACGCGCTGGCGCTGGCCGCCGGAGAGTTCGCGCGGCTTGCGCTCCAGCAGGTGGCCCAGCTCGAGGATCTTCGCGGCCTTGTCCACGCGCGCCTTGATCTCGGGCACCGGCACCTTGAGGATCTTCAGGCCGTAGGCCATGTTGGCGAACACCGTCATGTGCGGGTAGAGCGCGTAGTTCTGGAACACCATCGCGATGTCGCGCTCGGACGGCTCGAGGTTGTTCACCACGCGGTTGCCGATGGAGATTTCACCGGCCGAGATTTCCTCGAGGCCGGCCACCATGCGCAGCAGCGTCGACTTGCCGCAGCCCGAGGGGCCGACGATGACGATGAATTCGTGGTCGGCGATCTCGGCGCTCACGCCGTGGATGACCTGGTTGGCTTTCGGCCCGTGGCCGTAGCGCTTGATGACGTTGCGTAGAGAGAGAGCAGCCATGTTTCGTTCGTTCTGCGTTTATTTGTCGGTATCTACCAGGCCCTTGACGAACCACTTCTGCATCAGCACCACCACGATGCCCGGCGGCAGCATGGCGAGCACGGCGGTGGCCATGACCACGTTCCAGTCCACCGGCGATTCGCCGTTGCCGGTCATGGCCTTGATGCCGACCACGATCGGGTACATGTTCTCGCTGGTCGCGGCGATCAGCGGCCAGAGGTACTGGTTCCAGCCGTAGATGAACTGGATCACGAACAGCGCCGCGATGCTGGTCTTCGACAGCGGCAGCAGGATGTCCTTGAAGAAGCGCATGGCGCCGGCACCGTCCACCCGGGCGGCTTCCACCAGCTCGTCGGGCACCGTCAGGAAGAACTGGCGGAACAGGAAGGTGGCCGTGGCCGAGGCGATCAGCGGCACCGAGAGCCCCGCGAAGGTGTTGATCATGCCGAGGCTGGCGACCACCTGGTAGGTCGGGCCGATGCGCACTTCGACCGGCAGCATCAGCGTGATGAAGATCAGCCAGAAGCACAGGCTGCGCAGCGGGAAGCGGAAGTACACCACCGCGAAGGCCGACAGCAGCGAGATGCTGATCTTGCCGAAGGTGATGATGAAGGTGATGACCGAGCTGACCCAGATCATGCGGGCCACCGACACGTTGGTGCTGGTGCGCCCGCCGCCGGTCAGCGCGGCCTTGTAGGTTTCCCAGAAGTTGGCGCCGGGCAGGATCGGCATCGGCGCCTGCATGATTTCCTGCGGCGTGTGCGTGGAGGCGACGAAGGCCAGGTAGATCGGGAAGACCACCAGCAGCACGCCGAAGATCATGATCGCGTGCGCGAGGATGCCGAGGGAGGGGCGGCGCTCAACCATGGCGGGCCTCCGTGGTCGTGGTATTGAGTTGCATGAGGGGGGAGGTCATCAGTACTGGACCTTCTTTTCGACGTAGCGGAACTGCAGCACCGTGAGGCAGATGACGATGGCCATCAGCACGACCGACTGCGCGGCCGCGCCGCCGAAGTCCATGCCGCGGAAGCCGTCGAAGTAGACGCGGTAGACCAGCGTGGCGGTGTCCTTGCCGGGGCCGCCCTGCGTGGTGGCGTCGATGATCGCGAAGGTGTCGAAGAAGGCGTACACCATGTTGATCACCAGCAGGAAGAAGGTGGTGGGGGTGAGCAGGGGGAACTGGATGGTCCAGAAGCGGCGCATCGGGCGCGCGCCGTCGATGGCCGCGGCCTCGATCAGCGACTTCGGGATCGATTGCAGGCCCGCCAGGAAGAACAGGAAGTTGTACGAGATCTGCTTCCAGACCGCCGCCATCACGACCAGCGCCATCGCGTCGCCGCCGTTGAGCAGGTGGTTCCAGCTGAAGCCCATCTTCTTGAGCCAGTAGGCGACGATGCCGATCGACGACGAGAACATGAACGACCAGAGCAGCCCGGTGACCACCGGCGCCACCGCGTACGGCAGGATCAGCACGCTGCGGTAGAAGCGCGAGCCGCGCACCACGCGGTCGGCAAAGACGGCCAGCACCAGCGCGATGGACAGGCCGAGCACCGTCACCAGCGTCGAGAAGATCAGCGTGGTCTGGAACGACGCCATGTAGGTGCTGTCGTTCCAAAGCGCCACGAAATTGTCGAATCCGACCCATGTGACCGAATTGCCGAAGGCATCCTGCTGCTGCAGCGACTGCACCAGCGCCTGGCCGGCGGGCCAGAAAAAGAAGACGCCGACGATGATCAGCTGCGGGGCGAGCAAAGCCCAGGGCAGCCAGCTCGAGCGGAAGAGGACGCGTTTTTCCATGGGAGAGGGCGTTCAGGTCACAGACACACTAAATAAGCAAACAGCCAGCACTGCACGGGGGCAGGCTGGCTTGCGATGTTAAAACGAACCGAAACGAACATTCGTTCGCGCCGATTCGCCGGGTGCAGAGCTTACTTGTTTGCGGCCTGGAATTTCACCAAAAGTTCGTTTCCGCGCTTGACGGCGCTGTCCAGGGCTTCCTTGGGCGTCTTCTTGCCGGTCCAGATCAGCTCGGTTTCCTCGTCTTCGATGGCGCGGATCTGGGGCAGGTTGCCCAGGCGCACGCCACGCGACTTGTCGGTCGTCTTCTTGATCATCTGGTTCACGGCCACGTCGGTGCCCGGGTTTTCCTTGTAGAAGCCGGTCTTCTCGGTCAGCTCATAGGAAGCCATGGTGATCGGCAGGTAGCCGGTGCGCATGTGGCTCTCGGACTGGACCTTGGGGCTCGACAGGAAGGTGAAGAACGCGGCCACGCCCTTGTAGTTGGCGGCCGGCTTGCCCGACATCACCCACAGGCTGGCACCACCGACGATGGTGTTCTGGGGCGCGCCCTGCACGTCCGGGTAGTACGGCAGCGCCGACTCGGCGAACTTGAACTTGGCGTCGCGCTTCACGCTGGCGTAGCTGCCCGACGAGCCGATGAACATGGCGCATTCGCCCGAGGTGAACGAGGTGATGGGCTTGCTGGCGCGGCCCTTGTAGACGAACAGGCCCTGCTTGGCCATGTTGGACAGGTTCTCGAAGTGGCGAACGTGCAGCGGCGAGTTGAATTCCAGGCGCGCGTCGAGGCCGCCGAAGCCGTTGTTCTTGGTGGCGTACGAGGTGTTGTGCCAGGCCGAGAAGCTCTCGAGCTGGGCCCAGCTCATCCACGAGGTGGTGAACGGGCACTGGTTGCCGCTGGCCTTGAGCTTGGCGGCGGCCGCAACGACTTCAGGCCAGGTGGCGGGAGCCTTTTCAGGGTCCAGGCCGGCGGTCTTGAAGGCGTCCTTGTTGTAATAGAACACCGTCGTCGAGCTGTTGAACGGGAACGACAGCATCTGGCCGTTGGGGGCCGTGTAGTAGCCGGCCACGGCGGGGATGTAGGCCTTGGGGTCGAACTTCTGGCCGCCTTCCTTCATGACGTCGGCCACGGGCTTGATGGCGCCCTTGGAGTACATCATGGTGGCGGTGCCCACTTCGAACACCTGGAGGATGTCGGGCGCGTTGCCCGAGCGGAAGGCGGCGATGCCGGCGGCCATGGACTGGTCGTATTCGCCCTTGTAGGTGGGAACGACCTTGTAGTCCTTCTGGCTCTCGTTGAACTGCTTGGCCAGGTCGTTGACCCAGTCGTTCAGGGCGCCATCCATCGAATGCCACCACTGGATTTCAGTCTGGGCCTGGGCGAGAACTGGCATCACCAGCGAGGTGGCCAGCGCCGAAGCGATGGCGAGCGTCTTGAAGCGCATGAAGAAAACTCCTGAGGGTTTGAGAAACCCGCGATATTAGGTTACGAATATGAACGTTTCGCGGCGATTGTTTTCGCATGAACGCGATTTCACTCAAACCGGGGAAACCCTTTTGACCATCCGCGCTCCTGTTTGGTGCATCGGCTTGCTGCGCTGCACCATGCTAGCCTTCGGGAATGAGCAAAACCTCTCTCGACAAAAGCAAGATCAAGTTCCTTCTTCTTGAGGGCATTCATCCTTCGGCCATCGAGGTGATCCGCGAGGCCGGCTACAGTCAGATCGAGACCCTGCCCAAGGCCCTGCAGGGCGAAGAGCTCAAGGCCAAGCTGGCCGACGTGCACTTCCTGGGCATCCGGTCGCAAAGCCAGCTCACGGCCGACGTGCTGTCGGCCGCGCCCAAGCTGGTGGCGGTGGGCTGCTTCTGCATCGGCACCAACCAGGTCGACCTGGACGCCGCCCGCGAGCGCGGCGTGGCGGTTTTCAACGCTCCCTACTCCAACACCCGCTCGGTGGCCGAACTGGTGCTGGCCGAGGCCATCCTGCTGCTGCGCGGCATCCCGGAGAAAAATGCCCTGGCGCACCGCGGCGGCTGGCTCAAGTCGGCCGTCAATTCGCACGAAATCCGCGGCAAGACGCTGGGCATCGTGGGCTACGGCTCCATCGGCACCCAGCTTTCCGTGCTGGCCGAAGCGCTGGGCATGCATGTGGCCTTCTACGACGTGGTCAGCAAGCTGCCGCTGGGCAATGCCCGCCAGGTGCCCAAGCTGCACGACCTGCTGGCCCAGAGCGACATCGTGACCCTGCACGTGCCCGAGCTGCCGTCCACCAAGTGGATGATCGGCGAGGCCGAGATCGCCGCCATGAAGCCGGGCGGCATCCTGATCAACGCCGCGCGCGGCACCGTCGTCGAGATCGACGCCCTGGCCGCCGCCATCAAGGCCAAGAAGCTCTGGGGCGCCGCCATCGACGTGTTCCCGGTCGAGCCGGGCAGCAACAAGGACGAGTTCGTGTCCCCGCTGCGCGGCCTGGACAACGTGATCCTGACCCCGCACATCGGCGGCTCGACCATGGAGGCGCAGGCCAACATCGGCGGGGAAGTGGCGGAGAAGCTGGTCAAGTACAGCGACAACGGCACCTCGATCTCGTCGGTCAACTTCCCCGAGGTGGCGCTGCCCGCGCACCCCGGCAAGCACCGCCTGCTGCACATCCACCGGAACGTGCCGGGCGTGCTGTCGGAGATCAACAAGATCTTCTCGGACAACAACATCAACATCGCCTCGCAGTACCTGCAGACCAACGAGAAGGTCGGCTACGTGGTGATGGACATCGACGCCGCCTCGTCCGACCTGGCGCTGGAGAAGCTGGCCAAGGTGAACGGCACCATCCGCAGCCGCGTGCTGTTCTGAGCTTTTCCGGGGTGCCGGGACGCGGCACCGCCGCGCTTAGCACAAGGGCGTAGCGGGCGCCACGAGGCAAGACCCCAGTCGCTGCCCTAAAATCTCCGGCCCGGCTGAATGGGCGCGCAGCGCCTGGCCGAGGCGCCACCCCGATGAATGCTCCGACCGCGTTGAATACGCTGTTGTCACAGGCCGCAGAGCCTGTGCGACTGCGCGAGATCCCGTACAACTACACCAGTTTCTCCGACCGCGAGATCGTGATTCGCCTGCTGGGCGAACGCGGCTGGGACCTGCTCCAGAACCTGCGCGCCGAGCGCCGCACCGGCCGATCGGCGCGCATGCTCTACGAGGTGCTGGGCGACATCTGGGTCGTGCAGCGCAACCCCTATCTCGTCGACGACCTGCTCGACAACCCGCGCCGGCGCGGCCAGCTGGTCGATGCCCTCAGGCACCGCCTGGCCGAAGTGCAGAAGCGCCGCACCCCCGACAGCGACCTGCCGCGCGACCAGCTCGTGGGCGAGCTCACCGGCCTGGTGGGCGACGCCGTGGCTGCATTCGACACCAAGTTCCGCGACGTCGCCGCCCTGCGCCGCAAGGCCACGCGCGTGCTGCGCCGGCTCACGGCCAAGGACAACATCAAGTTCGACGGGCTGTCGCGCGTGTCGCATGTGACGGACGCCACCGACTGGCGCGTGGAGTACCCCTTCGTGGTGCTGTGCCCCGACACCGAGGCCGAGATGGCGCTGCTGGTCAAGGGCTGCATCGAGCTGGGCCTGACCATCATTCCGCGCGGGGGCGGCACCGGCTACACCGGCGGCGCCATTCCGCTGACCTGGAAGAGCGTGGTCATCAACACCGAGAAGCTCGAGGCGATGACCGAGGTCGAGCATGTCTCGCTGCCCGGCCTGGATGCGTCCGTGCCGACCATCTGGACCGAGGCCGGCGTGGTCACGCAGCGCGTGGCCGACGCGGCCGAGCGCGCGGGCTTCGTGTTCGCGGTCGACCCGACCTCTGCCGAAGCCTCCTGCGTGGGCGGCAACGTGGCCATGAACGCGGGCGGCAAGAAGGCCGTGCTCTGGGGTACGGCGCTCGACAACCTCGCCTCGTGGCGCATGGTCACGCCGCAGGCCGAATGGCTCGAAGTCACGCGCATTGGCCACAACCTCGGCAAGATCCACGACGCCGAGAGCGCCGTGTTCGAGCTGCAGTACTACGCGGCCGACGGCAAGACGAAGCTGCGCACAGAGCGCCTGGACATCCCGGGGCGCACCTTCCGCAAGGAAGGCCTCGGCAAGGACGTGACCGACAAGTTCCTGTCGGGCCTGCCGGGCATCCAGAAAGAGGGCTGCGACGGCCTCATCACCAGCTGCCGCTGGGTGGTGCACCGCATGCCGGCGCACACCCGCACCGTCTGCCTGGAGTTCTTCGGCAACGCCAAGGACGCGGTGCCCAGCATCGTCGAGATCAAGGACTTCATGTTCGCCGAGCAGAAGCGCTCCGGCGTGCTGCTGGCCGGCCTGGAGCACCTGGACGACCGCTACCTGAAGGCCGTGGGCTACGCCACCAAGTCGAAGAAGCACGGCGGCCTTCCCAAGATGGTGCTGTTCGGAGACATCGCCGGCGACGACGCCGATGCGGTGGCGCGCGTTACGTCGGAAGTGGTGCGCATCGCCAATTCGCGCAGCGGCGAAGGCTTCATTGCCATCAGCCCCGAGGCGCGCAAGAAGTTCTGGCTCGACCGCAAGCGCACGGCCGCCATCAGCAAGCACACCAACGCCTTCAAGATCAACGAAGACGTGGTGATCCCGCTGCCGCGCATGGCCGAGTACAGCGACGGCATCGAGCGCATCAACATCGAGCTGTCGCTGCAGAACAAGCTGGCGCTGACCGACGAACTGGAGGCCTTCCTCACGCGGGGCAACCTGCCGCTGGGCAAGACCGACGACGCGCACGAGATTCCCGCGGCCGAACTGCTCGAAGACCGCGTGGCGCAGGCCGTGGCGCTGGTGCAAGAGGTGCGGGCGCTGTGGGCCGGCTGGCTGCGTGATGTCGATGCGCAGTTCGCGCAGCTGCAGGACCACACCCTGCGCGCGAGCTGGAAGACGCAGCTGCGCCAGCCGCTGCAGGAGACTTTCTCGGGCGCCGAGTTCGCGCCGATCCTGGCCGAATGCACGGCCATCCACAAGCGCGTGCTCAAGGGCCGCGTGTGGGTCGCGCTGCACATGCACGCGGGCGACGGCAACGTGCACACCAACATTCCCGTCAACAGCGACAACTACGAGATGCTGCAGACCGCGCATGCCGCGGTGGTGCGCATCATGGCGCTGGCGCGCAGCCTCGACGGCGTGATCTCGGGCGAGCACGGCATCGGCATCACCAAGCTCGAGTTCCTGAGCGACGAGGAGCTGCGCCCGTTCACCGAGTACAAGGCCAAGGTCGACCCCGAAGGCCGCTTCAACAAGGGCAAGCTGCTGCGCGCGCCCGCCGGCCAGGTCGAGACGCTGCATGCCGACCTGACCAACGCCTACACGCCGAGCTTCGGCCTCATGGGCCACGAGTCGCTGATCATGCAGCAGAGCGACATCGGCGCCATTGCCGACAGCGTGAAGGACTGCCTGCGCTGCGGCAAGTGCAAGCCGGTGTGCGCCACGCACGTGCCGCGCGCCAACCTGCTCTACAGCCCGCGCAACAAGATCCTCGCCACCTCGCTGCTGGTGGAGGCCTTCCTCTACGAAGAGCAGACGCGGCGCGGCGTGAGCATCAAGCACTGGGAAGAGTTCGAGGACGTGGCCGACCACTGCACCGTGTGCCACAAGTGCCTCACGCCGTGCCCGGTGAAGATCGACTTCGGCGACGTGTCGATGAACATGCGCAACCTGCTGCGCAAGATGGGGCAGAAGAGCTTCCGCCCCGGCAACGCGGCCGCGATGTTCTTTCTCAACGCGACCAACCCGCAGACCATCAAGACGATGCGCGCGGGCATGGTGGGCGTGGGCTTCAAGGCGCAGCGCCTCGCCAACGACCTGCTGCGCGGCCTCGCGAAGAAGCAGACCGCGGCGCCGCCGGCGTCGCTGGGCGCGGCGCCCATCAAGGAGCAGGTGATCCACTTCATCAACAAGAAGATGCCGGGCGGCCTGCCCAAGCAGACGGCGCGCGCGCTGCTCGACATCGAGGATGCCGACTACGTGCCGATCATCCGCAACCCGAAGGCCACCACCTCGGAGACCGAGGCGGTCTTCTACTTTCCGGGGTGCGGTTCGGAGCGGCTGTTCTCGCAGGTGGGGCTGGCCACGCAGGCCATGCTGTGGCATGCGGGCGTGCAGACCGTGCTGCCGCCGGGCTACCTGTGCTGCGGCTATCCGCAGCGCGGCAGCGGCCAGTTCGACAAGGCCGAGAAGATGATCACGGACAACCGCGTGCTCTTCCACCGCGTGGCCAACACGCTCAACTACCTCGACATCAAGACGGTGGTGGTGAGCTGCGGCACCTGCTACGACCAGCTGCAGGGCTACCAGTTCGACAAGATCTTCCCGGGCTGCCGCATCATCGACATCCACGAGTACCTGCTCGAAAAGGGCATCACGCTGGCCGATGCCGGCGGTGGCGGCTACCTGTACCACGACCCCTGCCATTCGCCGATGAAGCAACAGGACCCGATGAAGACCGTGAAGGCGCTGGTCGGCGACAACGTGCTCAAGAACGACCGCTGCTGCGGCGAGTCGGGCACGCTGGGCGTTTCGCGGCCCGACATCTCCACGCAGATCCGCTTCCGCAAGGAAGAAGAGCTGAAGAAGGGCGAGGCCGCGCTGCGCGACAGCGGCAAGGTCGGCGCACAGGACAACGTGAAGATCCTCACCAGCTGCCCGAGCTGCCTGCAGGGCCTCTCGCGCTACGGCAACGACCTGAACAACGGCCTGCTCGAAGCCGACTACATCGTGGTCGAGATGGCCAACAAGATCCTCGGCGCCGACTGGATGCCCACCTACGTGGCGGCCGCCAACCAGGGCGGCATCGAGCGGGTGCTGGTATGACCGGGGCGGCGCGGCAAGGCTGCGTGCTCTGCGAAGGCCTGGGCGGGCGCCTCGTGTTCGAGGGCGCGAAGCTGCGCGTCATCCATGCGGAGGAAGCGGGCTTCCCGGCCTTCTATCGCGTGGTCTGGCGCGACCACGCGGCGGAGTTCTCCGACCTGGATTCAGCCGATCGAGTGCTGTGCATGGAGGCGGTGGCCGTGGTCGAGCAGTGCATGCGCGAGCGGCTCAAGCCCGCCAAGATGAACATCGCCGCGCTCGGCAACATGGTGCCGCATCTGCACTGGCACGTGATCGCGCGCTTTGCCGGCGACAGCCATTTCCCCGGCTCCGTGTGGGCTCCGGCGCAGCGCGAGCGCAATGCGGCACACGAGGCGGAGATCGCCTCGCAGCTGCAGGCCCTGGAGGCTGCGATGATCGAGCGACTGGGCACAAGGAGTTTCTGATGGCAGGCTTGAAACCGGGCGCACCGACGCCGCAATCGATCACCGTTCACGGCCAGTCGCGCGTGCTCGAGGTGGGCTTCTCGGACGGCGCGAGCTTTCGCATTCCCTTCGAGCTGATGCGCATCTACTCGCCTTCGGCCGAGGTGCAGGGCCATGGCCCGGGCCAGGAAATCCTGCAGACCGGCAAGCGCGACGTGGAGCTGGTCGACCTCGAAGCCGTGGGCAACTATGCCGTGCAGCCGACCTTCAGCGACGGCCACAACACCGGCATCTATTCGTGGGACCTGCTCTACGAACTGGGCGCGAAGCAGGCCGAGCTGTGGGCCACTTACGAGCAGAGGCTGGCCGCTGCAGGCGTCGATCGAGACGCGCCGATGATCGAGCAGGGCGGGCACGGCTGCAGCAGCCACTGAGCTGGAGCCATGGCCCTACACCCGTAAAGGGCGGGCGGAAAAAGCAACAAATGTCCGCCGTGCGTGCGGGGTCGTCGGCTTGATGTGAAGGCTTCCGGCCTAACATCGGTTGCATGAGCACCACACACTTCGGCTTCGAAACAGTCGACGAAAGCGAGAAGGCGAAACGCGTACGCGGCGTCTTCGACTCGGTCGCCTCGCGCTACGACGTCATGAACGACCTGATGTCCGCGGGCCTGCACCGTGCATGGAAGGCCTACACCGTGATGGTCGCGAACGTGGGCGAAGGCTCGCGTGTCCTCGACATCGCGGGCGGCACCGGCGACCTCGCCCTGGCCTTCGCCAAGAAGGTCGGCGCCACCGGCGAGGTGGTCCACACCGACATCAACGAAGCCATGCTGCGCACCGGCCGCGACCGACTGCTCGACGCCGGCGTGTCGTTGCCCACGATGGTCTGCGACGCCGAGAAGCTGCCTTTCCCCGACAACCACTTCGACGTGGTCACCGTGGCCTTCGGCCTGCGCAACATGACCCACAAGGACATCGCGCTGAAAGAAATGAACCGCGTGCTCAAGCCGCGCGGCAAGCTGCTCGTGCTGGAGTTCTCGAAGGTCGCCAAGCCGCTGGCCAAGGCCTACGACTGGTACTCCTTCAACGTGCTGCCGCGCCTGGGCAAGCTCGTGGCCGGCGACGACGCGAGCTATCGCTACCTGGCCGAATCCATCCGGATGCACCCCTCGCAAGAGGAGCTCAAGACCCTCATGAAAGAGGGCGGTTTCGGACATGTGGACTATCACAACATGACTGGTGGCATCGCCGCCCTCCATGTTGGAATCAAATGTTGATGAGGCGAATCTTTCGCTCAAGAGGAGACGACATGAAGAGTTTGGGTACTTTGTTCTTGGCGGTCGCGATGGTGCTGGGCAGTGTCCAGGCCGAAGCGGCCCGCATGGGTGGCGGCAAGTCGGTGGGACGCCAGTCGTCCAACGTGACGCAGCGCCAGGCCACTCCGCCGGCAGCGCCCGGCGCGCCCGCGCAGCAAGGCGCGTCCAACGCGGCAGCGGCCAAGCCCGGTGCCGCCGCTCCCGCGGCCGCCGCGCCGAAGCGCCCCTGGGGTGCAATGCTCGGCGGCCTCGCGGCCGGCCTGGGCCTCGCATGGCTCGCAAATTCGCTCGGCCTCGGCGCGGGCTTCGGCAACATCCTGCTGATCGGCCTGCTCGTGCTGGCCGGCGTGGTGGTGTGGCGCATGATCAAGGCTCGCTCGCAGCAAGCCTCGGGCGCCAGCCGCCAGGGCGGTTTCGCGTTCCAGGGCGCGGGCGCCAGCCCGAGCAATGCCAGCGCACCGGTGCAGTACAGCCCGGCCAACGTCGGCAACGACGCATCGGCACGCCCATGGGAGCGCAATGCGACCGCATTCGACGCGACGCCCGCCGCAGGCCACGGCAGCAGCCTTTCCGCAGCGGGTGCGGCGGCCGGCGGCAGCATGATCGGCTCGGCACTGGGTGGTTCGCAGTCGTGGGGCATTCCCGCCGGCTTCGACGTCGAGGGCTTCCTCGGCGCCGCCAAGCGCAACTTCGTGACGCTGCAGGACGCATGGGATCGCGCCGACGTGTCGATGCTGCGTTCCATGATGACCGACAGCATGGTCGACGAGATCCGCTCGCAGCTAGCCGACCGCGCCAGCCACACCGGCGGCGCTTCGAACAAGACCGAAGTCGTGATGCTCGACGCCAAGCTGCTCGGCATCGAGGAGCTGCCCGACGCCTACATGGCGAGCGTGGAGTTCTCCGGCATGATCCGCGAAGACGCCTCGGCGGGCCCCGGCCCGTTCCGCGAAGTCTGGAACATGACCAAGCCCATCAGCGGCACCAGCGGCTGGCTCGTGGCCGGCGTGCAGGCTCTGCAGTAAAAACCGGGCCGCGGCCGGCGCCCGGCCGCGGTACAGGCCGGATAATGGGGACTATGGCCACACCATCGTCCCCTTTTTCTTTTCTCGGCGACCTTTTCAATCGCATCGGCGAGCGCCTCCAGCCGCCGGACTGGGCAGTCCACGAGATCCAGCACCGCGCGGTCCTGTTCCTGAACCACGTGCTGCAGCAGGAGCCTGAAGCCCAGCAGCGGCTTCTGCGCCAGCAGGGGCGGGTGGTGCGCTTCCAGTGGCGCTTCGTGACCATGGAACTGGTGGCCACGCCGGCCGGCCTGCTCGACCTGGCCCCGGCAGGCTCGGTGCCCGAGCTCACGCTCACCGTCACCGAAGATTCCCCCTTCGACATCGCTCGCGCCACGCTGCGCGGCGACAAGCCCTCCGTGCAGATCATCGGTGACGTGCAGCTGGCCGCAGAGGTCAACTGGCTGGTCGATCACGTGCGCTGGGACATCGAGGACGACCTTGCCCGCGTGATCGGCGACGTGCCCGCGCACACGCTCGGCAACGCCGTGCGGCGCGTGGTGGGCGCGCTGCGCCAGTTCGTCGGCGACCGCACGGCGCGCGCCGGCGCTTCGACGACCGGCTCGGCGAGCAACGCCGAATGAGGCGCTTCTATCGCGGCTTGTTCATCGTCTGGGTCGCGCTGCGGTACGGCCTCGACGAGCTCGTGCTCACGAGCTTCCAGAAGCCCTGGCTGCGCGTGGTCGCGCGCGTCGTGTCCGTCGGCCGCAACCTCGACGCGCCGCGCGGCCAGCGGCTGCGCGAGGCGCTCGAAAGGCTCGGCCCCATCTTCGTGAAGTTCGGCCAGGTGCTGTCGACCCGGCGCGACCTGCTGCCGCCCGACATCGCCGACGAACTGGCCTTCCTGCAGGACCGCGTGCCGCCGTTCCCATCGGCGGTGGCCATTGCGACCATCGAGCGCGCGTTCCGCCGTCCGGTGGGCGACGTGTTCGTGCAGTTCGACGAGACACCCATCGCCAGCGCATCGATCGCCCAGGTGCACTTCGCGACCATCCGCACCAACGAGGGCGAACTGCGCGAGGTCGCGGTCAAGGTGCTGCGCCCCAACATGCGCGGCGTGATCGAGAAAGACCTGGCGCTCATGGCCATGATGGCCGGCTGGGTCGAGGGCCTCTCGGCCGATGGCAAGCGGCTGAAGCCGCGCGAGGTGGTCGGCGAGTTCGACAAATACCTGCACGACGAACTCGACCTGGTGCGCGAGGCCGCCAACGCGGCCCAGCTGCGCCGCAACATGTCCGAGCTCGACCTGGTGCTGATCCCCGAGATGTTCTGGGACTTCTGCCATCCCGAGGTCATCGTTATGGAGCGCATGAAGGGCGTGCCCATCGCGCAGATGGACCGCCTGCGCGCGGCCGGCGTCGACATTCCCAAGCTGGCGCGCGACGGCGTCACGATCTTCTTCACGCAGGTGTTCCGCGACGGCTTCTTCCATGCCGACATGCACCCCGGCAACATCCAGGTGAGCCTGGAGCCCGAGACCTTCGGGCGCTACATCTCGCTGGACTTCGGGATCATCGGCACGCTGACCGAGTCGGACAAGGAATACCTGGCGCAGAACTTCGTGGCCTTCTTCCGGCGCGACTACAAGCGCGTGGCCGAGCTGCACCTCGAAAGCGGCTGGGTGCCGGTGGGCACCCGCATCGACGAGCTGGAGGCGGCCATCCGCACCGTCTGCGAGCCGTACTTCGACCGGCCGCTGAAGGAAATCTCGCTGGGCATGGTGCTGATGCGCCTGTTCCAGACCTCGCGCCGCTTCCACGTCGAGATCCAGCCGCAGCTTGTGCTGCTGCAGAAGACGCTGCTCAACATCGAGGGCCTGGGCCGCAACATCGACCCCGAGCTCGACCTCTGGGCCACCGCCAAGCCTTTCCTCGAGAAGTGGATGGTCGACCAGATCGGCCCCAAGAAACTGTTCCAGCAGCTCCGGGCCGAAGCGCCCCGGTACGCCAAATTGCTGCCCCAATTGCCGCGGCTTCTGCACGATTTCCTCGAAAATCGGCCCGCCGACAACCGCCGCGAGCTGCTCGAACTGCTGGCCGAGCAGAAGCGCACGAATCGGTTGTTACAAACCATCGTCTACGGTGGCATAGGTTTTGTATTGGGGTTGCTCGCCATGCAGTTGCTGGTGCGCGTGCGTCTGTTCTAGAGGAGTTTCCGTCGTGCTGCTGACGTTGGTCATCGTCTATCTGCTTGTCACCATCGCGATCGGCCTCTACGCCGCCAAGCGGGTGAAGAACACCACCGACTTCGCCATTGCCGGACGGCACCTGCCGCTTTTCATGATCGTCACGACCACGTTCGCCACGTGGTTCGGCTCCGAAACGGTGCTCGGCATCCCGGCCAAGTTCATCGAAGGCGGGCTCAACGGCGTGGTCGAGGACCCCTTCGGCGCGGGCACCTGCCTGATCCTGGTGGGCCTGTTCTTCGCGGGCAAGCTCTACCGCATGACCCTGCTGACCATCAGCGACTACTACCGCGAGCGCTACGGCCGCGGCGTGGAAGTGGCGTGTTCGCTGATCATCATGCTGAGCTACCTGGGCTGGGTGTCGGCGCAGGTCACGGCGCTGGGGCTGGTGTTCAACCTGCTGTCGGCCGGCGTCATCAGCATCCCGATGGGCATGGTGATCGGCGTGATCTCGATCCTGGCCTATACGCTGTTCGGCGGCATGTGGTCGGTGGCCGTGACCGACTTCATCCAGATGATCATCCTGGTGGCCGGCCTGGCGGTGATCGCCATGTTCGCGGGCTCCATGGCCGGCGGCGCCGACAAGGTGGTGGCCTTCGCGGTCAGCAAGGACCTGTTCAAGTTCTGGCCCGAGCCCAGCTGGCACGACATGGTGTTCTTCTTCGCGGCCGCCATCACCATGATGCTCGGCTCCATTCCGCAGCAGGACGTGTTCCAGCGCGTGATGTCGGCCAACAGCGTGAAGGCGGCCACGCGCGGCCCGGTCATCGGCGGCCTGGCGTACATCCTGTTCGCCTTCGTGCCGATGTTCCTGGTGGCCAGCGCGCTGCTGATCATGCCGGAGCAGACCGCCACGCTGCTGAAGGAAGATCCGCAGAAGGTGCTGCCCACGCTGGTGCTGCAGAAGATGCCGTTCGTGATGCAGGTGCTGTTCTTCGGCGCGCTGCTGTCGGCCATCAAGTCGACCGCCTCGGCCACCTTGCTGGCGCCCAGCGTCACCTTCACCGAGAACATCTGGCGCCAGTTCCGCCCGGCCGGCACCGACCGCCAGAACCTCATGACGATGCGCATCACGGTGCTGCTGTTCAGCGCCGCGGTGCTGGCCTACGCCATCCGCATGCAGGGCACGCCGATCTACGAGCTGGTGTCGGGCGCCTACCAGGTGCCGCTGGTGGGGGCCTTCGTGCCGCTGGTCTGCGGCCTCTACTGGCGCCGCGCCACCACGCAGGGCGCCATCGCCTCCATTGCGCTGGGCATCGGCGTGTGGCTGCTGTTCCTGGCCGTGCCGGCCTGGGGCGCGGTGTTCCCGGCGCAACTGGCTGGCGTGCTGTGCTCGTTCGCGGGCATGGTGGCCGGCTCGCTGCTGCCGCAATGGGTAGTGGACACTCACACGCCGCATCGGCCTTTGGCCACGGAACCGGCCTGAGACTGAGGCCCGGCGCCCATGCCGGGCCCTGTTCGGCGGGGGCGCCCCTATAATCGAGGGCTTTGCGAGCGGCAGCTGCGCCGCTTTTTCCCCACCCGATTTCCCATGCCCATCTACGCCTACAAGTGCAGTGCCTGCGGCTTTGCCAAAGACGCTTTGCAGAAGATGTCCGACGCGCCCCTGACGGTGTGCCCGGCGTGCGGCGCGAGCGCGTTCGAGAAACAGGTCACCGCCGCCGGCTTCCAGCTCAAGGGCTCGGGCTGGTACGTGACCGACTTCCGCGACGGCGGCGGCAAGAAGTCCGAGCCCGCCACGGCGCCCGCCTCGGGCGACGGCGCCAAGCACGCCGATTCCGCGCCGGCCGCGTCCTCGCCCACCGCCGCCCCGAGCCCCGCTACGGCGGCCCCGGCGCCCGCGCCGGCCCCCGCAAGCAGCGACTGATCGACCGCCATGCTCGCCCTGCGCAAATGGTTGTTCTCCGGCTTGCTGGTGATCGTTCCGCTGTTCATCACCCTGGCGGTGCTGAAGTGGATCATCGACACGCTGGACCAGACGCTCTGGGTGCTGCCCGGTGCCTGGCAGCGCTGGCTGTACGAAAACAACATCCGCGGGCTGGGCGTGCTGCTCACGCTGGCCATCCTGCTGGTGGTCGGTGCCATTGCGAGCAACTTCGTGGGCAAGCGCCTGCTGGGCTGGGGCGATGCCGTGGTGCGCCGCATTCCGGTCGTGCGTTCCATCTATTCCAGCGTCAAGCAGGTCTCGGACACGCTGTTCTCCGAAAACGGCAATGCGTTCCGCACGGCAGTGCTGATCCAGTGGCCGCGCGAAAACGTCTGGACCATCGCCTTCGTGACCGGCGCGCCGGGCAACGAGGTGGCCACGCACCTGGGCAACGAAGACTTCCTCAGCGTCTACGTGCCCACCACGCCCAACCCCACGGGCGGCTACTTCGTGATGCTCAAGCGCAGCGACTGCATCGAACTCAAGATGAGCGTGGACGAAGCGCTCAAGTACATCGTCTCGATGGGGGTGGTCGTTCCCGGCGGCCCCGCCGTGCTGGCGACCAAGCCATCCAACTCATAAAAACGAACGCGCCGCCAAGGCGCCGGAAGTCCTCTCTATGGCCATGCGTACTCACTATTGCGGTCTCGTGACCGAAGCCCTGATGGGCCAAACCGTTACCCTGTGCGGCTGGGTCAACCGTCGCCGCGACCACGGCGGCGTGATCTTCGTCGACGTGCGCGACCGCGAAGGTTATGTGCAGGTGGTGTGCGACCCCGACCGCGCCTCCACCTTCGCCGTGGCCGAGAACCTGCGCAACGAGTTCTGCGTGCAGATCACCGGCCTGGTGCGCGCGCGCCCCGAGGGCACGACCAACGACCAGCTCAAGAGCGGCAAGATCGAAGTGCTGTGCCACGAACTGAAGGTGCTGAACCCCTCGGTCACGCCCCCGTTCCTGCTGGACGACGACAACCTGTCGGAAACCACCCGTCTCACGCACCGCGTGCTCGACCTGCGCCGCCCGGCCATGCAGCGCAACATGATGCTGCGCTACAAGGTGACGATGGAGACCCGCAAGTTCCTCGACGCCAACGGCTTCATCGACATCGAGACGCCGATGCTGGGCAAGTCCACGCCAGAAGGCGCGCGCGACTACCTCGTGCCCAGCCGCGTGCATGACGGCAGCTTCTTCGCGCTGCCGCAGTCGCCCCAGCTGTTCAAGCAGCTGCTGATGGTGGCCGGCTACGACCGCTACTACCAGATCGTGAAGTGCTTCCGCGACGAAGACCTGCGCGCCGACCGCCAGCCCGAATTCACGCAGATCGACATCGAGACCTCCTTCCTCGCCGAAGAAGAGATCCGTGAGATGTTCGAAGGCATGATCCGCAACGTGTTCCGCAACGCGGCGGGCATCGACCTGCCGGTGTTCCCGACCATGACGTACGCGGACGCGATGTTCAAGTACGGCTCCGACAAGCCCGACCTGCGCGTGAAGCTCGAATTCACCGAGCTCACCGAACTGATGAAGCGCGTGGAATTCAAGGTGTTCTCCAACGCCGCCACCATGGCCGGCGGCCGCGTGGTCGCGCTGCGCGTGCCCGGCGGCGGCGCCGAGGGCGGCCTGTCGCGCGGCGAGATCGACGCGTACCAGGAATTCGTCAAGATCTACGGCGCCAAGGGCCTGGCCTACATCAAGGTCAACGACGCCGCCGCCGGCCGCGAAGGCCTGCAAAGCCCCATCGTCAAGAACCTCGACGACAACGCGCTGGCCGAGATCATCGCCCGCACGGGTGCGCGCAACGGCGACATCCTGTTCTTCGGCGCCGACAAGGAAAAGATCGTCAACGACGCCATCGGCGCGCTGCGCATCAAGATCGGCCACAGCGCCTTCGGCAAGAAGAGCGGCCTGTTCGACGATCGCTGGGCACCGCTGTGGGTGGTCGACTTCCCGATGTTCGAGTTCGACGAGGAAGGCCAGCGCTGGAGCGCCGTGCACCATCCGTTCACCGCGCCGAAGGACGGCCATGAAGACCTCATGGACACCGCCCCCGAGAAGTGCATCGCCAAGGCCTACGACATGGTGCTCAACGGCATCGAGATGGGCGGCGGTTCGGTGCGTATCCACCGCGAGGAAGTGCAGAGCAAGGTGTTCCGCGCGCTGAAGATCAGCGCCGAGGACGCGCAGCTCAAGTTCGGCTTCCTGCTGGACGCGCTGCAGTACGGCGCCCCGCCGCACGGCGGCATCGCCATCGGCCTGGACCGCCTGGTCATGCTGATGACCGGCGCCGAGTCGATCCGCGACGTGATCGCCTTCCCCAAGACCCAGCGCGCACAGGACCTGCTGACGCAGGCGCCGAGCCCGGTCGACGAGAAGCAGCTGCGCGAGCTGCACATCAAGCTGCGCAACGCCCCCCAGGCTGCCTGACGCAGCCATGACGACCAGCCCCCGGCCCTGGAAGATCCCGGAGTCGGTGCTGGTCGTGATCCACACGCCGGCGCTCGATGTGCTGCTGATCCGGCGCGCAGACGCCGAAACCGACTTCTGGCAGTCGGTCACGGGCAGCAAGGACTTGGCCGACGAGCCGCTGGCGCTCACCGCGGCGCGCGAGGTGGCCGAGGAAACCGGCATCAAGTGCGGCGAAGGCACGGCGCTGGCCTCGCAGCTGGTCGACTGGCAGCTGCGCAACGTCTATGAGATCTATCCGCGCTGGCGCGCCCGCTACGCGCCCGGCGTGACGCACAACACCGAGCATCTGTTCGGGCTGTGTGTGCCCGAGCGCGTGGTGCCGGTGCTGGAACCCCGCGAGCACACCGCGTGGCAATGGCTGCCCTACCAGCAAGCCGCGGACGCCTGTTTTTCCCCGTCGAACGCCGAAGCCATTCTGTTGCTGCCAGAATTTGCGCGATGAACCAGCCGGCAGCACCAGCAGCACCAGCGCAAAGCCTCCGGGTCGCGACCTACAACATCCACAAGGGTGTGCAGGGCATCGGACCGGCGCGCAGGCTCGAGATCCACAACCTGGGCCATGCCATCGAGCAGCTCGACGCCGACATCATCTGCCTGCAGGAAGTGCGCAAGATGAACCGGCAGGCCGCCGCCCGCTTCGCGCACTGGCCGGAACTGCCGCAGGCCGATTTCCTCGCGCCCGAGGGCTACACCGCCGTCTACGAGACCAACGCCGTCACCCGCCACGGCGAGCACGGCAATGCGCTGCTCACGCGCTGGCCGGTGCTGCGCACCAGCCACCAGGACATTTCCGACCATCGCTTCGAGCAGCGCGGCCTGCTGCACGTGGTGATCGACGTGGAGGGCCGGCGGGTGCACGCCATCGTGGTGCACCTGGGGCTCATCAAGGGCAGCCGGGTGCGGCAGGTCGCCCGTTTGCGCGAATTCATCGACCGCGAGGTACCGCCCGACGAGGCCGTGGTGGTGGCGGGCGACTTCAACGACTGGGGCGCGCGCATGCGCTACGCCATGAACGCCATGGGCCTGCGCGACACCAGCGACCTGCGCGGTCCGCGCACGCTCACCTATCCCTCGCGCCTGCCGGTGGCCCAACTCGACTTCGTCTACGGACGCAGGCTGGAGCCGCTGGCGTGCACGGTGCCGCGCGGTCCCATCTGGGCACGCATGTCCGACCACCTGCCGCTGGTGGCCGATTTCACGCTCCTTAATTGATAGCATTGCTCCAAGAAGGGACGGGCGTTGCGGCCCTGAATCTCTGGAGCCATTCACTGGTACGATCCCCGCCATGCTGAGGAAAACCGACGTCGAACCCCTTCCCGATCGAAAAGACGACGACGAGGGTACGCCCGTCTCCGTCAAGATCCGCGAGCGCATCACCGCCGCGCGCAAGCGCTTCAATGCCAACGACAACATTGCCGAGTTCATCCAGCCCGGCGAACTCGAAGCGTTGCTCGACGAGGTCGAGGTCAAGATGAAGGGCGTGCTCCAGAGCCTGGTCATCGACGTCGAGAACGACCACAACACCGACAACACCGCGCGCCGCGTCGCCAAGATGTATGTCAACGAGGTGTTCCGCGGCCGCTACGTGGCGCCGCCCTCGCTCACCGAATTCCCCAATGCCGAGCACCTGAACGAGCTGATGATCGTCGGCCCGATCACTGTGCGCAGCGCCTGCTCGCATCACTTCTGCCCGATCATCGGCAAGCTCTGGATCGGCGTCATGCCCAACGAGCACACCAACGTGATCGGCCTGTCGAAGTACGCGCGCCTGGCCGAATGGGTCATGGGCCGTCCCCAGATCCAGGAAGAAGCCGTGGTGCAGCTGGCCGACCTGATCCAGGAAAAGACCCAGCCGGACGGCCTGGCCCTCGTCATGGAAGCGGAGCATTTCTGCATGGCCTGGCGCGGCGTCAAGGAAATGGACAGCAAGATGATCAACTCCGTGATGCGCGGCGTGTTCCTCAAGGACCCGAGCCTGCGCCGCGAATTCCTTTCTCTCCTTCCCCGAAAGAGCTGAGCCATGCTGGTCCGACTTCTCTACGCCAGCCGCGCCGTCGACACCAGCCCCCAGGCCATCGAGTCGATCCTTGCGCAATCGCGCACGCACAACACCACCTGCGGCATCACCGGCATCCTCTGCTATGGCGCGGGCACCTTCCTGCAGGCCATCGAGGGCGGGCGCATGGCCATCAGCGAGCTGTACGGCCACATCCAGCGCGATGCGCGCCATAAAGACGTGGTGCTGCTGCACTACGAGGAAATCTCCGAGCGCCGCTTCGGTGGCTGGACGATGGGGCAGGTCAACCTGTCGAAGCTCAATGCCTCGACGCTGCTGAAGTACTCCGAGAAACCCGAACTCAACCCCTACGCGGTTTCGGGCAAGGTCTCGCTGGCGCTGCTCGAAGAACTGATGGCCACCGCCGCCATCGTCGGTCGCCACTGATCCAGGGGTGCCGCTCTCCGCATTCGCGCTGATCCTGCTGGCCGGGATCATCCATGCCGGCTGGAACATCGTCGCCAAGAAGGCGAACGGCGATTCGCGCTTCAGCTTCCAGACCAGCGTGTTCAACATGCTCATCTGGGCGCCCGTGGGCGTCACGCTGGGCTGGAACGTGGTGCCCGGCTGGGGCATGGCCGAGTGGGGCTTCGTCGTGCTCAGCGGCGTGCTGCACATCTTCTATTTCGTCGTGCTGCTGCGCGGCTACCGCAAGTCGGACCTGACGGTGGTGTATCCGCTGGCGCGCGGCTCCGGGCCGCTGCTGTCGTCGCTGGTGGCGGTGCTCTTTCTTGGCGAGAAGATCAGTTTCCTGGGCGTGGCTGGCATCGCGGGCGTGGTGCTCGGGGTCTTCCTGGTGGCGGGCGGCCCGAAACTGTGGCGCAAGGCGCATGACCCGGTGCAGCGCGAGCGTGTCCACAAGGGCATTCGCTACGGCGTGCTGACGGGCGGCTTCATCGCGGCCTACACGGTGGCCGACAGCTACGCAGTCAAGTTCCTCGCCATGTCGCCGATCCTGCTGGACTACTTCGGCAACCTCGTGCGCATCGTGCTCCTGCTGCCGGTGGCGCTGAAGGACCCGGCCACGACCGCGAGCATGTGGCGCTCGCAATGGAAATATGCGTTGCTGGTGGCGGCGTTCAGCCCGGTGTCGTATGTGCTGGTGCTCTACGCCGTGCAGCAGGCGCCGATCTCGCACGTCGCGCCGGCGCGCGAGGTGTCGATGCTGTTCGCGGCGCTGATCGGCGGGCACCTGCTGCGCGAAGGCGACCGGCTGCTGCGGCTGCTGGGCGCGATGTTCATCGCCGCCGGCGTGGTGGCCCTCGCACTGGGCTGAGGCAGCGATGCTGTTCGGCTGCGATTTCTCCAGCGCGCCGTCCTCGCGCAAGCCCATCGTCGTTGCCATCGGCGAACTGCAAAAGGACGGCGTCGTGCTGCTCGACGGCCTGCGGCGCTTCGCCTCGCTCGACGCGTGGGGCGATTGGCTGCGCGGCACGCCCGCATGGGTGGGCGGTTTCGACTTTCCGTTCAGCCTGCCGCGCGAACTGGTCGAGCACCTGGGCTGGCCGCTGCAATGGGAGCCGCTGATGCTGCACTACGCCGGCCTGAGCCGCGCGCAGATCCGCGACACCTTCGCGGCTTTCTGCGCGTCCCGCCCCGTCGGCGGCAAGTTCGCGCACCGCGCGGCCGACCTGCCCGCGGGATCGAGCCCGTCCATGAAATGGGTCAACCCGCCGGTCGCGTACATGCTGCATGCGGGCGTTCCGCGGCTCCTGGCATCGGGCGCGCGGATTCCCGGGCTCCATCCGGGCACCAATGAAAACCGCATCGCGCTCGAGGCCTATCCGGGGCTGCTCGCACGCGAATTGATCGGCCGGCGCAGCTACAAGAGCGACGACCAGCGCAAGCAGACCCCGGAGCGCCTTGCCGCGCGCACCGACCTGCTGGCCGCGCTCGAAGCCGGCAGTCCTCGGCTCGGCCTGCGGCTCGGGGTCACGGCCTCGCAGCGCGCCGAACTGCTGGCCGATGCGCGCGGCGACGACATCGACGCCGTGCTGTGCCTCCTGCAGGCCGCATGGGGCCGGCAGCGCGCCGGCAGCGAGGGGCCGGGCTACGGCCTGCCGCAGGGCTTCGATGCGCTTGAAGGATGGATCGTCTCCGCCTGAGCCTTGTTGTCCTACATGGCTTCGGGCTTCCCGCCACGTTCGGGGTCGCGGGCCAGCGCCTAGATTGAAGCCAGTGGGTCATATCGGCCCACGGTATTTCACCCACCCTCGAAGGAAGGAAGCGACATGAACAAGGACCAAGTGGCAGGACGCGTCGAAGAAGCCAAGGGCAAGATCAAGGAAGTGACCGGCAAGGTCGTCGGCAATGAAAAGCTGCAGGGCGAAGGCCTTGCCGACCAAGCCGCCGGCAAGGTGCAGAAGACCTACGGCGACGCAAAGGAAAAGACCAAGGACGCGATCAAGTCGGGCGCAGACAAGCTCTGACTTGCCGCACGGGGCTGCGCGTCTGGTGCGCGCGGCCCTTTTTCTTTGCAGAGAGCGAACGGAGGAAATCGAATGAACAAGCATCCCAAATCCACCGCCATGCCGCATTCGCGCGCGTGGCTTGCCGTGTTGCTGGCGGGCGCCGCGCTGACGCTGGCCGCCTGCGACAAGTCTGACAACCGCACCGCTGGCGAGAAGCTCGACAGCGCCGTCGCCAAGACCGAGCAGGCCGCCGATACCGCCGCGGCCAAGACCGGCGAGGCCGTGCGCGAAGCCAAGGCCAAGGTCGACGCATCCGGTACCACTGCGGAGGTCAAGCAAGGCATGTCCAATGTGACCGAAGCCGCCAAGGAAGCGGGTGCCGCCGTGAGCGCGAAGGTCGACGATGCCGCCATCACCGCCTCGGTATCCGCCGGGCTGGCGAAGGACCCGGACCTCAGCGCCATCAAGATCAATGTCGACACCAAGGCCGGTGCCGTGAGCCTGAAGGGCCCGGCGCCCACCGCCGCCGCGAAGGCACGCGCCGAGGAAATCGCCAAGGGCGTGCAGGGCGTGACGTCCGTGGACAACCAGCTCGAAGTGAAGAGCTGATTCGCTTCTGGCTGAAAGCGAGCCGCAAACGAAAAAGAGCCCGGATGTTCCGGGCTCTTTCTTTTGCGGGCCCCTTTTCAGAGGCCCGGGGATCAGGTGGGCTCAGTGCCCGAGCCAGTCCTTCAGTTCGTCTGCATGCTCTTCTTCGTCGGCGAGGATGTCCTCGAGCATGCGGCGGGTGGTCGGGTCCTTGTCGCCGATCAGCACGATCATCTGGCGATACGACTCGACCGCAATGCGCTCTGCAATCAGGTTGGCGCGCACCATGGACTGCAGGTCGGTGGATTCGTCGTAGGCCGCGTGGCTGCGCTCCAGCAGATGATTGGGTGCGAAGTCGGGCTCGCCGCCCAGTTGCACGATGCGCTCGGCAATACGGTCGGCATGGCCGGATTCTTCGTTCGCATGCACGAGGAATTCGTCGGCGATGGCCGGCGACTCGACGCCGTTGGCGGTGAAGTAGTGGCGCTTGTAGCGCAGCACGCACACCAGTTCGGTGGCCAGCGCGTCGTTCAGCAGCTTGACCACGTCATCGCGCCAGGGCCCGTAGCTGGGCGTGACGGCGCCGTCGTCCAGGCTCTTGCGCGCGGCGTCGAGGCCGCTTTGGTCGAGCACCAGGTGCTTGTGTTCCGAGGCCTTGTCGGATGAGGAAACATCGGCTTTCATGGAGGGTCCTTTCGTGGGGGGCTTGTGTTCTTCTGCATCAACGTGTTGACGACGTCAGCCACGTCGGATGTCTTCAGTACCGCAGCCAGCACGGCCGTGACGGAGAGCAGGCGCCACGGCCTCACCAGCACCAGCGCCGCACCGGTGGCCGCGGCGATGGCCATCAGCTTGGCGGGCTGCTTGCGGGCGTAGTGCTCGAGCACCGGGCGGGCCAGCTGGCCTGCCGCATGGGCCGGGTGGCGGCGCCACCAGCGCTGCAGGATGCTGCGGCCCAGCGGCAGCCAGACGCCGCCAAAGCTGGGGGGGCGATCTGCGCGGCCTGCCTGCGCGGCGTCGTGGTGTTCGTATTCCAGATCGTCGTCGGGCGCGCTGGAAGGCGCGTGGTTCAGAAACGCGTCGTGCGTGTCATCGCCGCCGCCGTTGAGCTGGCGCACCAGCGCTCGGCGCGAGAGTGCCAGGCGTTGCTGCGGCGTCAGGGGTGTGCGTTCAGCGCTGGCCATGATGGGCTCCGGCGTCATGCAAGGCCTGGAGGTCGGCCTCGAGTTGCGAGCGCAGGTCGTCGAAACCGTGGCTCTGGTTGGGGCGCGTGGCGTACCACGCGCAGAACGCGGCAATCACGACTGCCACGGCCGGCACGGCGACCAGCACCCAGTGAAAGCTGCCGTGCAGCACGCCCAGCAGCACGGCCACGCCGATCAGCCCGAGGGCCAGCATGGCGCTGGCCGCGGCCAGCACCCCCGCGACGATGCGGGCGACGAGGCCGCGCCCCGCCTGCGCAGTTTCCTGGCGGACGAGGGCGGCGTAGTTGGCGAGGTGTTCAGCGACGAGTTCCGGATGCCCGAGCACCGTGGAAAAAATCGGATGAAGCATGGTGCCGGGAATCGGTGGAACGAGCGGTCAGCGGATCAGTAGTCGTCCCGGCTGCGGCGGCTGGCCAGCACGATGAGCGCGGTGATGGCGGCGCCGGCGGCTGCGGCGATCAGCACCGAGCGCACGGGCTGGTCGGAGATGTAGCGGCCGGTGACGTCGGCAGCCTGCTCGATGCGGCGCTGGGCGCGTGCGCTGGTGGTCGATGCGGCATCGAGGCCGCGCTGGACCGCCTGCTGCACGCGGGCTGCGAGCTGCTCGACGGCCGGTTCGGCGTCGCGGCGCAGTTCGCGGACCTTTTCGCCCGCCGCATTCACCGCATTCTGTGCATACGCGCGGGTCGTTTCGACTGCTTCATTGGCGGTCTGGCGGGCGTCGTCGGCGAGCTGCGAGGGAGTCTTGGTCGTGTTCATGTGAAAGTCCTTTCCGGGAAGATGAAATGCGGGAGCCTGTTGATCGTAACTACGCTACTTGCGACGGAGCAAGCCGCCCAGGAAGCTGGCAATGGCCAGGATGGCAAAGATCACGAACAGGATCTTGGCGATGCCGACCGCGCTGGCGGCAATGCCGCCGAACCCGAAGAGGGCGGCGATGAGCGCGATGACCAGAAACACCACGGCGTAATGCAGCATGTGGAACTCCTTCGAGGCTTCCCTCGTTGTTTTGAAAAACGGCTCATCCGGGGCTTCCAGACAGGGGAGTCAGGAGGCTTCGAATGGCACAGGAGCAACCTTAAGTGCCCCCCCGGCCCGGACCTGTCAGCGGTCGGGGGCGGGGTGCGTAGGAGATGGCCGAGTAGGCGGTGGGGCCGATGGCGGCGCCAGTCTCAGGCGGGGCGCACCACCGGCAGCATGGCGCTCAGGCGCGTGCCCCTGCCGGGTGTCGAGGATACCGTCAGCTTGCCGCGGGCGGCCTCCACGCGATGCCGCATGCCCGCGAGGCCGTGCGTCGACGGGCGCAGGCGCAGGGTGTCGAAGCCCTTGCCGTTGTCCGCCACTTCCACGATCACGTGGTTCTCGTAGTTCTTCAGCACGATGGTGGCCTCGCTGGCCTCCGCATACTTGCCGATGTTGGTGAGGCTTTCCTGCACCATGCGGTAGATGGTGAGCTGGCGCGATTCGTCCATGACCACGGGCTCCAGCGCCATCTCGATCTGCAGGCCCGAGCGCTCGGCGAATTCGCGCCCGAGGATCTCCAGCGACGCGACCAGCCCGAGGTTCGACAGCGACGAGGGCCGCAGGTCCTCGATGATGCGGCGCTTGAGCGCGATGCCGCTGTTGAGCAGCTCGGTCAGATGCTGCAGCCGCTGGATGGCGTCGGGCGCATCCGCCAGCCGCGACTTCAGGCGCGCCACGTCCAGCTTCGCGGCCGTGAGCAGCGAGCCCAGCTCGTCGTGCAGTTCGCGCGCAAGGTAGCCGCGCTCGGTTTCGCGCACGTCCTGCAGGTGGGTGGCCAGTTCGGCCAGGGAGGCGGTGCGCTCCCGCACCTCGTCTTCCAGCGCGTTGCGCTCGCGCTGCAGGGTTTCCTGCTGCCGCTCGCCGATGGAGCGCAGCGCGTGCGTCTGCCGCAGGTACAGGAAGAAGGCGATCAGCGCGGCCAGCGCCACGATGGCGGTGCCGATGCGGGCCAGCTGCAGCGACTTGAGCACCTGCGCCTGGCTCTGGTGCAGCGTGTCGTTGCTGATCCTGACCAGTTCGCCCGCCGTGGCACGGATCGAATCCATCTCCTCGCGGCCCACGTCGGTGGTGATGACGAACTTCCAGGCGTCTTCCTTGCCGTCCTGGCGCAGGCGCACGCTCATGTCCATTTCCGCCACCTTGCGCAGCACGTGCTTGGAAAGCTCCGTCAGCTGGTTGAGTTCGGCCGGCCGCCCGGCATAGAGCCGGCGCAGCGTCGCGAGGTTGCCGTCGACTTCCTTGACCGCGGTGTCGTAGGGTTGCCTGTAGTTCGTCTCGCCGGTCAGCAGGTAACCTCGCTGGCCGGTCTCGGCGTCCAGCATGTTCTGCAGGATCTGGTTGAGCGTGCCGCGCACCTGCTGCGCCTCCTCGATGTCGGCAAGGGCGCGGCTGGACTGCCGGTAGCCGGCCTCGTTGATACCGACGAGGGCCAGCGCGGCGAGCGCCGCGAGCAGCAGGCTCACGGCCATTTTTGGAGGGGCTAACCAGTGCATGAAACTTTCAAGGCTGCTTACTACGCAAGTTCGTGAATAATTGACTAACAATCAGGGACGCGGAATGTTGCGGCCCGCATGCGCGCAACACAACGACGAAAGTAACAGATGATCAAAATCGGAATTGTGGACGACCACGCCATCGTGCGATCCGGCCTCCGGCAGTTCTTCTCCGAACACGTGGACCTGCGCGTGGCGGGCGAGGCGGCCAGCGGGCGTGAAGCCATCGAACTGGTACGCACCACGGAACTGGACGTGCTGGTCATGGACCTTTCGATGCCGGGGCAAAGCGGGATAGACGCGCTCGCCATGATCCGCGCCAAGGCGCCGGACGTGGGCATCCTGATCCTGAGCGGCTACCCCGAGGAGCACTACGCGATGAACCTGATCCGTCAGGGCGCGAGCGGCTACCTCAACAAGGAGTGCGATCCCATCGAGATCGTCAACGCCATCCGCACCATTTCCCTGGGCCGGCGCTACATCACGCCCGCCGTGGCCGAACTGCTGGCCCGCCAGCTCGACCGCAAGGACGACGCCGCGCCGCACGAGCAGCTCTCGGAGCGCGAATTCCAGGTGTTCCTGAAGCTGGCCAAGGGCGAGACCGCCGGCGACATCGCCAAGACGCTGTCCCTGTCCGTGAAGACGGTCAGCACCTACCGCACCCGCCTGATGGAGAAGATGAACCTCTCCTCCAACAGCGACCTGACCTACTACGCGCTGAAGAACAAGCTGATCGATTGAAACCGGCAGGGGTGCGGGGATGGCGCCCGGCGCGGCGCTGTCAGCCCGCGGCACGCAATGCGTTCGCCTGCACGAGGCAGAAGTCGACCAGCGCGTCGATCTCGTTCGACTTGTCGAATACCGCGTCGACCCCGAACTCGGCGCAGCGCCGGCGGATGTCCGGCGTGGCGTAGTTGCTGAGCACCACCACCTTCTGGGCCGGGCTGCGTGCCTGGCAGGCCTGAAGCACGCCCAGGCCGCTGCCTTGCTTGAGGAACAGGTCGACGATGGCGAGGTCCCACTCGCCGGCGTGGTCCCGCAGCCATTCGCGCGCGCCGCTCTCCGTCTCGGCGAAGCCGACGACGGTGGCGCAGGTGAGCTCTTCCAGAGTGCCAATAAGGTTTTCACGGATCGTTAGGTTGTCTTCAACGACGTAAGTCTGCAATCTGGGATCCATGCCGAACCGCGCTTCCTCTTACGTTGGCAGGAGCATTCGAAGCGCCCCCGCCTGCGGGAATGCCTGCAACGGGACACTGAGGCTTTCTCGTGGCGCATCATGCAAGCTTCGGGGGCCGGGTGTTGTAGGCGGGTTCCGACTATGCATCCGCAAAGCATCGCCGTAGGCCATGCCGCACGGTTTCTGCGGTCTCCTGCCGACCCTGGACGGGCCGCGCCCAAGGTATCCCACTGAACATGGCAACGAACATCTTCCGCTCCCGGCCCCTTTGGCAGAAGTCACTGGCTTTCCTCGTGCTGCTGCTTGCCGTGCTGGTGATCGTGCTGGCGTTCTTCCCCTGGGACGTGCTGCGCGGGCCGGTCAACCGCTACGTGAGCGAGAAGACCGGCCGCAAGTTCGAGATCACTCGCCGGCTCGACGTGAACCTCGGGCTGCGGCAGGCGACCGTCAAGTTCGACGGCATCGAATTCGCCAATCCGCCATGGGCCCGCGACCCCTATCTGGTGAAGGCGGACAGGGCCGAGTTCGACATCCGCATCTGGCCGCTGCTGGCCAGCAAGGTGAACATTCCGCGCCTTGCGCTGTTCTCGCCCACGGTCGGCCTGCAGATGGAGCAGGACGGCCGCCGCACCTGGGCGCTGGGCAAGGACACCTCCGACTCCGGCACGGTGCCCAGCATCGGCCTCGTGCAGATCGACAGCGGGGCGGTTGATTTCCTCGCCAAGCACCTGGGCGTCGACCTGCACGCCGACCTGAGCTATGACACCAGCCGCGGCGAGATGCCGCTCAGCTACCGCATCAAGGGCCGCTACAAGGGCCAGCCGCTGACGGCCAACGGCCGCACCGGCAATGTGCTGCAGATCAACGCCGCGGGCGCGCCGCCGTTCCCGATGGAAATCAACGCGGCGGCCGGCCAGACCCAGCTGAAGGCCGCCGGTACCGTGGCCGAGCTGTCGGGGCTCGACGGCATCGACGCCAAGTTCGAGCTCAAGGGCCAGACCCTGGGCGCGCTGTTCCCGCTCCTGGGCATCGCGCTGCCGCAGACCTCGCCCTACGCGCTGAGCGGCGACCTGAGCAAGCGCGGCACGCTCTGGGGCGTGGCCGGCCTCAAGGGCAAGCTGGGCCTGTCCGACATCGCCGGCGACATGCGTTTCGAGCAGTCCGGCAAGCTGCCGTACCTGTCGGGTGAATTGCGCTCGCGCGTGATGGACATGGACGACCTCGGCCCGCTGATCGGCCTGCCGCCCACGGCGCGCACCGCCAACACGGTGGAAGGCGTGGCTCCGCCGCCGACCGTGACGCAGGTCAAGCGGGCCGGCGGCAAGGTGCTGCCGACGGCGCCCCTGGATTTCGAGCGCCTGCGCGCCATGAATGCCGACGTGAAATACACCGCCGACCGCATCCAGAACGTGCGCGAAATCCCGCTCGACCGCGGCAGCGTGCAGGTCAAGCTGGACAGCGGCGTGCTCACGCTCGATCCGCTCGACCTGGGCGTGGCCGGCGGCAAGCTGGGCGGGGCGATCCGCATCGACGCATCGAAGAATCCCGCCGACATCCGCGCGTCGCTGGACGTGCGCGCCATGCAGCTGGCCCGCCTGTTCCCCAAGCTGGAAACCACCGGCAACAGCGTGGGGCGGCTGGACGGGCGCGTGAACCTGTCGGGCTCGGGCAGTACCGTGGCCAACTGGCTGGGCGGCGTCTCGGGCGACGTGGCGGTGATTTCAGGACGTGGCCAGTTCGGCAACCTGCTGCCGGTGTTCGCGACGCTGGTGGGCGGCGACATCATCAAGTTCCTGCTGCGCGGCGACCGCAACGTTGAACTGCGCTGCGCGGCCCTGGCATTCGACGTCAACAAGGGGGTGATGACCGGACGCACGCTGGTGGTGGACACCACCAACGCGGTGTTCACGGCCACCGGGCAGGCCAATCTCGCGACCGAAGGGCTGGACTTCGTGATCCGTCCGGAGCCGAAGAGCAAGAACATCCTGTCGATCCGCACGCCGCTGGTGGTTAACGGTACTTTCGGGTCGCCCAAGGGCGGCCTGCAGGTGGCGCCGCTGGCCGAGCGCGGGCTGGCGGCGCTGGCGCTGGGGGCCATCAACCCGCTGCTGGCGCTGGCCGCGACCATCGAGACCGGTCCGGGCGAGAACGCCGACTGCCAGGGTGTGCTGGGCGATGCGAACCGCCCGACGGCGGGTGCGGCGGCCAACGGCGCCGCGAGGGCCAAGGCTGCCAAGGAGCCTGTGAAACAGCCTGCGAAACAGCCCTGATCGAATCCTAGGCGGGTGCGTGAGCGGGGCGTTGCCCGCAGACGCTGCACTGCGGGTCGCGCGCAACCCGCAAGGTGTCGAAGCTGGTGCTGCGCCCGTCGAACATCAGCAGCTTGCCCGCCAATGACGGACCGATGCCGGCGAGCAGCTTGAGCGCCTCGCTGGCCTGCAGCGTGCCGATCGTGCCGACCACCGGGCCGAATACGCCAAGCACCGCGCAGCGCGTTTCTTCGAAAGTCGCATCGGGCGGGAACAGGCAGGCGTAGCAGGGGGAGGCGGCGTCGCGCGTGTCGTAGACGCTCAATTGCCCGTCGAAGCGGATCGCCGCGCCTGCCACCAGCGGCCTGGCATGGGCCACGCAGGCACGGTTGACGGCCTGCCGGGTGGCGAAGTTGTCGCAGCAGTCGACCACCACGTCGGCCTGGCTGACCAGGCGGGACAGCAATGCCTCGTCGGCGCGCACGGCGTGCATCTCGATGGAAATACCCGGGTTGATGTCGCGCATGGCCTGCGCGGCGGATTCGACCTTGGACAACCCGACGCGCGCATGCGTGTGAGCCACCTGGCGCTGGAGATTGGTGAGATCGACTTCGTCGTCGTCGACCAGCACGATGCGGCCGACCCCTGCGGCGGCAAGGTAGAGCGCCACCGGCGAGCCCAGCCCGCCGGCGCCGATCATGAGAACCCGCCCGGCACTGACGCGCTCCTGGCCGTCGATGCCGAATTCCTCGAGAAGGATGTGGCGCGAATAGCGCAGCAGCTGGCTATCTTCCATGCGCCACCAGGCTCAGTTTTCCTTCTTTTCTTCCTTGTTGTCGACGATGACCTGCGTCTTGCTCACGAGCACCGGCTGGCCCTTCAGGCGGTTGAGCGCCTGCACCAGCGGGAAGTCCTTGTCGGTGCCGAACTCGGGCACCTTGCGGTCCTGCGGCGGCTTCTTGGCTTCTTCCTCGAGGCGCTTGCGCGCTTCGTCGCGGGCCTTTTCGCGTTCCGGGTCCTTGACTTCGGGGCCCTGGCCGCTGGCCAGATGCTTCTCGAGGTCGGCCTCGCGCATGCGCAGGGCCGCGAAGGGGCTGCCCTCGGCGCTTTCGTCGACCAGCACGTTGGGCACGATGCCCTTGGCCTGGATCGAGGTGCCGCTCGGCGTGTAGTAGCGCGCCGTGGTGATCTTCAGGCCGGTGTCCGGGCCGAGCGGGCGAACCGTCTGCACCGAGCCCTTGCCGAAGGTCTGGCTGCCCATGATGGTGGCGCGCTTGTGGTCCTGCAGCGCGCCGGCAACGATTTCGCTCGCCGAGGCCGAGCCTTCGTTCACCAGCACCACCAGCGGCACGGTCTTCAGCGCCGCGGGCAGGCTGCGCAGCGGATCGCTGCCCGAACGGCGCTGGTAGAACTCCGGCGCCGCCTTGTAGATCGACTTGCTCTCGGCCAACTGGCCGTCGGTGGTGACGACCGTGACGTTCTCGGGCAGGAAGGCCGAGGACACCGCCACCGCCGCGTCGAGCAGGCCGCCCGGGTCGTTGCGCAGGTCGAGCACCAGGCCCTTGAGGTTCGGGTCTTCCTTGTACATCTCGTCGATCTTCTTGACGAAGTCGTCGACGGTGCGCTCCTGGAACTGCGACAGGCGGATCCAGCCATAGCCGGGTTCGATGATCTTGCCGCGCACCGACTGCGTGCGGATTTCCTCGCGCGTGATCGTCACCGGGAAGGTGCGGCTCTCGTCCTTGCGGAAGATGGTCAGCAGCACCTTGGTGTTGGCTTCGCCGCGCATGCGCTTGACCGCCTCGTTCAGCGACAGGCCGCGCACGGCGGTGTCGTCGATCTTGGTGATCAGGTCATTGGGCTTGAGGCCGGCGCGGAAGGCCGGGGAGCCCTCGATGGGCGAGACGACCTTGATCAGGCCGTCTTCCTGCGAAATCTCGATGCCCACGCCGACGAACCGGCCGGTCGTGCCTTCCCTGAATTCCTTGAAGGACTTCTTGTCGAAGTACTGGGAATGCGGGTCGAGCCCGGCGACCATGCCGGAAATGGCGTCGGAGATGAGCTTTTTCTCGTCGACCGGTTCGACGTAGTCACTCTTGACCATGCCGAAGACGGCAGCGAGCTGCTGCAATTCCTCGAGCGGCAGTGGCGCAAGCGAACCGCGTGCGACTGTCTGCAACGAGACGGTGGTCAGGACGCCTGCAACGGCGCCGGCGGCGACCCAGCCGGTGATCTTCAGTTTCTGGCCCATCATGAGTGGTTGTCCTTGTCGGCGGCTGTCGAACCAATATACACAGCTTGGAAGCAAATTGCCTGCCGGGGTTCCACGAATGGGCCGGCGGGAGAGGGTTTCTTCAGCCTTTACCCTGCGAGGCCACCGCGGCGGCGGCCTTTTCGGCTGCGGCGGCATCGCCGAGGTAGTAGTTGCGCAGGGGCTTGAGATCGTCGTCCAGCTCGTAGACGAGCGGAATGCCGTTCGGAATGTTCAGCCCGACGATCGCGTCGTCGGAAATGCCGTCCAGGTACTTCACGAGAGCGCGGATCGAGTTGCCGTGGGCCGCCACCACCAGGCGGCGCCCGGCGCGGATGGCCGGCGCCATCGATTCGTTCCAGAACGGCAGCACGCGGGCGACCGTGTCCTTCAGGCATTCGGTCAGGGGAATCTGCTCGGGCGACAGCTTGGCGTAGCGCACGTCGGAGCGCTCGCTGCGCGGGTCGTTGGCTTCCAGCGGCGGCGGCGGGGTGCCGTAGCTGCGGCGCCAGACCAGCACCTGCTCGTCGCCGTATTTCTTGGCGGTTTCGGCCTTGTTCAGGCCCTGCAGGCCGCCGTAGTGGCGCTCGTTGAGGCGCCAGGAATGCACCACCGGCAGCCAGGTCCGGTCGAGCTCGTCGAGCGTGTGCCACAGGGTGCGGGTGGCGCGCTTGAGCACGCTCGTGTAGGCGACGTCGAAGTCGTAGCCCTCTGCCTTGAGCAGCCGGCCGGCCTGCTTGGCCTGCTCCACGCCGGTCTCGGTGAGGTCGACGTCCGTCCATCCGGTGAAGCGGTTTTCAAGATTCCAGGTCGATTCACCGTGACGGATCAATACCAGTTTGTGCATGTGGGAGGCCTTTGGCTGCGCTTGCGAAACCCCGCATTCTAAAATCCCCGGTTTGCCATTCAAGGAACCCCCGTGAAATTGATCGAATTCGTCACCGCGAACTGGATGCTGATCCTGATCGCGCTCAGCTCGGGTGCCATGCTGGCCTGGCCGCTGGTGCGGGGGGCGGGCGGCGGAACGCTCACCGCGCAGGGCGCCGTGCAACTCATCAACCGCGAGCGTGCGGTGCTGGTCGACGTGCGCGAACCCGAAGAGTTTGCCGCCGGCCACATGATCGGCGCCAGGAACGTGCCGCTGAACCAGCTCGAGGAAAAGCTGACCGGCGCGGTCAAGAACAAGAACGTGCCGCTGCTGCTGGTCTGCGCCACCGGTGCCCGCGCCCAGCGCGGCGTGGCCATCGCCAAGAAGCTCGGTTACGAGCAGGCCCAAGCGGTAGCCGGCGGGCTGAAAGCCTGGAAAGAGGCTAACCTGCCGGTTGAAAAGGCCTGAACCTCCCCGAGATGAATCGTATGCAAGCAGTCAAGATGTACACCACCGCCGTTTGCCCCTACTGCACGCGTGCGAAGCAAATCCTCAAGTCCAAGGGCGTCGAGCAGATCGAAGAGATCCGCATCGACACCGACCCTCAGGCGCGCAACACCATGATGGAAATCACCCAGCGCCGCACGGTGCCGCAGATCTTCATCGGCGACACCCACGTGGGCGGCTGCGACGACCTCATGGCCCTCGACAGCCGCGGCGGCCTCGTGCCCCTGCTGCAGGGCGCCTGAAACAGAAAGCAACCGGCGTCGCGGGAGCGACCCGGGCGTCGGGCGATAATCGTTCGCCTATTCATCTGCAGCCCGCTGCGGGAACCTCTCCCCGGCGGGCATTGTTTTGATCCTCGAAAGTTCAGCCATGGCCGACCAGCAAGCCCAAGATCCCGTTTTCCAGATCCAGCGCGTCTACCTCAAGGATCTGTCGCTCGAACAACCCAATTCGCCCGCCATCCTGCTGGAGCAGGAACAGCCCACCGTCGACATCCAGCTTGGCGTGGACGCCCAGCCCGTGGCCGACGGCATCTTCGAGATCACCGTGTCGGCCACCGTGCAGACCAAGATCCAGGACAAGACCGTGTTCCTGGTCGAAGCCAAGCAAGCCGGCATCTTCGAGATCCGCAACCTGCCCGAAGAGCAGATGGGCGCCATCCTCGGCATCGCCTGCCCGCAGATCGTGTACCCCTACCTGCGCGGCAACGTGGCCGACGTGATCCAGCGCGGCGGCTTCCCGCCCGTGCACCTCGCCGAAATCAACTTCCAGGCGATGTACGAGCAGCAGCAGGCACAGGCCTCCGGCCAGGCCGCGCCCACGCTGGAACAGTAAACCGGCACGACGCCGCCAACGCCGATGAAGATCTGCGTTCATGGCGCCGGTGCCTGGGGCACGGCGCTCGCCGTCAATGCGGCGGGCCGCCACGAGGTCACGCTCTGGGCCCGCGACGCGGCCCAGGCCGACGCCATCTCGAAGGCGCGGGAAAACACCCGCTACCTGCCCGGGCTGGCACTGCCGGCCTCGCTCGCCGTGCGCGCGGGCGACATCGGCCAGGCACGGGCCGGCGCCGACCTCGTCATCGTGGCCACGCCCATGGCCGCCCTGCGCGAACAGCTTGTTGCACTGCGCGGCACCACCGCGCCGGTGGCGTGGCTGTGCAAGGGCGTCGAGCCCGCGCTCGACACCTCTCCCGAATCCTTCGGCCTGTTCGCCCACGAGATATGGGCGCAGGTCGCACCCGACCTGGCCGCGGGCGTGCTCAGCGGTCCCAGCTTTGCGCAGGAGGTCGCCGAAGGGCGGCCGACCGCACTGGTGGCCGCCAGCCCCCATGCCGCCGTGCGCGATGCGCTCGTCGAGGCTTTCCACGGACCGGCGCTGCGCGTCTATGCCAACGAGGACATCGTGGGCGTGGAAGTGGGCGGCGCCGTGAAGAACGTGCTGGCCATCTCCACCGGGCTTTGCGACGGCCTCGCACTCGGGCTCAACGCCCGGGCGGCGCTCATTACGCGCGGTCTCGCCGAAATGACGCGCCTGGGCCTGGCGCTCGGCGCCCGTGCCGAGACCTTCATGGGGCTTTCCGGTCTGGGCGACCTGGTGCTGACCGCCACCGGCGACCTGTCGCGCAACCGCAAGGTCGGCCTGCTGCTGGCCCAGGGCCGCACGCTGGCCCAGGCGGTCGATTCGCTGGGCCATGTGGCTGAGGGCGTGTACTGCGCCCGCACCGTGGTGCAGCGCGCGCGCGGCCTCGGCATCGAGATGCCGATCTCCGAGAGCGTGGTTGCGCTGCTCGACGGCCGCGTGGGTCCGCAGGACGCCGTCGCGGCGCTCACCGGCCGCGACCCGGTGCCGGAATCCGTGCCGCCCGCGCCGTCCCCCCGCCATTCCTCCTGAAAAAGACTGAAGACAGAAAGAGCCATGAGCCTTCGCTTTGATTTTTCAGCGTCGGCCGTGGCCGCGCTGGCCCGCTCCGATGCCGCTCGTGCGCTGCAGGAAGACGTTGCCGACGGCGACCTGACCGCGTCGCTGGTCGATCCCGCCCGCCGTGCCCGCGCCCGCGTGCTGGCACGCGAAGCCGCCGTGGTGTGCGGCGCGCCGTGGGTCGAGGCCACACTGCGGCAGCTCGACCCCGATGTGCGCATCGAGTGGCGCTGCGCCGAAGGCGAGCGCTGCGCGGCCGACCAGGTCGTGCTCGAGATCGAAGGCGCGGCCCGCGCGCTGCTGACGGCCGAGCGCACCTCGCTCAACTTCCTGCAACTGCTGAGCGCGGTCGCCACCAAGACCGCCCTTTACGCCGAGGCGGTGCGCGGGACGCGCGCGCGCATCGTCGACACGCGCAAGACCATTCCGGGCCTGCGCCTGGCGCAGAAGTACGCGGTGCGCACCGGCGGCGGCCTGAACCACCGCATCGGCCTGTACGACGCGGTGCTCATCAAGGAAAACCACATCGCCGCCGCCGGCGGCGTTGCCGCGGCGCTGCGTGCGGTCGCGCCGGTGGCGTCGCGGGCCGCTTTCGTCGAGGTCGAGGTCGAGACGCTGGCCCAGCTGCACGAGGCGCTGGAAGCCGGCGCGCGCATGGTGCTGCTCGACAACATGGACCTGCCCACGCTGCGCGAAGCCGTGCGCATCAACGACGCCGTGGGCGACGACCGCAAGGCAGTGCTGGAAATTTCCGGCGGCGTCACGCTCGACGGCCTGCGCGCCCTGGCCGAGACCGGCGTCGACCGCATTTCCGTCGGCGCACTGACCAAGGACGTGAAAGCCGTCGACTATTCGATGCGCTTCCAGGACAACTGAGCTTTCTTGCCATGACGACCGCTTCCGTCATCGACGTCGACTACGAACAGCCCGCCGGATCGCAGGCGGGCTCCGCCTGCGACACCCGCCACGCCTGGGCCCGTGTGCCGCCCGAGCCCTCGCCCGACGAGCGCATCGCGCTGAAGGAGCGCATCCGCCGCCTGCTGCGCGAACATGACGGGGGAAGAGGCGCGGTGATGGTGTCGCACTTCTACGTGCACCCCGACCTGCAGGACCTGGCCGAGGAAACCGGCGGCATCGTGAGCGATTCGCTCGAGATGGCGCGCTTCGGCCGCGACCATGCCGCGCAGACGCTGGTGGTGTCTGGCGTGCGCTTCATGGGCGAGACCTCGAAGATCCTGTCGCCCGAGAAACGCGTGCTGATGCCCGACCTGGACGCGAACTGCTCGCTCGACCTGGGCTGCCCGGTGGAGCAGTTCAGCGCCTTCTGCGACCAGCACCCCGACCGCACCGTGGTGGTCTACGCCAACACCAGCGCGGCGGTGAAGGCGCGTGCCGACTGGCTCGTCACCTCCAGCTGCGCGCTCGACGTGGTGAACGCGCTGCACGCGGCGGGCCAGAAGATTCTCTGGGGCCCCGACCGCCATCTGGGCGACTACATCCAGCGCCAGACCGGCGCGGACATGGTCAGCTGGAACGGCGCCTGCATCGTGCACGACGAGTTCAAGGCGCTGGAGCTCGAGTTGCTCATGAAGGAGCATCCGAAGGCCAAGGTGCTGGTGCACCCCGAATCGCCCTCGGACGTGATCGCGCTGGCGCACGCGGTGGGCTCGACCTCCGCCATCCTGAATGCCGCCCAGCGCATGGATGCGAGCGAATTCATCGTTGCCACCGACAGCGGCATGCTGCACAAGCTGCGCACGCTGAATCCCGGCAAGACCTTCATCGAAGCACCCACGGCCGGCAACGGCGGCACCTGCAAGAGCTGCGCGCATTGCCCGTGGATGGCGATGAACGGGCTGGTGGAGCTGGCGAACGCGCTGGAAACCGGCGCGGGCGAGATCCATGTCGATCCGGCGCTGGGGCTGCGGGCGCGGGTGCCGATCGATCGGATGCTGGCGTTCACGGCCGGGCTGAAGAACGGCCATGCGCCCGGCAGCCTGATTGCCGGCATCGGCGCCGCCTGATCCCGTCTTGGCTCCTTCCCCCTCTGGGGGAAGGTTGGGATGGGGGCAGGCGGAGCGTGCCCGGTGGTGGCGCCGCTTGCCCCCACCCCGGCCCTCCCCCGGAAGGGGAGGGAGAAAGAAAAAGCTAGAAGTCCACGGTGCAGGAATCGCCCAGCGCTTCGCGCCACACCCGCACCCTTGCCAGCGACGCCCTCAAATCCGGCAACGCCTCCGCAATGAACACGCAAAGGTTCTCCAGCGTCGGCGGATGCAGCCCGGGCACGTCGTCCAGCAGGTGATGGTCGAGCTGCTCGCGCACGTCTTCCAGCCGCCGGCGCAGCAGCCCCAGGTCGATCACCATGCCCGTCACCGGATCGCGCTCGCCGGCAAGCCACACCTCCGCGTGGTACGTATGGCCGTGGATACGGCGGCTGCCTTCGATTTCGATCTCCCGCTTCAGCGTGTGGGCGGCGTCGAAGAAAAAGCGTTGGCTGATGGTGAAGCGCATCGTCAAAAAAGAAACTCTGGGGGAAAAGAGGCGGCCGCTTCAGCGGATGCCGGTGATCTTGTGGGTCTGCACGCTGAGCCGCCACACGGGCTGCTTCATGCATTCGGCAATGCAGAGCTCGGTGTTCGCGACCCGGTCGGGGCCGTCCATCGGCTGCAGGAAACGGTGCGTGAATTCGCCGGTGCGCGCCATCGTGTCGAGGTCGAACGCCGCCTGCGGCCACACCAGCTTCAGTTCCTGGCCGCGCTGCTGCACCCACGGCGCGCCGGCCTTGGGGCTGATGCACAGCCAGTCGATGCCCTCGGGCGCCTCGACCGTGCCGTTGCTTTCCACCGCGATGCGAAAGCGCCGCGCATGCAATGCATCGACCAGTGCCGCGTCGACCTGCAGCAGCGGTTCGCCGCCGGTGAGCACCACCAGCCGGTGGTCGGCATCGCCGATGGGCCATTGCGCGGCGATGGTGTCGGCCAGCAGGTCGGCGGTCTTGAACTTGCCGCCCAGCGTGCCGTCGGTGCCCACGAAATCGGTGTCGCAGAAGCGGCAGACGGCGGAGGCCCGGTCGTCCTCGCGGCCGCTCCAGAGGTTGCAGCCGGCGAATCGGCAGAACACGGCCGGCATGCCGGCCTGGCCGCCTTCGCCCTGCAGGGTGTAGAAGATTTCCTTGACGCTGTAGCTCATGGCGTTGCGAGAGCCTCGATCTCCAGGTTGTCGATCAGCCGCGTGCTGCCCAGGCGCGCCGCGGCCAGTGCCACGAGCGGTTCCCCGGCGGACGGCGCCTGCAGGTCGGAACGGCGCCGCAGCACAAGATAGTCCGGTTGCCAGCCGCGCTGCGCCAGCGACTGCATTGCCCGCGCTTCTATCGCGGCCAAATCGCGCTCGCCCTCGCGCAACGCGTCAGCCATGGCCCGCAGCGCTTTCGACAGCTGCACGGCCTCCGCGCGCTCGTCCTTGTTCAGGTAGCCGTTGCGCGACGACAGCGCCAGCCCGTCGTCGGCGCGGAAGGTCTCGCCGCCCACGATCTCGATGGGCAGCGCGAACTGCCGCACCATGTGGCGGATCATCATCAGCTGCTGGTAGTCCTTCTTGCCGAACACCGCCACGCGCGGCTGCACGCACTGGAAGAGCTTCATCACCACCGTGCACACGCCGATGAAGAAGCCGGGGCGAAAGTGCCCCTCCAGAATGTCGGCCAGCGCCGGGTCGGGGTGCACCTTGCAGGTCTGGGGCTCGGGGTACAGCACCTTCTCGGTGGGGGCGAACAGCACGTCGCAACCGGCGGCGCGCAGCTTCTCGCAGTCGCTGTCCCAGGTGCGCGGGTAGGTGTCGAAGTCTTCGTGCGGCAGGAACTGCAGCCTGTTGACGAAGATGCTCGCGACCGTGGCGTCGCCCAGGGGCCTGGCCTGCTTCACCAGCGCGATGTGGCCGTCGTGCAGGTTGCCCATGGTGGGCACGAAGGCGGGGCGCTTGCTGGCGGACAGGCGGCCGCGCAGTTCTTCGATGGTGTTTGCTATGTACATGGGGAGCTGTTCCTTTGTTCCTTTGTATTTGCCCGGTGTGCAGCGGGTCGTCGGCAGGCTGCCTCAGGGCGAGGCCGGCGGGGTGGTGTTCGACATGGTTGGGTTTCTCCCTGCGGGCGTCGGTGGCCGGGCATCCTTGAGTGAAGAAAACGAAGCGGTGGGGCTAACGGTCGGCCGCAGGCGCCAGCACCGTGGGTGCGGCGCGCTCGGCGAGCGAGGGGTAGTCGCGGCTGAAATGCAGGCCACGGCTTTCGTGGCGGGCCTGCGCGGAGCGCACGATCAGCTCGGCCACCTGAACCAGGTTGCGCAGTTCGAGCAGGTCGCGCGTGACGTGGAAGTTCGCATAGAACTCGTGGATCTCGGCCTGCAGCAGCGCGATGCGGTGGCTCGCGCGCTCCAGGCGCTTGTTGGTGCGCACGATGCCGACGTAGTCCCACATGAAGCGGCGCAGCTCGTCCCAGTTGTGCGAGATGACCACGGCCTCGTCGGCGTCGGTGACGCGGCTGTCGTCCCAGGCCGGCAGCTCGGCGCGCTCGCGCAACGGTGCCGAGGCGATGGCGCCGGCAGCCGCGCGCGCGAACACCATGCATTCGACCAGCGAGTTGCTGGCCAGCCGGTTGGCGCCGTGCAGGCCGGTGCATGCGGTCTCGCCGATGGCATAGAGGCCGGGCACGTCGGTGCGCCCGCTCAGGTCGCCGAGCACGCCGCCGCAGGTGTAGTGCGCGGCCGGCACCACGGGGATCGGCTCGCGCGTGATGTCGATGCCCAGCTCCGCGCAGCGCGCCAGTATGTTGGGGAAGTGCTCCTTCAGGAACGCGGCCGGCTGGTGCGAGATGTCGAGGTACACGCAGTCCAGGCCGTGCTTCTTCATCTCGAAGTCGATGGCGCGGGCCACGACGTCGCGCGGCGCGAGCTCGGCGCGTTCGTCGTGCTTGGGCATGAAGCGCGTGCCGTCGGGCAGCTTGAGCAGCCCGCCTTCGCCGCGCACCGCCTCGCTGATCAGGAAAGACTTGGCGTGCGGGTGGTACAGGCAGGTCGGGTGGAACTGGATGAACTCCATGTTCGACACCCGGCAGCCCGCGCGCCAGGCGGCGGCGATGCCGTCGCCGGTGGCTGTGTCGGGGTTGGTGGTGTACAGGTACACCTTGCCCGCGCCGCCCGTCGCCAGGATGGTGTGCGGCGCGCGGAAGGCCAGCACCTCGTCGGTCTTGTCGTCGAGCGCGTACAGGCCCTGGCAGGCCGGGTCGGCGAGCCCGAGCTTGCGGCCGGTGATCAGGTCGACCAGCGTGTGGTGCTCGAACAGCGTGATGTTCGGCGTGCGGCGCACCCGCTCGATCAGCACCTGCTGCACCGCCGCGCCGGTGGCGTCGGTCACGTGCACGATGCGGCGCTGGCTGTGGCCGCCTTCGCGCGTGAGGTGCAGGCCGCCGTCTTCCTCTGAAAAGGGCACGCCCAGCTCACGCAGCCAGCCGATGGCCTGCGGCGCATGCTCGACCACGAAGCGCGTGGCCTCGGCATCGCACAGGCCGGCGCCGGCCACCAGCGTGTCTTCCACGTGCGCGTCGAAGCTGTCGCCCGCCGCCAGCACCGCCGCGATGCCGCCCTGCGCCCAGGCGCTGGATCCGTCGGCCAGCGCGCGCTTGGTCAGCACGGCCACGCGGTGCGTGGGCGCCAGGTGCAGCGCGGCCGAGAGGCCGGCCAGGCCGCTGCCGACGATGAGGACGTCGAAGTCGCGCACGGCGGAAGTCACTGGGTCGGATAGCCGGTTGGGTCAGCTTGGCGAGTAGGCCAGCCTGACGTAGATGGGAGCGAAGGCTTCCGCCTGCGTGATGTCGATGAGCGTTTCCTTCGCGAGCTCCAGCATCGCGATGAAGGTGACGATCAGCACCGGCGCGCCGCGCGACACGTCGAACAGCTTCTCGAACTCCACGAAGCGCTGCCCCTGCAGGTGGCGCAGCACGATGCTCATGTGCTCGCGCACGTTGAGTTCCTCTCGCGAGATCTTGTGGTGCTGCACGAGCTTGGCGCGCTTCATGATGTCCGCCCAGGCGTCGCGCAGCTCGGCCACGTCGACGTCGGGGAAGCGCGGCTTCAGCGACTGCTCGATGTAGACCTGCCCCTTCCAGAAGTCGCGGCCGTAGGTCGGCATGGCGCTGATGGCGGCGGCCTGCAGCTTGGTCTGCTCGTATTCGAGCAGCCGGCGAACCAGTTCGGCACGGGGGTCTTCGGCTTCCTCGCCGTCGGCCACCTTCTTGGGCGGCAGCAGCATGCGCGACTTGATCTCGATCAGCATCGCGGCCATCAGCAAATACTCGGCCGCGAGTTCGAGATTCGTCTGGCGGATCTCGTCGACATAGCTCAGGTATTGCCGCGTGAGCCCCGCCATCGGGATGTCGAGGATGTTGAAGTTCTGCTTGCGGATCAGGTAGAGCAGCAAGTCCAGCGGGCCTTCGAAGGCCTCGAGGAACACCTGCAGCGCTTCGGGCGGGATGTACAGGTCCTTCGGCATCGCGAACAGCGGCTCGCCATAGAGCCTCGCGAGCGCGACCTGGTCGACCACGTCGGGCATGGCGACCACCAGCGTGCCGTTGTCCTCGTCTCCGTTCATCGGTCGATCGCTATCATTTCAATAGCTGTCGGCGCAATGCTGGCGAGGGTTGGATGCCAATTCGGCGTCACCGATGAATTACTTGGGCTGGGTCTGGTAGACGTACGGCTGCATCGGAACGCGGGCTTCGCTGTATTCCTCGAGCAGGCTGCGGTCGAGGTGCTTGTCCCACAGCAGGGCGCGGCCGGCGCGCTGTTCGGCTTCCAGCGTTGGCTTCTTTTCCTTCATCTCCTCGATGAAGTTCGTGATCTCGGAAGAGTAGTGGGGGCGGCGGAAGATGGACATAGACTGGACCTTTATGGCGCGAATTTTACCGGGGACGGCATGAAGCATCGCAAAGGATGGGGGATCGGCATGTCGGCGGCGTTGCTGGCGACCGTATTGGCGCTCGCGGCTTGCGACTCCAGGAACATCAGCGAACTCGAGGAAGGCGTCTCCACCGAGGCCGACGTGCGTGCCCGTTTCGGCGAGCCCGAGAACATCTGGGACGGCCCCGACCGCGGCCGCATCTTCGAATACAACCGCCAGCCGCAGGGCCAGAAGAACTACATGATCACCATCGGCACGGACGGCAAGATGAGCGCGCTGCGCCAGGTGCTGACGCCCGAGAACTTCGCCAGGGTGCAGCCCGGCATGATGATGGAAGACCTGCGCAAGATGCTCGGCAAGCCCGCCAAGGTCACGCCCTATGCGCTCAGGCGCGAGACCGAATGGGAATGGCGCTGGGTGCAGCCGCCGAACTCGTCCATGGTCTTCACCGCCACGCTGAACGACGACCAGCGCGTGGTGCGCAGCGGCTCGTCGCCCGACCGGGGCACCGAGGCGCCCTGATCCCGAGGCAGCCTCAGGCGCCGTGGGCCGCGGCGGGCCGGCCCGTCACCAGTTCCTCCGCGAAGCCGGAGCGCTCGATCACCTCGCGCGGCTGGGGCTGCAGCGACTCGATGCGCAGCAGCCCGCCGCGCGCCAGCACCGCGCGGTGCAACTGCCGCAGCGCGTCGACGCCCGTGGCGTCCAGGTAGATCAGGTGCGTGGCGTCGAGCACCACCGTCATGCCGCGCGGCGCGCGCTCGGCGGCGTTCACCGCCTCGTCCAGCTTGGCCGCCGCGCCGAAGAACAGCGCGCCGTAGATGCGGTAGGTCAGCACCGGCGGCTGCAGCGTCACCAGCTCCACGCTGAACAGCCCGCTCATGCGCCGGATGAACAGCGCGCAAGCCAGCACGATGCCGACCTGCACCGCCACCGTCAGGTCGAACACCACCGTGAGGAAGAAGGTGCCGAGCATCAGCAGCCGGTAGTGCCGGCTGAAATGCCGCAGCTGCGTCGGCGTAAACTCGCGCCACTCGCCCATGTTCAGCCCCACGAACACCAGGATGCCCGCCAGCACCGCGAGCGGCACATGGCGCGCGAGCGGCGCGGCCAGCAGCACCACCAGCAGCAAGGTCAGCGCATGCACCATGCCCGCGATCGGCGACGTGCCGCCCGAGCGGATGTTGGTGACGGTGCGCACGATGGTGCCCGTGGCCGGCATGCCGCCGAAGAAGGGCGTGACCACGTTCGCGATGCCTTGCGCCATCAGTTCCTGGTTCGGGTCGTGCCGGGGCTGCCCGCTGATCTGGTCGGACACGCGTGCGCAGAGCAGCGATTCGATGGCGCCGAGCAGCGCGATGGTCAGCGTGGGCGTGACCAGCTGCTTCACCGTCTCCCATGAAAAGTCTGGCAGCGCGAAGGCCGGCACGCCTTCGGGAATGCCGCCGAAGCGCGTGCCGATGGTCTCCACGGGCAGCTCGAAGCCCCAGGACACCAGCGTGAGCGTGACCAGCGCCACGATCGGCCCCGGCATGCGCGCGCCCACCTGCACGGCCCGCGTGCGCGCCACCCGGCCGCCCACGCGCAGCAGCGCGGCGCCGATCTTCGACTCGGCGCGCAGCAGCCGCGGCCACAGCAGCAGGCCCGCCACGCAAGCCACGCCCAGCGCGAAGGCGTAAGGGTTGAAGGTGCCGATCTGCAGCGCCATGGCGTGCAGCTGCGAGAACACGTCGGCCGGCATCTTCGCCACCGTCAGGCCCAGCAGGTCCTTGAGTTGCGAGAGCAGGATCAGCACCGCGATGCCGTTGGTGAAGCCCACCACGATCGACAGCGGCACGAAGCGCACCAGCCGCCCCAGCCCGAAGAGGCCCGCCATGAACAGCAGCACGCCCGCGCAGGCAGTGGAGATCAGCAGGTTGGCGACGCCGTAGCGCTCGACGATGCCGTAGACGATCACGATGAACGCGCCCGCCGGCCCGCCGATCTGCACCGCCGAGCCGCCCAGCAGCGAGATCAGGAAGCCCGCGATGATCGCCGTCCAGATGCCGGCCTCGGGCTTGAGCCCCGACGCGATGGCGAAGGCCATGGCCAGCGGCAGCGCCACGATGCCGACCGTCGCGCCCGCGCCCAGGTCCTTGAAGAAACGCGTGCGGTTGTAGTCCGCGAGCGCGTCCATCAGGCGTGGACGAAAGCGGTGGAGGTTCAGCGGGGAATGCATGGGCCCGCCGATTGTGGCCCGCGCGACGCCGCGCCCCGAATCGACCCCGTCCCGCCCGGGGATCAGCGCACGCGCATGCCCGGTGTCGCGCCCGGCCACGGCTCCAGCACGTGGATGCCGGGGTGGGCCTTTTCGTCGCCGTGGCTCGCGGCCAGCACCATGCCTTCGCTGATGCCGAACTTCATCTTGCGCGGCGCGAGGTTGGCGACCAGCACCGTGAGCTTGCCCACGAGCTGCTCGGGCTGGTAGGCCGAGGCGATGCCGCTGAACACGTTGCGGGTCTTGCCTTCGCCCGCGTCGAGCGTCAGGCGCAGCAGCTTGGTCGAGCCTTCGACCTTCTCGCAGGCCACGATCTTCGCGATGCGCAGGTCGATCTTCGCGAAGTCGTCGATGGTGATGGCGGGCGCGATGGCTTCGCCGCCGGGCAGCTCCTGGGCTTCCGGCGCGGCGGCGGGTGCCGCAGCGGGTGCCTCGGGCGCATCGAACAGCTTGTCGACCTGCTTGGGGTCGGCGCGCTGCATCAGGTGCTTGTAGTCGCCGATGGCGTGGCCCGCGGGCAGAGACTGCGCTGCATCGGCCCAGACCAGCGGCGAGGTCTTCAGGAAGGCCTCGACGTTCAGCGCCAGCGCCGGCAGCACCGGCTTCAGGTACAGCGTGAGCAGGCGGAAGGCCTCGATGCACACGGTGCACACGTCGTGCAGGCGCGCCTCGGCGCCTTCCTTCTTGGCCAGCTCCCAGGGCTTGTTCTGGTCGACGTACTCGTTCACCTTGTCCGCCAGCGCCATCACCTCGCGCAGGGCGCGGGCGTAGTCGCGGCCGTCGTACAGCGTGTGGATCTGGGTGGCCGCGTCGCGCAGCGTGAACAGCAGCGCGTCGCCGTCGGCCGACACCTCGCCCAGCCTGCCGCCGAAGCGCTTGCCGATGAAGCCCGCCGCGCGGCTGGCGATGTTGATGTACTTGCCCACGAGGTCGCTGTTGACGCGCGCCACGAAGTCCTCGGGGTTGAAGTCGATGTCTTCGTTTCGGCCGTTGAGCTTGGCGGCGATGTAGTAGCGCAGCCATTCAGGGTCGAGCCCGATCGACAGGTACTTGAGCGGGTCGATGCCGGTGCCGCGGCTCTTGCTCATCTTCTCGCCGCTCACCGTGAGGTGGCCGTGCACGTACACGGCGTCGGGCGCCTTGCGGCCGCTGAAGTGCAGCATCGCGGGCCAGAACAGCGTGTGGAAGGTGATGATGTCCTTGCCGATGAAGTGCACCTGCTCGAGGTCGGGGTCGGCCATGTACTCGGTGTACGAGATGCCGTCGCCGCCGAGTTCGATGCAGCGCTTGTCCAGCAGGTTCTTCAGCGAGGCCAGGTAGCCCACGGGCGCGTCGAGCCACACGTAGAAGTACTTGCCCGGCGCATCGGGGATCTCGATGCCGAAGTACGGCGCGTCGCGGCTGATGTCCCAGTCGCCGAGGCCGCCCTTGCCCTCGTCGTCCTTGTAGAGCCATTCGCGGATCTTGTTCTGCACCTCGGACTGCACGTGGCCGGGGGCGGCGGTCCATTCCTTCAGGTAGGCCTCGCAGCGCGGGTCGGAGAGCTTGAAGAAGAAGTGCTCCGAGCTGCGCAGCTCGGGCTTGGCGCCCGACAGGGCCGAGTAGGGATTGATCAGCTCGGTGGGGGCGTACACGGCGCCGCACACCTCGCAGTTGTCGCCGTACTGGTCCTTCGAATGGCAGTTGGGGCACTCGCCCTTGATGAAGCGGTCGGCCAGGAACATGCCCTTTTCGGGGTCGTAGAACTGCTCGACGCTCTTGGTGCTGATCAGGCCGTTGGCCCGCAGGTCGCGGTAGATGTCCTGCGCGAGCTGGTGGTTCTCGGGCGCGTCGGTCGAGTGCCAGTTGTCGAAGGAGATGTAGTAGCCGTCGAGATACGGCTTGCGCCCGGCTGCAATCTCGGCCACGAAGGCCTGCGGCGTCACGCCGGCCTTGTCGGCCGCGATGGTGATGGCCGCGCCGTGCGCGTCGTCGGCGCAGACGAAGTTGACCTCGGCGCCGTTCATTCGCTGGTTCCGCACCCAGATGTCGGCCTGGATGTATTCCATCATGTGGCCGATATGGAACTTGCCGTTGGCGTACGGCAGGGCGGTGGTGACGAAGAGCTTGCGCGGGGCGGACATCGGGAAGGGCGCTTTCGGAGTGGCTGACGGGTAACCGGGCATTTTAGGTGGCCGCGTCCGGCCAGGGGTTGGACGCCGGCATCGCCCCCACGCCTTGCGCCGCTCCACCCCCTTCGCGCACCACAAACACCTCAGGCAAACAGTGCCTTGGGTACATCGGCCCCCAGCACTGTCGCGCACGCGACGTATGCTCCAGCCCCCGATACAGAAAGTGAGACACCGCCGATGACCTCCCCTCGCATTCCCGCAACCCTGATCCCCGGCGACGGCATCGGCCCCGAAATCGTCGACGCCACGCTGGCCGCGCTCGATGCGCTGGGCGCGCCCTTCGAATGGGACCGCCAGATCGCCGGCCTGGGCGGCGTGGTGGCCGCCGGCGACCCGCTGCCGCTGGCCACGCTGGACAGCATCCGCCGCACCCGCCTCGCGCTGAAGGGGCCGCTGGAAACGCCCTCGGGCGGCGGCTACCGCTCGTCGAACGTGCGGCTGCGCGAGGAGTTCCAGCTGTACGCCAACCTGCGCCCCGCGCGCACAATCATTCCGGGCGGCCGCTTCGACAAGATCGACCTGGTGGTCGTGCGCGAGAACCTCGAAGGCCTGTACATCGGCCACGAGCACTACGTACCGATCGACGGCGACCCGCACGCCGTGGCCATGGCCACCGGCATCAACACCCGCCAGGGCAGCCGCCGCCTGCTGGAATACGCCTTCGAGACGGCCGTCGCCACTGGCCGCAAGAAGGTCACGATCGTGCACAAGGCCAACATCATGAAGGCGCTCACGGGCATTTTCCTGGAGACCGGCCTGGACCTGTACGAGAAGAAGTACAAGGGCAGGTTCGAGCTCGACACGGTCATCATCGACGCCTGCGCCATGAAGCTGGTGCTGAACCCCTGGCAGTTCGACATGCTGGTCACGACCAACCTGTTCGGCGACATCCTGTCCGACCTGGTGGCGGGCCTGGTCGGCGGCCTGGGCATGGCGCCCGGCGCCAACATCGGCGCCGACGCCGCGATCTTCGAGGCGGTGCACGGCTCCGCGCCCGACATCGCCGGCAAGGGCATCGCCAACCCGACCGCGCTGCTGCTGGCCGCCGCGCTCATGCTCGACCACGTCAGGCTGCCCGAACTGGCCACGCGCCTGCGCACGGCCATCGACGAGACGCTGAACATCGACAAGGTGCGCACCGGCGACCTGGGCGGCACGGCGGGCACCGAGGCGTTCACGAAGGCGCTCGTCGCCCGCATCAACGGCGGCTGAGTTTCGCCGCATGGGGCTTGCGACGCGGTCGCGCCCCGTGCCGTGCCGTGCCTTGCGTTTTCATTTCCGAGAATTTCCGTCGAGCCATGTCCAATCCGTTGCCCGTCCTGTCCCTCCTCGAAACCCGTGTCCTCGGCGTGCTGGCCGAGAAGCAGCGCACCGTGCCCGACAGCTATCCGCTCACGCTCAACTCGCTGGTGTCGGGCTGCAACCAGAAGACCAGCCGAAACCCGGTGCTCGAGCTCACCGAGTCGCAGGTGCAGGCCGCCATCGACAGCCTGAAGGGCTACAGCCTCGTCGCCGAAACCAGCGGCGGGCGCGCCTACCGCTACGAGCACAACATCGACCGCGTGCTGCGCATTCCGTCGCAGTCGGTCATCCTGCTGACCGTGCTGATGCTGCGCGGCCCGCAGACGGCGGGCGAGCTGCGCATCGCCTGCGACCGCATGCACAACTTTGCCGACATCTCGTCGGTCGAGGGCTTCCTCAACGAACTGGCGGAACGCCCGGCCGGTGCGCTGGTCGTCAAGCTCGCGCGGCTGCCCGGTGCGCGGGAAAGCCGCTGGGCGCACCTGTTGAGCGGCACGCCGGCCGAAGAAGTCGCGGGCCCGGGGAGCGCATCGTCCGACGCCGCCCATGCGCCGCACGACGTGTCGCTGGGCGAGGTCGCGGCGCTCAAGGCCAACGTGGCGCGGCTCGAAACCGAGGTGGCGTCGCTCAAGGCGCTGCTCGGGCGCGTGTGCTCCGAGCTGGGAATTTCCGAAACGGACTGATTCCGGTACTTCACACGGGCTTCACGCAGCCCGCGCATCGGCTGCCTAACTTCGTGCCCATTGCCAACTCTTCAATGGAGCACCGGACATGGACCACGGACAGATCGCCGAATGGCGCGATCACATGCCTTTCGACGACGTCAGCCGCCGCCTGCTCGGCTGGCTCGCTGCACTGGCCGGCATCGCAAGCCTCTATGCGTTCTTCTGGTGGGCCGCCTCGGCCACCGGCTTTCTTCTGTTCGACGGCTGGTGGCACACCTGGCGCGGCCTGGGCACCGCGCTCGCGTTCCGCGATGCGGATTCGGCCGTCTACCTGCTGAGCTGGGTGCTGTCGGTCTTCGGCGGCCTGTTCGGCTGGGTCGCGCTGATCGGCTTCGCGGTGGCGCACCGGCGCGGCTGGGAGGCGGTGCCGGCGTGGGTCAAAGCCGGCTGCCTCGTCGGCGCGGTGGCCGGGCTGGCCTTCGAGCCCGGACGGCTGCTGGCGCTGGCGCCAATCGTGTGCGCGGTGCTGATGCTGCTGCGCTCGATGTTGCCGGTGCAGCCTGTGCGTTGAGGGTTGCGCACTTCTGGCGCTTCCTGCAGCCTGCCGTCGACCTGTTCATGACGGTGATCGACGCCCAGGCCGTGCAGGCAAGTGGCTGGCGAGAGGGAGCACCGGTAGGCGCAAGCGCGTCCCGGCGCGTTGAGGCAACTGTCATCGGCGGGCGTGCATACTCGCGCGCCCCCACCCCAGCATCGCTTCAACAAGGATCCCATGTCAGGACACGGCTTTCACGTGCACGGCCCGCACGATCACGAACTCGAACACGCCGCATCGGGCGGCGGCCACGGCCAAGAGGCCGGCGGCATGAGCATGACCAGCAAGATCGCGATGTGCACCGCGGTGATCGCCACCTTCGGCGCGATCTTCTCGTACATGGGCGGCGCCACGCAGGCCAACGCCGGGCTCTACAAGAACAATGCCGCGATCAAGAAGACCGAGGCGTCCAACCAGTGGAATTACTTCCAGTCGAAGAGCACCAAGCAGGCGCTGGCCGAGTTCGCGCGCGACACCGCGACGGACGACAAGCGCCAGGGCTGGCAGGTCAAGGTGAGCCGCTACGAGCAGGAAAAGACCGAGATCCAGGCCGCCGCGAAAAAGCTTGAAGAAGAGGCGAGCCGCTGGGACGCCCAGTCGGAGGAGCAGATGCACCAGCACCACCGCTGGGCGCAGGCAACCACCGTCCTGCAGGTTTCGATCGCGCTGGCCGCCATTGCGCTGCTCACAAGGAAGAAATGGCTGGAGCGCGCGATGTTCGGCGTGGCCGCCGCGGGTTTCGCGGTGGGCGTGCTCGCCGCGCTGCACATCTAGGCCGCGCTTGCGGGGCTGCTCCAGCCGAAGAACCGCAGCACCTCGTCGCGCTGGCTCATTGCGTCGGCGCGGCCCAGCGCCATCAGCTCGCGCGTGTAGGCCGACTCGAACAGCAGGTAGCTCGCAAGCGCGCCGCCCTTCACGTCGGCCGCCACCTTCGAGCCGCCCAGCAGGTATCGCACCGCGCCGGGCAGGGCGTCGACGTGGCGCGCCGCGATCACGTCGAGGCGCTCCGACGGCGAGATTACCAGCAGGTCGAGCGGACGCAGCCTGCTCGCCGCCCGCGCTGCCTCGGGAATGAGGCTCAGCGTGTGGTTGACGCGGTGCAGCCGCTCGATGTCGACCGCCAGCGCATCCAGGAAGATGCTCGACAGCGCATGGCCCGCGATCTGCGCCATCGTCGGGTAGCCGGTGTGGGTGTTGGGGCCAGGCGCTTCGCGCGGCTCGTGCATGCGCCCGGCGCCGATCACCACGATGCGCTGCGCGCCCAGGTGGATGGCCGCTGCAATCGGTGCCGACTGGCGCATCGAGCCGTCGCCGAAGTACTCGATGTGGTCCTGCTGCATCGGCAGCGCGGTGGCCGGGAACACGAACGGAATGGCCGATGAAGCCAGCAGGTGCGCATGGGTGATGCGGTCGCGCACCGAGATCCGCTGCGAACGCACCCAGGGTTCCATGGGCACGGCCGCCTCGAAGAAGGTGACGTGCTCGCCCGAGCTGTAGCTCGAGGCCGTCACCGCCAGCGCCTGCACGTGGCCGTCTTTCATGAGCTGCGGCAGGCGGTCGAGCTGCACCAGGCGCTGCAGCAGCTCTGCCAGCGGCGAGTTGTCCAGCAGCGACCTGGGCTTCACGCGCATCCAGTTGGCCGCGAAGCGCCCGAGCCCGAGCAACATGCGCCATCGCGCGCCGCTGCCGACGACGGAAAGCGAGTCGGCCTTGTACACCTGCTCGGCGCGGAACTGGCTCCAGACTTCGGCGATGTGCGCCACCACGTGGTCGAAGCTGTCGGCGCCGCAGGCCAGCGCGGCCGCGTTGATGGCCCCGGCGGAGGTGCCGGTGATGACCTGGAAGGGACTGCCGGCGCCGGTGCCGGCGGCGGGGCCGGCGCCGCGCCGGATCTCGGCGATGGCCTCCAGCACGCCCACCTGGTAGGCGGCCCGGGCGCCGCCCCCGGTGAGCAGGAGGCCGGTGACGCGGCTTGTCTCTGGCATTTTTTGGTTATTGAGGAGCTGTTCGATGAAGGCCCGGAGAGCGCACTAGACTACCGGCCATTCAGGAGTTTGATCAATGGCACTCACCCCAGAAGGGCTGACGGACGCGCTCAAGGCCGTCGCGGACCCTAACACCGGCAAGGAATTCGTGGCGAGCCGGTCGCTCAGAAACCTCCAGGTCTCGGAGGGCGACGTGTCCTTCGACATCGAGCTCGGCTACCCCGCCAAAAGCCAGCACGCGGCCATCCGCAAGGCGCTGGTGGCGGCTGCCAAGACGGTGCCGGGCGTGGAGAACGTGTCGGTCAACATCGTCACCAAGGTCATCAGCCACGCGGTGCAGCGCGGCGTGCAGCTGATGCCCAACGTCAAGAACATCATCGCGGTGGCCTCGGGCAAGGGCGGCGTGGGCAAGAGCACCACGGCCGCCAATCTGGCGCTGGCGCTGGCCGCCGAAGGCGCCACCGTGGGCCTGCTCGATGCCGACATCTACGGCCCGAGCCAGCCCATGATGATGGGCATCGAAGGCCGCCCCGACAGCGCCGACGGCAAGACCATGGAACCCATGGAACGCCACGGCGTGGAGGTCATGTCGATCGGCTTCCTGGTCGACCAGGACCAGGCCATGATCTGGCGCGGCCCCATGGCCACGCAGGCGCTGGAGCAGCTGCTGCGCCAGACCAACTGGAAAGACCTGGACTACCTGATCGTCGACATGCCGCCGGGCACCGGCGACATCCAGCTCACGCTGAGCCAGCGGGTGCCGATGACGGGCGCGGTGATCGTCACCACGCCGCAGGACATCGCGCTGCTCGACGCCAAGAAGGGCATCAAGATGTTCGAGAAGGTGGGCGTGCCGATCCTGGGCATCGTCGAGAACATGGCAGTGCACATCTGCTCGAACTGCGGCCATGCCGAACACATCTTCGGCGCCGACGGCGGCAAGAAGATGGCGGCCGAATACCAGATGGAATACCTCGGCGCGCTGCCGCTGGACATCAAGATCCGTCTGCAGGCCGACAGCGGCTCGCCGACGGTGGTGTCCGACCCCGAAGGCGACGTGGCGGGCATCTACAAGGCCGTGGCGCGCCGCGTGGCCGTGGGCATCGCCGAGAAGGCGAAGGACTTTTCCTCCAAGTTCCCCACCATCTCGATCAGCAAGAACACCTAGGCATGAACCTGCTCGCCTCGATGCGCTATCTGGTTGCGCTCAGCGAGCACAAGCACTTCGGCCGCGCCGCGCAGGCCTGCCACATCACCCAGCCGGCCCTTTCCAACGCGCTGCGCGCGCTGGAAAGCGAGTTCGGCGTCGTCATCGTCAAGCGGGCCCGGGTGTACGTGGGCCTCACGCACGAAGGCGAGCGCGTGCTGGCCACCGCGCAGCGCATGCTGCGCGAGAACGACGTGCTGGTGCAGGAGCTGCGCAGCACGCAGGGCGACCCGCACGGCCGGCTGAGCATGGCGGCCGTGCCCACGGCCATTCCCATGCTGTCGCGCTTTGCGGCCATGCTGCAGCAGCGGCATCCGGGCATCGTGCCCGCGGTGCTGTCGATGAGTTCGCAGGAGCTGGAGACCGGGCTCGAAAGCCTGTCGGTCGACCTCGCGCTCGGCTACACCGAGCGCATGCACCTGCCGGGCATCAAGCTCAAGGCCTGGCCGCAGAGCATCGAACACTACTTCCTGCTGCGGCGCGCGAAGAAGGCGTCGGCCGACCATCTGCGCATCGGCAAGCCCATGCCGTGGGCCGAGGCCGGCAAGCTGCCGCTGTGCCTGCTCACGCCCGACATGCACAACCGCGCCATCATCGATCAGGCGCTGCGCGAGGCCGGCGTGCCGGCGGCGCCGGCCATCGAGACCAACTCGGTGCTGACGCTCGCGCTGGCGGTGAGCGTCGGCACGGTCAGCAGCGTGCTGCCGGGCGCGATGGTGGCGGCGGTGCGCAGCCACCGCGAGCTGGAAGCGCTGCCGCTAGTGTCGCCCGAGGTGCGCACGCCCATCGGCTTCATGACGCAGGACGGCGTGCGAAGTTCGCGCGCGCTCGACGCCGCACGGGCTTTCCTGCAAACGCCCGAGTGGCAGGCACAGGTGCAGCAGCACAGCGGCACGCTCGGCGCCTAGCGCATCGATCATTCAAAAATTGAATCGGGGCATGCGCTGATCGAATTTGACGGCGCATGAAGCGCTCACTCACACTCCGCGGCCAACATTCGGCAACAAATTACACATCAGGCGAACAAGGAGAAACATGGCAGGATCATCTGCAGGCGTTCTTGAAGGAGAGCGCATCGGTGGAGGCGGATCGCAACGGCAACCCGGCTTCCTGGAAAAAGAACGCATCATCGCGGGCCCCGGTTTCAACCGCTGGCTGGTACCCCCGGCCGCACTGGCCATCCACCTGTGCATCGGCATGGCCTACGGCTTCTCGGTGTTCTGGCTGCCGCTGTCGAAGGCGCTGGGCACTGCCGGCACCGGCGCACAGGCCTGTGCCAAGGACATGAGTTTCTTCGCGGAGCTGTTCGCCACCAACTGCGACTGGCGCGTGGCCACGCTCGGCTGGATGTACACGCTGTTCTTCGTCTTCCTGGGCTGCTCCGCGGCACTGTGGGGCGGCTGGCTCGAACGGGCGGGTCCGCGCAAGGCCGGCGTGGTGTCGGCGCTTTGCTGGTGCGGCGGCATGCTGCTGTCGGCACTGGGCATCCACCTGCACCAGTTCTGGCTGATGATCCTCGGCTCGGGCGTGATCGGCGGCATCGGGCTGGGCCTGGGCTACATCTCCCCGGTGAGCACGCTGATCAAGTGGTTCCCCGACCGCCGCGGCATGGCGACCGGCATGGCCATCATGGGCTTCGGCGGCGGCGCGATGATCGGCTCGCCGCTGGCGGTCGACCTGATGAAGCGCTTCTCCACCACCACCGACGTGGGCGTGATGCAGACCTTCGTGGTCATGGCCATCGGCTACTTCGTCTTCATGATGGCCGGCGCGCTGGGCTACCGCGTGCCGCCCTCGGGCTGGAAGCCCGAAGGCTGGACGCCGCCCCCGGCGCAGACCAGCAACACCATGATCACGCAGCGCCACGTGCACGTGAAGAAGGTCTGGGGCATTCCGCAGTTCTGGCTCGTGTGGCTGGTGCTGTGCATGAACGTGAGCGCCGGCATCGGCGTGATCGGCATGGCTTCTCCGATGCTGCAGGAAGTGTTCGGCGGCGCGCTGATCGACCTGCCGGCCAAGTACGGCCAGCTCGACAAGACCCAGCTGGCGGCCATCGCGGTGGTGGCGGGCGGCTTCACGGCGCTGCTGTCGCTGTTCAACATCGGCGGGCGCTTTGTGTGGGCGAGCCTGTCGGACAAGCTGGGCCGCAAGCTCACCTACACGGTGTTCTTCGTGCTCGGCGCAGTCTTGTACGCGAGCATTCCCTCGTCGGCCGGCGCGGGCAGCAAGCTGCTGTTCGTGGGCGCATGCTGCGTGATCGTGTCGATGTACGGCGGCGGCTTCGCCACCGTGCCGGCCTACCTGGCCGACCTGTTCGGCACGCAGTTCGTGGGCGCCATCCATGGCCGCCTGCTTACCGCGTGGGCCACCGCGGGCATCCTCGGCCCGGTGGTGGTGAACTACATGCGCGAATACCAGCTGGGCCTGGGCCTGCCGCGCGAGCAGGTCTACAACCAGACCATGTACATCCTGGTGGGCATGCTGGTGATCGGCTTCATCGCCAACCTGCTGGTGCGCCCGGTGGCCGACAAGCACTTCATGACCGACGCCGAACTGGCGGTCGAGAAGAAGCTGGCGCACGAGAAGGCCTCCGCGGCCGAAGTCGGCAGCGGCTCTGGCCGTGCCGACACGGTGAGCCCGCTGGTGGTGGCGCTGGCCTGGGTGGCGGTGGGCATTCCGCTGGCCTGGGGCGTCTACAAGACGCTGGTGAGCGCGGCCAAGTTCTTCAACTGACCGCGGCTGTCCGGGCGACGCCGCCGCGCTTGGGCGGCTCGCACCGGGCAGACAATGGCGCTCCGCATTGGTTTACGCTTCGCGCCAACATGAAATCCAAAGTCCAGTTCCGCCTGCGCATCTACCGGGACGACGCCATTGCCATCGGCCCCGGCAAGATCGCGGTGCTCGAGGCCGTGGCCGAGACGGGGTCGATTTCCGCGGCGGCCCGCTTGCTCGGCATGTCGTACCGCCGCGCCTGGATGCTGATCGACGAGATGAACAAGGCGCTGGTCTCGCCGGCCGTGAACACCGCCGCCGGCGGCTCGCGCGGCGGGGGCACGGCGCTGACGCCGGTGGGCGAGGAAATCGTCAAGCACTACCGGGCCATCGAGAACGCCGCGCGCCTCGCCGCATCGGCCGACATTCGCGCGCTGACGCGTCTGCTCGCGCCATGAAGCCCGAGACCCTCGAGCGCGCCGGCTGGTTCGGGGCCGGGCCCGATCAGCTGCCAGGCACGCGATCCGGCGACAGGATCGGCTGATCAGGGCGCAGCATGCGCTGCATTGCGGCGCAATACTTCGCCGATGTCGTTGGCGTCGGCCTCGGCCACCAGGAAAGACTGGCTCTCGCCGTCGGGCGCGGTGATGGACAGCACGAAGCCGGCGGCGTCCATGGCGCGCTCGATGCGCCACTCCTGCACCTGCGTCACGTGGCGAAGCTCCGGCCTGCCGGAGATCGAACGGACAACGGTGTCGTGGGCGGATGGGCGCATGGGTTCCAGGGTCTCCAACGCTATATCCACCAGTATATGAAGACTCGTCTCTTTGCGCACCCCCGTGACAACCTTGCGGCTGCGCGTGCAACAATCTCCGCCGTATTCCAATGAACACGACGAATTCACTCATCGCCTCGACCGACTGGTTCCCGCTGGTGCTGTCGCTCAAGGTCGCCGCCGTGGCCACCGTGCTGGCGCTTGTCGCCGGCGTGGCGCTGGGCTGGATCTTCGCCCGCAAGAAGTTCTTCGGCAGCAGCGTGCTCGAGGCCGTGTTCATGCTGCCGCTGGTGCTGCCGCCCACCGTCATCGGCTATGCCATCCTGGTGGCGGCCGGGCGCCGCAGTCCGCTGGGCGCATGGCTGCGCGAGCACCTCGACTACACCATCATCTTCAGCTGGCACGCTGCCGTGGTGGCGTCCGCCGTGGTGGCGCTGCCGCTGGTGCTCAAGTCGGCCAGCGCCGCGTTCGCCGGGGTGGACCGCTCGCTCGAGGCGGCGGCCAGCACGCTGCGGCAATCGCCGTTCTCCGTTTTCCTGCGCGTCACGCTGCCGCTGGCGTGGCCCGGCATCCTGGCCGGCACGCTGCTGGCCTTCGCGCGCGCCATGGGCGAGTTCGGTGCCTCGCTGATGGTGGCCGGCTCCATTCCCAAGCAGACCCAGACGCTGTCCATGGCCATCTACGACGCGGTGCAGGCGGGGCATGACGATCTCGCGCTGCTGCTGGTCATCGTGACTTCGCTGCTGTCTATCACCGTGCTGGTGCTGTCGAACCGCTTCTTTTCTCTTCGCTGATTTCGTTTCAACCATCTGGAGTTGTCCATGCGTCCGTTTCGCCTTCTGTCGTTGGTTCTTGCGCTCGCCTTGCCGCTGGTTGCGGGCGCGCAGCAGATCACCGTGTCCGCCGCCGCCAGCCTGACCGACGCATTCAAGGAAATCGGCCCCAAGTTCGAGGCCGCCAAGCCGGGCGCCACCGTGCGCTTCAACTTCGCGGCCTCGGGCGTGCTGCTGCAGCAGATCGGGCAGGGCGCGCCGGTGGACGTGTTCGCCAGCGCCGACCAGGAAACGATGAACCGCGGCGTCGAGCAGAAAGCCATCGACGCCGCCACGCGAAAGGACTTCGTCACCAACAGCCTGGTGCTGATCGAGCCCGCCACGGGCGCCGTGGGCGTGAAGACCCTGCAGGACCTGGGCGGCGCGAGCGTCAAGAAGATCGCCGTGGGCAAGGTCGCGACCGTGCCGGTCGGCCGCTACACCAAGCAGGTGCTCGACGGCGCCAACCTGTGGACCACGCTCGAGCCCAAGTTCGTGCAGGCCGACAGCGTGCGCCAGGTGCTCGACTACGTGAGCCGCGGCGAGGTCGAGGCCGGCTTCGTCTACCGCACCGACGCGGCCGTGGCCGGCAACAAGGTCAGGGTCGCCTTCACGCCCACCGGCCACACGCCGGTGACCTATCCGATCGCCGTGGTGGCCGACAGCAGGCAGAAGCCGCTGGCCGGCGACTTCATCGCGTTCCTGTCGACGCCCGCCGCGCAGGAAGTGCTCACGCGCTACGGTTTCGGCAAGCCATGATCGACGTCGATCTGAAGCTCTCGGTGCAGGACGGGGCACGCCGCTTCGACCTGGCCGTGCGCTTTCAGACCGACGTGCCCTTTGCCGCGCTCTACGGCCCGTCGGGCGCGGGCAAGTCGCTCACGCTGCAGGCCATCGCGGGGCTTCTGCAGCCGTCGGCCGGCCATGTGCGGCTCGACGGCCGCACGCTGTACGACGCGGCCCGGGGCATCGACGTGCCCGCGCCGGAACGCCGCATCGGCTACCTCTTCCAGGACTACGCGCTGTTCCCGCACCTCACGGTGCGCCAGAACGTCGGCTTCGGCCTGACCGCGTGGCACCGCCGCAAGCCGTCCGCAAAGGATGCCGAGCGCGTGCAGGCGCTGCTGGAGAGCTTCGGCCTTGCGGCGCTGGCCGACAGCCGCCCGCGCAACCTCTCGGGCGGCCAGCAGCAGCGCGTGGCGCTGGCGCGCGCGCTGGCCTGCGAGCCGCAGGTGCTGCTGCTCGACGAGCCCTTCGCCGCGCTCAACCCCATGCTGCGCAGCGAACTGCGCAACGAACTGGCCCAGGTGCGCAAGCAGTGGGGCATTCCGGTGCTCATGATCACCCACGACATCGAGGACGTGCTCGCGCTGGCCGACGTGGCCTTCGTCTACAGGGACGGCCAGGTGGTGCGCGAAATCGATCTGCACAACGCCGAAAGCCGCGAATTCGCGCTGCATGACATCGCAGGCGCGCAGGTTGTCGAAGAGACGCCGCTGCGCAGCAAGCTGCGCGGGTTGCTGATGCAGGACGCGCGCGGCGCCTGAGGCCTCGCTTCATTTCCATTTTGAATCGCTGCATATGCCGATCCAATTTGACGGCGGGCCCCCGCGCGCGAACACTCCCGGCATGAGCGAGCAGAAGATCGAGTTTTACAAGGGCCCCGCCGGCGGGTGGGGCGCTTTGCGCAGCGTCACGAATGCACTGCTGCGGCAGGACATTCCCATCAAGGGTGCGAAGACGCTGCTGTCGGCCAACCAGCCCGACGGCTTCGACTGCCCCGGCTGCGCCTGGCCCGACCGCAACCACGCCTCCACCTTCGAGTTCTGCGAGAACGGCGTCAAGGCCGTGGCCGCCGAAGCCACCGCGCGCCGCGCCGGCCCCGAACTGTTCGCGAAGCACACCGTGGCCGAACTGGCCCAGCAGAGCGATTTCTGGCTCGAGGACCAGGGGCGCCTGACGCACCCCATGGCCTACGACGCGGGCAGCGACAAGTACGTGCCCATCGAATGGGACGACGCCTTCGCGCGCATCGCGCAGCACCTGAACGCGCTGCCCGACCCGAACCAGGCCATCTTCTACACGTCGGGCCGCGCGAGCAACGAGGCCGCCTTCCTGTACCAGCTGTTCGTGCGCGAATACGGCACCAACAATTTCCCCGATTGCTCGAACATGTGCCACGAGCCCAGCGGCAGCGGCATGCGCCCGCAGCTCGGCGTGGGCAAGGGCACGGTCACCCTCGACGACTTCGAGAAGGCCGACGCGATCTTCATCTTCGGCCAGAACCCCGGCACCAACCATCCGCGCATGCTGGGCGAGCTGCGCGCGGCTTCCAGGCGCGGCGCGCGCATCGTGAGCTTCAACCCGCTGCGCGAGCGCGGCCTGGAGCGCTTTGCCGATCCGCAGGACAAGCTCGAGATGGCGACCATGGGCTCCACGCCCATCAGCACGCACTACTTCCAGCTGCGCGTGGGCGGCGACTTCGCCGCCATCAAGGGAATGATGAAGCACGTCATCGAGCGCGAGGACGCGGCCGTGGCGCGCGGCGAGCCCTCGGTGCTCGACCATGAATTCATCGCCGCCCACACCGTCGGCTTCGAGTCGCTGGCGGCCGACCTGCGCGCCGAGTCGTGGGACATCCTGGTGCGCGAGTCGGGCCTGAGCGAGGCGCAGATCCGCGCCGCCGCCGACGTGTACCTGGGCGCCAGGCGGGTCATCGCCTGCTGGGGCATGGGCATCACGCAGCACCAGCATTCGGTGGCCACCATCCAGATGATCGGCAACTGGCTCATGCTCTGCGGCCACATGGGGCGCGAGGGCGCGGGCGCCTGCCCGGTGCGCGGGCACAGCAACGTGCAGGGCGATCGCACCATGGGCATCTGGGAAAAGCCGCCGGCCGCGCTGCTCGACCGGCTGCAGCAGGTGTTCGGCTTCGAGCCGCCGCGCCAGAACGGCGTCGACACCGTCGAGGCCATCCGGCTCATGCTCGACGGCAAGGGCAAGGTGTTCTTCGCGCTCGGCGGCAACTTCGCGGCCGCCACGCCCGACACCTACCAGACCTGGAAGGGCCTGCAGCAGTGCGACCTCACGGTGCACGTGACCACCAAGCTCAACCGCAGCCACGTGATCCACGGGCGCGAGGCGATCATTCTTCCGTGCCTGGGCCGCACCGAGATCGACATGCAGGCCAACGGCCCCCAGGGCGTGACGGTGGAAGACTCGATGAGCATGGTGCACATCTCGATGGGCATCAACCCGCCCGCGTCGGAGCACCTGCTGTCCGAGCCGGCCATCGTGGCGCGCCTGGCGGCCGTCACCATCGGCGCGCGCAGCAGGACGCCGTGGCTCTGGCTGGTGGAAGACTACGCGCGCATCCGAGACAAGATCGAAGCCGTGTTCGACGACTTCAAGGACTTCAACACGCGCGTGGCGCACCCCGGCGGCTTCCGCCTGCGCAACACTGCGAGCGAGCGGGTGTGGAACACCGCGTCGAAGAAAGCCGTTTTCTTCACGCACGCGGTGCCGCTGGACACCCATTCGCACCGCGCCCGCGCGCGCTTCGTGAAGAAGGGCGACACCATCGTCTTCACGCTGCTCACCACGCGCTCGCACGACCAGTACAACACCACCATCTACGGCATGGACGACCGCTACCGCGGCGTGTTCGGCCAGCGCCGCGTGGTCTTCATCAACAAGGAAGACATCCGCCAGCTGGGCATGAAGGACGGCGACTGGGTCGACATCCAGACCGTGTGGAGCGACGGCCAGGAGCGCCGCGCCGACCGCTTCAGGCTGGTGGCCTACGACATCCCTCGCGGCAACCTCGCGGCCTACTATCCCGAGACCAATCCGCTGGTGCCGTTGTCGTCGGTGGCCGAGAACGCGGGCACGCCGACCTCCAAGTCCATTCCCGTGGTGCTGTCGTTGCATGTGGCGCCTGCTCCGGCCCCGTCAGACGCTGATACCGTGGCGGCATGACCGCCGCTTCCTTCGACGCCGATTCCTTCTCCATCGCCATCCTGCGCGCCCTTGCCGATGCGCCGGGCGAGGGCGGGATGTCGCTGCCGCGCCTGGGCAAGCGGCTGGGGCAGGGCGCGAGCGTGGTCATGCGCCAGCTCACCCTGATGGGCGATGCCGCCATCGGCGGCGTGCGCGGCCCCGGCTGGGTGCGCGTGGTGCAGCTGGACGACCGCTGGGTCGCGCACCTCACCGACGCCGGGCGCGCACGGGTCGACGCCCTGCCGGCTGACGAAAACCCCGGCTGAGCGGACAATGGCCGCGGCATGCAAGACGACCCCATCAACGAATCCGATTCCCTGCCGCCACTCGCGCGGCACGCGGTGCATGTCTTCGGCGAGCGCGGCCTCGCGCCCGAGGGCGTGGTGCGCGACGACACGCTGGCGTCCGAGGTGCCGGTGGCGCTGGTGTTCAACGGCGTCTCGCACGCGGTGATGATGGCCACGCCGCAAGACCTCGAAGCCTTCGCGCTCGGCTTCGCGCTGAGCGAAGGCATCCTCGACGCAGCAGCCGATTGCCGGGGCATCGACTTGCGGACGATCGATGCCTCCGATGCCGGCTTGCCCCAAGGCATGCCCGGCATCGAAGTGCAACTGGAGATCTCCACACGCAGCTTCGAGCGCCTGAAAGACCGCCGCCGCAGCCTCGCGGGCCGCACCGGCTGCGGCGTGTGCGGCGTCGAGAGCTTCGCGGGGCTTGACCTCACGCCGCAGCGTGTGCCGCCACGCGACTGGATCGAACGCATCGACCTGGCGACAGTGCTTCGCGCCTTCGCCGCCATGCCGCCGCGCCAGACACTCAACGCCGAAGCCGGCGCAATCCACGCTGCAGCGTGGGCGACGGTCGACGGCGAGCTCACCGATCTGATGGAAGACGTCGGGCGCCACAACGCGCTCGACAAGCTGCTCGGCAAGCTCGCGCTGGCGGGGCGGCTCGAGGAGCCGGGCTTCGTGCTGATGTCCAGCCGCGGCAGCCACGAACTCGTGCGCAAATGCGCGCGCCTGGGCATCGCCGCGATGGCGACCATCTCCGCGCCGACCTCGATGGGCGTGCGCATGGCCGAACTCAGCGGCCTGCGCTTCTGGGGGTTGTGCCGGGCGCCGCGTGGGGTGCTTTATGCCGATGGGCTGAGCCCCGGCAACTGAAGTGCCGCGAGCGCCCGACCATCGCGCGCTGATAACAAGTGGTCGAATCCTGTTAATTCCAATGCCGTTGAGCAGCGCAACGGTGTTGCATATCTAACGAAATCTCCAGGAAATCTCCAGGAATTCTGCAAGTCACTTTTGGCCACAAATGTGCAGCCAAATGCGACATGACAATCCGCGCCCCGCAACGTATTCCTCGTTGCATTCGTCCGGGTTGTCATGCTCCTTCGATCACGCTTTCTCGCGCCGCCATCACTGCGCGCAGTTTCTGTCGCTTGCCTGTGGCTGGGTGCTGCGTCAGGCGCTCTGGCTCAAGCCAACCCTTCGGCACCCCATCCTTTCGTAGAGCAACTGCGCCAGCAGCAGCGTGAGCGAGCCCTGCGGGAGCAGCAGGAGAAGTCGGTCGACAGCCATCTTCGGCAATCGACGCAAAAAGATTCGGGCCGGTTGGCCGAGTCAGAGTCGCCGTGCTTTCGCGTCGAACGTCTCGCCCTGTCTGGCGAGCGTTCCGCGGACTTCCAGTGGGCGCTGGATGCCGCCGCGGGCCCGGATGCGAACGACAGCCCGCTTGGCCGCTGCCTGGGCACGCAGGGCGTCAATACCGTCATGGCGCGGCTCCAGCAGGCGATCATCGCAAGGGGCTTCGTCACCACCCGTGTGCTGGCGGCGCCGCAGGACCTGTCCACCGGGCTGCTGACCTTCACACTGGTTCCCGGACGCATCGCCGCCGTCCGCGCCACTGCGGATTCGAGCACTCGCTTCGGCGGCAATCGTCTGCTGCTCGAAAGCGCGATTCCTGCGCATCCTGGTGACCTGCTCAACCTGCGTGACATCGAGCAGGGCCTGGAGAACCTCAAGCGCACACCCACCGCCGAAGCCGATATCCAGATCGAGTCTTCGACCGCGCCCGACGCCCGGCCGGGCGACAGCGATCTGGTCGTCAAGTACACGCAGGCCCGCATGCTGCGCGGCACCCTGAGCCTGGACGACAGCGGCACCGAAGCCACCGGCAGGTACCAGGCAGGCGCCACGGTCTCGGCCGACAACCTCTTCGGCCTCAATGATCTTTTTTACGTCAGTGCCAATCACAGCGTGGACGGGCACGTCCTGAGCAACCCGCGCCGCGGCACGGAGGGCCAGACCGCTCACTACTCGCTGCCCTGGGGCTACTGGCAACTCGGCTTCACCGCTTCGAACAGCCGCTACCGGCAAACCGTGGCCGGCCTGAACCAGGACTACATCTATGCAGGCAAGGCCGACAACGCCGAAGTGAGGCTATCGCGCCTGGTCTACCGCGACCAGCGGCGCAAGACCACCGTTGCGATCCGCGCCTTTCGCCGCGAGTCGCGCAGCTTCATCGACGACACCCAGATCGAGAACCAGCACCGCGTGGTCGGCGGCTGGGAGGCCAGCCTGAGCCACAAGGAGTTCATCGGCGAAGCCACGCTGGACGGCACCTTCGCCTTGCGCCAGGGCACCGGCGCCTTCGGTGCCAAGCGGGCACCCGAAGAGGCCTTCGACGAGGGCACCAGCCGCTTCCGGCTCATGACGGCAGACGTGAGCCTCAACCTGCCTTTCAAGCTCGGCGAGCAGAAGCTGCGCTATGCCGGCCAGTGGCGAGCGCAGTGGAACCAGACCCAGCTCACGCCGCAAGAACGCTTCGGCATCGGCGGGCGCTACACCGTGCGCGGCTTCGACGGCGAGACCAGCCTGCTCGGCGAGCGGGGTTGGCTGCTGCGCAACGACGTCGGTTGGGCCGTGGGCCAGGGCGGGGCCGAGCTCTATGCGGGCATCGACTACGGCCGCGTGGCCGGGAGGTCGGTCGCATGGCTGCTCGGAAATCACCTGGCGGGCGGCGTGATCGGCGTGCGTGGTGCATGGCAGGGGCTGAACTACGACGTCTTCATCGGTGCTCCGATCAGCAAGCCCGAGGGTTATCGCACGGCCGGGGTCACGACGGGGTTCAACCTCAACTTCAGCTTTTGAGGAGGAAGGCGCAACAGAGAAAAAGCTACATCGCATCACCCAATCAATCGCAATCACATCACACAAGATCCCATGAAAAACAAGATTCTCTTTTCGTTCTCATTGCTGTCACTTGGCCTGCTTCACGCTTGCGGTGGAGGCAGCGGCGGTGGAGGCGGCGGCATGCCGATGGGCGCCATTCCAGCCGTTGCTCCGTCGGCGACCGCAGAAGCGGCTGCAGCAGCGCCCGCAGCAGTCGATTCCGGCTCCGTCTCCACACCGTTCGCTCGCGGCGAGCGCGCGCGCTACCTGCTGCTGGGTGTGGGTGCGCAGTCGTTCGGTGTGCTGTCGCAAAGCGAGCAGGCGGCCAGCGGCGTGATGACCCGCCTGAACGACAACACGCTGACGGGGTCGAGCGCGACGAAGGAAATCAACGGTGACGCGAACTTCGCGATCGGCCGTTGGACCGCCGGCACCGTCACGCGCAGTTCGGGCGCGGAAACCCTCACTGGCGGCGACAACCGTGCGTATCACTACCTTGCACTGAACGAGCTGAAGACCCTGCCTGAGAGCGGAAGCCCCACCTGCGATGCGGGCGTCTTCACCAATCCCACCTATGTGGGCGGCGGCAGCGGCGCCGCTGCCAACAGCGGCGCGGCCAGCGGATCTTCGACGCTGGCATTCGGCAGCGAAGGCGCTGCCGTCAAGGGCGCGGTGAAGGTGACGGTCGGCGACGCCGTCGGCACGGTGAATTTCGATACCAAGGTCAAGTCCCCATCCAGCACGTCCGTGACCGGCAGCTTCCTGAGTGCGGGTGCGGGCGCCGGCATCACGCTGGGCGATCACGGCAGCGGTGCCTATGCGATTGCCGTGGGTTATTCGGCCACCCTTCCTTCCGGCGCGCGGTACATGGGCGTCGCGAAATTCCGCTGCGCTTGAGATCGTGAGCACGGAGCCGGAGTGACCGCGTCGCGGCGGTCATTGCCGGCTTCATTCAGAGGCCGAATTGCCAAGCCACCAGGGAGAGAAAAAAATGAACAGGCATCTTCACCGGATCATCTTCAACGCCGCGCGCGGCATGCGCATGGTGGTTCAGGAAACGGCCACCAGCATCGGCAAGGGTGCCTCCAAAGGCACCGTGGCCGCAGTCGCGCTCTTCGGCCTGTCGCTCGCAGGCGCCGTTCGGGCACAGATCGTCGGGGCGCCCAACGTCCCCGGGCATCTTCGGCCGACCGTACTCGTCGCCCCCAACGGCGTGCCGCTGGTCAACATCCAGACGCCCTCGGCCGCGGGCGTGAGCCGCAACGTCTACAACCAGTTCGACGTGATGCGCAACGGCGCCATCCTGAACAACAGCCGGGTGAACGTGCAGACGCAGCTCGGTGGCTTCGTCCAGGGCAACCCGTGGCTCGCGAGAGGTCCGGCGCGCGTCATCCTCAACGAGATCAATGGCGGCAACCCGACGCAGTTGCGTGGCCACGTCGAGGTGGGCGGGCAGCGCGCGGAGGTGATCATCGCCAATCCGGCGGGCATCTCCGTGGATGGCGGCGGCTTCATCAACGCATCGCGCGCGACCCTGACCACCGGCGTGCCGCAGCTCAGTGCGCTGGGCGGGCTCGACGGGTTTCTCGTGCGCGATGGCATGGTGAGCGTCGAAGGCGCCGGGCTCGACGCCGGCAAGACGGACTATGCGGCGATCCTTGCGCGGGCCGTGCAGGTCAATGCGGGCATCTGGGCGAACGAGCTCCAGGTGGTCGCGGGCGCCAACCAGGTCAGCGGCGATCACGGCAGCGCTGCGCCCATCGCGGGCAACGGGCCCGCGCCTGCCTTTGCGCTCGACGTTGCCGCGCTGGGCGGCATGTACGCCCGGAAGATCACGCTCATCGGCACCGAGACGGGACTTGGTGTGCGCAACGCGGGCAACGTCGGCGCGGGTGCGGGCGGCCTTGTCGTCACGGCGCAGGGGCGACTGGAAAACACCGGGACGCTCGAAGGCGCGCGGGTTCAGCTCACCAGCGGCGCGGACATCGACAACCGCGGCGGCACCGTCCGGCAGACGAGCATGGCCGGTCTCACGATTGATTCGCCGGTGCTCAGCAATACGAATGGGGGCGCGATCGGCGCGGAGCCTTTTGCGCCGGCAGCGGGTGAGGGCGGTGTGTCTTCCGTCCTCGCCGGGGCACCTGGCGCCATCACCGCCGCAGGCACGGTCCGGAACGACGGCGGCCGCATCTACGCCGGCGGCCCGATCACGCTCAAGACGCCGCAGATCGACAACACGGGAGGCACTCTCAGCGTGGCGACCATGGCCGTGACCGGTGCCAGGTTCAGCAACGCGGGTGGCACGCTCGACGTCAGCCGAAGCTTCAGCGCGAACGTCGGCCAGTTCGACAACACAGGCGGCAAGCTCAATGCGGGCAGCCTGCAGATCTCCACCAGCGGCGACCTGATCAACGTGGGCGGCACGCTCACCAGCGCCGGCGATGCGAGCCTCGCCGCCGGCGGCCGGGCCGACAACACGCGCGGGATCATCACGGCGGTTGGTCGACTGACTGCCAATGTGGCGAAGGCCGTCGACAACAGCGCCGGTACGCTGGTTGCAAATGAAGGGCTGTCGCTCGACGCGGGCGTGCTGCGCAACAGCGGGGCGATCCGCGCGGGCAACGACATCAGACTCGCTGTCGCTGGTGCGCTTGTCAATGACGGCGGCATCACCGCCGGCGGCAACACCGCGATCACGGCTGGCAGCCTGGCGTCAAGCGGCGGCAGCTTGCTCGGTGCCGGCGTTCAAGGCGACGGCAAGCCGGGCCTTGCAGGTGAACTGAGCGTCGCAGCCTCGGGTTCGCTGGTTGCAAATGGCGTGAACCTGGCTGTAGGCGACGCAACGCTGCGAGGCGCGAGCGTCGACCTCTCGGGAAGCCAGACCGGCGCGGCGAACATCTCGGTGACTGCGACGCAGGGCAACGTGAAAACCAGCGACAAGGCGAAGGTGGTGACGCCGGGCGCCTTGAGCATCACTGCCAACGCACAGGCGGACCAGGCCTTGCTCAACGACGCCGGCGTACTCAATGCCGGCCGGCTTAATCTGCGGGCATCGAACATCGCCAACACCCGCGGCGGCGAGATCGTGCAGACCGGTGCCGAGGCCACCACGCTGGCCGTCTCCGGCATCCTGAACAACGATGGCGGGCTCATTGCCAGCAACGGCCGCGACCTGACGCTGAGTGCTGCCAGGCTGGGAAATGCCGGCGGCGTGGTCGAGCATGCGGGCGAGCATGCGCGCACCGGCACCTTGCGCATCGCGGGTGGCAGCTTCAGCGGAGCCAGCGGCCGCATCGCCGGCAATGGCGCTCTCGCCATCGACCTGAAGAACGGTTTCGAGCAAGACAACGGCCGTACTGAAGCCAGGCAGATCAGCATCGAGGCCGGTTCATTGAGCAATCGCGCCGGCAAGATCTTGGGGCGCTCGCTGTCGGTCGATACACGCGGCGGGGACCTCGACAACGGCGCCAAGGGCACCATCGCCGCATCGGGAGCGCTCGTGCTGCGATCCGGCGCCTTGAACAACGACTCGGGCTTGATCCAGTCGGGCGAGTCGCTGCGCATCGACACCAACGGCCGGGTCCTCGTCAACACCAACGCGGCCGGCTACCGGACTCCACCGGCGGATTTGGCCGGAGGCATCACGAGCGGCGGCACGCTCATCCTGAAGACGGGCGAAGTCAAGAACACGGCTGGTTCCATCGACTCGAAGGGGGCGTTGATTGCCGAAACCCAGGCGTTCACCAACGCCGGCGGCAAGACGCTGGCCGTGGGCAGCCTGGCCCTCGATGCCGGCGATGGAGCGATCGACAACACCGGCGGATTGATCCGCGCGAACGGAGCGGCCCGGCTCGGTGCCGGCAGCGTCGTCAATGCCAACACCTCAGGCGACGAGCAAGGCATCGAAGCAAGGAACGTCACGGTTCTTGGCGGGGCGGAACTGAACAACATCTCGGGGCGGATCGCCGCCGTGGAGGCGCTTGACGTCAAGGATCGGAACGCGGGCAACTCCGCGGCCAGGGGCCTGGCCATCACCAACACCGATGGCGTGCTCAAGGGCGGGATACCTGCTGCGCCCGGTGCGGACGGCAAGATGCGCAGTGGTGTCGGCGGCGTGTTCATCGACGCGAAGTCCTTCAGCGGCGACGGCCGGATTGCCTCCGCCAACGACCTGAACGTTGCGCTCGTGCAGGACGTCACGAACAACACGAAGATGGACGTCGATGGAAACCTGAACTTCAGCACCGCCGGCAAGTTCACCAACAACACGAAGTTGTCGGCAGGGCGCAAGCTCACGGTCGATGCAAGCGTCATCGACAACGCGGCGGACGCCGAGATGTCGGGCAGGGACACCGCAGTGAAGGCGGCGACGACACTGACCAATCGAGGCTTGATAGACAGCCAGGGCGCGACACAGATCGACGCGGGCACGCTGCACAACATCGGCACGGGCCGCATCTACGGCAACGCGGTGTCCGCTGCGGTGGGCACGCTCGACAACTCTGCTGAAACCGTCAATGGCATCGCCAAGGCCGCGACCATCGCGGCACGCGAGTCGCTGAACATCGGTGCCGACATCGTCCGCAACCGCGAGCACGCGCTGATCTTCAGCGCTGGAACGGGCGCGAAGGCACTGAACATCGGCGGCGGGCTCGACGGCAACCGCGAAGCCGCGACCAGCGGCAGTGCCCTGGAAAACCTGAGCGCGCGCATCGAGTCGCTGGGTGACATGACTGTCTCGATGAGGCGCATCGACAACCTGGACACGCGCATCAAGCTCGGGCCGAAGACGACGACCCAGGTGTTCTCCAGAACCATCGGCGTGGAAGGCATCGGCCACTTCAAGCCGGAGGATGTTGTCTACACCCCGGGCAAGGCCAACCTCTTGCTGCGCAACCCCGATGGAAGCTGGAGGCCAGCCAATGGCCATGTCTGGGGACTTTGGGACAAAACCGTTCTCACGACGACCGATACGGCCATCGACGCCGACCCGGCCGCCATCGTCGCCGGCAGGGACATGACCCTCATTGGCAACGGGCTGAACCGCGACAGCCGGATCACCGCCGGCGCTGTGCTGGACGCGCCCGGCATCAGGAACGAGGCGCTACAGGGGGAGGTCACCACGCAGACCGGCTCCATCGTCCATTGGCGCGCCACCCGGCGGCAGCCGGATGTCATCGAACCCGTGTCGAGAGTGAGCAGGGATGTGGGCGCCTACGAGAAAACAGGCAACTTCAACGCCACCAAGGGATACGACGCGGGCAAGGGCTCCGCCGGTGCGAGCGGCCCGAGCCCTGTGGCGACAATCGTCGAGGTGCCGGCCAACGTCGGTGGCGTCGTGAATGCCGGAGGACGCTCGGTCGATGCCGCCATCACCCAGGCAAGCAACGCCAAGGTGGGTGCCGGCCAGACCGTGCCCATGGTCGTGCGCACCAGTTCGCCTCGCATCGATATTCCCCAAGCCAGTCTTTTCAATCTGAATGGCGGGCCGCGCGGCTATCTCGTCGAGGCCGACCCGCGCTTCGCCGGCTACCGGAACTGGCTCAGCAGCGACTACCTGCTGAACAACCTCGGCCAAGACCCCGGCAACGCGCTCAAGCGCCTGGGCGACGGCTTCTACGAGCAGAAACTCATTCGCGAGCAGGTCGCGCAGCTCACCGGCTATCGCTACCTGGGTGGCTACTACAACGACGAGGAGCAGTACACGGCGCTGATGAACAACGGGGCCACCTTCGCGCGGCAGCATGGCTTGCGGCCGGGCATCGGCCTGTCGGAAGTCCAGATGGCGCAGCTCACCAGTGACATCGTCTGGCTGGTCGAGAAGACGGTGACGCTGCCCGAGGGAGTCACCCGGCAAGTACTGGCGCCGCAGCTGTACGTGCGCGTGCGACCCGGAGACATCGACGGCTCTGGTGCACTGCTGAGTGCCGACGCCACCGTCATCAAGGGCGATGGCGATCTGGTCAACACAGGCACCATCGCCGGGCGCACGCTGGTCAAGATAGACAAGGACAACGTCAGGAACCTTGGTGGCCGCATTGCGGGCGGCGACCTTGGAATCCACGCCAAGACCGACCTTGACAACATCGGCGGCACCATCACTGCCAGCGACTCCGCGACATTGACGGCCGGCAACGACATCAACCTCGTGACGACCACCCGCACGCAGACCGGAGTGCTGACCAGCCGGACGAACATCGACCGCGTGGCGGGGGTCTATGTGAATAATCCAGAAGGCATCCTCGTGGCTTCGGCCGGGCGGGACGTCCGCCTTGCCGGCGCCATCCTCGCGAATAGCGGCAAGGACGGCAGAACGCTGCTGAAGGCCGGGCGGGACATCAGTGTTTCGACGGTCAAGGAAGAGGAGCGTCAGGAGCGAGGCAGCGGCCCGCGCAACTTCTACAGCCAGAGCAGCAGCCGGGAGGTCGGCAGCCAGATTGCCGGCGGCGGCAATGTGACCCTCGACGCCGGAAACAACATCCGCATCCGCGGATCCGTCATCGACGCCGAGGGTGACCTGGCAGTGAAGGCCAGAGAAGGCGATGTGCGCATCGAGACCGGGCGTGCCACCGTCTCGGTCGACTCCGCGAGTGAAGCGAAAAAGAAAGGCTTTCTCTCCAGCAAGACCACCACGCAGCGCGACAGTTCGCGCGAGGACACCGCCACCGGCAGCTCGCTGGGCGGGCGCAACATCATCGTGTCGGGTCGGGACGTCACCGTGTCGGGCAGCGAGATCATTGCCGACAAGAATGCGTCCATCGTCGCCAGGCGCGACCTCACCGTCGAGGCCGCGCAGGACAGCCGCTCCGAGAGCGCCTATCGCGGCACCAGCCAGTCCGGACTCATGGGCTCGGGCGGCTTCGGCTTCACCATCGGCAGCCGCAGCCAGAGTACCGACACCCGAAGCGAGAACACCAGCGCGGTGCGCAGCACGGTGGGCAGCATCGGCGGCAACACGACGCTCATTGCCGGCAATCGGTACACGCAGATCGGCAGCGACGTAGTCGCTCCTGACGGAGACGTGACCATCGCCGCAAAGAGCATCGCGGTCCGCGAGGCACGTGAAACCAGCCGGACCGAGACCGAGCAGAAGCAGAAGACCGGTGGCCTGACCATTGCGCTTACCGCACCCGTCATCAGCGCGGTGCAAAGCATCGGCAACACGGCCAAGGCCGTCCAGCAAACCAGCAGCGGACGCATGCAGGCGCTGGGTGCCGCCTCCATGGCCGTCGAGGCCAAAGGCATGGCGGATGCCCTGGCCAACGCCAGTCTCACCAATCCGGCGCAGTCCATGGGTGTCAACCTGTCGATCAGCCTCGGCGGCAGCCAGAACAAGAGCAACCGCACCGAAACCAGCGACACCGCGGCCGGCAGCCGCATCGAGGGCAAGAACGTCAGCCTGCTCGCGATCGGCGGCGGCAAGGACAGCAACATCCTGGTGCAAGGCAGCGACATCGTCGCGCGCGACACGGCGACGCTCGCTGCGGAAAACCGCATCGATGTTCTCGCGGCCCAGAACACCAGCGAGCGGCATGGCACCAACAAGGGCAGCGGCGGCAGCGTGGGTGTGAGCGTCGGCACCAGCGGCCTGCTGTTCAACGTCGGCGCGAACGCCAGCCGGGGCAAATCGGACGGCACCGATTCGACCTACACCAACAGCCGCGTGAGCGCCGGCAACAAGGTGAACCTCGCGAGCGGCGGCGACATGACCATCAAGGGCGGCGTGATCGAAGCCGACCGTGTGGCCGCCAAGGTGGGCGGCGACCTGAAGATCGAGAGCCTGCAAGACACCGGCACCTCGGCCAGCACGCAGCAGAGCCTGGGCGGTTCCTTGAGCGTGGGGGTGGGCGTGTGGAGCGCAGGCGTGAGCGCAAGCAGCGCCAAGGCCGGCGGCAACTTCGCGAGCGTGAAGGAGCAGTCTGGCATCAAGGCGGGCGACGGCGGCTTCGACGTCGACGTGAAGGGCCGCACCTACCTCAAGGGCGCGGTGATCGAGAGCACGCAGGCGGCAGTGGACAACGCGAGAAACACGTTCAAGTCCGCCAGCCTCACCACCAGCGACATCCAGAACTTCGACAGCTACAAGGCCAGCGGTGCGAGCCTGGGCCTGAGCGTTTCAGGACAGCAGTCCAAGGGCGAAGACAAGAAACCCATCCCGGGCTCGGACTTCAAGGTGGGCTCAGGCGGCAGTGCGGGCGTGGGCAGCGCGTCGGGCTCGCAATCGAGCGTGACCAAGGCCGGCATCAGCGGCATTGCGGGTGACCAGAGCGTGCGCACCGGCGTGGACACCACGAATGCGCTGACGAAGAAATGGGATGCCGACAAGCTGGTCGCCGATGTGCAGGCGCAAGTGCAGATCACGCAGGCTGCAATGCCGAAGGCCGCCAAAGCTGCCGGAGAGTACGCGGAACGTCAGACCCGGAAATACGAGCAGGCGCAACTCCAGGCTTCGGTGGCGCAGCAGGTATTGAACGATCCGGGCGCGAGTGACGAGCAAAGGGCGCAGGCGACTGCGGCTTTGGCGAACGCCGGTAGCACCCTCGCGGCGGAGCGGCAGAACTACGAAAACTGGAAGGAAGGCGGTGCTTCACGCGTGTGGGCGCATGCCTTGGTCGGCGGGCTTGCGGGCAACCTGCAGGGGGCGGTGGGCGCGGCGCTGGCGTCGGCTGCGGCACCGGTCATCGATGAGCTGACGCGCGACCTGCCCAGTGGCGTCAAAGAGGCAGTTGGCGCTGGTTTGGCGGTCGGATTAGGTGCAACGGCCGGTGGTGCGGCCGGTGCGACGACTGCATTCAATGCCGACGTCAACAACCGCCAGTCCAACGCAGCACAGCGAGATGCGCTCGCCCGCTTGCAGAAAAACAAGGGCGAGGCCGATCAGAAAAAGCTGGCCGATGCGATGTGCGCGCTTCTGAAGTGCGCGGCAGGCGCGGACCCGAACAGCGCCGGCTACGCTGCAAAGGTCTCTTCGCAAAACAGAGGGACTGACTACAAGGATGAGCAACAGTTGCTGCTCAAGACCGGGGTGTTCTCGGAGTACGGATGGTCCGATGGCGCCATTGACATCGCGAGCACGCTTTTGCACAACGCCAAGGACGGGATGCAAGGGGCGGCCAGTGGTGCTGGCTATCTTGGGAATGCTTTGGCTCGGGACTTTCAACTGGCGGTGGCTGGGGCGAACCCGCCGGATACTCCGCCTGACCTGGATAACGGTGGCGAGCCACCTGCGGCGGGAGGCAGTTCGGTCTTAGTCGGAATGGCGCCGACGGTTTGGTGCGCAGTCCCACCGACTTGCGTTCCTGTCTTGGCGCCAATTGCGTCGGGAGGGCGACTTGGGTATGCGCCTGGCAATTGGACGTTGTCCAGTGAATCTGAAGCGGGAGGTGGTGGAGTTGCAGATGGACCCGGCAACCTGCCGGTAGGAAACGGTCCGCGCCCTGCAGATGCCCCAGGCATCGGATTCAATGGCTACGCGCCACCAGCAAGTGCTACGCCGCATGCTACGGGCACCGTGCGTCTTGGTAATTCATCGTTGGACACGCACCTGACTGACGAAGGGCGTGCAGCGTATTCAGGAACGGGGAAGAATATTTATGGCACGCATGATTTGATCGCTTTCGAGACGGCGTTGAGAGCCAACAATGGAGTTCTTGTAAGTTCGACAAAAATTGCCGGAACGGATGGGATCTATCAAGTGCAATATCGTTTGCCTGGACAAAGTGTTGCAACCAAGACTGTTTTTGACCCCAAAATATATCCTCACAAAGAGATGACAAAAATGGCCCAATCGGCCAGTCAATTGGCCATTGATAAATACATATCCTCCGGTGCAACCGGACCGATGGCGGTCAGCGTTGACGTGGGCGGTCTAAAATGGACTGTGGGCATTGGCGCAGGTCCAGGCGGAATTCCCAATGTCAGAACAGCTTATCCAACAGGAGGTGCCTCGTGGCCATGAATAAATTTAGATTTGCATGCGACAGTAAAAAATTAGAAGATCTTCTTGGATTTGCCTTGTCGGTAATTGTTCGGGATGATCTCGATAGATTTGATATGCCTGGCATCGCACTAAATCTGGATGTTTTATATGCAGAGCGCGGAGTGGGGCATGAAGTTTGTATTGAGATTGATTTTTTGCCTTCGCTCAAAACGGGCAAGGCATTGCCCATTGATTTTGTAGTTATTAGCTATAGAGACTGTAATCCTGGCGAGGAAGATGCTGGACTTTACGCATACGGTGAATTCGCCAGGGGGTTGAACGAAGAACTGTTAAAGCAAAGCGAGGGTGATGCCGTGCTCAGAGAAAGAGCATTGAGATTGATTGAAAAATACGATCTAAAAAAATATGAAAACATCTGAGCAGGAGCCCTGTCCTGTTCTTGTGCCTGCTGACGTATCCATCCCCGATCTCAGCACCATGCCCTCACCCCAACCTCAACACCGCCTCAGCCACAGCCCCAATCCCCTGATCCGACAGATCAACCACACCCACGCTCCGGCGCCGCCCCCACGCCCGAAAGTGCAGCTCCTGCGACTTCTCATAGTGCGGGTCGTAATGCAGCGCCATCAGCTCCGCAAACAGATGCGGCAGATCGCCTTCATGCGCCCAATGCTGCCAGCGCGCCACTGTCTCCTTGCCCTGCAGTTCCTTCAGCGCTCCCAGCTTGTCGGCCAGCGCGTCGCGGTCATCGCCCAGGTAGGCGTAGTCGCGCAGCAGATACGCCAGCCGTGCTTCCGGCGTAGCGCACACCTCAATGCACGGCGCCGCGCGCATCCGCGCCACCAGCGACAAAGGCAGCGACAGCCGTCCGATGCGGATGCTCTCTCCCTCGACATACAGCGGGCGCGAGAGATCGACGGTTTCCAGTACCGCTGCGATCAGGGTCTCGAAGTGCTTCTGCGAAGGCTGCGGCACGCCCGGCAGCGAACCGAGCAGCGAGCCCTTGTGGCTGGCGAAATCTTCCAGATCGAGCACTTGTGCGCCGCGCGCGGCAAGCGCATGCAGCACGCGCGTCTTCGCACTGCCGGTGGCGCCGCAGATCACGCGCAGGTCGAGTTTCGGGGTCAGTGCGTCGATCTGCGAAATGACGTGCCGGCGAAAGCTCTTGTAGCCGCCCGCGAGTTGCTGCGCGTCCCAGCCGACGAGGCGCAGCCACGTCACCATGGAGCCGCTGCGCATGCCGCCGCGCCAGCAGTAGACCAGCGGCTTCCAGTTCTCGGGCCGGTCGGCCAGGGTTTCGCGCAGGTGCCGCGCGATGTTGGCGGCGACCATCGCGCCGCCGATGCGCCGCGCCTCGAAAGCGCCGGTCTGCACGTAGACGGTGCCGACGATGCGGCGCTCCTCGTCGTCCAGCACCGGGCAGTTGATGGCACCGGGAATGTGGTCGAGCGCGAACTCGGCCGGTGAGCGGGCGTCGATCAGCGTGTCGAAGGCGTGGCGGTCGGCGACGCGCACGGGCTGGCGATGACTCATGGCGGGAACCTCATGCCCCGATTGTCAGGCGTATGCAGGTCCGAGGCCACGGCGCAAGCGAGCGCTCGCAAAATCGACAAAGGTCACCAGCACGAACATCGCGATGAGCACGGTCATTGCCTGCTGCTGCTGGAAGATCGACAGGTGGAAGTACAGCAACTGCCCCAGCCCGCCCCCGCCCACGAAGCCCAGCACGGCGGCCATGCGGATGTTCATTTCCCAGCGGTAGAGCGCGTAGGCCACCCACTGCGGCAGCACGATGGGCAGGCTGGCGTAGCTGAAGGCGGTGACGGGGTTGGCGCCCGAGAGCGCCAGCGCATGTTCCGGCTCGCGCGGCGCGTTTTCCAGCGCCTCGGCGAAGAGCCGGCCCAGCACGCCCGTGGTGTGCAGGGCCAGCGCCAGCGCCCCCGCGAAGGGGCCGATGCCTGCGGCCAGCACCATCAGCGCGGCCCATACCAGTTCAGGCACGCTGCGCAGGAAGTTCAGCACGAAGCGCGAGCCGTGGCGCAAGGCGCCGCCTGCGCGGCCCGAAGCCGGCAGCGCCAGCACCGCGCCGGCAACGGCCGCCAGCACCGTGCCGAGCGCCGACACCGCCAGCGTCTGCAGCGCGCCATGGCCGACCTTCGAGAGAAAGTCGGGCGACAGGTCGGGCGGGAAGAACTCGGCGATGAACTTGCCCATGAGCCTGAGAGACTCGGAGGAGCCCAGCGCGCGGTAGTCGATGCCCAGGTAGGCAAAGCTCGCCACCACCGCCGCGCCGATCAGCAGCAAGGCGATGCGGCAGCGCCAGCAGGGCGGCGGGCGCGGAGGAAACAGCGCGCGGTTCGCCGTCATGCCAGCAGCCTCCGCAGCGCATTGCTGAGCAGGTCGGCCAGCAGCACCAGCGCCAGGAACACCAGCAGGATGCTGCTGGCCTCGCCGCCGTTGAGCATCTTCATCGACTGGTCCATCAGCTGCCCCAGCCCGCCCGCGCCGACGAAACCCATCACCACCGACGCGCGCACCGCGCATTCCCAGCGGTACACGGTGTAGGAGGCCAACTCCTGCGCGGTGTTCGGCAGCAGGCCGTAGCAGAGCGCCGCGAGCCGGCCGCTGCCGCTTTCGAGCAGGGCGCGCGCCGGACGCGTGTCGGTCGATTCGAGGATCTCGGCGTAGACCTTGCCCAGCATGCCGCCGTAGGTGATGGCCAGCGCCAGCACGCCCGCGGCGGGGCCGAGCCCGAAAACGCGCACGAACAGCAGCGCCCAGACGATCTCCGGAATGGCGCGCAGCACCATCAGCAGCCAGCGCGCGGCCTGCCGCACGATACCGGCCCGCACGCGCCCCGGGCCCGGGCCGATGCGCGAGACGGAGAGGGCGCGTGTGGTCACGAAGCCCAGCGGCGCGCCGATCAGCAATGCCAGCGCGGTGCCGGCTGTGGCCATGGCCAGCGTCTCGAGCGTGGCCTTGAAGAGCAGCGCGAGAAAGGCCGGCGAACCGTCGGGCGGGAAGAAGCCCGCCAGGAAGCCGCCGATGACCGCGAGATTGCCGCCGGTCAACAGCGCCCGCGGATTGAATTCGGACAGCGCCAGCATCGGCCATGCGATGACGAGCGCGGCGACGCAGCCGGCCAGCCGCCGCATGGCTTGCGGGTCGCGTCGGACGGCGGCGGCGGATGCAGCGGCGTTCAAGGGCAGTCCGGCCGAGTGAACGCAGCCTCGGCCGCGACCGGCTGAGCCGACTTCTGCACCGCCACGCCGCCTTCGCTCGCATAGAGCGCGTCGAGCATCGCGGCCGTCACCTGCGCCGCGGGCAGGTCGAACATCACCAGCCCGTTGCGCATGCCGACGATGCGTGGAAACCAGCGCAGCGCCAGGTCCACCGCATGCAGCGAGGCCAGCAGCGTGGCCCCGGTCGATTCGCTCTGCGCGACGAGCTGGCCGATGGCGGCGTCGGCCAGCGTGGGGTCGAGCGCGGATACAGGCTCGTCGGCCAGCAGCAGGGCCGGGCGCTGGTACAGCACCCGCGCAATGCCCACGCGCTGCAACTGGCCGCCCGAGAGGCGGTCGCAGCGCTCGAACAGGCGGTCTTCCAGCGACAGGCGCGACAGCACTTCGTGCGCGCCGGCAATGTCCGACGGATGGAAGAGCGAGCCCAGCGCGCGCAGCGTCGACCACCCGCCGAGCCGGCCCGCGAGCACGGCTGTGACCACGCGCAGGCGCGGCGCGATGGGCGGCGCCTGGTGCACGGTGCCGATGCGGGCACGCAGCTTCTTCAGCGCCGCGGCCGGCAATTGCCACGCCTTCGCGCCAAGGGTCTCGACCACGCCTTCCGTAGGCCGCAGCGCCGCGCCGAGCACACGCAGCAGCGTGGTCTTGCCGGCGCCCGAGGGCCCGATGACGGCGATGCGCTCGCCGTCGCGCGCGGCCAGCGTCACCCCGGCCAGCGCTCGCTGGCCGTTGGGGTGCACGACACCCACGCCTTCCAGCGAAAAACTCATTCGCGCAGGCTCACTTGATCAGGCCCGCCGACTTGCCCGCCGTCTCGATGCCGTCGTAGTTCGACGACTTGGTCGGAATGAACTTGCTCGCACGCTGCAGCGCCATGATTTCCTTCTGCGCCGGGTTGGCCGGGTCGAGCTTCAGGAACGCGTCGGTCAGCTTTTTGGTGATGGCCGGATCGAGGCCGGGGCGCACCGTCCAGTTGTAGTCGTAGTAGGTCGGCGTGGTCGCCAGCACGCGCACCTTGGCGGCGTTGGGGTTCTTGGCCTCGACCAGCTTGTCCCACACCGATGCGTTGAGCACGCCGGCTTCGGCGCGCGACGCGGCCACGAAGGCCACCGTGGCGTCGTGCGCGCCCGAGAACGCGACCGTCTTGAAGTCTTTCTCGGGGTTGATGCCGGCCTGCAGCAGGAAGTAGCGCGGCATCAGGCTGCCCGAGGTGGACGAGGGCGCGCCGAACGCGAAGGTCTTGCCCTTCAGGTCGGCCAGCGTCTTCGCGGTGCTGTCCACCGGCACGATGAACTTGCTGGTGAACACCTCGTCTTCCGCGCGCTGCACGATGGGCACCGCGCCGCCGTTGGTGCGGATGCGCGCCTGCACGTAGGTGAAGCCGCCCAGCCATGCCAGGTCGATCTTGTTGGTGGCCAGGCCTTCGACCACCGCGGCGTAGTCGGTCACGGGCGTGAACTGCACGTCCATGCCGGTTTCCTTCTTGAGGTAGTCGCCCAGCGGCGTGAACTTGCGCTGCAGTTCGGTGGGCGCCTCGTCGGGAATGGCCGACACGCGCAGCACGCCCTGGGCGAAGGCGCCGAGGCTTGCGACGGAGAAGGCCAGTGCCAGGGTCAGTCGGGTGAGATTCTTTTTCATGGTTGCGCCTCGGTGAAGTGCGGGTTTGGAAGGGACGGGATTGTAGAAAGCCGGGGCGATTCGATAATCGCCGCATGAACCCAACGCTCATGAACCCGCTCGCGCCTTTGCGCCTCACGAGTTTTTCGCATGGCGGCGGCTGCGGCTGCAAGATCGCGCCCGGCGTGCTGTCGCAGATTCTCAAGAACCACGCGGGCGGCATGATCCCGCCCGAGCTCATGGTGGGCATCGAGACCGCCGACGACGCGGCCGTCTACCGGCTCAACGACCAGCAGGCGCTGATCGCGACCACCGACTTCTTCATGCCCATCGTGGACGACCCCTACGAGTTCGGCCGCATCGCCGCCACCAACGCCATCAGCGACGTGTACGCGATGGGCGGCCGGCCGATCATGGCGCTGGCGCTCGTCGCCATGCCGATCAACCAGCTGCCGGTGGAAGTGATCGCCGAGATCGTGCGCGGCGGGCAGGACGTGTGCCGCGCCGCCGGCATCCCGATTGCCGGCGGCCACACCATCGATTCGGTCGAGCCGATCTACGGCCTCGTCGCCATGGGCCTCGTGCACCCCGACCGCGTGCGCCGCAACGCCGATGCGAAGGCCGGCGACGTGCTGGTGCTGGGCAAGCCGCTGGGCGTGGGCGTGCTGTCGGCGGCGCTCAAGAAGGAGCAGCTGTCGGGCATCGGCTACCGCCAGCTGATCGAGAACACGACCAAGCTCAACACCCCCGGCATCGCCCTGGCGGCGCTCGACGGCGTGCATGCGCTGACCGATGTGACCGGCTTCGGCCTGGCCGGCCACACGCTCGAACTGGCGCGCGGCGCGAAGCTCAAGGCGGTGATCGAGTGGTCGAAGGTGCCGCTGCTCGACAACGTGGTGGTGATGGCCGCCGAGGGCATGGTCACCGGTGCCTCGGGGCGCAACTGGGCCGGCTACGGCGCCGACGTGGAGCTGGCCGCCGGCCTGCATCCCACCGCGCAGAACCTGCTGAGCGACCCGCAGACCTCGGGCGGCCTGCTCGTGAGCTGCGCGCCGGAAGCGGTCGATGCGGTGCTGAAGATCTTCCGCGACGAAGGCTTCGGGCAGGCGGCGGTGATCGGCCGTGTCGAGGCGGGAGAGCCTTCGCTGCGCGTGGTGCCGTAGCCCCCCGAATTTCTCCCTCCCCTTCCGGGGGAGGGCAGGGGTGGGGGCAAGCGGCATTCGATGAAGCACTGCGCTAACCCCACCGCCGCTTGCCCCCATCCCAGCCTTCCCCCAGCGGGGGAAGGAGCAAGACAGAAAAAATGGCGGAAGGGGGAAGGAGTCGAACCTTCCCGGCGACGACTGGCGCCACCAACCGGGTTTGAAGCCCGGCCGCCCCACCAGGGACGATCCCCTCCCATGAACGCTGTTCAAGGCCTTGCCCCGAACAACGACGTATCGGGCCGCAGCAGATGCGCATCTTTCACGCGCCGCGTCAGCCCCACACGGTCGAAAAACTCCAGCAGCTGGATCGCGCGCTTGCGTCCCAACCCCGTCGCATCCCTGAAGCTCGCGGCCTGCAGCCCTTGCGGGCCTTCGAGGCAGTCGCGCGCAATCGCAGCCAGCCGCTCGACGGTCGCCAGCGGATAGTACAAGTCCTTCACCACCTGGAAGGCCTCGCCCCGGCGCGCGAGGCTCGCGAGCGTCTGCCGCACCATCGCCTCGCTCGCCGCGCAGTCCTTCGCGAGATCGCGCACCCACGGCGGATCGAAGCCGCCATCGGCCAGCCGCGGCAGCAGCTTCTGCGCGAGCTTCTGTTCGGCCTCACCGAGACGCGCCGCATGGTCCGGCAGATGCAGCCAGGTGCCGCTGCGCACCAGCGCACCGCGTGCGGCCAGCGCGTCGAGCGCATGGCGCCACAGCGCATCGTCCGTGCGTGGAGCGGCCAGCCGCTTGAGGCGGCGCGCATCGGGGCCGACCTCATCGGGCGCCGTGCGATGGAAGTCCGCGAGCCGGCCGGTGATCTGCGCCTCGAGCGCATCCAGGTGCCGCTGCGCGATGGCCGTGTGCTCGATGCGCACCGCATCCGCAGGCAGCGGCAGGGCGGTTTCGCCGGGCAGCGACAGCGCACGCGCCAGCCGCGCGGTGTCGATGCCCAGCGGCGCGTTGTCCAGCAGCGCGGCCACGCGCGCTGCCCGGTCGTCGATGGTCCAGGCGGCCAGCGTGTGAAGCCGCTCGGGCGTGCGGCGGTAGCGCACCGGCGCGAACGGGTCGAGCACGCGCACGCCGGCCATGGTGCGCGTGGCCGAGGCATCGCGCAGCACGCCCCGGTCGCCATGCCACGCGCCGACGCTTTCCTTCGTCACCAACTGCGCCAGGGCGGTTTCGCCGGGCGCGAGCACGTCGCGGTCGAGCAGTGCGAGCGAAGCCATCACGTCGCTCGCCCCGAGGTGCGCGTGCACCGTGGTGCCTGAGCGCAGCGGCTTGGCCTCGTCGGGCCACAACGTGAGCAGCACGTCGATGCGGTCCGTGGCAAGCGCGATGGCGGGCGTGCAGACCCAGTCGCCGCGATGCATCTCGTCCTTGGTGGCCCCGGCCAGCGCCAGCGCGCAGCGCTGCCCCGCATGCGCCGATTCGGCCTTCTGGTTCTGCGCATGGATGCCGCGCACGCGCACCGTGCGGTCGCCGGGCACCACGCGCAGCTCGTCGCCGATGCGCACCGTGCCGCTGAAGACCGTGCCGGTGACGACCGTGCCCACGCCCGAGAGCGTGAAAGCCCGATCGACCGCGAGGCGAAACGCCAGGCCGTCTTCGCGCCCATGCTCCCTGCGCGCCACGTCGAGCAGGCGTTCGCGCAGCGCATCGACGCCGTCGCCTGTGGTCGCCGACACCGCGAGCATCGGCGCGCCCGCGAGCGGCGTGGGCGCCAGCAGCGCGGCGATGTCCGAGCGCACCTCGGCCAGCCGCGCATCGCGCATGGCCTCGTCGATGCGGTCGATCTTGGTGATGGCCACCGTCGCCTCGCGCACGCCCAGCAGCGCCACCACCGCCAGGTGCTCGCGCGTCTGCGGCATCACGCCGTCGTCGGCCGCCACCACCAGCAGTGCGTGGTCGATGCCGGTGGCGCCGGCCAGCATGGTGTGCAGCAGGCGTTCGTGGCCGGGCACGTCGACGAAGCCCAGCGACACGCCGTCGGGCGCATGCAGGTAGGCATAGCCGAGCTCGATGGAGATGCCGCGCCGTTTTTCCTCGGGCAGCCGGTCGGTGTCGACGCCGGTGAGCGCGCGCACCAGCGTGGTCTTGCCGTGGTCGATGTGGCCTGCGGTGCCGATGATCATTGCAGTCGCTCGCGCAGCAGCGCCAATTGCGCGACGAATTCGGCGCTGTCCTCCAGGCAGCGCAGGTCGAGCAGCAGTCGGTCTTCGGCGATGCGGCCGATCACCGGCAGGGGCAGGCCGCGCAGCGCGGTGGCGAGGGCATCGAGCGCGGTGCCCGTGCCCTTCTTCGACGTGCCGGCCGGCGCGAGCGCGAGCCCGGCCGAGGGCAGCCGCTCGACCGGCAGCGAGCCCGAGCCGATCTGCCCGAGCAGCGGAACGACCTCGACGGTGAAGCGCGGCGACACGGCCGCTTGCACCGGTGCCTTCAAGCGCTCGGCCATTTCGCGGATCGCATCCGCGGGCCGCGTGAGCAGCCGCAGCGTCGGCAGGTCTTGCGCGAGGCGCTCGGGCCGCAGGTACAGCGACAGCGTGGCTTCCAGCGCCGCCAGCGGCAGCTTGCTCATGCGCAGCGCGCGCTTCATCGGGAACTTGCGGATGCGGCCGACGGCCTCCCTGCTGCCGACGATGAGCCCGGCCTGCGGACCGCCCAGCAGCTTGTCGCCCGAGAAGGTGACCACGTCGCAGCCGGCCGCAAGCATCTCCTGCGGCAGCGGCTCGCGCGGCAGGCCGTAGTGGGCCAGGTCGATCAGCGAGCCGCTGCCCAGGTCGGTGGCCAGCGGCACGCCGCGCGCGTGCGCGATGCCGGCGAGCGTGGCTTCGTCGACCGCGGCAGTGAAGCCCTGCACGGCGTAGTTGCTGGTGTGCACCTTCATCACGAGCGCGGTGTGCTCGTTGAAGGCGCGTTCGTAGTCCTGTGGATGCGTGCGGTTGGTGGTGCCGACCTCGACCATGCGCGCGCCCGCGCTGGCCATCACGTCGGGCATGCGGAAGGCGCCGCCGATTTCCACCAGTTCGCCGCGCGAGACGATCACCTCGCGCTCGCGCGCCAAGGCCGCGATGGTCAGCAGCACGGCGGCCGCGTTGTTGTTGACCACCGTGGCGGCCTCGGCGCCGGTGATGCTGCAAAGCAGTTCTTCGACCAGCGAGTCGCGGTCGCCGCGGCTGCCGGTGGCGAGGTCGTACTCGAGGTTGTTGGGCGATGTCATCACCGCAAGCAGCCGCTGCAGCGCCGCGTCGGCCAGCAGCGCGCGGCCGAGGTTGGTGTGGATGACGGTGCCGGTGAGGTTCAGCACCGCGCGCATGCGCGGCGCGAGGCGGGCGCGGACGCGCGCGGCGAGTGCGTTGCCTAGCGCCTCTTGCTCGATGTCGGTAGCCGCCAGCTTGCCCGCCACGGCCCGCGCGCGAAGCCCCTCGAGCAGCGCGCGCGCTTCCTTCACCACCAGCGTGCGGCCGTGCTCGGCCAGCAACGCGCCCGGCACGGCGAGGCGCAGCAGTTGATCGACAGAAGGCAGATCCTGGGGCCTTGCCGTCGAGCCGTGGACCACGGACTCTTTCGGCGCTGCCATCAGCCGCCTCCGCCGTCGTCGGGGATCTCTGGCTCGCCGAACAGCAGCATCAGGTTGTGGCCGCTGCGCTGGTGGCCGGCTTCGGAGACGAGCAGGTCGAGCGTGACGCTGGCGAGGTCGTCCGCGACGGGCTCGACCTCGGGGTCTTTCTCCATCGCGACCTGCTTGAGATAGTGGCCGCACGTGTCGCAGCACTCGGCCTTGACCGCGCCTTCGCGCGCGCCGGTGGCCGGCAGTTCCACGCCGGGCTGCGGCGACAGCGATTCGAAATGGATGCCCTTGGTGCTTTCGCAATGCGTGCACTTGATGCGCACGTAGTGCCACTCGGTGCTGCACAGCGAGCAGTGCAGATACCTGAAGCCCGCTTCGTCCGCGCCGATGCGCGTGATGCTCACGGTGGGTGCGCTGCCGCAGCAGGGGCATTCGTTGCCGGGGTCGGTGCGGCCGAAGATGTTCTCGCCTTCGCGGCCGGCCACCTGCAGCACGAGCTGCGTCCAGTAGGCCTGCAGCCCGGCGGCGATCAGCGGCGCGGCCGCGAGGTCGAGCCCGAACATGATGCGGCGCGAGAGGCGGTCGGCCTGCTGGTCGATCCATGCGTCGTCGGCCGCAGCAACGCGGTCGAGCGTGTCGCGCGCCGGGCCTTCGGGCAGCCGGGCGCGGAAGAGGCCGAGCAGGCGGCGAAGCTCCTGCAGCCACACCGGGTCGCGCGTCCATCCGAAGGCGGGCATCGGCGGCTTCAGCACCTTGGCGGCGGCTTCGAGCGCGTCGGATTCGGGCAGCGCGACGGGCGCATAGTCCTGCAGCACCTGGTGCTGCGCCTGAGCGAGGTCGGCAATGAAGATCAGGTACTCGCGCATCGGATGCGAAGCCGCGAGCTGGCGCAGTCGAAGCTGCCGGTCGGAGAACGCGAGGGAGCGCACCGGGAGGCGCAGGAACGGCATCTGCCGCCCGGCCTGCATTGCAATCTGCTCGGGATCGAGAACGCGCGTGGTCCGGATCGGCGGCGGGGTGCCGGTTGAACTCGTCATCGGATCAGTATCACTCACCTCGCGTCATTTTGCGATGCCAGAGTGGGTGGTTGAGCTTGGCCCATCCCTCGGTCACGGTGCCGCGCGTCATGGCGCGCAGCGTGCCCTTGACCCAGATGGCCGCATAGATGTGCGTGATGACCGAAAGAATCAGCACCACCGCCGACACCGCATGCACCACCACCGCGATGCGCCGCAGCAATATCGGGAAGAAGCCGACGAACCACGGGCTCCAGAACATGAAGCCCGTCACCAGCAACAGCAGCAGGCTGGCGCCGAAGGCCCAGAACACCAGCTTCTGCCCGGCGTTGTACTTGCCCACCGGCGGCATGCCCGACTTGTCGCCCTTGAGCATCTTCGGCGCGTTGGCGATCCATTCGCGGTCTCCCTTGTCGAGGATGTTCTCGCGCCACATCGTGAAGAACAGGAACACGAAGCCCAGCACCATCAGCAGCCCCATGAACGGATGCAGGATGCGCGTCCACGGGCCGCCGCCGAACAGGTTGGTCAGGAAGAACAGGGCAGGGTGGAAGAAGGCCAGGCCCGAGAGCGCGGCCGCGAAGAACATGATCGCGACGAACCAGTGGTTCATGCGCGTGGCGTCTCGGTAGCGGCGAAGGTAGTAGCGTGTCATCGCAATCTCCTCATGCACGGGGCGCGGTTGGCGGCGGTGTCCGTGGCGGCTCTTCGATCACCACCACGTCGTCCGGGTGGCCGTCGCGGTCGGCATCGGGGTGGTCGTCCTTGGGCTCGATGGGGCCGGTCTTCATGTAGTGGAAGAAGCTGCCGACCACCGCGCCGATCATGGCCACCATCGCGAGCGGCTTGGCCACGCCCTTCCACAGCGACACCAGCGGGCTGATGTGCGGGTCTTTCGGCAGGTCGGCGTACAGGCCGGGGCGGTCGGCGTGCTGCAGCACGTACATCACGTGCGTGCCGCCCACGCCGGCCGGGTCGTACACGCCGGCGTTGGCGAAGCCGCGCTCCTTCAGGTCGACGATGCGCTCCGAGGCGTATTCGTGCATGTCTTCCTTGGCGCCGAAATGCAGCGCGCCGGTGGGGCAGGCCTTCACGCAGGCGGGCTCCAGGCCCACGCCCACGCGGTCGGAGCACAGCGAGCACTTGTAGGCCTTGTTGTCGACCTTGCTGATGCGCGGCACGTCGAACGGGCAACCGGTGACGCAGTTGCCGCAGCCCACGCAATGCTCGCTGATGAAGTCGACGATGCCGTTGGCGTACTTGACGATGGCGCCCGGCGAGGGACACGACTTCAGGCAGCCGGGGTCGTCGCAGTGCATGCAGCCGTCCTTGCGGATCAGCCATTCGAGCTTGCCGGCCTCGGGCTCGACCTCGGAGAACTTCATCACCGTCCAGGAAGACGGGGTGAGGTCGACCGGGTTGTCGTAGGTGCCGTGGTTGGTGCCGACCTCGTCGCGCAGATCGTTCCACTGCATGCACGCGACCTGGCAGGCCTTGCAGCCGATGCAGGTCGACACGTCGATCAGCTTCGCCACCTGCTGCACCTGCGGGCGGCTGCGGATCTCGGGCGAAGGCGTGGTCGTGGCCGAGCGGGCGGCGATGTCCAGGGTTTGAAGGGAGGACATCAGTGGCTCCGGTCTTCTGTATTGCTCCTTCCCCTTCCGGGGGAAGGCTGGGATGGGGGCAGGCCTTCGGACAGGCGCCGCGCATGAGATGAGGCCGCTGTGCCCCCACCCCTGCGCTCCCCCGGAAGGGCAGGGAGAAAGTCGTCGAGTACGTGCTTCTTCATGTCACGCCTTCTCGATGTTCACGGTGAACGACTTGTACTCCGGCGTCTGCGTGTTCGCATCGCCGACGAAAGGCGTGAGCGTGTTCACCAGATACCCCGGCTTGGCCACGCCGACGAAGCCCCAGTGGTTCGGCAGCCCCACCGTGTGCACCGTGCGGCCATCGACCTGCAGCCCGACGATGCGCTTGGTCACCACGGCCACCGCCTTGATGAAGCCGCGCTTGCTCGACACCTTCACCATGTCGCCGTGGCCGATGCCCTTTTCCTTTGCCAGCTCTTCGCCGATCTCGACGAACTGCTGCGGCTGGATGATGGCCGAGGTGCGCACGTTCTTGGTCCAGTAGTGGAAGTGCTCGGTGAGCCGGTAGCTGGTTGCCACGTACGGGAAGTCCTTCGGCACGCCGAGCCGCTCGAGGTCGCCCTTGAAGATGCGTGCCGCGGGGTTGGCGCGCGCCTTCTCGTTGTTCGGGTGCATCAGGTTGTTGACCAGCGGCGACTCGAAGGGCTCGTAGTGCTCCGGCAGCGGCCCTTCGGCCATGCCCGTGGGCGCGAACAGCCGCGCCACGCCCTCGGCCGTCATGATGAACGGGCGCACCGCGTCGGCTTCCATCGGGTTGGCGTCGGGCCGGATGTCGGGAATGTCCGAGCCGGTCCACTGCTTGCCGTTCCACGCGATGAGGCTGCGTTTGGCGATCCACGGCTTGCCGGTGGTGGGATCGGTGGAGGCGCCGTTGTAGAGGATGCGCCGGTTCGCGGGCCAGGCCCACGCCCAGTTCTGCACCATGCCGATGCCGTACGGGTCGGCGTTGTCGCGCCTCGCCATCTGGTTGCCGGCCTGCGTCCAGGCGCCGCTGTAGATCCAGCAGCCGCTGGCGGTGGTGCCGTCGTCGCGCAAGAGGCCGAAGCCGGAGAGCTGTTCGCCCGCCTTGGCTGTCGGCGGCTTGCTCGGGTCCTTCGGATCGACCAGGTCGACCAGCGCGCGGCCGTTGTATTCCATCGCCAGTTCCTGCGCGGAAGGCGAGTGCGGAATCTTGTAGGGCCAGGTCAGCTTGACGATCGGGTCGGGGAAGGCGCCGCCGTCCTTGATGTAGGCCTGGCGCATGCGGTTGAAGATGCCCGCCACGATCTCGATGTCGCCCTTGGCCTCGCCCGGCGGCTCCGCGCCCTTCCAGTGCCACTGCAGCCAGCGGCTGGAGTTGGTGAGCGAGCCGTCTTCCTCCGCGAAGCAGGTGGAAGGCAGGCGGAACACCGTGGTCTGGATGTCGGTGGTCTTGACGTCGTTGAACTCGCCGAAGTTGCGCCAGAACTCGCTGGTCTCCGTCACCAGCGGATCGATGGTGACGAGGAACTTGAGCTTGGAGAGCCCGTCGACGATCTTCTTCTTGTCCGGGAACGAGCCCACCGGGTTGAAGCCCTGGCAGATGTAGCCGTTGAGCTTGCCCTGGTTCATGAGCTCGAAGGCCTGCAGCACGTCGTAGAGCTTGTCGATCTTGGGCAGGTAGTGGAAGCCCCACTCGTTGTCGGCCGTGGCCGCGTCGCCCCACCACGACTTCTGCATGCTGACGAAGAACTTCGGGTAGTTCTGCCAGTAGCTCATCTGGTTGGGCCGCAGCGGCTTCAGCGCGCGGGTCTTGTAGTAGTCCTCCAGCGTCTGCTCGCTGTCACGCGCGAGCGACATGTAGCCCGGCAGCGAGTTCGACAGCAGCCCCAGGTCGGTCAGGCCCTGGATGTTGCTGTGTCCGCGCAGCGCGTTCATGCCACCGCCCGCCACGCCGATGTTGCCCAGCAGCAGCTGCACGATGGCGCCGGTGCGGATCATCTGCGAGCCCTGGCTGTGCTGCGTCCAGCCCAGCGCATACATGATGGTCATGGTGCGCGTGGACGTGCTGGTGCTCGCGATGTACTCGCACACCTTCAGGAACTTGTCCTGCGGCGTGCCGGTGATGCGGCTCACCATCTCCGGCGTGTAGCGCGAATAGTGCCGCTTCATGACCTGCAGCACGCACTGCGGGTCCTGCATGGTCATGTCGACCCTGGCCATGCCCTGATCGTCGAGCGCGTAGTTCCACGACTTGGGGTCGTAGTTGCGCTTCTCGGCGTTGTAGCCGCTGAAGATGCCGTCCTCGAACTTGTAGTCGGGCCCGACGATGAACGGCGCGTTGGTGTAGTTGCGCACGTACTCCGTCTGGATCTTCTCGTTGCTCAGCAGGTAGTTGATGACCCCCGAGAGGAACGCGATGTCCGAGCCCGCGCGCACCGGGGCGTAGTAGTCGGCCATGGCGGCCGAGCGCGTGAAGCGCGGGTCGACCACGACCAGGCGCGCCTTGTTCTGCTTCTTGGCCTCGATGACCCATTTGAAGCCGCACGGATGCGCCTCCGCCGCGTTGCCGCCCATGATCAGCACGACATCCGCGTTCTGGATGTCCTGCCAGTGGTTGGTCATCGCGCCTCTGCCGAACGTCGGGGCCAGACTGGCCACCGTGGGTCCGTGTCAGACGCGTGCCTGGTTGTCGAACACCAGCATTCCGGTCGAGCGGAATGCCTTGTGCGTGATGTACCCGGTTTCGTTGGACGATGCCGAAGCGCAGAGCATGCCGCTGCTGGTCCAGCGGTTCACGGTCTTGCCGTCGGCGTTGGTGGTCTGGAAGTTGGCGTCGCGGTCGGCCTTCAGCAGCCTGGCGATGCGGTCGAGCGCGTCGTCCCAGCCGATGCGCTTCCACTCGGTGCTGCCGGCCTCGCGCACCTCGGGGTACTTCAGGCGGTTGGGGCTGTGCACGAAGTCGAGCAGGCCAGCGCCCTTGGGGCAGAGCGTGCCGCGGTTCACGGGGTGGTCGGCATCGCCCTCGATGTGGAGGATGTCGGACACCACGTTCTTCGCCTTGTCGCCCAGGCTGTACATGATGAGCCCGCATCCCACCGAGCAGTACGGGCAGGTGTTGCGGGTCTCGGTGGTGCGCGCGAGCTTGAAGTTGCGGGCCTCGGCCAGCGCGGCGGTCGGCGAGAAGCCGAGCGCCACGATGCTGGAGCCGACCAGCCCCGCGCTGCTCACGCGGAAGAATTGGCGGCGGTTCATGTCCATGACACGACCTCCTGCCTCGCTGAAGTGGGGTGTTTCATCGTGGGCTCTTCTTCTTTGCTTTGCGTGGGAAATCTGTTTCGGGCCGGCCGCGCTACTTGGGCGCGGAGCCGTCGCCGCCGCTCGGCGCGGGTGCCGCGCCGCCGGAAGTGCCGCCGCCGTTCGGGCCGCTCATGCCGCCGATGGCCGAGCCGCCTTCGGACGGTCCCTTGTGGGCGGCGGACTCTTCGACCTTGTCGCCGGAATCGGCGGGCTTGATGCCGCTCGGGCTCGCGCCGGAAGTACCCGAGGCACCGGCAGACGGCGCGGCGGGGGTGGCCGAAGGCTTGGGATCGCAGGCACTCAACAGCATGCCGAGGGCCAGGCACAGGCCCAGGGTTTGCAGGCGCTGACATTGCAGCATTGACACTCCTTCGGGGGAAAGGACGGCCAGATAGTGGAATGTTTTTATTTCACCCGCCGCGACCCGCAATAAATGCCTGATCGGCGCGGTGGGGTGTTTGTCACATCATGCGACAGCGCAAAGACGCGGGCAAGTAGGCCGAAACCGGCAATAACCCTTGAATCCGGCCGTGCGGGGGCCTCTGGGCTATCGTCGCGGCCATGAATGCCTCCCTCCGCCTGGGTTGGCGCACGCTCTGGCGCGACCTGCGCGCCGGCGAGCTGCGCCTGTTGATCGTCGCCGTGCTGCTGGCCGTGGCCGCGCTCACGGCCGTCGGCTTCTTCGCCGACCGCCTGCAGGGCGGGCTGCAGCGCGATGCGCGCCAGCTGCTGGGCGGCGACGCCGTGGTGGTCAGCGACAACCCGACGCCCGAGGCCTTCGTGGCGCAGGCCAGGTCGCTGGGCCTGGAGGGCACCGGCACCTACGGCTTCCCCACCATGGCCCGGGCCGAAGACGCACAGGGCGGCGCCAGCAAGCTGGTGGCGCTGAAGGCGGTGACGGCGGGCTACCCGCTGCGCGGCAGCCTGCAGACATCGGCCACGCTGGACGGCCCGGGCGCCGCCACCCGCGACATCCCGCCGCCGGGCGAAGTCTGGGTCGATGCCTCGCTGCTCGACTCGCTGGGCCTGAAGATCGGCGACACCCTGCTGCTGGGCGACGCCGGCCTTCGCGTGGGCCGCGTCATCACGCTGGAGCCCGACCGCGGCGCCGGCTTCATGAGCTTTTCTCCGCGCGTCATGCTCAACCAGGCCGACGTGGCGCGCACCGCGCTCGTGCAGCCGGCCAGCCGCGTGGGCTATCGCTATGCCGTGGCGGGCGACGACGCGGCCGTCAAGCGCTTCACCGACTGGGCCGACGCCACGCTGAAGAAGGGCGAACTGCGCGGCGTGCGGCTCGATTCCTTCGAGAGCGGCCGGCCCGAAATGCGCCAGACACTCGACCGCGCTGAGAAATTCCTGAGCCTGGTCGCGCTGCTCGCGGCGCTGCTGTCGGCCGTGGCCGTGGCGCTGGCCGCGCGCGGATTCGCCGCCAGCCACCTCGACGACTGCGCCATGCTGCGGGTGCTGGGCCAGAGCCAGCGCACCATCGCCGCGGCCTATACCTTCGAGTTCGCGGTGATCGGCGTGGTTGCCAGCGGACTGGGCGTGGCCATCGGCTTCGCGGTGCACTACGTGTTCGTGCTGCTGCTGTCGGGCCTGGTCGAGACCGCGCTGCCGGCCGCCACGCTGTGGCCCGTGGCCTTCGGCCTGGGCATGGGGCTCACGCTGCTGTTCGCCTTCGGCCTGCCGCCGGTGCTGCAGCTGGCCCGCGTGCCGCCGCTGCGCGTGATCCGGCGCGACGTGGGCGGGCTCAAGCCGGCCTCGCTGGCGGTGCTGGGCGTGGGCGTGGCCGGCTTCGCGGCGCTGCTCATGGCGGCCAGCAGCGATATCAAGCTGGGCCTGATCGCCGTCGGCGGCTTCGCGGGCGCGGTGGCGGTGTTCGCGCTGCTGAGCTGGCTCGCGGTGAAGGTGCTGCGCCGCAGCGTGAATGAAACCACCGCGCCGCGCTGGCTGGTGCTGGCCACGCGGCAGATTTCGGCGCGGCCGGCCTATGCGGTGGTGCAGGTCAGCGCGCTGGCCGTGGGCCTGCTGGCACTGGTGCTGCTGGTGCTGCTGCGCACCGACCTGGTGGCGAGCTGGCGCCAGGCCACGCCGCCGGACGCGCCCAACCGCTTCGTCATCAACGTCATGCCCGACCAGAGCGAGGCCTTCCAGAAGTCGCTGCGCGACGCGGGCGTGAGCAAGTTCGACTGGTACCCGATGATCCGCGGCCGCCTCGTGGCCATCAACGACAAGCCGGTCACGCCCGACGACTACGCCGAAGACCGCGCCAAGCGCCTCGTCGACCGCGAGTTCAACCTCAGCAACAGCGCGGAGGCGCCCGCGCACAACAGCATCACCGCCGGCAAGTGGACGCCCGGCGCGAAGAACGAGGTGAGCGTGGAAGAGGGCCTGGCCGAGACGCTCGGCCTGAAGCTGGGCGACACGCTGCGCTTCGACATCGGCGGCATGCAGAACGACGCGCGCATCACCTCGCTGCGCAAGGTCGACTGGGGCTCGCTGCATGCCAACTTCTTCGTGATGTACACGGTGGCCTCGCTGGCCGACGTGCCCACCACCTACATGGGCGCCTTCCGCGCGCCCGAGACGCGCGGCTTCGACAACGCGCTGGTGCGCAGCTACCCCAACGTGACCAACGTCGACATGAGCGCCACCATCAACCAGGTGCAGCGCGTGCTCGACCAGGTGATCCGCGCGGTCGAGTTCCTGTTTGGCTTCACGCTGGCGGCCGGGCTGGTGGTGCTGTTCGCGGCCGTGACGGCCACGCGCGAGGAGCGTGCGCGCGAGTTCGCGGTGATGCGCGCGGTGGGCGCGCGCGCCAGCCTGCTGCGCCAGGTGCAGCGCGCCGAGCTGGCGGGCGTCGGGCTGCTCGCGGGTTTTCTCGCGAGCATCGTGGCCTCGGTGATCGGCTGGGCGCTGGCGCGCTACGTGTTCGAGTTCAGCTGGACCGCCTCGCCGGTGGTTCCGCTCGCGGGCGCGCTGGCGGGCGCGGTGCTGGCGCTGGGCGCGGGATGGTGGGGCCTGCGCGACGTGCTGCGCCGCCCGGTGGTGGACACCCTGCGCCGCGCGGCCGAGTAGCAATCTTTTTCTTCGGCAGGGGGCCGGACGGGGCCGGGGAATGCAATACATTCCCCGGCCCCGTATTCAATTCCGAAGTGAACCCCCTTACATGCGCTTGGCGTCATTCCAGATCACCAACTTTCGCTCGATCAACGACAGCGGTTCCATCGACTCCACGCAGATCACGGCGATCCTCGGTCGAAATGACAGCGGCAAATCGAATCTGCTGCGTGCGCTCCACAGCCTGAACCCGGCCGACGGCCTGGTCGAACTCAGCCCCATCAAGGACTTTCCGCGGCATCGCCGCTTGGAGGAGTGCAGCGGCGACACACCCGTGGTCTCCACCCGCTGGGCGCTCGACGAGAGCGAGCAGGCCGCCCTGGCCGAAATCCTGCCGCGCGCCGCGGGCGTGCGCCACGTCACCGCCGGCCGCGGCTATGCCGCCGTGCGCTGGGCCGGGCTCGAAGGCCTGAACGCGCTGTCGCTCGATGTCGGCGACATCAAGGCCAAGGTCCGCAAGATCGTGCCGGCGGTCAAGGCCGCCGCCGAGAAGGTGTCCGAAGAACAGCGCGCCCTGCTCGAGCAGGAGTCCGACACCTTCGACGCCGCGATGATCATGAACCCCGACTACGTCAAGTGGTCGGAAGGCGCGGTGAAGGCCATGCAGGCGCTGCGCAAGGCACTGGCCGCGGCCGACGCCGAGCTCAGCGACAAGCAGGACCAGATGCTCGCCGAGCTGGAAGACATGGCACGCGCCATTGCCAACGACGAGCCCGCGCTGGCCCGCGCCCGCGCCTGGGTGCTGGAGAAGCTGCCGCGCTTCGTGTACGTGGACGAATACCCGGCGCTGCCGGGCCGCCAGAACATCGCCGAATACCTGGGCCGCGAGGGCTGGGGCCAGCTCACGCCGGAGCAGCAGAGCTTCGGCAAGCTGTGCAAGGTGGCGGGGCTCGATCCGCGCAAGCTGCAGGAACTGCTCGACAGGAACGACCAGGCCACGCGCAACCAGCTCGCCAACCGCGCCGGCTCGGTGGTGACGGCCGAGATCCGCCGGCTCTGGAAAGACCGCCCGCTGAAGGTGCGCTTCAACCTCGACGGCCAGTACCTCGACACGCTGGTGTCCGACCCGAACGGCGCCTACGAGGTCGAGGTGAACCTGGAGGAGCGCAGCCGCGGCTTCCAGTGGTTCTTCTCGTTCTACATCGCCTTCTTCGCCGACACCCAGGGCGGCCGCGCGCAAGACGCCATCCTGCTGCTGGACGAACCCGGCCTGCACCTGCACGCCCATTCGCAGGCCGACCTGCTGGCGCACTTCGAGAAAGACTTCGGCAACCAGATCATCTACACCACGCATTCACCGTTCATGGTGCCCGTGCACCGGCTCGACGCCGTGCGCACGGCCAGCCTGGACGAGACCAGCGGCACCACGGTGAGCAACGCCGCCGAGGGCGACGAGCGCACGCTGTTCCCGCTGAAGGCCGCGCTGGCGCTGAGCCGCATGGCGAGCGAACCGGTGAAGGTGGAGGCTGTGAAGCTGGTGGCTGCGAAGGCTGCGACCGGGGAGGTGACCAAGCCTGCCAAGGTGGCCAAGCCCGTGGATGCGGTGGTGGCTGTTGCGGCGGCACCTGCAGTTGCAGCCGAGGCCGCCGTGGAGCCGGCACCTGTCGGCGCTGTCGCCGAACCGGCGGACAGCGAACTGACTCAAGCCGCCTGAGACCCGCGCCGGCGAACCACCCGGCTCATGCGGCACCGACCATGCGCCGCATGAGCAGGCCTTTGAGGTCTCTGCGCGTGTCGCAGACGAGGTGGATGTAGGCGGTGTCCGCCCGTACTTCGTAGATGACCCGATTCATGCCCGAAATGAGCTGGCGGTACTGGGCCGTGTTCAGGTTCTCGAGCTCATCGGGAACCCGTCCTGAATGAGGGTGTGCTTCGATCATCGCCACGGTTTCCTTGATCTTTCCGTAGCTGCCGGCCCAGGCCGCGGGGCCGAAGTTCTTGATGATGTAGCGGCGCAGGTCCTTCAGGTCGGCTTCTGCAGACCGCAGGAACACGACATTCATTGACCGTCTTCTTTGTCCAGGTCGGCGAACACATCCGTGGCGGAGCGGAAGTGGCCCTGTTCGATTTCACGATTGCCGAGCGCAAGAACCTTGAGCAGCGCGAGCGTGGCTTCGTGTTCCTCGTAAGACTGGACGTCCATCACCACGAGCTTGGCTTCGCCGTTCTGCGTGATGACCAGCGGTTCACGGGTCTCTGCAAGCGTCTTCACGATGTCTGCGGCGTGGCTCTTGAGATAGCTGATGGGCTTGACCTGCGTGGAGAAATTCATGCGTTCACCCTGGGGGAATCGGTTGTCGGACTGATTATGGTCTGAATTCGGTCTGAAACATCCGCGCGCTCGCGAAGTCCACGAACGCCCGCACCTTCGGCGACAGCTGCCGGCTCGACGGCCACAGCGCCGAGAACTGGCCCTGCCGCGCGACGTGTCCGGCCAGCACGCAGCGCAGCTCGCCGCGCCCCAGCGAGTCGCGCGCGAGGAAGTCAGGCATGTAGGCCACGCCCAGCCCGGCGACGGCCGCGCCGAGCATGGCTTCCATGTTGTTGCACAGCAGGGCGGCGGGCAGTTGCTCGGGCAGGCCGGGCAGGTCCCATTCCTCGATCTTTCCGCCGGTGACGAACTTGTAGCGCAGGCATGCATGCTGCGCGAGCTCGGCCGGCACGCGCGGCTCGCCGTGACGCGCCAGGTACGCGGGTGAGGCGACCAGCACGAACTGGAACGGCCCCAGACGCCGCGCCACCAGCTGCGAATCGACCAGTTCGCCGCTGCGGATGGCGACGTCGACGTCCTCGGCGATCACGTCGACCAGCCGGTCGTTGAAGTCGAGGTCGAGTTCGATCTCGGGGTAGGTGGCCTTGAACTCCGGCAGGATCGGCAGCAGGAAGCGATAGCCGATGGTCGGCAGGCTCACGCGCAGCCGGCCGCGCGGCGCGGCGACGGCGTCCTGCATCATGGCCCGCGCGTCGTCCAGTTCGTCGAGGATGCGCCGGCAGCGCTCGTGGAACAGCACGCCTTCCTGGGTGAGCCGCGTGTGGCGCGTGGTGCGGTTGAAGAGCCGCACGCCGAGCTGCTGTTCGAGCCGCGCCACGTTCTTGCCCACCGCCGAGGCCGAAATGCCGAGCAGGCGGCCGGCCTTGGCAAAGCTGAGCTGGTCCGCCGCCCGCACGAAAGATTCGAGCCCGCTGAAACTGTCCATCGATTGGCAACCTGTGGTTGGGAGTGTTAGGACCAATGGTGCCATTTCCATTCCATTGGTTCCTTTCTATCTTCTCTTCATCGTCTTCTTTCGTGCGAAAGCACCTTTTTCCGATGTCTTCTTCGTCATCCTCCAGGAACTGGCTGCTGGCTGCCGTGTGCCTCGCGGCGCTGGGCATGCCGCTGAGCTTCACCGGCCCGGCGGTGGTGCTGCCCGCGATCCGCGACGCGCTCGGCGGCAGCCCGGTGCAGCTCAACTGGGTGACCAACGCCTTCATGCTGAGCTTCGGCGCGACGCTGATGGCGGCCGGTGCGCTGGCCGACGCGTATGGCCGCAAGCGCGTGTTCCTGCTGGGGCTTGCCGTCGTGGCGTCGAGCAGTTCGCTGCTCACGCTGGCGCCCGGCATCGTTTCGTTCGATCTGGCGCGTGCCCTGCAGGGGCTCGGCTCCGCCGCGGCCTTCGCGGCGGGCACGGCGGCGCTGGCCCAGGTGTTCGACGGCACCGCGCGCACGCGGGCCTTCAGCCTGATCGGCACTTCCTTCGGCGTGGGCCTGTCGTGCGGCTCGATTCTCTCGGGCTGGCTCGCGCAAGGCTTCGGCTGGCAGGCGGTGATGCTGAGCCCGGGCGCGGTGAGCCTGCTGGCGCTGTGCATCGCGTCGGTGAGCATGCGCGAGTCGCGCAACCCGAACGCGATGGGCCTGGACATGCCGGGCACGCTCAGCTTCACCGCCGCGCTGAGCCTGCTCACGCTGGGTGTGCTGCAGGCGCCCGACAGCGGCTGGGGCAGCCCCTGGGTCATCGGTGCGCTGGCCGGCGCGGCGCTGATGGGCGCGGCCTTCGTCGCCATCGAGCGGCGCGTGGCGCACCCGATGCTCGACCTGTCGCTGTTCCGCTTTCCGCGTTTCGTCGGCGTGCAACTGCTGGCCGCGGCGCCGGCCTATGGGTTCGTGGTGCTGCTGGTGCTGCTGCCGATCCGCTTCGTGGGGCTCGAGGGGCGCGGCGCGATCGAGGCGGGGGCCTTCATGTTCGCGCTTTCGGGGCCGATCCTTGTCGTGCCGACGCTGGCGGCATCGCTCTCGCACCGGTTCTCGGCGGGTGCAATCTCGGCCGTGGGGCTGCTGGTGTGCGCCGCGGGGCTTTTCTGGCTCAGCCGCAGCGTGCCGGGCACGCCGCTTGGCGTGATGGTGTGGCCGCTGCTGCTGATCGGCGGCGGCATCGGCCTGCCCTGGGGCCTGATGGACGGCCTTGCCGTGAGCGTGGTGCCGCGCGAAAGGGCGGGCATGGCCTCGGGCATCTTCAACACGGTGCGGGTGGCAGGCGAGGGCATTGCGCTGGCGCTGGTGGGCGCCGGGCTGACGGCATTGGTGGCGCTGCAGCTGGGATCGTCTTCGGGCGCGTCGCAGGCGGCGCAACGCGTGACGACGGGCGACCTGCCGCAGGCCCTGGCGTTGTTGCCCGGCGTGGACCGTGCCGCGCTGTTGCATGCGTACGGTGCAGCGTTCGGCACGCTGCTGTGCGTGCTGGCTGGGGTGACCGTGTTGACGGCGCTGGTGGTGCTTGTGTTCCTGCGCGGGCAGACGCATCCGGAGGCAAGCGCGGCGGCGCTGGAGTCGCCGGCCTGCTGAAGGGCCCTGTCTTGCTCCTTCCCCTTCCGGGGGAAGGTTGGGATGGGGGCACGCGGCGATGGTTTTTGCGCGGGGATTTTTCGAGCGCCGCCTGCCCCCACCCCGGCCCTCCCCCGGGAGGGGAGGGAGAAAGACCGCGACCAGGGTTCGGCCTGCGCAGCCACCCGATGCCAGCGTCTGGCGCGGCTGGGCGCGGCGTCACAAAACTTCAGGCGGTCTTCCTGTCCAATAGCGGCACCATGGAAAACCAACCGAACGAACTCGAACCGCGCGTGACCGAGCTCGAAATCAAGTCGAGCTACGCCGAAGACCTGCTGGACCAGCTGAACATGACGATCTACCGCCAACAGCAGCAGATCGACCGGCTGATCCTGCAGGTCACGCAGCTCAGGGAGCAGAGCCAGAACGCGTCACAGGACGGCGCGGCCCGCAACCCGCGCGACGAACTGCCGCCGCATTACTGAGCCAGGCAGATCAGCCGTGCGAATGCCAGAGCACGGCGAAGAAGTGGCAGGTGCTGCCGGCCAGCACGAACAGATGCCAGACGGAGTGGGCGTAGCGCACCTTGTTGTCGAACAGGAACACCACTGCACCGGCGGTGTAGAAAAGCCCACCGGCCACGAGCCAGCCCAGCCCGGCCGCCGACATGCGCTCGTACAGCGGCACGGCCGCCATCAGCGCCATCCAGCCCATCGCCACATAGAGCCCCGTCGACCACAGCGGATGCCGCAGCCGGTTGAACAGCTTGGCGCTCACGCCCAGCGCGGCCGCGGCGCAGATCGCGCCGAACAGGGTCCAGCCCAGCGGCCCGCGCAGCACGCCGAACAGGAAGGGCATGTAGCTCCCCGCGATGAACAGGTAGATGGCCGCATGGTCCAGCCGGTTGAACCAGGCCTTGGCCCGGCCCATCGGCAGCGCGTGGTACAGGGTGGAAATCAGGTACAGCACGATGGCCGTGCCCGCGAACAGGCAGGCGCCGACGACGCCGGCCGCCTGGCCCTTCTGCGCAGCGCTGTAGACCAGGATGGGCAGCGCCGCGATGGCCAGCGCCAGGCCCAGGCCGTGGCTGAGGGCGTTGAAGAGTTCTTCCATCGCGGTCTGGTCGCGGGCCGCCAGCACTGAAGCGCGAGGCGAGGAACGGGTCTGTGCAGGTGCAGTCATCAGGAGCGGAACCTCATGAAAAATGGATTTGCGGCATCAAGCTTGCCAGAAGCGTGCCACGCGTTGCTGGCTACTTGACCTGCTGCTTGCCCAGCTTGCGCGCCAGCGTGCGCCGGTGCATGCCGAGCCTGCGCGCGGTTTCTGAAATATTGAAGCCGGTCTCGGCCAGCGTCTCGTGGATGCGCTCCCATTCGAGCGTCTTGATCGAGGTGGAGCGGTTGGTCAGCTCGACCTCGGTGGTGCCGGCGGCGCGCCCGAAGGCGGCCTCGATGTCGTCGGTGTTCGACGGCTTGGCCAGGTAGTGGCAGGCGCCGAGCTTGATGGCCTCCACTGCGGTGGCAATGCTCGCAAAGCCCGTCAGCACCACGATCAGCATCTTGGCGTTGTGACGGTGCAGCATCTGCACGCAGGCCAGGCCCGAGGCCTCGCCGTTGAGCTTGAGGTCGACCACCGCATAGCCGGGCGACAGCGTTTCCAGCAGGGCGCCGGTCTCCTCGAGGTTGCTCGCGTGCGTCACCACGTAGCCGCGGCGCTCGAACGAACGGCCGAGCGTGCGCGCGAAGGCATCGTCGTCCTCGACGATCAGCAACTGGCGCTCAGCTTCGGTTTCGGTCATGGCCTTGTGTTTCAGTGGTGCCGTGGTGGTCGAGGGCCGCGGGTTCCTGCTCGTCGTCCTCTTCCTCGTCTTCCTCTTCTTCCAGCACGATGGCTGCCAGGGGCAGCGTGATCTTCACGATCGCGCCGCCCTCGGGCCGGTTACCCGCGGCGACCCGGCCGCCGACGGTGCGCGCCACGTTCACGACCAGGAACAGCCCCAGCCCGCCGCCCGGGCGGCCCTTGCTCGACTGGTAGGGTTTGCCGAACTCCTTCAGGATGGCCGGCAGGAAGCCGGGGCCCGCGTCCGTGACAGTGATCGTCAGCGCGTCGGCGTCGTGCGCCGCCTCCAGGCGCAGCCAGTGCGGCGACGCCTCCAGCGCATTGTCCAGCACGTTGCAGATCATCTGCTTGAGGGCCGAGTCGGAAACCATGGGCAGGTCCCGGCCAAAGTGGTTGTCGTACTCGAAGTCCTCGATGGGGCGCGTGGTGCGCCATTCTTCAATCAGGTCGTCCAGGAAGGTGCTGACGGTGGTTTCCTCGGACGACTCGCCGCGCGCCTCGCCGGCCGACAGCAGGATGCCGCTCACGATGCTCTTGCAGCGCTGGATCTGCAGCTCCATCTCGGCCACTTCGGTCAGCAGTTCGGGGTCGGAGCTGAAGTGCGGCAGCCGGCGCCAGTCGCCCAGGATCACCGCCAACGTGGCCAGCGGCGTGCCCAGTTCGTGCGCCGCGCCCGAGGCCAGCAGGCCCATGCGCACGATGTGTTCTTCCTCCGAGGCGCGCTGGCGCAGGTCGGCCAGCCGGGCGTCGCGGGCGCGCAGGTTGCGGCTGATGCGGGTGATGAAGATCACCAGCAGCGCGGCGTTCAGCGCAAAGCACACCAGCATGCCCTGGATGTAGGGGCTCCAGAGGCCCCGGTTGTGGTCCAGCGGCAGCGCCAGCGGACGCGAGAACAGCGCCAGCCCGGCAAAGCAGATGCTGGTGATGACCACGATGGTCCAGGTCGACCAGGGCTTCAGCAGCACCGCGCCCAGCGTCACCTGCAGCAGGAACAGGAACACGAAGGGGTTGGTGGCGCCGCCGCTCAGGTAGAGCTGGGCCGTGAGCGTGGCCACGTCGACCAGCAGCGCGAGGAACAGTTCGCCGTTGGTCACGCGCCGGTGGCTGCGCGCGCGCAGCAGGCTCACCATGTTGAAGAGCGCCAGGCAGGTCAGCACCTGCAGCATGTGGTCCAGCGGCAGCCGGATGGCGAAGCCGTAGTGCACCACGAGGATGGTGACGACCTGCCCGACCACGGCAAACCAGCGCAGCTGGATCAGCTGCTGCATGTTCTGGTGGCCGGTGGCGTTGTCGAGGCTCGCGACGCCGGCGCGGGGGGCATGAAGCTCCCCCGCGACCGCGACGGCCTCAGTCGCGGCGGGCATCTTGTGGGGTGGAGCGGGCGTCGGCATCGGCCGCATTTTCGCTGCGGCGCACGAACCAGGCTGCGATCAGCACCATCAGCGCCAGGCCATACCAGGTCAGTGCGTAGACCAGGTGGCTGTTGGGGAAGGCGATGACGGTCAGGCCCGCGGCGGGCCAGGCGGGTGTTTGGGAGGCCGGCGTACCGGCCGGGGCGGGCGCGGCTTCGGCGTCGATGAAGTAGGGCGCCACGTCGGCCAGGCCGCGCGCGGCGGCAATGGCCTGCACGTCGCGCGAGAACCAGCGGTCGGCTGCCGGGTCGTTCGTGCGCAGGAAGCCCCCCTTGGGCTCGGTGAGGCGCAGCAGGCCGGCGACGGTGGTCTCGCCCTGGGGCTCGGCCGCGGTGCGGGCCGCGCGCTCGCGCGCCTCGGGAGGCACGAAGCCCCGGTTGACCAGCACCACGGTGCCGTCGGCCGCGCGCAGCGGGGTCAGCACCCAGAAGCCTGCGCCGAGCCGGGTGCTCGCCTGCACCAGGGTTTCCTTGTCGTGGAGGAAAGTGCCGGCGATGCGGATGTGCCGGTATTCGTCGTTGGCCGCGTTGACGGTGGGCCATTCGTTTCGCCCGGGGGCCGTGGTGGCCGGGGCATGCACGCGCTGGTCGACGCGGGCGATGAGATCGAGCTTCCAGGCCCTGCGCTCGACCTGCCAGGTGCCGAGCGCGAGAAAGCCGAAGAAGGCGATGGCGGCAAGGACCGCCAGCGCCACCCGTGCGGCGGTGGAGCGCTGGCGGACTGCCGGCGCCATCAGGGCATGTTCTTCATGTCGTGCATCGAGTGCGGCATCATGTTGGTGTTCATGTGGTACATGACCCACAGCGAACCGGCCAGCGTGATGACCACGACGACGAGCGTGAAGATCAGCGCCAGCATGTTCCAGCCGCCTTCGGACTTGGCGTCCATGTGCAGGAAATAGACCATGTGCACCACGATCTGCACCACGGCGAAGGCCAGGATGACGAGGGCGGTGGTGTTCGGCTTGTCGAACACCTTGGCCATCACCAGCCAGAACGGAATGGCGGTGAGGATCACGGCCAGCACGAAGCCGGTCATGTAGCCCTTGAAGGTGCTGTGGCTCACCGGACCATCGTCGTGGTGGTCATGGCTGTCGTGGCCATGTGCGCCATGGCCGGCGGTTTCGATATGCGCGCTCATTGCAGCGATCCCATCAGGTACACGAAGGTGAAGACGCCGATCCAGACCACGTCCAGAAAGTGCCAGAACATCGACAGGCACATCAGGCGGCGGCGGTTGGCGGCGGTGAAGCCGTGCTTGGGCAGCTGGAACATCAGCACGATGAGCCAGACGATGCCGAAGGTCACGTGCAGGCCGTGGGTGCCCACCAGCGCGAAGAACGACGACAGGAACGCGCTGCGCTGCGGGCCGGCGCCTTCGTGGATCAGGTGCGCGAACTCATACAGCTCGAGGCCGATGAAGCCCGCGCCCAGCAGGCCGGTGATGGCCAGCCACACCAGCACGCCGCCCATGCGGCGCTGCTGCATCTGCAGCATGGCGAAGCCGTAGGTGATGGACGACAGCAGCAGCAGCGAGGTGTTGATCGCCACCAGCGGCAGGTCGAACAGGTCGGCGCCCGAGGGGCCGGCCGCGTAGCTGCGGCCCAGCACGCCGTACACCGCGAACAGGCAGGCGAAGATCAGGCAGTCGCTCATCAGGTAGAGCCAGAACCCCAGCAGGGTCCCGTTCTCCGGATGATGGTCTTCGTTGCGGACGTTGAACAGCTCGAAGGTGGGCACGCTCGCGGCGTTGCCCACGGTGTTCGCGTGGCTGGGGGAGAGGGCGGAACTGTTAGACATTGGCTGCCAGCAGGCGCGTGCGCGCTTCTTCGGTGCGGACGACTTCTTCCGTGGGGATGTGGTAGTCGCGCTTGTAGTTGAAGGTATGGATGATCGTGGCGGCGAGCATCGCGACGAAGCCGATGCCGGCCACGAGCCACATCTGCCAGATCAGCGCGAAGCCGCACGCCGCTGCCAGCGCAGCGATGATGAAGCCGGCGGCCGTGTTCTTGGGCATGTGGATCGGGCTGAAGCCTTCCAGCGGACGCTCGTAGCCGCGCGCCTTCATGTCGGACCAGGCGTCGTTGTCGTGCACGCGCGGCGTGAACGCGAAGTTGTAGGCCGGCGGGGGCGACGAGGTCGACCATTCCAGCGTGCGGCCGTTCCACGGGTCGCCCGTGGTGTCGCGCAGCGATTCGCGGCGGATGAAGCTCACCACCAGCTGGATGATGAACGAGGCGATGCCCAGCGCGATCAGCACGGCGCCGAAGGCGGCGATCTGGAACCAGATCTGCAGCGACATGTCCTGGAAGTGGCTCATGCGGCGGGTCACGCCCATCAGGCCCAGGATGTACAGCGGCATGAAGGCGAACCAGAAGCCGACGATCCAGAACCAGAACGAGCACTTGCCCCAGAACGGGTCGAGCTTGTAGCCGAAGGCCTTCGGGAACCAGTAGGTGATGCCCGCCAGCATGCCGAACAGCACGCCGCCGATGATCACGTTGTGGAAGTGGGCGATCAGGAACAGGCTGTTGTGCAGCACGAAGTCGGCCGGGGGAACGGCCAGCAGCACGCCGGTCATGCCGCCGATCACGAAGGTGATCATGAAGCCGATGGTCCACATCATGGGCAGCTCGAAACGGATGCGGCCGCGGTACATGGTGAAGAGCCAGTTGAAGATCTTCGCCCCCGTCGGGATCGAGATGATCATCGTCGTGATGCCGAAGAACGAGTTCACGCTGGCGCCGGAGCCCATGGTGAAGAAGTGGTGCAGCCAGACGAGGTAGGACAGGATGGTGATCACGACCGTGGCGTACACCATGGAGGCGTAGCCGAACAGGCGCTTGCCGGAGAAGGTGGAGACCACTTCCGAGAAGATGCCGAAGGCCGGCAGGATCAGGATGTACACCTCGGGGTGGCCCCAGATCCAGATCAGGTTCACGTACATCATGGCGTTGCCGCCCATGTCGTTCGTGAAGAAGTTGGTGCCGACGTAGCGGTCGAGCGACAGCAGGGCCAGCACGGCGGTCAGCACCGGGAAGGCGGCGACGATCAGCACGTTGGTGCACAGGGCGGTCCAGGTGAAGACGGGCATCTTCATCATGGTCATGCCGGGCGCGCGCATCTTCACGATGGTCGCCAGCAGGTTCACGCCGGACAGCAATGTGCCCACCCCCGCTATCTGCAACGACCATATGTAGTAGTCGACCCCCACGTCGGGGCTGTAGAGAATGCCCGACAGCGGCGGATAGGCCAGCCAGCCGGTCTTGGCGAACTCGCCGACGAACAGCGACGCCATCACGAGGCCGGCGCCGAAGGTGGTCATCCAGAAGCTGAAGTTGTTCAGGAACGGGAAGGCCACGTCGCGCGCGCCGATCTGCAGCGGCACCACGAAGTTCATGAGGCCGGTGACCAGCGGCATCGCCACGAAGAAGATCATGATCACGCCGTGGGCGGTGAAGACCTGGTCGTAGTGGTGCGGCGGCAGGAAGCCGGCGTTGTCGCCGAAGGACATGGCCTGCTGGGCCCGCATCATCAGGGCGTCGGCGAAGCCGCGCAGCAGCATCACCAGGCCCAGGATGATGTACATGATGCCGATCTTCTTGTGGTCGATGCTGGTGATCCAGTCGCGCCACAGCATGCCCCACAGCTTGAAGTAGGTGATCGCGCCGAGGACGGCGATGCCGCCCAGCACCACGCCCGCGAAGGTCGCGAGCAGGATGGGCTCGTGGTAGGGAATCGCCTCCCAGGTGAGGCGGCCGAAGACGAGCTTCGTCAGGTCTAGGTTCTGCAACATCTTATTCTTCGGTGGTGCACATCGCGGTGACGTACTTGCGCTTGGGCGTGTCGAGGGAATCGGTCAGCCAGGCTTGCTTGGTGGCAACGTTGAAGGCGCCGGGCTTGCCCATGCCGCCGTCGGCGTCGATGGCCATCATTTCCTTCATGCACATCTTGTTGCGGTCGACGCACAGGTTCAGGATGGCGTCGTACAGCGCGGGGTCCACGGCGGCGTAGTGGCGCACGGGCTCGCGCTCGCTGGGAGCCTCGAGCTTCTTGTAGAGCTCGCGCGTGAGTTCGCCGTCCTTGCCGGCCTTGACCTTCTGGACCCACTGGTCGAAGTCGCCGTCGCTCAGGCCGTGGAACTTGAAGCGCATGCCCGAGAAGCCCGCGCCGCTGTAGTTGGCGGAGAAGCCGTCGAACTCGCCCGGCTTGTTGATCACCGCGTGCAGCTTGGTCTCCATGCCGGGCATGGCGTAGATCTGGCCGGCCAGCGCGGGGATGAAGAAGGAGTTCATGACCGAGGAGGCCGTGATCTTGAAGCTGATCGGGCGGTCGACCGGCGCGGCCAGTTCGTTCACCGTGGCGATGCCCTGCTCGGGGTAGATGAACAGCCACTTCCAGTCGAGCGCCACCACTTCGACCACCAGCGGCTTGGTGTCCGCGGGGATCGGGCGCTGGGCGTCGAGGCGGCGCAGCGGCTGGTAGGGGTCGAGCACGTGGGTGCTGATCCAGGTGATCGCGCCCAGCGCGATGATGATGAGCAGCGGCGCCGCCCAGATCGCCAGCTCGAGCTGGGTGGAGTGGTCCCAGTCGGGGCTGTAGGTGGCCTCCTTGTTCGACTGGCGGTATCGCCAGGCGAAGAAGATGGTCAGGGCGATCACCGGGATGATGATGATCAGCATCAGCACGGTGGAGACGACGATGAGCCGTCCCTGCTGGTGGGCGATGTCGCCGGATGGGTTCATCAGCACCGTGTTGCAGCCCGCCAGGAGGACGGCGGGAAGCAGCAGGAGCGATCGGCGAAAGTTCTTGAGGATGTGCATGCCGGGGGAAAAGAGGTGCGGGGGCGACGCAAAAAGACCCCACAATCTACGCCCGAAGACGGGTTTCGCCTATTGGACGTTTTGTCCTATGGCGGTAAATGTGTTTCGGTGAGACGCTATAGGTTGTCCATGATCCCATGTGTCACTTCCTGAGGTGACACCCGAATTACAGAAGCAATGACGACGTCCAGCATCAGTCCGCAAGGCGCCCATCCGCTGCCGAACTCGCCCGAAGCCGGCGCCCGGCAGGGTGACGACCACTCGCACATCGCCCCCGGCGAGATCGCGGTTGGCGTGATCATCGGCCGCGCATCCGAATATTTCGACTTTTTCGTCTACGGCATCGCCTCGGTGCTGGTGTTTCCTGCGGTCTTCTTCCCGTTCGAGCAACATCTTGAAGGCGTTCTCTACTCTTTCCTGATTTTCTCGTTCGCCTTCATTGCGCGTCCGTTCGGAACGGTCATCTCTATGGCCATCCAGCGACGGTTCGGGCGGGAAGCCAAGCTGACCCTGGCGCTTTTCGTGCTCGGCACGTCCACCGCCGGCATCGCCTTCCTGCCGGGCTACGCCAGCCTGGGCTTCACGGCCATCGTGCTGCTGTCGGTGTTCCGGTTCGGCCAGGGCCTGGCGCTGGGCGGCTCGTGGGACGGCCTGCCGTCGCTGCTCGCGCTGAACGCGCCGGCCAACCGCCGCGGCTGGTACGCCATGCTGGGCCAGCTGGGCGCTCCCATCGGCTTCTTCATCGCCAGCGCGCTGTTCGCGTACCTGTATTCGAGCCTGCCGTCGGAAGACTTCCTCGACTGGGGCTGGCGCTACAGCTTCTACGTGGCCTTCGCGATCAACGTGGTGGCGCTGTTCGCCCGCCTGCGCCTGGTGGCGACCGACGAATACTCCCGCCTGCTCGAAGAGCGCGAACTGGAACCCACCAGCGTGACCGAACTGGTCGGCTCGCAAGGCTCGAACGTGCTGATCGGCGCCTTCGCCGCGCTGGCCAGCTATGCGCTGTTCCACCTGATCACCGTGTTCCCGCTGTCCTGGATCACGCTGTATTCCGACCAGTCCGTCACCGAATTCCTGGTCGTGCAGATGATCGGCGCTGTGCTCGGCGCCGCCGGCATCGTGGCCTCGGGCCTGCTGGCCGACCGCATCGGCCGCCGCTTCACGCTGGGCGGCCTGGCTGCAGTGATCGCCGCGTTCAGCGGCTTCGCGCCCACGCTGCTCGACGGCGGGCGCATCGGCCAGGACATCTTCATCCTGGTGGGCTTCGTGATCCTGGGCTTGTCGTACGGCCAGGCAGCCGGCGCCGTGACCTCGAACTTCGCGCCCAAGTACCGCTACGTGGGTGCCGCCCTGACGGCCGACGTGGCATGGCTGGTCGGCGCTGCGTTCGCGCCGCTGGTCGCGCTGGGCCTGTCGGCACACTTCGGCCTGGCCTATGTGAGCGTGTACCTGCTGTCGGGTGCCGTCGCCACGCTGGCCGCGCTGGGGCTCAACCGGGCGCTGGCGCGCGACTGACCAGGCTGCCGAACCGCAGCGCGCGCAGCGGTTGTTTGTTTCAAAGGGGCCGTTTCGGCCCCTTTTTCATTAGGATGCCCCGATGTTCGCCGCCGCAATTTTCGACATGGACGGGCTGCTGATCGATTCGGAGCGCCCGATCATGGCCGCCTGGATCGAGGCCGCCCGCACGCTCGACATCGAGCTTTCGCACAGCCAGTACCTGCAGGTGGTGGGGCTGGCCATGACCGAGTCGCAGCACATCCTGGCGTCGCTGCTGGGCGGGCCGGACGCCTACGACCACGCCGCGGCCCATGTGCGCCGGCGCCTGCAGCTTGAGCGCTCCGACGGCACGCCGTTGTTTCCCGTCAAGCCCGGCGCGGCCGAGTTCCTGGCTGCGCTGCGTGGGCGCGGCACGCGCTGCGCCGTGGCTTCGTCGTCGACCAGCGGGCAGATCCAGGCCTGCCTCGGCAGCCTGGGCCTGCTGCACCATTTCTCGGCCTTCGCGGGCGGCGACGAGGTGGCGCGCGCCAAGCCCGATCCGGCGCTCTACCTGCTGGCAGCCGAGCGGCTGGGCGTCGATCCGGCGGAGTGCATCGCCTTCGAGGACAGCGAGAACGGCGCTAAGGCGGCGCTGGCGGCGGGGCTGCGGGTCGTGGTGGTGCCCGACCTCAAGCATCCGCCCGAGGCCATCACTGGCCGGGCGTTCCATGTGCTCGAGTCGCTGCACGACGCGGTGCCGCACCTGCCGCGCTGGTTTCCGTCGCCGGCCGGGACGCAGGGAAAGCAACCCGCATGATCAAGATCGGCACGCTCTGCCATGTGGTCGACAGCTGCCTGGCGTCGCCCTTCACCGAGCGTGCGGTGGGCCGGATCGTGGAAGTGGTTTCGCCGCCCTACGAAGCGCCGAGCGAGCGCTACCTGCCCGGCACGTACTACGACGTGCTGTTCGAGGGCTGGACCTTCTATTGCCGCAGCGACAAGCTCGTGCCCATTTCGGACCCCGACGCCGACATCGAGCGCTGGGAAGACGCCTTTCTCGACGAGCCGTCGCCGGCTGTTCAGAGCACTTCGTCGCGCAGCTGCGGGAACACCTTCGACACCTTCGCCAGCAGGTAGTCGCCGTAGCGCCCGCTGAAGGCGTGCACGTTGGCGCGGTCCCAGCGCTCGGCGCTGTCGTCGCGTGCCTCGGCGCCCGACAGGCCCTCGATGCGCTGCACGCGCGCCTCGAAGTTCGGGTCGAAGAACAGCGGAAACGACAGCCGGTCGTGCCCCGAGGTGTTGCGCTTCACGCGGTGCGGCGTCGACTTGTAGAGCCCGCCGGTCATGCGGTCGAGCATGTCGCCGATGTTGCAGACGAACGACCCCGCGACCGGCGGCGCGTCGATCCAGCCGCCGGGCGTATGCACCGCGAGGCCGCCGATGTGGTCCTGGTGCAGGATCGTGAGCAGCCCGTAGTCGGTGTGCTCGCCCACGCCCCATTGCACGTCCAGGCCCTCCGGCACCGGCTGCGACGGATAGTTGAACAGGCGGAGCAGGATCAGCGGATCGCCCGTGTAGCGCTCGGCGAAGTAGCCGGCCGGCAGGCCCAGGCTCAGCGCGATGCCTTCCATGAGCCGGTGGCCGAGTTGCGTGACGGCCGCCATGTAGTCGAGGATGGTTTCGCGAAAGCCCGGCACGTCGGGGAACAGGTTGGGCCCATGCACCGGCGTCTTCGCCTGCACCAGCGGGTGCGTGGCGGGCAGCTCCGTGCCCAGGTAGAGGCCTTCCTTCCAGTCGGGCCGGCCGGAGGTTAGCTCGCCGCCGAGCGGAAAGTAGCCGCGCCATGCGCGACCGCCCAGGGCCATGCGCCACTGCATCTTGGTTTCCTCGGGCAGGTCGAAGAAGCGGTGGCTCAGATCTTCGAGCCGCCGCACCAGCGCGGGGTCGACGCCGTGGCCGGTCACGTAGAAGAAGCCGTGCGCGCGGCAGGCGGCGCCGATCTGCGAGGCGACGGCCTCGCGCCCGAGGGAGCCGGCAACGAGCGCCGAAACGTCGATGAGGGGGAGCGATGCGTCGGTCATGCGTCTCTCGAGAAAGGGGATCGGATGTCGGACAGGAACTGCTGCGCGCGCGGATGCTGCGGGCGGTTAAAGAAGTCGTCGGGCGTGGCGCGTTCCAGCACCTTGCCTTCGTCCATGAACAGCACGCGGTCGGCCACCTCGCGCGCGAAGCCCATCTCGTGCGTCACGCAGACCATCGTCATGCCGTCGCGCGTGAGGTCGCGCATCACCAGCAGCACCTCGCCGACCATCTCGGGGTCGAGCGCGCTGGTGGGTTCGTCGAACAGCATCAGCGGCGGCTGCATGGCCAGCGCGCGCGCAATGGCCACGCGCTGCTGCTGGCCGCCGGACAGCTCGCTCGGCCATGCGTCGGCCTTGTTCGACAGGCCCACGCGGTGCAGCAGCGCCATCGCGCGCTCGTCGGCTTCCTTGCGCGTGAGGCCGCGCAGCTGCATGGGCGCCATCGTGCAGTTCTGCAGCACCGTGAGATGCGGGAACAGGTTGAACTGCTGAAAGACGAAGCCGATGCGCGAGCGGAAGGCGTTCACGTCCAGGCCCGGCGCATGGATGTCCTGCCCGTCGACCACGATGCGGCCCGACTGGATCGGCTCCAGCCGGTTGACGGTGCGGATCAGCGTCGACTTGCCCGAGCCCGACGGCCCGCACACCACGACGACTTCGCCCTTGCGGATGGTCTCGGTCACGTCGACCAGCGCGTGGTAGCTGCCGTACCACTTGTTGACTTTTTCGAGTTCGATCATGCGGACACCTTGGCGGTGGCTGTGGAGATGCCGCGGCGCGCGAGCCGGCGTTCGAGCCAGTAGGCGAAGCGCGACAGGCCGAAGCAGAGAATGAAATACGTACCGCCCAATATCAGGTAGATCTGCGCGGGCTTGGTGAACACCTGCGTGTTGATCTGCGTCGCGATGAACGACACCTCGGCCAGCCCGATGATGTAGCCCAGCGAGGTTTCCTTGATGGTCGAGACGAACTGGTTCACCAGCGAAGGCAGCATGCTGCGCAGCGCCTGCGGCAGCACCACGAGCCGCATCGCGCGGCCGTAGCCCAGGCCGAGCGCGCGGGCGGTTTCCATCTGCCCGCGCGGCAGGCCCTGGATGCCGGCGCGCACGATCTCGGCGAGATAGGCGGCATCGAACACCACCAGCGCGATCAGCATGGTGGTGAACTGGTCGGTCTTCACGCCGGTGACGCTGGGCAGGAAGAAGTAGGCCCAGAAGATCACCATCAGGAGCGGCAGCCCGCGCACCACGAACACGAAGCCCGTGACCGGCCAGCGCAGCCAGCGCCACGGGCTCACGCGCGCCAGGCCCAGCACGATGCCCAGCGGCAGCGCGAGCGCCAGCCCGCAGGAGGCCAGCAGCAGCGTGAGCACCAGCCCGCCGAGCGGGCCGTTCGGGTACTGCCCGATGAGGAAGTAGACCCAGTAGTCGTTGATGATCTGAAGCATCAGCGCTCAGCTCCCGCTTCACATGGCTCGCGATGCGCGGAACCGGCACGGCCGAGGCCGAAAACACCGCGGAACCGGCTTTGCCGGGCCGCCGGTGTTGCCCCCGGCGAGGGGGGAGGAGAAGCGACACGAAGTGCGCGCAGCCTGGGGGAGTGCTTCATATCGTCCGCACCGGATAGCGGTGGTGGTACCAAGTTGCCAGCCCTGTGATGGCCAGTGAGACGGTGAGGTACGCCGCGCTCGCGAACGCGAACGACTCGAAGCTGCGGAAGGTCGCGCTCTCGACCTGCCCGGCCTGGTACATCAGCTCGGCCACGCCGATCACGGTGGCGATGGAAGTGTTCTTCCAAAGGCTCAGCGTCTGCGAGATGAGCGGCGGAACAGTCACGCGCAGCGCCTGCGGCAGCACCACGCGGCGCATGGTGGCCAGGTAGCTGAAGCCCATCGCGCGCCCGGCTTCGAACTGCACCAGCGGAATCGCGCGGATGCCGCTGCGGATGTCCTCGGCCATGAAGGCCGCCGTGTACAGCGCCAGCGCGATCACCGCGCTGAAGGCCTCGATGTGCCCCGCATAGAGCCATTGCTTGATGCCCTCGGGCAGCAGCTCGGGCGCGCCGAAGTACCAGAACAGCATGTGCGCGAGCAGCGGGATGTTGCGGATCGACTCCACGTACGCAAAGCCGAGCCAGCGCAGCGGCGCGAAGGGCGACAGCCGCAGCAGCGCCACCACCAGCGCGATGGGCAGGGCCAGCACCAGCGCGGCCGCGAGCAGCTGCAGCGACAGCAGCAGGCCCGCGACCAGCATGTCGTGGTACTTGCCGGTGAGCAGCAAGGAATAGTCGAACAGGGGCATGAGGGGCGACAGTATCACCGTCGCGAGGGGGCGGGGCCACGCGCCCCCATCCCGGCCTTCCCCCGGCGGGGGAAGGAGAAAGACAGGCTCAGTCGATCTTGTCGCTGTCGAGCTTGAAGTCGCGCGTCTGGAAGCCCGACGCCGTGTTCGGGCCATACCACTTGATGAAGATCTTCTCGGCCTCGCCCGATTTCTCGAGCTCGCGCAGCGTGTCGTCCACCACCGCCTTCAGGCCGGCCTCGCCCTTCTTGATGCCGATGGCCAGTGCCTCGGTGCTCAGGTTCTGCTTGAGCACCACGTATTGCGCCTTCTGCGGGCCCAGCTTGGCGTAGCTGCGCAGCAGCGCGGCCTCGTCGTCCACATAGCCCACGCCCTTGCCCTGCTGCAGCGCCTGGAAGGCCTGCTGGCTGGTGTCGAAGGTGACCACCTCGACGTTGGGCACGGCCTTGCGGATGTTCGGCTCCTGCGTGCCGCCGCGGATGGTCAGCACCTTCTTGCCGGCGAGCTGCGGCACGTCGGTGATGCCGCTGTCCTTCTTCACGATGGCCTTCTGGCCGGTGACGAAGGTGGTGAGCGAGAAGTCGATCTGCGCCTCGCGCTCCTTGTTGTGCGTGAGGCCTGCGGCCACCAGGTCGACGTGCCCCTGCTGCAGTTCCGGAATGCGCGCGGCCACCGCGATCTGCTTGAGCACCGGCTTCACGCCGATCTTCTTTGCGATGGCGTTCACCAGATCGACCTCGTAGCCGACGATCTGGCGCGTCTTCGGATCGATGAAGGTCGCCGGCTCGTCGGTGCCGAGCACGCCGACGACCAGTTCGCCCTTCTTCTTGATGTCGGCCAGCTGGTCAGCGTGTGCGACGGTGCCGAGCAGCAGGGAGGAGGCGGCAACTGCCGCGGCAATCAGGTTCAAGCGCATGTTCTTCTCCTTCAGGGAAAGCAGGGCGAGACCATATCAATAAAACCTCGGATCATTAAATGGTCAATTCATATATCGACATGTGCGCGGGGCTATGAGTGGCACGCCGGCCTGTGCATGCCTGTGGGGCTGCTGAAGGTGCGGCTTTCGCGCTGGGTTAAATTCACGTCGCCGACCGGCCGGTCGCGAACAAAAGCGTGCTCTCCCCAGGCATGCCCCGGCCGCTCTTTCCAGATATCCCATCCAGCGAGTTCTCCATGATCATCAAACCGCGTGTGCGCGGCTTCATCTGCGTGACGACCCATCCGACGGGTTGCGAAGCCAACGTCCGGCAACAGATCGACTACGTCAAGGCCCGGCCTCCCATCTCGGGCGGCCCGAAGAAGGTGCTGGTCATCGGCGCGTCCACCGGTTATGGCCTGGCCGCGCGCATCACCGCCGCCTTCGGCTGCGGCGCCGACACGCTCGGCGTGTTCTTCGAGCGCGCGGGCAGCGAGAACCGCCCCGGCTCGCCCGGCTGGTACAACACCGCCGCGTTCCATCGCGCCGCCGAGGCCGAGGGCCGCTATGCGAAGAGCATCAACGGCGACGGCTTCTCCGACGAGGTGAAGCAGCTGACCATCGACGCCATCCGTGCCGATCTGGGGCAGGTCGACCTCGTGGTCTACAGCCTGGCCGCGCCGCGCCGCACGCATCCGAAGACTGGCCAGGTCTTCAACTCGGTGCTCAAGCCCATCGGCAAGCCGGTGACCCTGCGCGGGCTCGACACCGACAGCGGCACCGTGAAGGAATCGGTGCTCGAGCCCGCGACACAGGAAGAGATCGACAACACCGTGGCCGTGATGGGCGGTGAAGACTGGCAGATGTGGATCGACGCCCTGCAGCAGGCCGGCGTGCTGGCCGACGGCGCCAGGACCACCGCCTTCACCTACCTGGGCGAGCAGATCACGCACGACATCTACTGGAACGGCTCCATCGGCGCGGCCAAGAAAGACCTCGACCAGAAGGTGCTGGGCATTCGCGAGACGCTGGCCGCGAAGGGCGGCGACGCGCGGGTATCGGTGCTGAAGGCGGTCGTCACGCAGGCCAGCTCGGCGATTCCGATGATGCCGCTGTACCTGTCGCTGCTGTTCAAGGTGATGAAGGCGCAGGGCACGCACGAGGGCTGCATCGAGCAGGTGCACGGCCTCTACGCCGACAGCCTCTGCGGCGGCGCACCGCACATCGACGACGAAGGCCGCCTGCGCGCCGACTACAAGGAACTGGCGCCGCAGGTGCAGGCCCGCGTGCTCGAACTCTGGCCGCAGGTGACCGACGAGAACCTGAACGCCATCAGCGACTTCGCGGGCTACAAGGCCGAGTTCCTGCGGCTCTTCGGCTTCGGGGTGGAAGGCGTGGACTACGAGGCCGACGTGAACCCCGACGTGGGCATTCCGAACCTCGTGCAGGCCTGAGCACCTGCGGCACGGATACTTGCGCCCATGCAGATTCAAGAAAAGCCGCCCGCCGGCACGCCGTTCGACTGGATCGGCGGCGAGCCGAAGGTGGAGGCGCTGGTCGAGCGCTTCTACGACCTGATGGACCTCGAGCCCGCCTACGCGCAGCTGCGCGCGGTGCACGGCACCAGCCTCGACAACGCACGCCAGCGCCTGTTCTGGTTCCTGTGCGGATGGCTCGGCGGCCCGCAGCACTACACCGACCGCTTCGGCCACCCGATGCTGCGCGCGCGCCACCTGCCGCAGAGCATCGGCGGCCACACCATCGGCATCAAGGAACGCGACCAGTGGCTGGCCTGCATGGACCAGGCCATGGGTGAAACGGGCGTGCCGGAAGACCTGCGCGCGAGGTTGCGTGACTCCTTCTTCAAGACCGCCGACTGGATGCGCAACCGCGGCGAATGACGCGGCCACAGCGCGACCGAATACATAACGACTCCGAAAGACGCTTTCCAATGAACTCCATCGTCATCATCGGCGGCGGCCACGCCGCGGCCCAGCTCTGTGCCGGCCTGGCTGAAGCGGGGCAGGGCGCGCGTGTGCACCTGGTCTGCGAAGAGGCCTGCGAGCCCTATCACCGTCCGCCGCTGTCCAAGGCCTTCCTCAAGAGCGCTGAGGAAACGACGCAGCCGCACAAGGCTGCCGACTGGTACCGCGAGGCGGGCATCACGCTGCACCTGGGCGACGCGGCCGTGGCCATCGACCGCGAGGCGCACACCGTCACGCTGCGTTCGGGCGCCGTGCTGCCTTGGGAGCGGCTGGTGCTGGCCACCGGCACGCGTGCGCGCCAGATGCCCGACCTGAAGCCTGGCCTGGAGAACGTCGCCAGCCTGCGCGCCGCGGACGAGGCGCATCGCCTGCGCACCCGGCTCGCATCGGCCGAGACTGTCACGGTGCTGGGCGGCGGCTTCATCGGGCTCGAAGTGGCGGCAACGGCCAAGGCGCTGGGCAAGTCGGTGCAGGTGATCGAAAGCGCGCCGCGCCTGCTGGGCCGCGCGGTGTCGCCCGAGCTGTCGGCACACGTGCTGGCCACGCATCGCGCGGCAGGCATCGACATCGTACTCGGTGCGCAGACGGGCGCGTTCGAGGTCGAAGGCGACCGGCTGGTGTCGGTGCAGGTCAACGGCGTGAAGCAGCCGGTCGACCTGCTGCTGCTGGGCATCGGCGCCGTGCCCGAGACCGCGCTCGCGCAGGCGGCCGGCATCGAGTGCGCCGACGGCATCGTGGTCGACGCACAGATGCAGACCAGCGCCGCCGGCGTGCTGGCCGTGGGTGACTGCACGCGCTTCCCTGATCGCCGCGCGGGCCGCGCATTGCGGCTCGAGTCGGTGCAGAACGCGAACGACCAGGCGCGCACGGCAGTCGCCACGCTGACAGGCGCGGCACGCGACCACGACGCGGTGGCGTGGTTCTGGTCCGACCAGGGCAGCATGCGGCTGCAGATGGTGGGCCTGATGCCGGCAGAAGGCACGGCGGGACTGACCAGCGTGCGCCGTCCCGGCCCGGGCGCGAACCCCAATGCGTTCTCGCTCTTCCACTATGTCGATGGGCATCTGGTGTGCGTCGAATCGGTCAACGCACCGGTCGACCACATGATGAGCCGCAAGCTGCTCGAAGCGGGCCGCAGCCCCGATCCGGCGGTGATTGCCGATGCTTCGATTCCCCTGAAAAACCACCTGTCGTAATTGCGCCGCAAGTCAGGCCGGGTTCACCAGCCTGTCATTGCGCTTTCAGAGACTGCTTCCTTCTCCAATACTGCAGAGGGAGTTCTCGATGAAAAACGCAGCGGCCGCGTCGCTATTGCGCCTTGCCCCCATGTCCACCTGTGCCGCCGTGATCGCCGCCGTGCTGACCGCCTGTGGCGGCGGCAGCGGTGGTGGCGGCACCGTGTTTCCCCCGGTCGCGTCCACACCCACGACCGACACCACGCCGGCACCCGTTGCCAAGGGCACGCGCGCCACGGTCGCCTTGCTGGAGACCACCGACCTGCACGCCAATGTGCGCAGCTACGACTACTTCAAGCTCGCCGAAGACAAGTCGTACGGCTACGAACGCACCGCCACGCTGATCAACGCGGCGCGCAAGGAATTCCCGAACACGATGCTGTTCGACAACGGCGACACCATCCAGGGCACGGCGCTGGCCGACTACGAAGCCCTGGTGAGCCGCGTTCCGTGCACACAGCCGCTGTCGATCTACAAGGCCATGAACGCCACCGGCTACGACGCCGGCACGCTGGGCAACCACGAGTTCAACTACGGCCTCGATTTCCTCAACCAGGTGATCGGCGGCGGCCTCGACGTCGAAGGCGTGGACGGCAGCAAGAAGTGCGCAGGCCCGACCTTCCCCATGGTGCTGGCCAACGTGCAGAGCGTGAAGAGCGGCAAGCCGCTGCTCGCGCCGTACACCATCGTGACCAGGCAGTTCACCGCCACGGCGCCCGACGGCAAGACCGTGACCGTGCCGGTGAAGGTCGGCGTGATCGGCTTCACCACGCCCGGCATCCTGAACTGGGACAAGCGCTTCCTCGAAGGCAAGGTGCGCACCGAAGGCGCCGTCGAAGCCGCCACCAAATACATTCCTGAGCTGCGCGCCAAGGGCGCCGACATCGTGGTCGCGCTGCAGCACGGCGGCCTCGATGCGTCGCCATACTCGCCGACGATGGAAAGCCCCGGCCTCTACCTGTCGAAGGTGGCGGGCATCGACGCTCTGATGATGGGCCACCAGCATGGCACGTTCCCCGATCGCAGCGCGAAGCCGGGCTACACGCAGGCCGGCGTGGACAACGCCGCAGGCACCGTCAACGGCGTGCCGGCCGTGATGGCCAGCTCGTGGGGCAAGGCGCTGGGCCTGATCAGGCTCGACCTGGTGTACGACGGCAAGGCATGGGGCGTCGACAAGACCAGGACCTTCGTCGAGGCGCGTTCCACGCAGACCGGCAAGGACGGCGCGGGCAAGGCGATCTACGCCGATGCCGACCCGAGCGTCGCGCCGCTGGTCGAAACGCAGCACCAAGCCACCATCGCCTATGTGAAGACGCCCATCGGCACCACCGACTTCCAGATGAGCACCTACTTCGCGGACGTGGGCGACCCCGGCGCGATCCAGATCGTGAACCAGGCGCAGGCCGACTACGTGAAGAACTACATCGCGGCCAACCTGCCGCAGTACGCCAGCCTGCCGGTGCTGTCGGTGAGCGCGCCCTTCAAGTCTGGCTATGAAGGCGCCCGCGACTACACGGACGTGGCCGCCGGCAACGTGGCGATCAACAACGCGGCCGACCTGTACCTCTACCCCAACACGGTGTACGCAGTGAAGGTGACGGGCGCCGAGATCAAGGGCTGGCTCGAAGCCGCCGCCAAGCGCTTCAACCGGATCGATCCGGCACTGGCGACGGATCAGCAGCTGATCAGCACCTTCCCCGGCTACAACTTCGACATGTTCACCACGCCGGATGTGCAGTACGAGATCGACGTGACCCAGGCGGTGGGCAGCCGCATCAACAACCTGATGTACATGGGCGCGCCGATGGACCCGGCGAAGGACTTCGTCATCGCGACGAACAACTACCGTGCGACCAGCGGCGCGAGCTTCATTCCCGCGCTGGACGGCCGCGCGACGATCTACCCCTCGCCCGACGCGAACCGCGACGTGCTGATCGCCTACATCAAGGCCAAGAAGACCATCACGCGCGCAGCCAACGGTTCAGCGCGCAGCTGGACCTTCACCAAGGTCGCGACGGCGGGCAACGTGGTCTTCTCTTCGGCGCCGAATCAACTGGGCGCGGCCACGGCCGCGGGACTGGCCAACATCTCGCTGCTGGCCGCGGACGACGGCGGCGGCAAGGGTCAATCGCGCTACAAGCTCGACCTGAACAACTGACCGAAACCGGGCCGGCGTCCGCGTGGCTCAGCGCCGCGCGGGCGCCAGCAGTACCACCAGCGCCCCGGCGCCGCCCTCCGCGGGCTTCGCCTGCACGAAGGCGATCACTTCGTTCTTCTGGATCAGCCAGCGCTGCGTCTTGGTCTTGAGCACGGGCTGCCTGCCCGGCGAGCCCAGGCCCTTGCCGTGCACCACGCGCACGCAGCGCAGACCCTGCTTGTGGGCATTGCGGATGAAGCCGCCGAGCGCTTCGCGCGCCTCGTCGCTGCGCAGGCCGTGCAGGTCGACCTGGGCCTGGATGGACCAGTCGCCCTTGCGCAGCCGCGCCGTCACGTCGGTGCCGATGCCGGGACGGCGAAAGCTCATGGCGTCGTCCACGTCGAGCAGCGTGGTCACGTCGAACTCGTCGGACAGCGATTCGCGCAGCACGCGCTGCTCGTCGAGCTGGTGCTGCACCGGGATGGGGGCCGGCGGTTCCGGCGCGAGCGGCACTGCCGCCTTGCGGCGCAGCGGTTCGGTGGCGCCGATGGCGCGGGCGAACAGGTCTTTCTCGGCGGCGCGCTTGCGTTCGGCGGCGGCCTTCGCGGCCGCCTCGGCTGCTTCGCGCTCGCGGGTTTCGGCGAGTACGCGCTGCACCTGCTTGAGGTCGGCGAGGTTCTTGAGCGCGGTTGAACGCTGGGGCATCAGAGCAGTCCTTTCTCGGCCATCGAGAAGCTCTGGCCGGGGCTCACGATGACGTGGTCGAGCACGCGCACGTCGACCAGCGCGAGCGCGGCGCGCAGCGTCTGCGTGAGCGATTCGTCGGCGCGCGAAGGCTCGATGGCGCCGCTGGGGTGGTTGTGGGCCAGCACCACGGCCGCGGCCTGGTGGTGGATGGCGCGCGTGACCACTTCGCGCGGGTAGACGCTGGTCTGCGTGAGCGTGCCGCGGAACATTTCTTCCAGCATGATGAGGCGGTGCTGCACGTCGAGGAAGACGACCACGAACACCTCGTGCGGGCGCGAGCCGATGTGCAGCTGCAGGTATTGCTTGACCGCCTCGGGCGAGTCGAACACCGTGCGCTCCTTGAGCTTCTCGCCCATGGCGCGCCGCGCCAGCTCGAGCACCGCGATCAGCTCGGAGCGCTTGGCGGTGCCGCCCATGCCCTTGACGGCCTTGAGGTCGTCGGGGCCGGTGTGCAGCAGGCCCGAGAGGCCGCCGAAGCGCTCGAGCAGTTGCTGGGCCAGCTGCAGCACGTTCTTGCCCGCGACGCCGGTGCGCAGCAGCAGGGCCAGCAACTCGGCATCCGCCAGCGCGGCGGCGCCTCGCGAGATGAGCTTTTCGCGTGGACGGGCGTCGAGAGGGAGATCCTTGAATGCCATGAAACCCTGGGTGAAACCTTGGCGGAGCCGGGTGGAAGCCCCGGTCCTTAAAATGAGGTCCAGTTTATCGGGACACCCACCTTGTCTTTGCCCACCTCCGCCGCTCCCATGTCCCAAGTCGTGACTTTCGGCTCCTTCCTGACCTTGCACTACCGGCTGGCCGGTCCGGCAGGCGACATCATCAACACTTTCGCCGACAAGCCGGCGACCCTGTCGCTGGGCACCGGCGAGCTTTCGCCCGCCATGGAGCAGCGCCTGATGGGCCTGGAAGAGGGCACCCACGCCACCTTCGAGCTTCCCGCCGGCGAGGCCTTCGGCGAGCGCAATCCGGACATGCAGCAATGGGTGGCGCGCAAGCTGCTCGCCCAGATGGGCGACCCCGACGAGCAGTACGCCGTGGGCGACGTGGTGCAGTTCCCCACGCCCGACGGCACCGGCAGCTACGCCGGCGCGGTGATCGAATCGAACGAGACCGGCGTGCGCTTCGACTTCAACCATCCGCTGGCCGGCCAGCCCGTGACCTTCGAAGTGAAGCTCATCGGCGTGCTATGAACACAGGCATCTCCGAAGTCATCCTGGCCGAGCCGCGCGGTTTCTGCGCGGGCGTGGACCGTGCCATCGAGATCGTCGAGCGCGCCATCGCCAAGTTCGGCGCGCCGATCTACGTGCGCCACGAGATCGTGCACAACACCTACGTGGTGAACGAGCTCAAGGCCAAGGGCGCGATCTTCATCGAGGAACTGTCCGACGTGCCCCCCGGCGCCACGCTGGTCTTCAGCGCGCACGGCGTGAGCAAGGCCGTGGAGCAGGAGGCGCGCGACCGCGGCTTCGAGATCTTCGACGCCACCTGCCCGCTGGTGACCAAGGTGCACGTCGAGGTGGCCAAGCTCGCGAAAGAGGGCTACGAGTTCATCATGATCGGCCACAAGGGGCACCCCGAGGTCGAGGGCACGATGGGCCAGCTGTCCAGCGGCATCCACCTGGTGGAAGACGTGGAAGACGTGGCCAGGGTCTCGCCGGGGCAGACCGACAAGCTCGCGGTCGTCACCCAGACCACGCTGAGCGTGGACGACGCCGCCGAGATCGCGGCCGCGGTGCGCGCGCGCTTCCCGGCCGTGCGCGAGCCCAAGCAGCAGGACATCTGCTACGCCACCCAGAACCGCCAGGACGCGGTCAAGATCATGAGCCCGCAGGTCGACCTGGTGATCGTGGTCGGCAGCCCCACCAGTTCCAACAGCAACCGGCTGCGCGAACTGGCGCAGCGCCTGGGCACCGAGAGCTACATGGTCGACTCCGCCGAAGAGCTCAAGCCCGAGTGGTTCGAGGGCAAGACGCGCATCGGCCTCACCGCCGGCGCCTCGGCCCCCGAGGTGCTGGTGCGCGAGGTGATCGACCGCGTGCGCGCTTTCGGCGCGGTGTCCGTGCGCAAGATGGACGGCATCGAGGAAACCATCAAGTTTCCGCTTCCCAAGGGCCTCAAGCTCGACGACGTCCCCCCTCCCGGACACATCTCTTGAACGACAAGAACACGAACCGCTGGCGCTCCGAAATCGAGAGCGCCGCCGCCAGGCTGGACGCGCGCGCCGGTCATTTCCTGCGCCAGACGCCGCTGTGGAAGCTGCCGGCGGCCGCCTTCGGCGTCACGGCGCCGGGCGCCGAGGTCTGGCTCAAGCTCGAGCACATGCAGGTCAGCGGCAGCTTCAAGGCGCGCGGCATGATGAACCGGCTGCTGGCCAACGACATTCCCGAAAGCGGCGTGGTCGTGGCCTCGGGCGGCAATGCCGGCATCGCCACCGCCGCCGCGGCGCAGGCGCTGGGCGTGCCTTGCCAGGTTTTCCTGCCGGGTGTCTCACCGGAAGCCAAGCGTGCGCGCCTGCGCGCGCTGGGCGCCGAAGTGGTGGTCGTCGGCCAGCTCTATCCCGATGCGCTGGCGGCCTGCCTCACGCGCCAGAAGGAGTCCGGCGCCTTGCTCACGCACGCCTACGACCAGCCCGAGGTGGTGGCCGGCGCAGGTACGCTGGGCCGTGAAATCGAAGCGCAGGGCGGCCTGCCCGACGCGGTGCTCGTGAGCGTCGGCGGCGGCGGCCTGATCGGCGGCCTCGCCGGCTGGTTCGAGAAGCGCGCCCGCGTGGTGGCGCTGGAGCCCGAGAAGGCGCCGACCCTGTTGCGCGCCCGCGAAGCCGGCGAGCCGGTCGACGTCGAAGTGGGCGGCATCGCGGCCGACTCGCTCGGCGCGCGCCGCATCGGCGCCATCGCCTGGGAAATCACGCAGCAGCAGGTCGCGCAGGCGCTGCTGCTGTCCGACGAATCCATCCGCGCCGCGCAGCAGTGGCTGTGGAAGGAGCTCAAGCTCGCCGTGGAGCCGGCCGCCGCGCTGCCGCTGGCCGCGCTGCAACGGGGCGCCTATGTGCCGCGCGAAGGCGAGAAGGTGTGCCTGATCGTCTGCGGTGCCAACGTCGACCCCGCCACCGTCGCCTGACAAGCCGCCCTCTAAAATCGACCGATGCTCGACATCACCCTGCTCCGCAAAGACCTGGCCTCCGCCGTGGCCGGCCTTGAAAAACGCAAGAAAAACCAGCCTTACCTCGACGTGTCGGCGTTCACCGCGCTCGAGGCCGAGCGCAAGACGCTGCAAACCCGCACCGAGGAAATCCAGGCGCGCCGCAATTCGCTGAACAAGCAGATCGGCCCGCTCAAGGCCAAGGGCGAGTCGGTGGATGCGCTGATGGCCGAAGTCAACGCGCTCAAGGCCGAGCAGGAATCGCAGTCCAAACGCCTGGAAGAAATCCAGCCCGAACTGCAGGCCCTGCTGCTCGCCGTGCCCAACCTGCCGCACGCCAGCGTGCCGCTGGGCGAAGACGAGAGCGGCAACGTCGAAATGCGCCGCTGGGCCCCGCAGGGCGGCGCCGGCGCCAACGCCAAGCCGCTGGGCTTTGCCGCCAGGGACCATGTCGACCTGGGCGCGCCTCTGGGCCTCGATTTCGAGATGGGCGCCAAGCTCGCGGGCTCGCGCTTCACCGTGATGAAGGGCCCGATCGCCCGCCTGCACCGCGCGCTCGCGCAGTTCATGCTCGACATGCAGACCGAGAAGCACGGCTACACCGAGTGCTACGTGCCCTACATCGTCAATGCCGCCACGCTCAGCGGCACCGGCCAGTTGCCCAAGTTCGAGGGCGACCTGTTCGCCGCGAAGAAGGGCGGCCAGGACGGCGAGCCGGCGCCCGACCATTCGGCGCTGTACCTCATTCCCACCAGCGAAGTGCCGCTGACCAACTTCGTGCGCGACGAGGTGGTGGCCGAGTCGCAACTGCCGATCAAGGTCACGGCCCACACGCCGTGCTTCCGCTCCGAAGCCGGCAGCGCCGGCCGCGACACGCGCGGCATGATCCGCCAGCACCAGTTCGACAAGGTCGAGATGGTGCAGATCGTGCACCCGGAAAAGAGCTACGACGCGCTCGAAGAGATGACGGGGCACGCCGAAGCCGTGCTGCAGGCCTTGGAGCTGCCGTACCGTGTGGTGCTGTTGTGCACGGGTGACATGGGCTTCGGCTCCACCAAGACCTACGACCTCGAGGTTTGGCTGCCGGCGCAGGACACCTACCGCGAGATCAGCTCGGTCTCCAACTGCGAAGCCTTCCAGGCGCGGCGCCTGCAGGCTCGCTTCAAGAACGCGCAGGGCAAGAACGAACTCGTGCACACGCTCAACGGCTCCGGCCTGGCCGTGGGCCGCGCGCTGGTGGCCGTGCTGGAGAACCACCAGAACGAAGACGGCTCGATCAACGTGCCGGCCGCGTTGCGGCCGTACATCGGCGGCGCCGAAGTTTTGCGCGCCTGAGGCGCAGGGCTTCAAATAGCGGAAATTTCTCCGCTATAATCAGAGGCTCGACAGCACCGGAGAGGTGGCAGAGTGGTCGAATGTACCTGACTCGAAATCAGGCGTACTAGCGATAGTACCGAGGGTTCGAATCCCTCCCTCTCCTCCAAGAATGGCCCCGCAAGGGGCTATTTTTTTGACCATCCCCCACCGAAAGCGCCGCAGAATCAAGGCCTTAGCCGATTCTGTGCCCCAGCATTTCGGAAGATTCCCCGCCTTCAAACACTGTCCCATACCGACAGTCGGTTGGCATCCGAGTAGGCATCGGGCGACTCCTCTCCCAAAATGCCCCCAACTGCCGCTCACAGACACCGCCTGCAAAAACGCGAATTGCTCTGAAGGCCGCGCCTGCCAACGCTTCGCCGACAGTGGCGGTCTCCACCTGGAAGTCACCGCCACGGGCAGCAAGCTCTGGCGCTGGAAGTACCGCTTCAACGGCAAGGAAAAGAGACTCGCGATCGTCAGCTACCCAGAGGTGACCCTGGCAGGCGCGACATGCATCGAGATGATGCACGCCATGTGGTGAAGGACGGCACAGATCCGGCCCAGACCAAGGTGGATGCTAAGCTCATCGCGCGCATCAGCGTCGGTAACACCTTCGAGGCAGTGGTCGGGCTTGGCATGGGCACTGGAAGACCGGCAAACCGGAGCAGCGGGGGCCCACGCTCAACGCCGTCTCCGCGAACCGCCAAGCAGGCCTTTGAAAATTGCGCCCAAGATGCCCCAAAAGCTGATCGTCGTGCGGTTGTAGATGCGGTTCCGAGCGGCTCGCTTGGGGTTCGTCAGCCAACCCCAACCGCGAGGCGCTTTGAAGCCGAGGCTATGGCGCACCACGCGCTTGAGGGAGGTTCGCGCTGCGATGGACTTGCGAATCGACGGCTTGCGGATACCGAACTTCATTTCTGTTCCCAACCGACGACTGTGCCGTTCTCGAGCGTCACGCGCAGCAGATATCGGTTCTTCCCTGCGGGATGGTATTTCCAGATCTCACGGTGCTTTGTCTTCATCACGCGTGATTCGACGTCGGCTGGGCTGCCCAGCGAGTCGCTGAGTTGCTCGTCTGTTTGGCCCTGCCAGAAGCTGCATGACATGATCCGGTCAACGATATCGGGGTTGCCGTATTTCGTAAGCAGAGCCGCTCGTCGGCGCTTCCGTGCTTCACTTTTCATCCAGGCATTTACACCTGCGATGAGGACAACGAGAACGACCAGCCCAATCAAGATATCCATGCTCAATGCCTGTTCTGATTCTTCAGCTTGCTATGGTCCGGCAGGTATCGGCAACTCCGATGGCATCCCCTCTGCCTATGCATTTTCTTGTCCGGACACGCGGGGCAATCTAGGGTTGCTGCCCATCGGCAGCATCCAGAGCCGTGCCGCTCACCGGCCTGAATCTCCGCCCCACCTGCAGTCTGTCTGGGTAGCTGTTGGTTTGCCTCCCACAAACACGGTATCCAAAGGCCTCGCTTATGCGCTTGCAACATGAGAGCATCGCGTCAAGCCGTTCACTGATTTGCGGGGAAGCCGGGCGCCCGACCCAGCTCGGCACGAGGAGACCCAAACCATGAAGACAACACTGCTCGCATTCCTGCTGGTTGCTGCCGCCGGTAGTTCCAACGCAGCTTCCCTGGCCATGCCGGGCAGCTTGGGATTCAACCCTGCTGGCGCTTTGTCTGCGCCGATTTTCGAGGCGGCCAATCGATCGGGCAGCCGGCGCGTCGGCGGGCGCAGCAGCAGCGGCAAGGGCAGTCACTACGTGGGCGGCCGTCGCCGGTGAGCGCACTTGCCTAATTCGGCTGGCTTACACGCGAGCGGGAGAACTGGCGCGCATCGCTGACGAACGCGGCGCCGCCGGGACCATCCGCCGGCGGTACGCCGATGCCATCGAGCCCTTAGCGCTGAGCGCGCGCCGGCCGGCCAAGTGGTGCCGATCAAGGCCGCCTAGCTCTTTTTCGACGTGAGGGCGCCTGTCTCACCTGTCTCGGGAGCGGGCTCTCCCAACAGCCCCCGAAATTCCATTTCTAGCAGGCGGCGAGCCGCGGGGATTTTTTCCGTGAGCACTGTGTAGCTCTTTGTCCAAGCGTCCATCTTGGCTTGCGCCGTGTGCTCATTGATGAAGTCATCGTCAAACCGGATGTAGACATTGAAGTGAATGACCTGCGAGCGCACTTCTCGGATGAGCGCGTCGAACGAGTTGCACACGTCCTCGGGCAGATAAATGCGATGCCGATCGAAGTAGCGGAATGTCCTCGCGATGCTGTTTTGAGCAGCAACGGCCTTCTCCTTTTTTGAAGGCTCGCCTGCGAACTCCATTGGGCTCAGGAAACTGTCGGCGGCCCAAAGCGTGCGAACGAGCAGAGAGTAGAGGCGGGAGATGACCGCCGCGCGATGCTCGTGCAGTTTCTGAAACTTGACGCTATGCTCGTTCGATAGTCGCTGCAGATCGGACTTCGTTATCTCGATGCTCTTGCTGAGCTCAGTTTTCACCAGTTCGAGATCCCGCTGGTGTTCGGCCTTCAATACCTCGATGTTCTTCGCCAGCAGGTGATCAAGCTGGCTTCGCCCGAGATAGCCAGCGATACGCATCAACGCAAGCGCGAACGCCCCGCTGCCAAGGACCGAAAGCGCCCATTGCCAAAAGTGTTCCATGCTCTACCTCCGGGCCGCAGGATAAGCGAGGCGGCGACGCCGGGCCTGTGTTGGAGTGGTGCTCGGAACACCGTGAATTGGCCCCCGACCCGCACGAGTGCTGGATTGTGGGTGGTGGTCGAGGACCGCCGCAACCGGCGACTCGCTCCAAGGGTGCCTCCACATCGGGTACCCGGCGGGCTCGACGCCGTCCTGACGCCGCGCCTTCGCCACCCGATGGCCTGCTGCGCGAGCGTCTGACCCTGCGCGGCCTGATGAGCGCGCAGGACCTCGAAGCGGTCGACGACGGCGAAGAGGTCCGCCACTGCGGCATCGTCACTCTGCGCCAGCTGCCGGAGACCGCCAAGAGCACGATCTTCGTCTCGCTCGAAGACGAGACCGGCGTGGTGCAGGTGATCGTGTGGAAGAGCCTGCGCGAAGTGCAGCGGCTGGAGAGCTGCTCGGCGCGCGGCTCATGACGGTGCACGGCACCTGGCAGCGCGAAGGCATCGTGAAGAACCTGATCGCTTCGCGGATCGAGGACCTCACGCCGCTGCTGGGCCGGTTGGCCGGGTCGGCGGCCAGCCGGGACTTTCGCTAGCGTCTTCACCGTCGCAGGACGTAGGTATTCGTCAAGGGGCGATCATCGGGGCGTTAGCCTTTTGAAAGCATCCGGCTATAGCTGGATGCAGCTTTCCTCTTTGTTCAGGACCAGGCGGCGACGACGTCGGCAGCTTCAAAAGGCGACGAGGCACGTAGCAGCTCGAGGCCGTTTGATTTCGCGAGCCGGTCTAAACGATCGAGCATCTTGTTCGCTTCGTCTTCGGCGATGGAAGACAACGGCAAGTTGTACAGGACATCTTCGTTGACGAGTAGCACAGGTGTTACCTCATTGCCCTGCATGTTTTTTCGGATGAGATCAATCTCATACAGTTTGCTTTGAGATTCCCGCAAGGCGTGTGCCGCCTGTTTAACGGTGGCAGGCAGGCTGGTGATCTGAAGCATCCAGCGCCGAAATGCGTAGTCAACGGTGAGTTCAGGAAGCTCAATACTAGGGCGAACGGTTTTTTCGAACCGAGCCTTGATCGCAGGATCATCGCCAGCGACTTCACGTTTGAGGGTCTTCAGGAACTGAGCCGTACGTATCGTGTGGCGTGGCGTATCGCGAGGTTCGCTCTCGTCGAAAAAGTCATCTACTTTGCCGAAGGCGCTGACGCTTCTAACTGCAGCGTCGATTAGTTGTTCACGCGTGTACCCGCGTGCGACCGCGATGGGGCCCCGCATAAACCCATGAAACTGCGCCTGAAGATCTTCGAGGGGCACACCAGAAACTTGGCGCTGCGTCAAATACTGCGAGACTTCTTCCAATACCCCGAATGCCGCAGTGCCCCGCTGTTTGCCTAACATTGCGCGCAAGCGTTCAATGGGAAGAATGCAGTGCGTACCTGGCGAGAGCGCCACTCTGCTCTTCTCGTGGTTCTCAAGCGCAATAAGAGCCACTATGCGCTCTGCAGTTCCTGGCACGGGCTCCCAAAATATCGGGCCATAGCGAACTACGCAGGGGGGCGCCGCGAAGTCTTGCCTCGGGGTGTCTGATCGTTGCTGTAGGAGCTCCACAATGATGCTTTCTCCGGCTTCATCAACCGACGTTCCAAATGAAGCGCCAAGGCCGGAAGCCGCAAGTCTATGCTTCTCAGGTAAACGTGGGTCATCATGAGAATCGTATCTACATGACCCCAGCCCGTGTGCCAATGCTGAGCTTGGTCAGCCAGCCACTGCAGGCGTCCTCGAGCCCTTGTCCACACCTCAGGAAGGTTCTCCATTTGATGATCGTTCGGTCGGCGTCGAGCAACTTCCACAGCAAGCGCGTTTTTGGACGCAGCATGCTCGATCACCGCTTGCCTGGCAACTTGTTCTGCGAACCTGCGCATGACCTTGGCGACGGCGGGAAGGGTGTGTTCATGGTCAATAAGCCACCAACGATGTCCATCAAACACCACGTTTTGGCAGTGTCGGTCCTCGTTTGCTACAAGCTCATCCCAAACGCCGCCCGCAGGGCCTTGAGCTGTGTCGCAGATGCGCTGCCAAATCCATTCCTCGGCGGCGTCCGATTTGGACGGGCGAGCAAAGGTGTCATCGGGCCACTGCAACTCACTGCCGAAGCAAATCACCAAATCAGTGTTGGCGCCTTTGACCCTAAGCGGAAGGCCGGGCAAATCCCCTTTCTCCGCGAGAACGATTACGCCCGCTGGTACTTGCAACTTGAAGGCTCTCGCCGCCAGAGAGCAGGCTAGTTCAGCCGCTATTACTTCCTTCTTGTCGGTCCACTTGACGATGACCGGCAGAGCTGGCTCAGTCGAGCCTGGTACCTGCGCCATCCCCCGCCAGACCTTGTTCAGGTGCTCTCCCTCCAAAAGGGTGCTGGTACTGAGCAATCGGTATATGGGAGGGGCTCTCCAGCGTTGAAGGTCTGCCGCGGTTGACGTAGTCATCGGAAAGCCTTCGTACTGGTGGCTGCATGGACTAATGCAAAATGTTACTGTAAGGCGAGATATTGATCACTGCCTTCGTATCATCGAAAACCCCATAACCTTCTTCTTTGGGGCCACACCCAATGAATGTGGCGAGTTCGTCGACATGGTTGCATAAGCTGCATCACTATGCGGCGCTTGATCACGAACACCGCGCGATCATCTGCCACGCCGCGCGATCATCTGCCACGCCGGGCGGTCGACTCTTCCTGAGTGCGAGCAAAGCCTCGATGCCGCCCTTGGCTTCAAGTGTGTGCTGAGCACAACAGCACAAGGCCCGAAGATGCAACGGTTTCGAGATGCATGCTGGAGGAGATCGCACGACCGGATAGTTAAGAACAGGTTTGGGGGCATCGTTGGGGGCATTGGAGTCGAAGCAGGTTAGCAAAAGCTAGCAACCATGCACCCTCCAGCCTGACATGCTGCCGCCTCCCTCCGAATGGCCCCGCAAGGGGCTATTTTTTTGCCTGTTCCATCCCGGGGAAAAGCCGCTTTCAGATTCAGGTCGGCTTAAGTTTCCCCGCCGATACTGCGGAGGACGGTCTTCTGGCGTTGGTAGAGGTCGCTCCGGCACCCGCCTTCACGGCGGTTCCTCGAGGCTGGAGGTCGTCATTTCTTTTGTCTGGCCGAGGGCGCATGCCGCTCGTTCGGCCGGCTGTCAAAAAGCCCTTGCGGCACATGGCCCGGCATTGAGCGCCTGCCCTCGGAGAACTATTTCTTCGAACCGACATGACCCTGAACGCGTGCGCTCACGGGTGAAATATTTTCTCGAAGAATGGCTGAGCCGCGCTCAAGACGGCGCTCATCGGGTGTAGGAAAAGCGCCGTTTCCCGGCCCGAACGTCGAAGTTTTCCACGCTGCCCATTTCGCGGGCACCGTGTTGCAGGCCACGCCAGGCAACGATTCCGCGCGCAATCCCCTTGGTTTTCCCCAAAGTTGTCCCCAGTCGGCGGGGAAAACCCAATGACGCCTTTTCAGGCCCCGCGCTTACGCCCGGGCGCGCTCTGTTTCCTCGAGCCAGGTGGGCTCGTTGGAGGTGTCCGGAAAGCCGCTATCGGCCATGGCCGGCAACCCTGCCGATCCCGGCACGTGCCGCAGCTCATACCCCCGTCCATAGACCGAGTGCAGGACGAACTCGCTTTCCTTGTGCAGCGACAGCTTGCGGCGGATGTTCGCCACGCAGCAGTCGAGCACGCGGCTCTTGCGTTCGATCCGCGAATCGACCCACAGCGAGGCCAGCAGCCATTCACGCTCCAGCAGCCGCCCCGCGTTGCGGAACAGCAGCAGCGCCAGTTCGAACTCGCGCGGCTTCAGCCGGATCTCGCTGCCGTGGTGCACCACCACCTTGCGGCTGCCGAGGAAGTGGTAGCTGCCGAACAGCGCGCTCACCGAAAGTGGGTGCAGCAGGGTTTCATTGCGGCGCAGCGCCTCGCGCACGCGCAGTTCCACCTCGAAATCGTCGACCGGCAGCACCGCGAAGTCGATGCCGGCGCCGGGGGAGTCGTTGCCGGTCACCGCCAGCACCTCGTTCAGCAGGTCGCGCTGCAGTGCATTGACCACCAGGAAGATGGGAATGCGCAGCGCCTTGCACATGGCGGTGAGCACCGGCCAGGCGCCTTCGTCCTTGAGCACGACCAGCAGCAGGTCGAATGGCGCGCCGTTGGTCACGGCGCTCAGGAAATCGGCGCTGGAGTCGAATGGCGCCGATGTGCAGCCGATCTGCTGCAGGCGCTGGCCCCAGGCCTTCGCCTGGGCCTTGTCGCAGCCCACCATGGCCACGTGGCGCGAGCCTTGAGCGTTGTTCATGTCCATAGTTCGATGCGGTTTGGAGGGCAGGGCGGCGGCGGGGCCGCTCAACCCACTGCCAGGCGGCTTCCGCCGCCGGATTGCGTCTTGCGGATGCCGTCCGGGCCGTAGAAGAGCTGTGCGCTGGCCTGCAGGAAATGCAGCGCCTGCTGGGTGAAATCGAGATGCGCGTACACCATCGAGCCGTTGCGCAGGTTGTGGCTGCGCGCCTGCACCGCCAGCACCAGCAGCTCGGCCCAGGCCTGTTGCAGCTCGGGGCCGCCGCCCGCCGCAGCGGCGTCCGCGCCCGCGCGGCCCGGCTCGTAGCCCATGGCCGCCTGCATGGCTTCGCGCTCGCGGTCGAGCTCGGCCATGCGGTCGAGCAGGCGGGTCTTCTCGCTGGCGATGGCCGCGAGATCGGTGAAAACGCCGGCCGACATGGCCTTGGCCTCCCGGTCCAGCACGGCCAGGAATTCCCCGATGCAGGCCGCTTCCGTGCGCAGCCTGGCCAGCAGAGCCTGGGCGTCGTTCATTGGCCGTCCTTCTTGCCGTCGAGCAGGTCGCGCACGCTGGCCAGCAGGCCGTCGGCGATGCGCTCCGGGCGCACCTGGTAGCGGCCCGCGCGGATGTCCTCGCGGATCGCCGCCACGCGGGCCGCGTCGAAATCGCTGCCATCCGTGGCCGCGGGCAGCGCATGGACGTGCGCGGAGGCCTGCCGCGCAGCTTCCTTGGCTTCCTTGGTGCGCTCGGGCGCGTCGGCGCCGGTCATCGGGGCCGCGCCCGTGGCGGGCGAGCGATGGAGGGGCGTGGCCGAAGGGGCGGGTTGATCGATTTTCAAGGTGATTCCTCAGGGGCTGACCGGTATATCGGCAGCCCTGGCAAGAACTTTAGGAATTGCGTGCACGAAGGTTGAAACGGGCGCCAGCGGCTACTGCGCGAGCTGGATCTGCCCCTCCTCGTCCGCCACGCCGCTGACCAGCCGGCCCTCCCGGGTCTTGGCCTGCACCACCGCGCCGACCCTCGCCCCGCTCAGGGCCTTGCCCTCGGTGCTGACCACGAATCCTTCGCCCTGGGCCACCAGCTTCACCGCCTGGCCCTGCTGGATGACCGTCACCCCGCGCACCGATTCCTTGCGCAGCGGCGCGCCCGGGCCGATGCGGTTGGCCGCCACCACCCCGACCAGTTCGGCCGCGCTGGTGATGACGGAGCGCGGCAGCCGCGTGAGGTCGCCGGTGCGCTCGGTGACGTCGCCCGCGCCCAGCGGGCGGCCGGTCTCGATGGCGCGCGCGGCCACGAAATAGCTGCCTTCCACCGATACGTGCGCCTGCACGAAGCGCGTCCACGGCCGCTCCGTCTGGCAGCGCACGCCGACCGACACCCGGCCCCATGGCGTGGCGCCCGGCGGCAGGAATGCCTCGGGCGCCTCGCAGGGCGGGAGCGCCTCGGTGCCGCGGCCTTCCAGGCTGATCGTGACCTTGCCCGGCAGGCCGGCGGTCTGCACCTGCAGGTATTTCTGGATGGCCGTGCCGGCGGCATCGGCCACGGGTGCCGAGGAAGCCCACGCTGGAGCCACGCACGCGGCCATCGCCAGCAGTGTTGGCAGCACGGTGCGCAGCAGGCGGGTCCGGAGCTGTAGGAGGTTCATCGGCAGCGTGAGGAAAGGGAAAAAAACAGGTGGCGCCGGAGTCGACGCAGACACGCCGACGCCGGGCAATTCTAGAAATCCGGTGCCGGATCGAAGGTGCGAGCAGCAGGCGAAAACCCCCTTTGTTCGGACGATTGCAAACGCGATGCATGCATAGACTCGCTTTCCATCTGTCGCTGCGCCTCGTGCATCGGCGACGCCACAACGGATGGAAAAAAGATGATCGACAAGCTGGATGCGGCGCTTCGCTTCAATCGCGAAGCCCTCAACCTCCGGGCCGAGCGCCAGGAGGTGCTCGCGGCCAATATCGCGCATGCCGACACGCCCAACTACAAGGCGCGCGACTTCGACTTCGGCAGCCGCCTGAGCGAAGCCGTCGAGCGCGGCCGCGCGTCGCAGTCGATGTCGCTGGCCACCACCTCGGCGCGCCATCTCGCGGGCCAGGCGCAGGCCATGCCCGACAAGGACCTGCTCTACCGCACGCCCAACCAGTCGAGCCTGGACGGCAACACCGTCGAGATGGACGTCGAGCGCATCGCCTTCGCCGACAACGCGCTGCGCTACGAGTCCAACCTCACCGTCATCAACGCCAAGATCAAGTCGCTGCTCTCCGCGGCGCAGCAGTAAGCCATGCCGTTCCCAAGCAGTTCCATGAACATCTTCAACGTGGCGGGCTCGGCCATGACCGCGCAATCGCAGCGCATGAACGTGACCGCGAGCAACCTGGCCAACGCCGAGAGCGTGGCCGGCCCCGACGGCATGCCCTACCGCGCCAGGCAGGTGGTGTTCGAGGTCGCGCCATCGGGCCACCAGGACATCGGCGGCGTGAAGGTGTCGGGCGTGATCGAAGACCCTTCGCCGCCCAGGATGGTGTTCGACCCCAAGAGCCCGCATGCCAACGGCGAAGGCTACGTCGCGATGCCCAACGTCAACGTGGTCGAAGAGATGACCAACATGATCTCGGCCTCGCGCAGCTACCAGGCCAACGTCGAAGTGCTCAACACGGCCAAGACGCTGATGGTCAAGACGCTGACCATCGGCCAGTAAACCCCCTCATACCCACCACGCCATGGCCATCTCCGACACATCTTCCATCTCCGGTCAGAACGCATCGACCGCGACCGGCAACATCGTCTCCAGCCAGGACAACGAGCAGCGCTTCCTCAAGCTGCTGGTCACGCAGCTCAACAACCAGGACCCGCTCAACCCGATGCAGAACGCCGAGCTCACCTCGCAGCTCGCGCAGATGAGCACCGTGACCGGCATCGAGAAGCTCAACACCACGCTCTCGGGCCTGGTGAACCAGACCGGCGCCAACCAGCTGCTGCAGGCGACCTCCCTCATCGGCTACAACGTGCTGTCGCCGGGCGACGTGCTCACCACCAAGAAGCCCGAAGAGGGCAAGGACCCCGCCACGCAGGCCTTCGGCGTGCAGCTGCCGGGCACCGCCGCGGACGTCACGATCAAGATCCTCGACGACAAGGGCAACGTGGTTCGCACCCTCGACGCCGGCCCCATGAAGGAAGGCGTCAACGCCGTCACCTGGGACGGCAAGGACGAGGCCGGCAACGCGGTCGCCGAAGGCGCCTACCGCTTCACCGTCGATGCCAAGAACGGCACCTCCGCCGTGACCTCCACCGCGCTGACCTTCTCGCAGGTGGCCGCCGTCAAGCAGGGCGCCGGCGGCGTCACGCTCGAACTGGGCTCGGGCGCCAGCATCGGCCTGTCCGACGTGCGCCTGTTCCTGTGAGGCGCGTGCCTCCTCTCTCATCCATCGCAGCACTGAACGCATTGAAGTAAGGAACCATCATGAGCTTTTCCCAGGGCATCAGCGGACTCGGCGTGGCCGCGGCCAACCTCGACGTCATCGGCAACAACATCGCCAACTCGGGCACCGTGGGCTACAAATCCGCAGCCGCCACCTTCCAGGACGTGTATGCCGGCTCGCGCGTCGGCCTCGGTGCCTCGGTGTCGGGCGTGGTGCAGAACTTCACGCAGGGCGTGACGCAGTCGAGCAGCCGTCCGCTGGACGTGGCCATCCTGAACGGCGACGGCTTCTTCCGCCTGAGCAGCGCCACCGGCGAGGTCGCGTATTCGCGCAACGGCCAGTTCACGCGCGACAAGGACGGCTACATCGTCAATGCATCCGGCCTGCGCCTGACGGGCTACGGCGTGAACGCCAGCGGCGGCATCAACGGCGGCACGCCGTCGGCCATCCAGATCCCGACCGCGTCGATGACGCCCAGCGCCACCGGCAACGTCAATGCCGAGTTCAACCTCGACGCGCGCCTCGGCGTACCCGCCAAGACGCCGTTCAACCCGGCCGACTCCGGCACGTTCAACTACTCGAACGCCCTCGGCCCGGTGTACGACTCGCTCGGCAATCCGCATGACCTGTCCGTTTACTTCGTGAAGAGCGCCACGCCGGCCAACACCTGGAACGTGTACGGCACCGCCGACGGCGCGCCGCTGAACGCGGGCGCCGCGCTCACCACGCTCACGTTCGACAGCAAGGGCGTGATGACCGCGCCGGCCGGCGGCAAGCTGAGCACCGGCGCCATCACCTTCACCAACGGCGCGGCCCCGCTGACCGCGTCGATCGACCTGTCGGGCACCACCCAGTTCGGCGCCGCCAACGGCATGAGCAAGCTGAGCCAGGACGGCTACCGTTCGGGCGAACTGACCTCGTTCTCCATCAACCCCGACGGCACCATCACCGGCAAGTTCTCCAACGAGCAGACCAAGCTGCTGGGCCAGGTCGTGCTGTCGTCCTTCGCCAACCCGAACGGCCTGGAGCCCAAGGGCAACAACGTGTGGGGCGAGACGCTGGCTTCGGGCAACGCGCTCACCGGCACGCCCGGCGAGGGCACCAAGCTCGGCTCGCTGAAGTCGGGCGCGCTGGAGTCGTCCAACGTCGACCTGACCTCCGAACTCGTCAACCTCATCGTCGCGCAGCGCAACTACCAGGCCAACGCGCAGACCGTGAAGACGCAGGACCAGGTCATGCAGACGCTGATGAACATCCGCTGACGCGGCACCCCGACCACCACCACCGAACGACCGGCACCAGGAGCACCCAGTGGATCGAATGTTGTATGTCGCGATGAGCGGCGCCAAGCAGGCCATGGATCAGCAGGCCACCGTGGCCAACAACATGGCGAACGTCTCTACGCCGGGCTTCCGCGCGCAGATCGCCAACTTCCGCGCGGTGCCCGTGGTCGGCCAGGAGGCGCCCACGCGGGCCTTCGTGGCCGCGACCACGCCCGGTGCGGACTTCACGCACGGCCCGCTCACCGAAACCGGCCGCGCGCTCGACGTGGCCGTCAGCGGCCAGGGCTGGCTGGTGGTGCAGACGCCCGACGGCGGCGAGGCCTACACCCGCGTGGGCAACCTGCAGATCGGCGCCGACGGGCAGATCACCACCATGGGCGGACGCGCAGTGATGGGCGACAACGGCGCCATGACCGTGCCGCCCGGCTCGGCCGTGGCCATCGCGCCCAACGGCCTGGTCGGCGCGCGCGACCCCGCCTCGGGCACGCTCACCGGCATTGCCGAGGTGGGCCGCCTGAAGCTGGTCAACCCGCCCACCACCGACCTCGTGCGCGGCGACGACGGGCTCTTCCGCATGCGCGAAGGCCTGCCGCCGGCCCAGGCCGACGAGGCCGTCACGGTCGTCACCGGCGCGGTCGAGGGCAGCAACGTGAACCCGGTCGAGGCCATGGTCGCCATGCTCGCCAATGCACGCAGCTTCGAGATGCAGATGAAGTCGCTGCAGACCGCCGACACCAACGCGCAGGCGGCCAACAAGCTGCTGGCCTACGGCTGATCGGCCGCAGGCACCGCATCCCGGCCATCACGCGCCCCGCACGCAACACACGCAGGATTTTCAAGAAATGATTCGTTCCCTCTACATCGCCAAGACCGGCCTCGATGCGCAGCAGACGCAGCTCGACGTCGTGTCGAACAACCTGGCCAACGTCGGCACCACCGGCTTCAAGCGCAGCCGCGCCGTGTTCGAAGACCTGGTCTACCAGAACCTGCGCCAGAGCGGCGCCCAGTCGTCCGACCAGACCCGCCTGCCTTCGGGCCTGCAGGTCGGCACCGGCGTGCACGTGGTCGCCACCGAGCGCATCCACTCGCAGGGCAACCTCACCAAGACCGACAAGCCGACCGACGTGGCCATCAGCGGCGGCGGCTTCTTCCAGGTGCTGATGCCCGACGGCACCACCTCGTACACGCGCGACGGCTCGTTCCAGAAAGACCGCGACGGCCAGCTCGTGACCGCCAGCGGCTTCCCGGTGCAGCCCGCCATCACCATCCCGGCCAACGCAACCAGCATCACGGTGGGCCGCGACGGCATCGTGTCGGTGGTACAGGCAGGGAGCACGAACACCGTGCAGATCGGCCAGCTGCAGCTCGCGACCTTCGTCAACCCGACGGGCCTGGAAAGCCGTGGCGAGAACCTGTATGCCGAGACCGACGCCTCGGGCGCGCCCAACCAGGTGAACCCCGGCGTCGACGGCGCGGGCACGCTGAGCCAGGGCTACGTGGAGGCTTCGAACGTGAACGTGGTGGAAGAGCTGGTCAACATGATCGCCACCCAGCGTTCGTACGAAATCAACAGCAAGGCGGTCCAGACTTCGGACCAGATGCTGCAGCGCCTGGCCCAGCTGTGACGCAGGGTGCGCGTCTTCTTCGTCGGGGCGGCGCCGCCAGGGTGCTGCCGGCGATGCTCGTCGCCGCGCTGGCCGCGGGCTGCGCGCAATTGCCGCGCGAGCCGCTGGTGCACCAGCCGATGACGGCGCGCGCCGAGAGCTATGCGCAGCTGCAGCCGCGGCGCTCGCCCGGCGCGATCTTCCAGGACGGTCCGGGCGCCAACGCGCTGTTCGAGGACCGGCGCCCGCGCAACATCGGCGACATCCTGACCATCGTGATCAACGAGAAGGTCAATGCCACCAAGAACTCGGGCGCGAACGCCAGCCGCGCGGGCAGCACCACGAGCGTGTTCGCGGCGATTCCGAAACTCATCGGCGGCCTGCTCGACGGGCAGGACACCAAGCTCAGCGGTACCAACTCGCTCACCGCCAAGGGCGGCGCCAACGCCAACAACACCTTCAGCGGCGTGATCACGGTCACGGTGGTGGACGTGATGGGCAACGGCAACCTGCTGGTGAGCGGCGAGAAGCAGATGGGCATCAACCAGGGCACGGAGTTCATCCGCTTCTCCGGCGTGGTGAATCCGCGCACCGTGTCGGGAAACAACACCGTGCCTTCGACGCTGGTGGCCGACGCGCGCATCGAGTACTCGGCCAAGGGCTACATCGACGAGGCCCAGACCATGGGTTGGATGCAGCGCATCTTCCTCAACGTCATGCCATTTTGACTATGAAAAACCCCCAGGCTTCGCGCACTTCGTGTCGCTTCTCCTTCCCCCTTGCAGGGGGCGATGCCTGCGGCCCGGCAAAGCCGGTTCCGCGGCATCTCACGAACTTTCTGGCTCGCTTGCGCATCGCCTCGGCGGTGGTGGTGGCGCTGGGTGTCTTCGGGTTTGCGCCCGCGCATGCGGAGCGGCTCAAGGAGCTGGCGAGCATCCAGGGGGTGCGGGACAACCCGTTGATCGGCTATGGGCTCATGGTGGGCCTGGACGGTACGGGCGACCAGACGATGCAGACGCCGTTCACCACGCAGAGCCTGAACAACATGCTGCAGCAGCTGGGCATCACGATTCCGCAGGGCGTGAACATGCAGCTGAAGAACGTGGCGGCGGTCATGGTGACGGCCACGCTGCCTTCGTTCGCGCGGCCGGGGCAGAACATCGACGTGACGGTGTCGTCCATGGGCAATGCGAAAAGCCTGCGCGGCGGCACGCTGCTGATGACGCCGCTGAAGGGCGTCGACGGCGCGACCTATGCGGTGGCGCAAGGCAACATGGTGGTCGGCGGCGCGGGTGCGTCGGCCAATGGCAGCAAGGTGCAGGTCAACCAGCTGAGCTCGGGCCGCATTCCGGGCGGCGCGCTGGTCGAGCGCACGGTCGAGGCGCCGGTGGGGGGCGAGGGCACCTTCACGCTCGAACTCAACCGCTCCGATTTCGGCACCACGCAGCGCGCGGTCGATGCCATCAACCGGCAGTTCGGCCCGGGCTCGGCCGAGGCGATCGACGCGCGCGTGATCCGCGTGCGGGCGCCCGAGCCGCAGCAGCGCGTGGGTTTCCTCGCGAAGCTCGAAGACCTGGAAGTGACGCCGACGCAGGCCGGCGCGCGCGTGGTGGTCAATGCGCGCACCGGCTCGGTCGTCATGAACCAGGCGGTGCGGGTGAAGGACTGCGCCATCGCGCACGGCAACCTGTCGGTGGTCATCAACACCGAGCCCGTCATCAGCCAGCCGGGTGCGCTCTCGGGCGGCACCACGGTGGCGGCGCAGACCTCGCAGATTTCAGTGAACCAGGGCGGCGGCGCCATGCAGATGGTGCGCGGCGGTGCCTCGCTGTCGGACGTGGTCAAGGGGCTCAATGCCCTGGGCGCGAATCCGCAGGACCTGGTGTCGATCCTGCAGGCCATGAAATCGGCCGGCGCGCTGAGCGCCGAGCTGGAAATCATCTGAGGCCGCACGCATGACCGTCTCGAACATGAGCGCCGGCGCGGGCGCATGGAACACCTCCGACGTGGCCAGCCGCGCCGGCGCGCTCGACCAGCGCTTTGCGCTGGACGTGCAGGGCGTCGATGCGCTGCGCCGCACCGTGCGCGCGTCGCCGGAAGAAGGCCTGCAGCAGGTCTCGCGCCAGTTCGAGGCCATGTTCATGAACATGGTGCTCAAGAGCATGCGCGAAGCCACCCCTTCCAGCGGCATGCTCGACAGCCAGAGCCAGAAGGTCTACCAGTCGATGTTCGACCAGCAGCTCGCGCAGAACCTCTCGGGGCGCGGCGTGGGGCTGGCCGAGGCCATGCTCGAGCAACTGCGCCGCACCTTGCCGTCGGGCCCGCCCGATGCGGAGGCGGACGCCGAGATCGGCATCCGGCCGATGCTGCTCGAGCCGCGCGCCAGCGGCCTGCCGTTGTCTCCGCGCGCGGGCATTCCCATCGGCTCCGCACCTACCGGGCGTGTCTCCACGGCGGCCGACCTGGGCGTGTACCAGTACAGCGGCGAGCGCCGTGCGCCGGCAGCGAATGCTTCGCTGCAGGGCCAGGTCGACGAGTTCGTGGGCCGCATGGGCGCTTCCGCGCAGGTGGCCAGCACGGCCAGCGGCGTGCCCGCGCCGCTGATCCTGGCGCAGGCCGCGCTGGAGTCGGGCTGGGGCAAGCGCGAGATCCGCGCGGACGACGGCACGCAGAGCTTCAACCTGTTCGGCATCAAGGCCGACCGCAGCTGGAAGGGCCCGACGGTCGAGACCACCACCACCGAATACGTCGACGGCGAGCCGCAGAAGGTGCGCGCCAAGTTCCGCGCCTACGCCTCGTACGACGAAGCCTTCACCGACTACGCGCGCTTCATCACGCGCAACCCGCGCTACGCGAACGTGCTGGCCACCGACGACCCGCACGAAGCCGCGCACGGCCTGCAGCGCGCGGGCTACGCCACCGATCCGAAGTACGGCGAGAAGCTGGTTCGCATCATGCAGAAATTCGGCTGAGCCCCACGCGGCGCAGCCTTGCCCGGTAACGGCCGCCGCAGGCGCGGCAAGCCTTTCCCCAAGACTGGAATACACAGGAATTCCCATGGCAGAGATCGCAAGCATCCAGCAACGGCAACAACAGCAGCCCGGCGCTTCCACAGGCGCGGGCCGCCTGGAGGTGGTGACGTTCAAGCTGGGCGAGGAGGAATACGGGATCGACAT
>NZ_JARVTD010000044.1:0-155351 GCF_030208835.1 Variovorax sp. efr-133-TYG-130 | reverse complement strand
TGAGCTCCGCCAGCATCACCGCCGGCACCGTCAGCGCAACCAGCGTCGGCACCGTCGACCTGACTGCCAGCAACGGCACCATCAACACGCTGAGCTCCGCCAGCATCACCGCCGGCACCGTCAGCGCCACCAGCGTCGGCACCGTTGACCTGACTGCCAGCAACGGCACGATCAACACCCTGAGTTCCACCAGCATCACTGCCGGTACCGTCAACGCAACCAGCGTGGGCACCGTGAACCTCACGGCCAGCAACGGCACCATCAACACGCTCAGCTCCACCAGCATCACTGCCGGTACCGTCAACGCAACCAGCGTCGGCACAGTGAACCTCACGGCCAGCAACGGCACCATCAACACGCTCAGCTCGGCCAGCATCACCGCCGGTACCGTCAACGCGACCAGCGTCGGCACAGTGAACCTCACGGCCAGCAACGGCACCATCAACACGCTCAGCTCGGCCAGCATCACCGCCGGTACCGTGAATGCAACCAGCGTCGGCACCACCAACCTCACGGCAAGCAACGGCACGATCAACACGCTGAGCTCCGCCAGCATCACCGCCGGCACCGTGCACGCAACCAGCGTGGGCACGGTGAACCTCACGGCCAGCAACGGCACGATCAACACGTTGAACGCCACCAACGTAAGCACGACCAACCTGTCGGCTGCCAGCGCCACCGTCAACGCACTGACCGCCAACTCGATGAGCGCCACGACGGTGAACGCAAGCACGGTGAATGCGGGCACGGTCAACGCCACCAACGGCAACTTCCAGACGATCACCGCGGCCAACGGCAACATCACGGTGCTCAACACGCAGACCGGCAACATCACCACGATCAACGCGGTGACGGGCAACGTCACGACGTTGAACGCGGGCACGGTCAACGTGACGGGCAACGTGACGGCCGGCGGCACGGTCACGGCGGGCAACGGCGTGGTCGCGAACGGCCGCGTGCAGAACGTGGCGCCCGGCATCCTGCCCACGGATGCGGCGAACATGCAGCAGCTGAACCAGGTGCGGGCCGAGACGCAGGACGCGCGCAAGACCGGCAGCACCGGTGCCGCGATCGCCTTGGCGGCGGCCTCGGTGCCTGCGCTGGAGGCCGGCAAGCAGTTCGGCGTGGGGGTCGGCGTCGGCTCGTACGACGGTCGCTCGGCCATCGCGGCGGCGGTCAGCTTCCGCCTCGGCGAGTCGTCGCAGATCAAGGTGAACGTCGGCACCGGCCAGAGCGGCAAGATCGGCGGCGGCGTGGGCGCTTCCTGGTCCTGGTAAGCGCGCCTGGCGCGGCAGCGGCATGGCGTCCGCTTCCCCCGCGCCAGCCATGAAAAAAGAAAGCCGGCCCCTATACTGGGGAGCCGGCTTTTCTGCATCTGCATCGAGGTCGGCGCGTCCCGGCTGACCTCCTGACCCGTTCCTTCCACGGCCTCATGAACTCATCTGCACTCGCCCCTTCGCCCTCCCTGTCCGCGGAAGATGCCGGCCGCCTCCTGGAGCAGGGCCTGACGCTGCATCGCACAGGCCGTTTCGCTGAAGCCCTCCGGGTCTATGACGACCTGCTCGCCCGCGTGCCGGGACATGCCGACGCACTGCACCTCACGGGCGAGGCGCTCTACCGCCAGGGCCGCCCCCGGCTGGCACTGAACTACGTGAACCGCGCCATCGCGCAGTCGCAACACCCGTTCTACTTCAACACGCGCGCAACCATCTTCATGCACCTGGGCCTGCTGGCCGAGGCGCAGCAGGACCTGAGCCGCGCGATCAAGGCGCTGCCCCACTACCCCGAGGCCTACGTGAACCTGTCGGCGGTCTATCGCCAGCAGAAGAAGTTCCGCCAGGCGCGAGACGCCGCGTCGCAGGCCACGCGGCTCGCACCGCTGGCGCCTGCCGCATGGAACAACGCCGGCGCGATCGACATGGAGCAGAACCGCTTCGACGAGGCGCTCGGGCAGTTCATGCAGGCGCTGAAGCTCGACCCGAAATACACCACCGCGCACAAGAACATCGGCAAGATCCGCGCGCATCAAAAAGACTGGTCCGGCGCGCTGGATTCGCTCGCACAGGCCGCGGCCGACCCGCTGGACTTCGAGGCGTCGTACCTGCTGGCCAGGGCGCTGCTCGACGGCGGCCGCGCCGACGAAGCCATTGCGCCGATGCAGCACGCCATGCGCAACTGGTCCGCCGAAGACCGGCACAAGGTGCTGTCGGACCCCGAGGGCATCGCGGCGCTCTATGGCGTTTGCGGCACGCTCGAAGGCGCGTCGATGCGCTTCGACGAATCGGCCGAGCTCTACAAGCTGGCGCTCGAAAGCCTGCCCGAGAACGAACTGCTGCTGAACAACCTGGGCACGGTGAACTTCCGCCTCGGCGACTACGACAAGGCCATCGAAGTGCTCAGGAAGGCGCTGGAGGCGCACCCGCGCCAGGTGCTCGCACGTTGCAACCTCGGCGTGACCTACGTGATGGCCGGCCAGTCGGAGGCGGCGATCGCCGAGTTCGAGCAATGCCTGCGTGACGACCCGGCCTTCATGCCCGCCATGGTATGGATGCTCGGAGAAAAGGCGCACATCGCACACTGGGACGGCGTGCCCGAACTGCGCGCGCGCATTGCCTCGCACCTGGACAACCCGACCAACGACCAGGCGGTGTCGTCCTTCATCCTGATGTCGAACTACGACGACGCCCGCCGGCTGATGCACTGGACCCGGCGCTCCGCCACGGTGGCCCAGAAGGCCTCGGCCATCAAGCCCTTCGCCGACGCCGGCGCGCGCCGCACATCGCCGCGCATCCGCGTGGGCTACTACTCCTTCGACTTCCGCAACCACCCGGTGGCGCACCTGACGGCCGAGCTGTACGGCCTGCACGACCGCAAGGAATTCGAGATCTTCGTGTACTCCTACGGCCCCGACGACGGCCACCCGGCGCGCGCGCGCATCGCGGCGTCGGCGGAGCATTTCGTCGACATGCACGGCCAGTCGATTCAGCAGATGGCCGAGCGCATCCGCGAGGACGAGATCGACATCCTGATCGACCTCTCAGGCGACACGCGCGGTGCCAAGCCGCAGGTCATGGCCTACCACACGGCCCCCGCCCAGCTCATGTGGCTCGGCTACATGGGCACCAGCGGCTCGACCAACTACGATTACCTGGTGTCGGACAACTTTCTTTCGCCGCAAGGCACGGAAGACTGCTACACCGAGAAGCTGCTGCGCCTGCCCGAGACCTTCCAGGTGATCGACACGAAGCGGCCCGTCAATCCGCACAAGGCCACGCGCGCGGCGCACGGACTGCCGGAAGACGCGTTCGTGCTGTGCAATTTCTCGCAGTCCTTCAAGATCCAGCCCGAGACCTTCGACGCGTGGGTTCGCATCGTGCAGGGCATCCCGGGCTCGGTGCTCTGGCTCGCGCAGGGGCCCAACGGCTTCGAGCAGAACTTGCGCGCGCACTGGGACAAGGCCGGCCTCGCGGCCGAGCGCCTGATCGTGTCGCCGCGCATGCCGGTCGACCAGCACCTGGCGCGCATCGGCCTGGCCGACCTGTTCATCGACACCTTCCCCTACAGCAGCGGAGCCACCGCGAACGATGTGCTTTGGTCGGGCGTGCCGCTGCTGGCGCTCACGGGCTCGACGATGGTGTCGCGCATGGCGGGCAGCCTGCTGGGCGCCATCGGCCTGCCGGAGCTGGTGGCCACGAATCATGCGGAATACGTGGACAAGGCGGTCCACTACGCCACGCACCCCGACGAACTCGCGGCGCTGCGTGCGCGGCTGGAGGCGGCCAAGGAAGCGCGGCGCGGCTATTTCGACACGCCGCGCTTCGTGCGGCACCTCGAGGACGGCTTCAGGCAGATTGCCGCGCGCAACCGTGAAGGGTTGCCTGCCGCGCACGTCGACGTTGCGCCGCGCCCGCTGGAGAAGTGAGCAATCGCGGGCATACTCGGCTCTCCTTCAACAGCAGAGCTCCAGCAGCCTTTTGAATCATGAGCATCCTCAGTGAATTCAAGGAATTTGCCGTCAAGGGCAACGTGATCGACCTCGCGGTCGGCGTGATCATCGGCGGCGCGTTCGGCAAGATCGTCGATTCGCTCGTGGCCGACATCATCATGCCGCTGGTGGGCCTGGTGTTCGGGAAGCTCGACTTCTCCAACCTCTACGTGGTGCTGGGCACCGCGCCGGCCGGCGTGGCGAACACGCTGGCCGACCTGAAGAAAGCCGGCGTTCCCGTGCTGGCCTATGGCAACTTCATCACCATCGCGGTCAACTTCGTGATCCTGGCCTTCATCATCTTCATGATGGTCAAGCAGATCAACCGCCTGAAGCGCAGCGAAGAGCCGGCACCGGCCGCCGCGCCCGCAACCCCTGAAGACGTGATTCTGCTGCGCGAGATCCGCGACAGCCTTAAACGCCCCTGAGGGCTCGGGCCATGCGCAATGCCTCGACGAGGCTGGACGCATCGGCCTGCCCCGTGCCCGCGATGTCGAACGCGGTGCCGTGATCGGGGCTGGTGCGCACCAGCGGCAGCCCGAGCGTCACGTTCACGCCCTTCTCCACGCCCAGGTACTTGACCGGGATCAGGCCCTGGTCGTGGTACATCGCAATCACCACGTCGAATTCGCCGCTGGACGGCACGCCGCCCTTGGCGCGCGCGCGCATGAACACGGTGTCGGGCGCATAGGGCCCTTGGGCGTCGATGCCTTCGGCGCGCGCAGCGTCGATGGCCGGCACGATGACCTCGCGCTCCTCGGAACCGAACAGCCCGCCTTCGCCCGCATGCGGATTGAGGCCCGCCACGCCGATGCGCGGCACGCGGCCCAGCGCATGCGTCAGCGCCCGGTGCGTGATGCGCAGCGTTTCGAGCACGCCCTCGAAGCAAACAGCCTCGATGGCCTGTCGCAGCGACACATGGATGCTGACGAGCACGGTGCGCAGCTCGTCGTTGGCCAGCATCATGCGCACCGGCACGTCGGCCACGGTGCGGCCCAGGTGCGCGGCGGCCTCGGCCTGCAGCAACTCGGTATGGCCGGGATACGGAAAGCCGGCGGCGGACAGCGCCTCCTTGTGCAGCGGCGCGGTCACGATGGCGGCGACCTCGCCACGCAACGCCGCCCGCGCGGCCCACACCACGCATTCGCCCGCCACGCGCCCGGCCTCGGCGCTGACCCGGCCGATCTCGATGCCCGAAGGCGGCGCGATCACCTGCAGCACCGGAATGCAGCGCGGCGGCACGGCGGCGGCCTCGGCGACCGAGCCGATCTCGAGCACCGGCCAAGCCGGCTCGCCCGGTGCGGCCAGCGCCTGCGAGGCCTGGCGCATCGTGCCAACGTCGCCCGCAATGAAAGTGCCGCGCGTGGCATCGGGTGCCTCGCGAAACGCCTTGGCGATGATCTCCGGGCCGATGCCCGCGGGGTCGCCCAGGGTGATGGCGATGGGGCCGTTCACTGCGCTCATGCCGGGTTGTCGATGTCGATGAACTCGTGCACCAGCCCGAGTTGCGCGGCCACGTGCCCGGCCACCGCCTGCGCGCCATAGCGCTCTGTGGCGTGGTGCCCGCAGGCCAGGAAGGCCACGCCCATCTCGCGCGCGTAGTGGGCCTGCGGCTCGGAGATCTCGCCGGTGATGAAGGCGTCGGCACCGGCCGCGATGGCCGCCTCGAAGTAGCCCTGGGCGCCGCCCGTGCACCAGGCAACGGTCTTGATGGGACGCTGCGCCGTATCGAGCAGGGTGACGGGCCGCTTCAGCACGCCCTCCACGTGGGCCGCGAGCGCCTTGGCATCGGCAAAGCCCTCTGCGTTTTCGCGCGTGCCCAGGAAACCCAGCTCCTGTTCGCCGAAGCGCCCGGTGGCGCCGGGATGCGCGACGAGCCCCAATTGCAGGCCGAGCTGCGCGTTGTTGCCCAGCTCCGGGTGCGCATCGAGCGGCAGGTGATAGGCGAACAGGCTGGTGTCGTGGCCGAGCAGCAGGCTCAGCCGCTGCTTCATCCAGCCGGTGACGCAGCCGCTCTGGCCGCGCCAGAACAGGCCGTGGTGGACGAAGATGGCGTCGGCTTCGGCGCGGATGGCGGCTTCGATCAGCGCGCGGCTGGCGGTCACGCCCGAGACGATCTTGCGGACCACGGTGCGCCCCTCGACCTGCAGGCCGTTGGGTCCGTAATCCTTGAAGCGCCCGGGGGCGAGCAGCAGGTCGAATGCGTGAAGCAGTTCGTGGCGGGTGGTGCTCATCGCGACATTGTCGCGCGCCCCGCGGGCGCCGCGCCGTCGCGCATGGCATGGCCGCGCACGGCAAGCGGCAGGAACGCGAGCAGGATGCCCAGCGCCGCCAGCACCGCGACGTAGTGCGCCGGCGCCATGGTGTCGTGCTGCAGCCAGAGCGTGAGGATCACCGGCGTGAGCCCGCCGAACACCGCATAGGACATGTTGTAGGCGAACGAAAGGCCGGTGAACCGCACCGGCGCCGGGAACGCGCGCACACCCGCGATCGGCACCGTGGCGATGGTGCCCACGAACAGGCCGACCAGCCCGTAGTGCCAGAACAGCGTGGCCGGCGTGCCGGGCAGGCCCGTGTAGAACAGATAGGCCGTGGCGAACAGGCCGCCCCAGCCGACGAGCATCACGGTGCGCGTACCGACGCGGTCGCTGGCCCAGCCTGCGAGCATGCAGCCCAGCGTCAGGGTCAGCGTGGCGAGCGCATTGGCCTCGAGCGACAACGCGGCCGGGATGTGGTGCACCTTCTGCAGGTAGGTGGGCGTGTAGAGCACCACCACCACGATGGCGGCCGACAGCACCCAGGTCAGCAGCGCCACGTAGACGCAGGCCAGCCGGTGCTCGCGCAGCACCGTGCGCAGCGGCAGTTCGCGCGCCACGCTGCGGCGGCCGGCCAGTTCCTTGAACACCGGCGTCTCGTGCAGGAAGCGGCGCAGGTACACCGACACCAGCCCGAACACCCCGCCCAGGACGAACGGAATGCGCCAGGCGAAGTCGCTCACCTGGTCGGGCGAGTAGTGGCGGTTGATGGCCACCGCGATCAGCGAGCCCAGCAGGATGCCGCCGGTGATGCCCGAGGTCAGCATGCCGATGCCGAAGCCGTAGCGCTTGGCCGGCACATGCTCGCCCACGAACACCCAGGCGCCGGGCATTTCGCCGCCGATGGCCGCGCCCTGCAGCACGCGCATCAGCAACAGCAGCAGCGGCGCCGCCACGCCGATGCTCGCGTAGGTCGGCAGCAGGCCGATCACCAGCGTGGGCGCCGCCATCAGGAAGATCGACAGCGTGAACATGCGCTTGCGGCCGAAGATGTCGCCGAAATGCGCAATGACGATGCCGCCCACCGGGCGCGCCAGATAGCCGGCCGCGAAGATGCCGAAGGTCTGCAGCTGCCGCAGCCAGTCGGGCATGTCCACCGGGAAGAACAGCGCCCCCAGCACGGTGGCGAAGAAGACGTAGATGACGAAGTCGTAGAACTCCAGCGTGCCGCCGAGGGCGGACAGGGCCAGGGTCTTGTAGTCGCTCGAGTCGAGCGTGCGTGCCGGCGCCGGCTGCGCGCCGTCCGGGAGGGTTGCTTCTGGGGTCATGGCTGACGGAGAAATCGTTGCTGCGCGCACCGGTCCGCTAGACCGGGTGGGAACGGGAGGCGGCGCGCCGACGAAACGCCTGGCCGCATCCGCCGGGTGGGCAGCGCGGGAGGCCTGGAAAACACGGCCCGGATCGGAACCGACGCGGGATGCTAAGGGTTATCCCGGATTCCCGCAGCCCGCCGGCCCCAATCTCGACCGCCCGGCGCGGTTTATGGGCCGTGCCGTTGAGGGACAATCGCAGGCAGTGCCGCGCCTGGAATGGCGCTCTTCGAACGTCTTTCCATCAAGTCTTCATGAAACGTACCTGGCTGCTTTTTGCCCAAGCCGTGACCGTCCTGCTCGCGGCGTACTTCGTCGTCGCGACGCTCAAGCCCGAATGGCTCAACAAGCGCTCGACCTCGCTGGGCGGCGTGGTGTCGGTCGTGCAGGCGCCCACGGGCAGCGCCGCCATCGCAGCGCCCGGCAGCCTGGCCGCGCCGGCCAAGAAGGCGTCGCCGGCGGTGGTGAGCATCAACACCAGCAAGGCGGCCCAGCGCCATCCGCGCAGCAACGATCCGTGGTTCCGCTTCTTCTTCGGCGACCAGGACGACCAGCCCCAGGTGGGCCTGGGCAGCGGCGTGATCGTCAGCACCGACGGCTACATCCTCACCAACAACCACGTGGTCGAAGGCGCCGACGAGATCGAGGTGACGCTCAACGACAGCCGCCACGCGCGCGGCAAGGTGATCGGCACCGACCCCGACACCGACCTGGCCGTGCTGAAGATCGAGCTCGACAAGCTGCCGGTGATCGTGCTGGGCGACTCCGACGCGCTGCAGGTGGGCGACCAGGTGCTGGCCATCGGCAACCCCTTCGGCGTGGGCCAGACCGTGACCAGCGGCATCGTCTCGGCGCTGGGCCGCAACCAGCTCGGCATCAACAATTTCGAGAACTTCATCCAGACCGACGCGGCCATCAACCCCGGCAACTCGGGCGGCGCGCTGATCGACGTCAACGGCAACCTGCAGGGCATCAATACGGCGATCTACTCGCGCTCGGGCGGCAGCATGGGCATCGGCTTCGCGATTCCGGTGTCGATGGCCAAGATCGTGCTCGAGGGCATCGTCAAGGAAGGCCAGGTGCGCCGCGGCTGGATCGGCGTGGAACCGAGCGACCTCTCGCCCGAGCTGGCCGAGACCTTCGGCGTGAAGGCCGACTCGGGCGTGATCATCACCGGCGTGCTGCAGAACGGCCCGGCGGCCAAGGCCGGCATCCGCCCGGGCGACGTGATCACGTCGGTGGGCGAAAAGAAGACGGACAACGTGCAGGCGCTGCTGACCGCGGTGGCCGGCCTGAAGCCAGGCAGCACCTCGCGCTTCGCGCTGCAGCGCGGCAGCGACAAGATGGAACTGGACGTGACGCCGGGCCTGCGGCCGAGGAGCCCGGTGCGGCAAGTGCCGAATGAGTAGATAGGCTCGCCCCCAGGCTGCGCGGCACTTCGTGTCCGCTTCGCCTTCCCCCTGCCGGGGGCAACACCTGAGGCCCGGCTGAGCCGGTTCCTCGGTGTTCCGGGCTTTGGGATCGCCTGCGGCGATCCCATTCAGGGAATCAGCTGGATGATGCGGAGTCGGCGCTTTCTTCGTCTTCCTGCTTCTTGCCGCTGCTGGCGAAATACTTGGCGCCGATGATGCCCACCTCGTACAGCAGGCACATGGGCACCGCCAGGGCCAGCTGCGACACCACGTCGGGCGGCGTGAGCACCGCGGCCACCACGAAGGCCACCACGATGAAGTAGCCGCGGAAGGACTTGAGCTTCTCGATGGTGACCATCTCGAAGCGCACCAGCAGCATCACGACGATCGGCACCTGGAAGGCGACGCCGAACGCGATGTAGAGCGAAAGAATGGCCTCCACGTAGGAGGAAATGTCGGGCGTCGCCTGCACCGCCGCGGGCGCGAAGCGCTGGATGAAGCTGAACATCTTGTCCAGCACGAAGAGCTGCACGAAGGCGATGCCCGCATAGGCCAGCAGGCTGCCGAAGAAGATCAGCGGCAGCGCGAACTTCTTTTCGTGGCTGTAGAGGCCCGGCGCCACGAACATCCACGCCTGGTACATGAGCCAGGGCAACGCCAGCAGCACGGCCGCCATCATCAGCACCTTGAGCGGCACGAAGAACGGCGAGAACACGCCGATGGCGATGAGCTTCGCGTCGTGCGGCATGTGGGCCTTGATCGGCATGGCGATCAGGTCGATCAGCCCGCCGGGGCCCGGCCAGATGGCCAGCAGGATGCCGGCGACCACGAGCCCGTAGACACAGTAGAGCAGGCGGTCGCGAAGCTCGACCAGATGCGCCACGAACGGCTGCTCGGTGCCCGCCAGCTCGTCTTCTTTGTCTATGTTCTTGTTGTCGGAATCGGCCATTGGAAAAGAAGATAGCGTGACGTCGGCCGGCGTGCGGCGCGCTCAGAACGCGGTGTTGTGGATGCGCTAGTTGATCTTGTTGATCGTGTGCGGACGGAAGCGCGCAACGCGCGCCGCGCCCGACAGCGCCTTGGTGCGCACGCCGTTGCGCGCCTTGTACCACTGCGGCGTGGCGCCCTGCTTCAGGCGCCAGTTCTTGCGCGGGTGCTTGTACTCCGGCGGCGGTGGCGGCTCGGGTTCGGCCAGCGCCGAGAGGGTTTCGCCCGATCCGGAGAACTGCTTTTCGAAGTCGCTCGCACCGGTGTGGATGCTGTGCTCGACGTCGCGCGCCGCATCCTCCACGGTGGTCTTCATCTTGCGCAGTTCGTCCAGCTCCATCGAGCGGTTGACTTCGGCCTTGACGTCGTTGACGTAGCGCTGCGCCTTGCCGAGCAAGGTGCCGACAGTACGGGCCACGCGCGGCAGCTTCTCCGGGCCGATGACGATCAGCGCCACGACGCCGATCAGCGCCAGCTTCTCAATGCCGAGGTCGAGCACGTGCGGACCGTGCTCAGAACTTCTGGCGCGCTTCGACGTCGATCGTCGACTTGTCGCCGTTGGCCGGCTGGCCGGTCACTTGCTGGGCCGGGGCCGACGGGGCGGCGGCATCGGACGAGCTGCCGTCCTTCATGCCGTCCTTGAAGCCCTTGACGGCGCCACCAAGGTCGGAACCCATGTTCCGCAGCTTCTTGGTGCCGAAGATCATGACCACGACGAGCAGCACGATCAGCCAGTGCCAGATGGAAAAAGAACCCATGGAAGACTCCTAAGAATGTGTCCGATTTTAGTCGGGCGTAATGTGACAGTTTGGCTTAATGCCGCTCAGCCGCGAAGCCATGGCCGGGGACCGCCCATGACATGGACATGGAGATGGTGAACTTCCTGCCCACCCTCGGCGCCCGTGTTGACCACGACCCGGAAGCCGCCTTCCGGATAGGGCTTGCAGCCCTGCTCCAGCGCCAGCCTGGGTGCCAGGGTCATGATCTTGCCCATGAGGGCCGCGTCGTCGGGCGTCAGCTGGGCCATGGAGGCGATGTGCTTCTTGGGCACCAGCATGAAGTGCACCGGCGCCCAGGGCGCGATGTCGTGGAAGCCGAACAGGTCTTCGTCTTCGTAGACCTTGCGCGAGGGAATCTTGCCCTCGATGATTTTGCAGAAGATGCAGTTGGGATCGTGTGACATGTTCAGACAGCCATGGGCTTGCGTTCGCTCCAGTTCAGCCAGCCCTTGACCAGCCGATAGATCATCCACACGGCGGTGGCGAAGAGGATGGGGAAGCCGACCAGGATCCAGATGGTGATGAACCCCAGGATGGACCAGCACAGCCCCCACCAGAAGGTGCGGATCTGCCAGGTGAAATGGCTCTGGTAGAGCGTGCCCGCGGCGTCCTCGCGCTTGATGTAGTTCAGCACGATGCCCACGATGCCCGTGAGGCCGCCGGTGAACCACGACAGCGCATACAGCACGTATACCGCCAGCGTGATCTGGCGCAGGCTCTCGAGCTGCTCGGGCGTCTTGCCCGAGGAGAAGTCGTCGATGGTCGTGATGTCGTTCATTCGGAGACCCCGCCTTTTTCTTCGATGCTGCGCTGCTGCACCTTGCGCAGGGCTTTTTCCTCGATGCCGCTGGTTCCCTCGCGGCGTTCCAGCTCCGCGACCACGTCGGCCGGCGAAAAACCGTAGTGCGCCAGCGCCACCATGGTGTGGAACCAAAGGTCGGCCACTTCGTTCACTATTTTCGAGCGATCCCCGCCATGGTCGGCGTCCTTGGCGGCCATCACGACCTCGGTGGCTTCCTCGCCGATCTTCTTGAGGAAGGCGTCGGGGCCCTTGTGCAGCAGGCGCGCGACATAGCTTTTCTCGGGGTCGCCGCCGCGGGCGGGAAGGCGCGTCTCGATGACGGCGGCCAGCCGGGCCAGGGCGTCGGAGGTGTTGTCGTTGCTCACGGTGGCCGTCATTTGTAGATCGACTCCGGGTCTTTCAATACGGGTTCGACCACGGTCCAGTTGCCGTTTTCGTACTTGCTGAAGAAGCAGCTGTGGCGGCCGGTGTGGCAGGCGATGCCGGGCTCGTGGCCGAGCTGGGTGACCTTGAGCAGCACCACGTCGTTGTCGCAGTCGAGGCGGATCTCGTGCACGGTCTGCACATGGCCCGATTCCTCGCCCTTGAACCACAGCTTGTTGCGCGAACGGCTGAAATACACCGCGCGGCCCAGTTCGGCGGTCTTTTCGAGCGCTTCGCGGTTCATCCACGCGAACATCAGGACGTCGTTGCTGCCCTGTTCCTGTGCGATGACCGGCACCAGGCCGTTCGCGTCCCACTTCACTTCATCGAGCCAATTCATGGAGATATTGTCGGGGATAGAAAAAGACCCTCAAAAGCTCAGCTGCGCACGGGGATTCCGCGCTCCGCCATGCGGGCCTTGGCCTGTCCGACCGTGAATTCGCCGTAGTGGAAGATGCTGGCGGCCAGCACCGCGTCGGCGCCGCCGTTCTGGATGCCGTCGGCCAGGTCGTCCAGGCTGCCCACGCCGCCTGAGGCGATGACCGGCACGCCGACCGCGTCGCTCACCGCACGGGTCAGCGCCAGGTCGAAGCCGCTCTTGGTGCCGTCGCGGTCCATGCTGGTCAGCAGGATCTCGCCGGCGCCCCGGCGGACCATCTCGGCGGCCCACTCGACGGCGTCGAGGCCGGTGTTCTTGCGCCCGCCGTGGCTGTAGACGTCCCAGCCGGCGCCGCGCGTGGCGGCTTCTTCCGGCGTGCGTCGCTTGGCGTCGATGGCCACCACGATGCACTGCGAGCCGTATTTCTGCGAGGCGGCGTCGATCACGTTCGGGTCGGCGATGGCGGCCGAATTGAAGCTGGTCTTGTCGGCGCCCGCGTTGAGCAGCCGGCGCACGTCGGCCACGGTGCGAACGCCGCCGCCCACGGTCAGGGGAATGAAGACCTGCGAGGCCACGGCTTCGATGATCGGCAGGATCAGGTCGCGGCCGTCGCTGGTGGCGGTGATGTCCAGGAAGGTCAGCTCGTCGGCGCCCTGCGCGTTGTAGCGCGCCGCGATCTCGACCGGATCGCCGGCGTCGCGCAGTTCGAGGAAGTTGACGCCCTTGACGACACGGCCGCCGGTGACGTCGAGGCAGGGAATGATGCGTTTGGCAAGCATGGGGTGAACCGGAAAAGAATCAGGAAACGCAAAGCTGTTGCCAGCCCTGCCATTGGGCGCCGGGTGCCAGCAGCACCGGCTCGTCGATGCGGGCAGCCTCGACGCAGAGCATGTGGCGAAAGCCGTCTTCGGGCATGTCGGCGAGTTTCGCACCTAGCACGGCACCGGGGTTCCAGACCACGGTTTCGGTGCAACTGGCGCTTTGAGAGATTTCGAGCGTGCCGGCGGGCTGCACCAGCCGCAGCGGCTTGGGCGGCGCGGCATACACGCTGTCGAATTCGGCGTCGAAATGCAACGCCGGCGCGGTTTCCACATGGCGGTCGTCGCGCAGCGAATCCCAGCGGTTGGCCCCCTGCAGCCCTTCGAGGCGCACCTGGGCGATGTCGTCGACCCGCAGGTAGGTGTGCAGCGCCGCGGCGAAGGTCCAGGGCGCATGGTCGGTGTTGAGTAGCGTGAGCGCCAGGCGCAGCTTGCCGGCGGCCAGGGTGGCTTCGAGCCGTGCCTCGAAGGCGTGCGGCCAGAGCTTGCGGGTGGCTTCGCTGTCGCGCAATGTCAGCCTGAGAGTGTCAGGTGTGTCGGTGGCCTGGGTTTCCCAAGGCAGGTTGCGCATGAAACCATGCTTGGGCAGCATGCCGCGCTGGTTGAATTGCGGGCAACATATCGGCACGCCGCCGCGGATGGCCGCCTGCCCGTCGAATATGGCGCGCGGGCTCAGGTAAAGCCTTTCCACCCCGTCGGCCGTGATCCAGGAGAGCACTTGCGCGCCGTGCAGCGCCACGGTGAGGCTGCTGCCGTCGGCGCCACGGGCGCATACGGCGGGCTGGCCGCGAAACTCGATCGAGCTGATTTCCATGCAAGGAATTGTAGGCAGCACCAGCCGCAAGGCCGCCGCATGGAATTGGGCCCCTGGAGCCATTGCGTGCCATGGGGCTTCTTCGATACCCTGTGGCCGAAGAAATACTCATACACGACAAAAGGGGATACGCATGAAAAAGAAGCTGCCGATGGCTGCCTGGATCCTGATCGCCATGGTGCTCGGTATCCTCGTGGGCTACATGATCTTCACGAGCTTTCCGGACAAGAAGGCCGCGAAGGAAATTGCCGACTACGTCTCCATCGTCTCGGACGTGTTCCTGCGCCTCATCAAGATGCTGATCGGGCCGCTGGTGTTTTCCACGCTGGTGGTGGGCATCGCGCACATGGGTGACGCCAAGTCGGTCGGCCGCGTCTTCGGCAAGGCCATCGGATGGTTCCTGACCGCGTCGCTGGTCTCGCTGGTGATCGGCCTGGTCATGGCCAACCTGCTCAAGCCCGGCGAGAACCTGGGCCTGCCGCTGCCCGACATCGGCGCCTCGGCCAACCTCGCGACCTCCAAGTTCACGCTGAAGGACTTCGTGAGCCACACGGTGCCCAAGTCCTTCGTCGAGGCCATGGCCAACAACGAGATCCTGCAGATCGTGGTGTTCTCGATGTTCTTCGGCGTGGCGCTCGCCTCGCTGGGCGACAAGGCAAAGACGCTGGTGGCGGCCATCGAGGAGCTGTCGCACGCCATGCTCAAGATCACCGGCTACGTCATGAAGCTCGCGCCGCTCGCAGTGCTGGCCGCCATGGCCGCCACGGTGGCGGTGAACGGGCTGGGCATCCTGCTGAAGTTCGCGGTGTTCATGGGCGACTTCTACCTGGGCCTGTTCGTGCTGTGGGGCGTGCTGACGCTGGCGGGCTTCCTGTTCCTGGGCCCTCGGGTGTTCAAGCTGCTGGTGCTCATCAAGGAAGCCTTCCTGCTGTCCTTTGCCACCGCGAGCTCCGAGGCGGCCTATCCGAAGATCCTGCAGGCGCTCGACCGCTTCGGCGTCAAGCGCAAGATCTCCAGCTTCGTGATGCCGATGGGCTATTCGTTCAACCTCGACGGCTCGATGATGTACTGCACCTTCGCCGTGCTGTTCATCGCCCAGGCCTACGACATCCACATGCCGATCAGCACGCAGGTCACGATGCTGCTGATCCTGATGCTCACCTCCAAGGGCATGGCGGGCGTGCCGCGCGCCTCGCTGGTGGTGATTGCCGCCACCCTGAACCATTTCGACATTCCGGAGGCCGGCCTGCTGCTGATCCTGGGCGTGGACACCTTCCTCGACATGGGCCGCTCCGCCACCAACGCGGTGGGCAATTCCATCGCCACGGCCGTGGTCGCCAAGTGGGAGGGCGAACTGCTCTCCGAGAGCGACGCCGAGATCAACGCCAAGGCGCTCGACGAGGAAGCCAGCGCCACCCTCGCCCACCCGGCGCACGCATGAGCCGTTACGCCATGAAACGCATCGGCATGCTGTTTGCGGCCGTGGCGCTGGCCGCGGCGGCTGTTGCCGCCCAGGCGCAGGAACTCACCGGCACGCTGGCCAAGGTACGCGCCAGCGGCACCATCGCCATCGGCTACCGCGAGTCGTCGGTGCCGTTCTCGTTCCTCAACACGCGCAAGGAACCCATCGGCTATTCAATCGAGCTGTGCCGCTCGCTGGTGAGCGCCATCGAGGACGCGGTGGACAAGAGCCTCGCCATCAAGTGGGTGCCCGTCACCTCTGATTCGCGCATCGACGCGGTCGTGAACGGCCAGGTCGACCTGGAGTGCGGCTCGACCACCAACAACCTCGAACGCCAGAAGCGCGTGAGCTTCTCGCCGACGATGTTCGTGTCCGGCACCAAGGTGCTGGTGCGCAAGGGCTCGCCGATCAAGTCGTTCCGCGACCTCGCCGGCAAGAAGGTGGCGGTGACGGCCGGCACCACCAACGAGAAGACGCTGCGCGACCTGTCGGCCAAGTTCAAGCTCGGCATCGACCTGCTGGTGGCGCGCGACCATGCGGAGTCGTTCGGGCTCGTGAAGAGCGGGCAGGCCGATGCCTTCGCGACCGACGACGTGCTGCTCTACGGCCTGATCGCGCAGGACGCCGCCAGGGCCAGCTACGAGGTGGTCGGCGACTTCCTCTCCTACGACCCCTACGGGATCATGTACCGCAAGGACGATCCGCAGCTCAACAAGGTCGTCGTCGACGCCTTCCAGGTGCTGGCGGAAGACGGCGAGATCGAGCGGCAGTACAAGCGCTGGTTCCTGCGCAAGCTGCCGACCGGGGAAAGCATCGACCTGCCGATGAGCGCGCAGCTGCAGACGATCATCCAGACGATGTCGGTGAAGGCCGAGTAAGCCTTCGCCCGGCGGCCGCCGTCAGCGGGCCGGCCACTCCCAGCGCGGGATCTCGCTCATGTCGAGGTTGGCGATGCGCGTCTCGCCGAACCGTTTCTCCAGCACCACGGGCTGCACGCCGTCGCTGTCCTCCAGCGCGGCAATCAGCCGCGCGGCGTGCGACACCACGATCACCTGCGAGCCGCGCGCGGCCTGCGCGATGAGCCGGCCGAGGGCTGGAAGCAAGTCGGGGTGCAGGCTGGTCTCGGGCTCGTTGAGCACCAGCAGCGCGGGCGGACGCGGCGTGAGCAGCGCCGCGATCCACAGCAGGTAGCGCAGCGTGCCGTCGGACAGCTCGGCGGCCGTCAGGGGCCTGAGCAGGCCGTGCTGGTGCATCAGCGTCTCGAAGCGGTCGCCGGACGCGCGCACCTCCACGCGGGCACCCGGAAAAGCGTCGTCCACCGCGCGGTCGAGCGCTTCGCCGTCGCCGATCTCGCGGACGGTCTGCAGCGCCGCGGCCAGGTCGGCGCCGTCGTTGGCCAGCACCGGCGTGCGGGTGCCCAGCTGCGGCTGGCGCGCGGGCGCCTCGGCGTCGGAGCGGAAGTGGTCGTAGAAGCGCCAGGAGCGCATCTGCTCGCGCAGCGCGAGCATCTCGGGCGCGTCGCGCGGGTCGGCGTGCTCGGTCATCATGCTGGCGAAGGCCGGAATCGGCCGGCCGACGGCCTGCCAGCCCTTGCCTTCGCGCAGGCGCAGCGCCGCGCCCTTGCGGTCGACCAGTTGCGTCGACAGCCGCAGCAGCGGGCCGCTCCAGATGGCCTCGTGCTTGATTTCAGGGTCGTGCGAGAAGGCCGTCGACGGCACCGGCGGCGGCAGGCCGATGTCGATGGCGTAGCCGAAGTCTTCGGCCGTGGTGCCGGCAAAGCCGAGCTTGAGCGCGACCGGCTCGCTGCGCGTGGTGCCCTGCACCGGCAGTTCCCCGCGCAGCATGGCGGCCGAGAAGCGCTCCGGCCCCGCCCACAGCGTGGAAGACAGCCCGCCTTCGCGCACCAGCGAGCGGATCACCCCGCCGTTGGCGATGTCGGCCAGGAGCCGCATCGCCCGGTACACGCTCGACTTGCCGCTGCCATTGGCCCCGGTCACGACCGTGAGCCGGCCCAGCGGCACCGTCAGTTGCCGCAGCGAGCGGTAATTGGCGATGGCGAGCGCGGAAAGCACGCGCTGCGCGGCGAAAGCGTCAGGCGGCCAGTTCGTCCGCGCGGGCCTGCGCGGCGGCGAAGTCGAGATCGCCCGAATAGATGGCGCGGCCGCAGATCACGCCCTCGACGCCGTCGGACTCGACCGCGCAGAGCTTGTCGATGTCGGCCATGTTCGACAGGCCGCCAGAGGCGATCACCGGAATGGTCAGCGCCTGCGCCAGCTTGACGGTGGCCTCGATGTTGATGCCAGAGAGCATGCCGTCGCGGCCGATGTCGGTGTAGATGATCGACTCGACGCCGTAGTCCTCGAACTTCTTGCCCAGGTCGGCCACCTCGTGGCCCGTGAGCTTGCTCCAGCCGTCGGTGGCGACCTTGCCGTCCTTGGCGTCCAGGCCCACGATGATGTGGCCGCCGAAGGCGCTGCAGGCGTCTTTCAGGAAGCCCGGGTTCTTGACCGCGGCGGTGCCGATGATCACGTAGCGCAGGCCGTCGTCGATGTAGCGCTCGATGGTGTCGAGGTCGCGGATGCCGCCGCCGAGCTGCACCGGGATGTCGTCGCCCACTTCTTTCAGGATCGCCTTGATCGCCGCGTGGTTCTGCGGCTTGCCCGCGAAGGCGCCGTTCAGATCGACCAGGTGCAGCCGCCGCGCGCCGGCCTCGACCCATTTGCGGGCCATGGCAGCGGGGTCTTCGCTGAAGATGGTGGACTGGTCCATGTCGCCCTGTTTGAGGCGAACGCAGTGGCCGTCTTTGAGATCAATGGCGGGAATGAGGAGCATGGTGCCGGTCAGCAGGAGCGAGGGTTCAAGAAAAGAGAGCGGAATTTTTCAAGGACACCACGGACCGGCTTGGCCGGGCCGTGGGTGTCGCCCCCGGTAGGGGGTTGGCGAAGCGGACACGAAGTGCCGCACAGCCTGGGGGCGAGCAACATGTCATGGATTCCAGTGGAGGAAGTTGCGATAGAGCTGAAGCCCGTGGTCCGCACTCTTCTCCGGGTGGAACTGGGTTGCAAAAATGTTATCGCGTGCAATGGCTGCGGTAAAGCTCGCGCCGTAGTCGGCCTCGCCGACGCTGTGCACGGCGTCGGCCGGCCGGGCGTAGAAGCTGTGCACGAAGTAGAAGTAGCTCAGGTCGGGAATACCCGCCCACACCGCATGCGGGCGGGCCTGGCGAACCTGGTTCCAGCCCATCTGCGGCACCTTGAAGCGGCTGCCGTCGGCCTGCAGCCGCCCGGCCAGGTCGAACTTGACGACCTCGCCCGGTATGAGGCCCAGGCCGTCAGTCGGGCCCTCGTCGCTGCGCGACAGCATCATCTGCATGCCCACGCACACGCCGAACAGCGGCTTGCTGGCCGCCGCCTCGAGCACCGATTCCTGCAGGCCGGAGTCGCGCAGCTCGCGCATGCAGTCGGGCATGGCGCCCTGCCCCGGCAGCACCACGCGGGTGGCCTTGCGTACCACGTCGGGGTCGGAGGTGACGAACACCTCCACGCCGACCTGGTCGGCCGCATGGCGCACGGCCTGCGACACGGAGTGCAGGTTGCCCATGCCGTAGTCGACGACGGCGACGGTATTTGCTACAGATTTCATAGCTGGTGGCCGAACGCGTTCAGAGCGAGCCCTTGGTCGAGGGAATGACGCCGGCGGAACGCGGGTCGAGCTCCAGCGCGCCGCGCATGGCACGCGCGAAGGCCTTGAACACGGTCTCGCACTGGTGATGCGCATTGACGCCCTTGAGGTTGTCGATGTGCAGCGTGACGAAGGCGTGGTTCACGAAGCCCTGGAAGAACTCGTAGGTGAGCTGGCTGTCGAAGGTGCCGATCATGCCGCTGGTGAAGGGCACGTGCATCACCAGGCCGGGACGGCCCGAGAAGTCGATGACGACGCGGCTCAGGGCTTCGTCGAGCGGCACGTAGGCGTGGCCGTAGCGGCGGATGCCCTTCTTGTCGCCGATGGCCTTGGCCACGGCCTGGCCCAGCGTGATGCCGACGTCTTCCACCGTGTGGTGGCCGTCGATGTGCAGGTCGCCCTGGCAGTCGATGTCGAGGTCGATCAGCCCGTGGCGGGCGATCTGGTCGAGCATGTGGTCGAAGAAGCCGATACCGGTGGAGAGCTTGGCGCGGCCGGTGCCGTCGAGGTTGACGCTGACGGTGATCTTCGTTTCGGCGGTGTTGCGGGTGACGGACGCGATGCGGTCGCCGCTGTCCTGGCTGGTGGGGGTGGTCATAGTGAGGCTTCGAGCGCCGCGAGCATCCGCGCGTTCTCGTCGGCCGTTCCGACGGTGAGGCGCAGGCAGTTTGCGAGCAGTTCGTGCATTTTAGAAACGTTCTTCACCAGAACCCCGCGAGCCTTCATGCCTTCGAAGGTCTTGGCCGCATCGGGCACGCGCAGCAGGATCATGTTGGCGTCGCTGGGCCAGGTCTTGACGCCCGGCAGGCGGCCGAGGCCCGTCATGAGGCGCTCGCGCTCCTCGCGGATCTGGCGGGCCTGGGCCTCGAACACCTCGGCGTGCTCCAGCGCGAACAGCGCGCACTCGCAGTTGAGCACGCTGATGTTGTAGGGCGGGCGCACCTTGTCGATCTCGGCGACCAGCGCAGCCGGCCCCATGAGGTAGCCCAGCCGGATGCCGGCCAGGCCGAACTTGCTGAGGGTGCGCATCAGCAGCACGTGGCCGTGCTTCGCCAGGCGGTCGATGTAGCTGCGGGCGGCGAAGGGCTGGTAGGCCTCGTCGATCACCACCAGGCCGCCCTGCGCGCCCTGGGCCTCGACGATTCTCTCCAGGACGGCGTCGTTCCAGAGATTGGCGGTCGGGTTGTTCGGGTAGGCCAGGTAGACGATGGCGGGCTTTTCTCGCGCGATGGCGGCCAGCATGGCGGCCTCGTCGAGCTCGAAGTCGGCCGTGAGCGGCACGCCGGCGAAGTTCAGGCCCTGCAGCTGCGCGCTCATGGCATACATGACGAAGCCGGGCAGCGGCGCCAGCACCGTCGCGCCGGGCAGGTCGCAGGCAATGGCCAGCAGCGAGATCAGCTCGTCCGAGCCGTTGCCCAGCATCAGCGCGAAGCCTTCGGGCATCTGCGCGTGGGCCGCCAGCGCGCGCCGCAGATCGGCGCCGCGGTCGCCGGGATAGCGGTTGAGCGCCAGCGCGCCGAGCCGCGCGCCCAGTTCGGCCTGCAGCGCGGGCGGCAGGCCGAAGGGGTTTTCCATTGCGTCGAGCTTGACGAGGCCGCGCGCGTCCTGAACCGCGTAGGCATGCATGGACCGCACCTCGCCGCGGATGCGGTCGAGCGGCGGGCGGGCGGATTCGGGAGCGGTCATTTGGTGCAGCGGTAGCTGTTCTTCAGGGCGCCGGCCATGACCAGTTGCACTGGCATGTCGGCTTCGTAACTGTCGGCGTTGCGGGTGAGCTCGGTCTGGTAGAGCGAGCGGGCCATGGAAGGCTCGAGGCGGCGTCCCTCGACGCAGAACACGGGCTTGAGCCCATTGCGCTGCGACGATTCGACGCCTTCGCGCAGGCCCTCCAGCACACCCACGAGGTAGTAGCCGGCGTAGGCCTTGCCGTCTTTCTCGGTGGCCTCGAGCGTGCGCAGTTCGCGGATGCTCATGGCCTGGGCGCAGGCGGCCGTGGCCAGCGCGATCAGCAGGAAGGCGGCACGTTTCATGGCGTCACTGGCGATAGCGCGGCGGCGGCGCGTAGCTGCCGTCGGCCGGGAAGGCGCTGGGCTGCTGCTGCTGCTGCTGCTGCTGCTGCGATGCGTCGCGGCGCTGGCGGCGCGGCACGTCGCGCTGTTCCAGTTCGAACAGCGCGGCGCCGATCACGCCTATGTTGCGCACGTCGCCGGCTTCCGTGTTGGCGGCATAGGCGCGCCCCGGCGTGGCGAAGCGGAAGGCGGCGACCTCGCTCTCGCTCTTGCGGAAGCCCTCGATGTTCAGCGCCTGCATCGGGCCCAGCACGTAGCCGCCGTTGCGCAGGCTGCCGGGCCTGCCGTTGAGCACGTCCAGGCCGTCGACCGTGGCGATCACCTCGTAGCTGCGCTCGCTGAGGTTGCGAAAGCGCAGCGTGTAGCGCGATCCCTCGACACCCGCCAGGCGGAACATGTCGTCGCCGCCGCTGCCCCGGCGCGCGCGCTGCAGCGGCAGCGGGCTGCCGGTCTCGTCGAGCACCGACCATTCGACGTCGCCGTCGGCCAGCAGCAGGTTCAGGCGGCGCTCGGGGTTGCTGCCCACCGCGCGGCGCACGGCACCTGCTTCGTTGTAGCCCAGCGAGGCCGTGTCGTCCGGCTGCGCGGACAGGCGCTTGGCGACGACCGTGCGGGTCTTCGATTCCAGGCCCTCGCCCCACTGCGTGCCGAGCCGCGGCGCGGGCGCCGCGGCGGGAGCGGCGCTGTTGGTGGTGACCGCCTGCGGCATCTGGCTGCAGGCGGCGAGCAATGCCGCGCCGGCGACGAGGCCGGTAGCGAACTTGAAAAGACGCGAACGATGGAGACGATCAATCATCTTGCTGGCTCCTCCCTGGGGGGTCATGGAGCCTCAGATCTTACGCAGGCGCATGCGCGCGGCCTCTGCGTGCGCCTGCAGGCCCTCGCCCTCGGCCAGCGTGACGGCGACCGGGCCGAGCACCTGGGCGCCGGCTTCGCTGACCTCGATCAGGCTGGAGCGCTTCTGGAAGTCGTACACGCCCAGCGGACTGGAGAAGCGCGCCGTGCCGCTGGTGGGCAGCACGTGGTTGGGACCGGCGCAGTAGTCGCCCAGGCTTTCGCTGGTGAAGGCACCGAGGAAGATCGCGCCGGCGTGGCGCAGCAGCGGCTCCCACCGGTTGGGCTCGCTGCTGCTCACTTCGAGGTGTTCGGGGGCGATGCGGTTGCTGATCTCGCAGGCCTCTTCCATGCTCTTCGTGTGGATCAGCGCGCCGCGGCCGTTGAGCGAGGCGGCGATGATTTCCGCGCGCGGCATGGCCGGCAGCAGGCGGTCGATCTCGGCCTGCACGCGGTCGATGTAGGCCGCGTCGGGGCACAGCAGGATGCTCTGGGCCAGTTCGTCGTGCTCGGCCTGGCTGAACAGGTCCATGGCCACCCAGTCGGGCGGCGTGCTGCCGTCGGCCAGCACCAGGATCTCGCTCGGGCCGGCGATCATGTCGATGCCCACGGTGCCGAACACGCGGCGCTTGGCGGCGGCCACGTAGGCGTTGCCGGGGCCGGTGATCTTGTCGACGGCGGGAACGGTGGCGGTGCCGTAGGCCAGCGCGGCCACGGCCTGGGCGCCGCCGATGGTGAAAGCGCGCGTGACGCCTGCCACGTAGGCGGCGGCAAGCACCAGCACGTTGCGCTCGCCCTTCGTCGACGATTCGCCGCCGGAGCCGCCGGTCGCAACGCTGCCCTTCACAGGCGTCGGCACGACCATGATGATTTCGCCGACGCCGGCCACATGCGCCGGGATCGCGTTCATCAGCAGGCTGGACGGATAGGCCGCCTTGCCGCCGGGCACGTAGATGCCGACGCGGTCCAGCGGCGTGACCTTCTGGCCCAGCAGCGTGCCGTCCACGTCGCGATAGCTCCAGCTTTCGCCGCTGGCCTTCTTCTGCGCCTCGTGATAGCTGCGCACACGGTCGGCCGCGGCTTGCAGCGCAGCGCGCTGGTCTTCAGGCAGCGAGTCGAAGGCTTCCTTGAAATCGGCCTGCGTCAGCTCGAGCTCCGACACGGCAGCCGCGCCGAGCCCGTCGAAGCGGCGGGTGTACTCCAGCACCGCCTCGTCGCCCCGCTTCTGCACGTCGGCCAGGATGTCGGCCACGACCTTCTCGATGGCCGCGTCGTCGTCCGCGGACCAATGCAGCCGCGCCTTGAATTCAGCATCGAAGCTGGCTGAAGTCGTGGACAGTCGGGCGGGGGCTGCTTTCAGAGTCATGGGCGTGGGTTTAGTGGGTTTCAGGAGGACGGAATGGCCGACGCGAACGCGTCGATGATGTGGCGGATCGGCTCGCGCTTGAGCTTGAGCGCCGCCTGGTTCACCACCAGGCGCGCGCTGATGTCCATGATGCGTTCCACCTCGACGAGGTGGTTGGCCTTGAGTGTGTTGCCGGTGGAGACCAGGTCGACGATGGCGTCGGCCAGCCCGGTCAGCGGCGCCAGCTCCATGCTGCCGTAGAGCTTGATCAGGTCGACGTGCACGCCCTTGCTGGCGAAGAAGTCGCGCGCCAGGCCCACGTACTTGGTGGCCACGCGCAGGCGGGAGCCCTGCTTCACGGCGGAGGCGTAGTCGTAGTCGGCGCGCACGGCCACGCTCAGGCGGCAGGCGGCGATGCGCAGGTCCAGCGGCTGGTACATGCCCTGGTTGCCGTTCTCCAGCAGCACGTCGAGCCCGGTCACGCCGAGGTCGGCGCCGCCGTACTGCACGTAGGTGGGCACGTCGGAGGCGCGCACCAGCACCACGCGCACGTCGGGCCGGGTGGTTTCGAGAATCAGCTTGCGCGACTTCTCGGGGTCTTCGGTGACCTCGATGCCGGCCGCGGCCAGCAGGGGCATCGTCTCTTCGAAGATGCGGCCCTTGGAAAGCGCCAATGTGATCATGCGGCGGCTCCCGTCACGCGTTCGATGTCGGCGCCGAGGCCGCGCAGCTTGGATTCCATGCGGTCGTAGCCCCGGTCCAGGTGATAGATGCGGTCGACCAGCGTCTCGCCCTCGGCCACGAGGCCGGCAATGACGAGGCTGGCGGAAGCGCGCAGGTCGGTGGCCATCACGGTGGCGCCCGACAGCTGCGGCACGCCGGTGACCATCGCGACCTTGCCTTCGACGTGGATGTGGGCGCCCAGGCGCACCATCTCGTTCACGTGCATGAAGCGGTTCTCGAAGATGGTCTCGGTGACCATCGAGGCGCCGCGCGCGATCACGTTCAGGGCCATGAACTGGGCCTGCATGTCGGTGGGGAAGCCCGGGTATTCGGTGGTGCTGAAGCTCTGCGCCTTCAGGTGTTCGTAGGCAGGGCCCCTGGAGCCGATGCGCACGCCGTCTTTTTCGCAGGCCACGGTGCAGCCGGAGTCGCGCAGCTTGTCGATCACGGCGTCGAGGTGGTCGCCGCGCGCATGGCGCAGGAAAGCCTCGCCGCCGGTGGCCGCCACTGCGCACAGGAAGGTGCCGGCCTCGATGCGGTCGGCCACCACGGCATGCTCGCAGCCGTGCAGCTTCTCGACGCCCTGGATGCGGATGTGGCTGGTGCCGTGGCCTTCGATCTTCGCGCCCATGCGGATCAGCATTTCGGCCAGGTCGACGATCTCCGGCTCCTGGGCAGCGTTCTCGAGCAGCGTCTCGCCCTCGGCCAGCGCGGCCGCCATGAGGAAATTCTCGGTGCCGGTGACGGTGACCATGTCGGTCAGGATGCGCGCGCCCCTCAGGCGGGTGCGGCCCTCCGGCAGGCGGGCGACCATGTAGCCGTGCTCGACCACGATCTCGGCGCCCATGGCCTGCAGGCCCTTGATGTGCTGGTCGACCGGCCGCGACCCGATGGCGCAGCCGCCCGGCAGCGACACCCTGGCATGGCCGAAGCGCGCCAGCAGCGGGCCCAGGGCCAGCACGGAGGCGCGCATGGTCTTCACGAGCTCGTAGGGCGCCTCGGGGTTGGTCAGGTCGGCGGCGTTCAGGCGCACGGTGCCGTTGTCGTCGCGCTCGGCCGCGACGCCCATGTTGCGCACCAGCTTGAGCATGGTCGACACGTCCTGCAGGCGCGGCACGTTGTGCAGCACCACGGGCTGGTCGGTCAGCAGCGCCGCGCACAGCTCGGGCAGCGCGGCGTTCTTGGCGCCGGAAATGAGTACTTCGCCGCGGAGCTCTCGCCCGCCGCGAATCAGAAGTTTGTCCATCGAAATTCCAGCGAAATCAGGGGCCGCCAGGGCCGGAAAGTTATTTTTCCACTGCCGCCCATTCGGCCGGCGTGTAGGTCTTCATCGAAAGCGCGTGCACCTCGTCGGTGTGCATTTTCGCACCGAGGGTGGCGTAGACCCGCTGATGGCGCTGGATCGAGCGCTTGCCCTCGAATTCGGCCGAGACGATGGTGGCGTACCAATGTCGGCCGTCGCCCTCGAGCGTGATGTGCTCGCATGGGAGATGGGACTGGATCAGGGCCTGGAGTTGTTCGGCGGTCATGGGATTTTGGGGAAGAGGCGCTCAGCTACGGATCTTGTAGCCGATGCGTAGCAGGTGGACGGCAATGGCGCTCACCACCAGCCAGGCGGTGCCGACGATTCCCAGGCTCAGCCAGGGCGAGGCGTCGCTGACGCCGAAGAAGCCGTAGCGGAAGCCGTCGATCATGTAAAAGAACGGGTTCAGGTGGCTCACCTTCTGCCAGAAAGGCGGCAGCGAGCCGATCGAATAGAACACGCCCGACAGGAAGGTCATGGGCATGATCAGGAAATTCTGGAACACCGCCATCTGGTCGAACTTCTCGGCCCAGAGGCCGGCGATGAGGCCCAGCGTGCCCAGCATGGCCGCGCCCAGCAGCGCGAACACGATGATCCACAGCGGCGCCACGAAGTCGGGCACGGCGAAGAGCATGGTCACCAGGAACACGCCCAGCCCCACGGCCAGCCCGCGGATGATCGACGAACCCACGTAGGCGAAGAACCAGCCCCAGTGCGACAGCGGCGTGAGCAGCACGAACACCAGGTTGCCCATGATCTTGCTCTGGATGATCGACGAAGAGCTGTTGGCGAAGGCGTTCTGCAGCACGCTCATCATCACGAGGCCGGGCACCAGGAAGGCCGTGTAGCCGACCGTGCCGTAGACCGTCACGCGGCCCTCGAGCACATGGCCGAACACCATGAGGTACAGCAGCGCGGTGAGCACCGGCGCGCCGACCGTCTGGAAGCCGACCTTCCAGAAGCGCAGCGTTTCCTTGTAGAGCAGCGCGCGCCAACCCGTTACCGCCATCATCTCGCGACCTCCAGCGGGGTCTGCTCGCCCGCCATCAGGTCGATGAACACGTCTTCCAGGTCGGCCTTGCGCATTTCCACGTCTTCCACCGCGACGCCGGCTTCGCGGATCGCGGCCAGCAGTTGTTCGACTTCATGGGCGTTCTGCGCCGGCAGCTGCACGATGCGCCCGGTGATGCGCGCGTTCTTCGCGATCTCCCAGGGCAGCATGGCGTCGGTCTTGAACCGCAGCACGTTGCTCGCAGCCGATTTCAGCAGTTCGCTGGTGCGGGCCAGCGCGATCACGCGGCCCAGCTTGAGCATGGCGATGCGGCTGCACAGCGCCTCGGCCTCTTCCAGGTAATGGGTGGTGAGCAGCACGGTGCTGCCCTGCTTGTTGAGCCTGGCGACGAACTGCCAGAGCGTCTGGCGCAGCTCGACGTCGACACCGGCGGTGGGCTCGTCGAGCACGATCACCGGCGGCTTGTGCACCAGCGCCTGCGCCACCAGCACCCGGCGCTTCATGCCGCCGGAGAGCTGGCGCATGTTGGCCGTGGCCTTGTCGGCGAGGCCCAGGCTCTGCAGCAGCTCGTCGATCCAGGCCTCGTTGTTCTTGATGCCGAAATAGCCCGACTGGATGCGCAGCGACTCGCGCACGTTGAAGAAGGGGTCGAACACCAGCTCCTGCGGCACGATGCCCAGCTGGCGGCGGGCCTGCGCGAAGTCGCGCTGCACGTCGAAGCCGTGGACGCTGATGGCACCCGACGTGGGGCGCGAGAGCCCCGCGAGCATGCTGATCAGGGACGTCTTGCCGGCGCCGTTGGGACCGAGCAGGCCGAAGAATTCGCCCGGTTCGATCTGGAAGCTGACCTCGTCGACAGCCTTCAGCCCTTGCTTGCCTTGGGCTTTCTGCTGTTTGGAGGGGGGGTAGGTCTTGGAGACCGATTGGAATGAGATCGCGGGCATGGGAGCCCGCGATTTTACGGGGCTGTTACTTTTTCAGGGCGCGGCGGGCAAAAGGCCCGCAACGCCGTACAGGGTGGCAAGTTCGCGCAGCCGCGGGGAGAGGCCCTTGACCGAGAACCCCCGGCCCAGCGCGCTCGATTCGCGGCGGCACTCCAGCAGCACGGCCAGCGCCGACGAATCGAACTGGGCCAGCGCGCTCGCGTCCACCACGGTGGACGACGAATCGGTCTGGCCCTTCAGCCCCTGCTGCAGCATGCGCATGCAGGCGGGGGCCTCGTCATGGGTGAGCCGGGTGGGCAGGACCAGCATCGCTCGGCCCTCAGCCCTTGGCGTTGCCCTTGTTTCGCGCGGCCAGCGCGGCGATCAGGCCGTCGATGCCGCTCTTGTTGATTTCCTGCGCGAACTGGGTGCGGTAGGTATCGACCAGCCACACGCCCAGCACGTTCAGGTTGTAGACCTTCCAGCCGGCGCCCTGGCCGGGGGTCTTTTCAAGGCGGTAGTCCAGCTGGACCGGGTCGCCACGGCCCGTGACCTCGGTACGCACCAGCACGTCGGTGTCGCTTGGCGAGCCGCGGAACGGGCGGACGGTGACGGTCTGGTCGGTCACCTGGTCGAGCGCGCCGGCATAGGTGCGCACCAGCAGGGTCTTGAACTCGTCCTGCAGGCGCTTTTGCTGCTCCGGCGTGGCGGTGCGCCAGGCCGGGCCGACGGCGGAGGCCGTCATGCGCTGGAAGTTGACGTTCGGCATGATCTTGCTGTCGACCAGCACCATGATCTTGTTCACGTCACCCGACTTGATGCTGGTATCGGACTTGATGGTCTCGAGCACGTCGGTCGAGAGGCGCTTGACGAGCGCATCGGGCGCTTCGTCGGCTGCGCGCGCGGGCTGCACGAAGGCGACAGCGGCACCGAACAGCAGGGCGCCGGCCAGCACCAGGCGGCCGAGATCGCGTCGTTGCAAGGTCTTGTTGTTCATGGAGAGTCCCTCAATCAAGTTTGAAAATCTGCGAAGCACTTAAAAGCTGCGGTGTGCACAGACAAGAACGGGTTCGAGCGGCACGGCGCCTACCGGGTTCCTGTCCGGGAGGTGAAGCCTTGCAACCGGATGCAAGCAGCTCAGCCTCCCGTGCGCGCCGCACGCTTACTTTCCGGCGCCGTCGTCAGGCGGGTTGCCGTCGTAGATCTGGCTTTGGCGGCGCTGCAGGAAAGCGTCACGCGTGAACGAATACTTGTCGAGCGCCGCGTCGCCGAGCAGGCGGCCGGCCCGCAGGTACTGGGAACGGGTGTCGACCACGTCCAGCACCGTCAGCGAATTGCGCCAGGCAACGTCGTGAATGTGGTTCACCGGGTCGCCCCAGAAATCCAGCGGCTTGGCCGCAGCGTCGCGCACGGTGGACGGGCCCAGCAGCGGCAGCACGAGGTAGGGGCCGGGGGCCACGCCCCAGTAGCCGAGCGTCTGGCCGAAGTCTTTCTCGTGGCGGGGAATGCCCGCTTCGGTCGCGACATCCAGCAGGCCGCCAAGGCCGAAGAACGTATTGACGTTCAGGCGCATGAAGGTTTCCGCGCTGTCCTGCAGCTTGAGCTGGGCCACGTTGTTGGCCAGGCTCCAGACGTCGCCGATGTTGCCGAAGAAGTTGTTCACCCCGGTACGCACCATGGAGGGCAGCACCTTCTGGTAGGCCGTGGCTACCGGGACGAGCACCGCGTCGTCGACGGTGTCGTTGAAGCGGGTGACACCGCGGTTGAACGGCTCGAGCGGGTCGGCCGGGTTGGCATTGGGGCCGGTGGCGCATCCGGCCACGAGCGCGAAGACCGCTGCGGCACTTGCCCAGCGCAGGCCGCTACCCATGCGGTGCACGGGGCTTGACAGATTTGATCGTGTTTTCATTTTTTGTTGGCTGTTCCGGCCGACGAGGTATTACCTTCCGCCGCCTTGCTGTACAGGAACTGACTGATCAGGTTCTCCAGCACCACGGCCGACTGGGTCGCGGTGATGGTGTCGCCTGCCTGCAGGTTCTTGTCGTCGGCGCCCGCCTCGATCCCGATGTACTGCTCGCCGAGCAGGCCACTGGTCAGGATCTTCAGAGAGCTGTCCTTGGGAAAACTGTAACGGTTTTGCAAAGCCAGTGTTACGTTGGCCTGAAAGGTCTTGTCGTTGAAGGAGATCGACTCCACGCGGCCGACCACCACGCCGGCGCTCTTGACCGCTGTCTGGGGCTTGAGCCCGCCGATGTTGTCGAAGCGCGCCGTCACCGAGTAGGTCTTCTGGAAGTTCAGGCTCAGCAGGTTGGCCGACTGCAGAGCGAGGAACAGCAGCGCAGCCGCGCCGATCAGGACGAACAGGCCGACCCAGATGTCGTTGTTGGAACGTTGCATGGTTTGCACTCTCTAGAACGATTGGGGCCCGGCCCCTTTTAGATACTGAACATCATGGCGGTCAGGAGGAAGTCCAGCCCCAGTACCGCCAACGACGCCGAAACCACAGTTTTGGTGGTCGCCCGCGAAACGCCCTCGGGCGTGGGCTGGGCCTCGTAGCCCTGCAGCAGCGCGATGAAGGTGACGGTGAAGCCGAACACAATGCTCTTGATGACGCCGTTGCCGACGTCGCGCCACACATCGACGCCGCCCTGCATCTGGCCCCAGAACGCGCCCGGATCGACACCCAGCATCAGCACGCCCACCACGTAGCCGCCCATGATGCCGACCGCGCTGAACACCGCCGCCAGCAAGGGCATGGTGATGACGCCGGCCCAGAAACGCGGCGCAAGGATGCGCTGCACCGGATCGACCGCCATCATTTCCATGGCGCTCAGCTGCTCGTCGGCCTTCATGAGGCCGATTTCCGCGGTGAGGGAAGTACCGGCGCGCCCGGTGAACAGCAGCGCCGCCACCACGGGGCCCAGTTCGCGCACCAGGCTCAGCGTGACCAGCAGGCCCAGCGCCTCGGAGGACCCGTACCGCTGCAGCGCGTAATACATCTGCAGCCCCAGCACGAATCCCACGAAGAGCCCCGACACGCCGATGATGGCGAGCGAGTAGTTGCCCAGGAAATGGATCTGGTCGCGCACCAGGCCGAAGCGCCGCATGATCCGCGCGCCGGGGCCGACCAGGCGCATGAAGAGCTTCGCGCCGTGGCCCAGGTTGGCCAGATGGCTGCGCACCGCAAAGCCGACATCGGCAGGCTTCCACCAACTCATGAGCGGCCCCCTTCGACATTGCCGAAATCGGCTTCGATGCTGACGCCGGGGTAGTGGAATCGCACCGGCCCGTCGGGCAGCGCATTCACGAACTGGTGCACCAGCGGATCGGCGCTGTTGCGCACGTCGTCGGGCGCGCCCTGCGCCGCGATGCCGCCGTTGGCCAGGATGATCACGTGATCGGCGATGCGGAAGGTCTCCTCCAGGTCGTGCGACACGATGATGCTGGTGAGCCCGAGCGTGTCGTTGAGCTGCCGGATCAGCCGCGCGGCGGTGCCCAGCGAGATCGGGTCGAGCCCGGCGAAGGGCTCGTCGTACATCACGAGGTCGGGGTCCAGCGCGATCGCGCGTGCCAGCGCCACACGGCGCGCCATGCCGCCCGAGACCTCGCTGGGCATCAGGTCGCGCGCGCCGCGCAGGCCGACCGCGTCGAGCTTCATGAGCACGATGTCGCGCACCAGCGCTTCGGAGAGTTGTGTGTGCTCACGCAGCGGGAAAGCCACGTTGTCGAACACGCTCATGTCGGTGAACAGCGCACCGAACTGGAAGAGCATGCCCATGCGCCGACGCGCCGCATAGAGCGCCTTCGCGTCGAACCTGACTAAGTCCTGACCATCGAAAAGGACCGCGCCGCGCTGTGCGCGCTGCTGCCCGCCGATCAACCGCAGTACCGTGGTCTTGCCGCCACCCGAAGCGCCCATGAGCGCCGTCACCTTGCCGCGCGGCACACTGAAGGACACGCCGTCGAGGATGGCGCGCGCACCGTAGCCGAACGTGACGTCGCGAAACTCTACGAAAGGATGTGGCTGTGTAGCAGGGTCCATCTCAATAAAAAAGCCGGGCGCCCTTCCAAGCATCCCGGCATGCGGTTTTGCAGCGGATGATAACGGGGCCGCGACGGCGACCACGAAACTGAAACAAAATTCAGCGCGGCAAGTCGCTGAATCCCATCAGAAACTCATCCACCGACCGCGCGGCTTGACGGCCTTCGCGAATCGCCCACACCACCAGCGACTGGCCGCGGCGGATGTCGCCGGCGGCAAAAACCTTCGGTACGTTGGTGGCATAGCCGCCGATGAAGTCGACCGTCGCCTTGGCGTTGCCGCGTGCATCCTTCTCCACGCCGAAGGCGTCGAGCACGGTGGCCACGGGGCTGATGAAACCCATGGCCAGCAGCACGAGGTCGGCCTTGAGCACCTGCTCGCTGCCGGCGACTTCCTGCATCTTGCCGTCCTTCCATTCGACGCGAACGGTCTTCAGGCCGGTGACCTTGCCCTTCTCGCCGATGAATTCCTTGGTCGAAATCGCGAACTCGCGCTCGCAGCCCTCTTCATGGCTGGAGCTGGTGCGCAGCTTGATCGGCCAGTAGGGCCAGGTCAGCGGGCGGTTTTCTTCTTCGGGCGGCTGGGGCATCAGCTCGAACTGCGTGACGCTCACGGCGCCGTGGCGGTTGCTGGTGCCCACGCAGTCGGAGCCGGTGTCGCCGCCGCCGATGACGATGACGTGCTTGCCGTCGGCGCGCAACTGGCCCTTGACCTTGTCGCCCGCGTTGACGCGGTTCTGCTGCGGCAGGAACTCCATCGCGAAATGGATGCCGTCGAGGTCGCGGCCGGGCACCGGCAGGTCGCGCGACTGCTCGGCGCCGCCGGTGAGCAGCACGGCGTCGAACTCTTTCTGCAACTGCTCGGGCGTGACGGTTTCCTTGGCCAGGTTCGTGACCTTGGAGCCCTTGCCCAGCGGGTCTTTCGCGGCGCCGACCATCACGCCGGTGCGGAACACCACGCCTTCGGCCTTCATCTGCTCTACGCGGCGGTCGATGTGCGACTTCTCCATCTTGAAGTCGGGAATGCCGTAGCGCAGCAGGCCGCCGATGCGGTCGTTCTTCTCGAACAGCGTTACGTCGTGGCCGGCACGCGCCAGTTGCTGCGCAGCCGCCATGCCGGCCGGGCCCGCGCCCACCACCGCCACCTTCTTGCCGGTCTTGTGCTTGGCGACGCGCGGCGCCACCCAGCCTTCGTCCCAGGCGCGGTCGATGATCGCGTGCTCCAGCGACTTGATGCCGACCGCGTCGTCGTTCACGTTGAGCACGCAGGCCGCCTCGCAGGGCGCGGGGCAGATGCGGCCGGTGAACTCGGGGAAGTTGTTGGTCGAGTCGAGCACCGCGAAGGCGTTCTGCCAGTCGTTGCGGTACACCAGGTCGTTGAAGTCCGGAATGATGTTGTTGACCGGGCAGCCGCTGTTGCAGAACGGCGTGCCGCAGTCCATGCAGCGCGCACCCTGCACCTTGGCCTGCTCGGCGTTCAGGCCGACGACGAATTCCTTGTAGTGCTTGACGCGCTCGTCAACGGGCTTGTAGCCCTCTTCGATGCGCTCATGCTCCATGAAGCCGGTGATCTTTCCCATCGTGCTTTCCTTTGTTCTCTGTACTCGTGGGCGCTCAGACCGAAGCCGGGGCCGTTTGCGGTGCGGGGGCCGTCAGCGCATGCGGCTCGAGGCCGATGTGCGCGTTGTTGCCGGTGCTGGTGAGCTCGACCTTGCGGTCGTGCAGCTCGGCCAGCGCGCGCTTGTATTCGTTCGGGAACACCTTCACGAACTTGGTGCGCGACACGGCCCAGTTGTCGAGCAGCTCGCGCGCGCGCTTGCTGCCGGTCCAGCGATGGTGCTCTTCGAGCAGCTTCTTGAGCTGGGCTTCGTCGGTCTCGCCGCCGTGCCAGATCTTGCGGTGCACGCTCGCGGTCTGCTCGGCCGAGGTCAGCACCTTGTCGAGCGACACCATCGAGAGGTTGCAGCGCGAGGCGAACTGGCCGTCCTCGTCGTACACGAAGGCGACGCCGCCGCTCATGCCGGCCGCGAAGTTGCGGCCCGTCTTGCCGAGCACGGCCACCGTGCCGCCGGTCATGTATTCGCAGCCGTGGTCGCCGGTGCCTTCGATGACCGCCGTGGCGCCCGACAGGCGCACCGCGAAGCGCTCGCCGGCCACGCCGCACAGGTAGGCCTCGCCGGTGGTCGCGCCGTACAGCGCGGTGTTGCCGACGATGGTGTTGCGCACCGCTTCGCCGCGGAAGTCGAGGCTGGGGCGAACCACCACGCGGCCGCCCGAGAGGCCCTTGCCGGTGTAGTCGTTGGCGTCGCCGATCAGGTACAGCGTGATGCCGCGCGCCAGGAAGGCGCCGAACGACTGGCCGCCCGTGCCTTCGAGCTGGATGCGGATCGAGTCGTCGGGCAGGCCCTGCGGATGCACCTTGGTCAGCGCGCCCGAGAGCATGGCGCCCACCGAGCGGTTGACGTTGCGCGCCACCTCGATGAACTGCACCTTCTCGCCCTTTTCGATGGCGGGGCGCGACTTCTCGATGAGCTTCACGTCGAGCGCCTTGTCCAGGCCGTGGTCCTGGTTCTCGACATGGAAGCGCGGCACGTCGGCCGGCACGCTCGGCAGCGCGAACAGGCGGCTGAAGTCGAGGCCCGAGGCCTTCCAGTGCTCGATGCCCTTGCGCATGTCGAGCAGGTCGGCACGGCCGATCAGGTCGTCGAACTTGCGGATGCCCAGCTGGGCCATGATCTGGCGCACTTCTTCGGCAACGAAGAAGAAGTAGTTGACGACGTGCTCGGGCTTGCCGGAGAACTTCTTGCGCAGCACCGGGTCTTGCGTGGCCACGCCCACCGGGCAGGTGTTCAGGTGGCACTTGCGCATCATGATGCAGCCCTCGACCACCAGCGGCGCCGTGGCAAAGCCGAACTCGTCGGCGCCCAGCAGCGCGCCGATGGCGACGTCGCGGCCGGTCTTCATCTGGCCGTCGGCCTGCACGCGGATGCGGCTGCGCAGGCGGTTGAGCACCAGCGTCTGCTGCGTCTCGGCCAGGCCGATTTCCCACGGGCTGCCCGCATGCTTGATGGACGACCAGGGCGATGCGCCCGTGCCGCCGTCATGGCCGGCGATCACGACGTGGTCGCTCTTGCACTTGGCGACGCCCGCGGCGATGGTGCCCACGCCGATCTCGCTCACCAGCTTCACGCTGATGCTGGCGTGCGGCGCGGTGTTCTTCAGGTCGTGAATCAGCTGCGCCAGGTCTTCGATCGAGTAGATGTCGTGGTGCGGCGGCGGCGAGATCAGGCCCACGCCCGGCACCGCATAACGCTGCTTGCCGATGTACTCGGTGACCTTGCCGCCCGGCAGCTGGCCGCCCTCGCCCGGCTTGGCGCCCTGTGCCATCTTGATCTGGATCTGGTCGGCCGAATGCAGGTACTCGGCCGTGACGCCGAAGCGGCCCGACGCGACCTGCTTGATGCGCGAGCGCAGCGAGTCGCCGTCGCGCAGCGGCATGTCGACCTCGACGTTGGCCGCGCCGATCACGCTCTTGAGCGTGTCGCCCTGCTTGATCGGGATGCCCTTGAGTTCGTTGCGGTAGCGCGCGGGGTCTTCACCGCCTTCGCCGGTGTTGCTCTTGCCGCCGATGCGGTTCATGGCCACGGCCAGCACCGAGTGCGCCTCGGTGCTGATCGAGCCGAGCGACATCGCGCCGGTGGCGAAGCGCTTCACGATTTCGGAAGCAGCCTCGACCTCGTCGACCGGAATGGCCTTGGCGGGGTCGATCTTGAACTCGAACAGGCCGCGCAGCGTGAGGTGGCGGCGGTTCTGGTCGTTGATGAGCTGGGCGTATTCCTTGTACGTGTTCCAGTTGTTGGCGCGCGTGCTGTGCTGCAGCTTGGCGATGGCGTCGGGCGTCCACATGTGCTCCTCGCCGCGCGTGCGCCAGGCGTATTCGCCTCCGGCGTCGAGCATGTTGGCGAGCACCGGGTCGTCGCCGAAGGCGGCCTTGTGCATGCGGATGGCTTCCTCGGCGATCTCGAAGACGCCGATGCCTTCCACGCGGCTGGCGGTGCCGGTGAAGTACTTGTTCACCGTCTCGCTGTTCAGGCCGATGGCTTCGAACAGCTGGGCGCCGCAGTAGCTCATGTAGGTGCTGACACCCATCTTCGACATGATCTTCGACAGGCCCTTGCCGATGGCCTTGACGTAGTTGTAGACCGCCTTGTCGGCGCTCAGCTCGCCCGGCAGGTCGGCATGCATGGCCACCAGCGTTTCCATGGCGAGGTAGGGGTGCACGGCTTCCGCGCCGTAGCCGGCCAGCACGCCGAAGTGATGCACTTCGCGCGCCGAGCCAGTCTCGACCACCAGGCCGGCCGTGGTGCGCAGGCCTTCGCGAACCAGGTACTGGTGCACGGCCGACAGCGCCAGCACGGCGGGAATGGCCACCTGCGTCGGGCTCACGCCGCGGTCGCTGATGATCAGGATGTTGTGGCCGCCCTTGATGGCGTCCACCGCCTCGGCGCACAGCGAGGCCAGCTTGGCTTCGACACCTTCGTCGCCCCACGCGAGCGGGTAGGTGATGTCGAGCACGTAGCTCTTGAACTTGCCCTGCGTGTACTTGCCGATGTCGCGCAGCTTCGCCATGTCGGCGAAGTCGAGGATCGGCTGGCTCACTTCGAGCCGCATCGGCGGGTTGACCTGGTTGATGTCCAGCAGGTTGGGCTTGGGGCCGATGAAGGACACCAGCGACATCACGATGGCTTCGCGGATCGGGTCGATCGGCGGGTTCGTCACCTGCGCGAACAGCTGCTTGAAGTAGTTGTACAGCGGCTTGTTCTTGCTGGAGAGCACGGCCAGCGGGCTGTCGTTGCCCATGGAGCCGATACCCTCTTCGCCGGCCTGCGCCATCGGGCTCATCAGGAACTTGATGTCTTCCTGGGTGTAGCCGAAGGCTTGCTGGCGGTCGAGCAGCGCGACTTGCGAGAGCGGCGCGGAGACCGGCTCGGCCTTGACGCTGTCGAGCTTGATGCGCAGGTTCTCGATCCACTGCTTGTAGGGCTTGCTGTTGGCGAGGTTGGCCTTGACCTCCTCGTCGTCGATCATGCGGCCCTGTTCCAGGTCGATCAGGAACATCTTGCCGGGCTGCAGGCGCCACTTGCGCACGATCTTCTGCTCGGGCACGGGCAGCACGCCCGATTCGGAGGCCATGATGACCAGGTCGTCGTCGGTCACGCAGTAGCGCGAGGGACGCAGGCCGTTGCGGTCGAGCGTGGCGCCGATCTGGCGGCCGTCGGTGAACACGATGGAGGCCGGGCCGTCCCACGGCTCGAGCATGGCGGCGTGGTACTCATAGAACGCGCGGCGGCGCGGGTCCATGGTGGCGTGCTGTTCCCAGGGCTCGGGAATCATCATCATCACGGCCTGGCTGATGGGGTAGCCGGCCATCGTCAGCAGCTCGAGGCAGTTGTCGAAGGTGGCGGTGTCGGACTGGCCGGCGAAGCTGATCGGGTAGAGCTTCTGCAGGTCGGCGCCCAGCACGGGCGAGGACATCACGCCTTCGCGGGCCTTCATCCAGTTGTAGTTGCCCTTGACCGTGTTGATTTCGCCGTTGTGGGCGACGTAGCGGTACGGGTGGGCCAGCGGCCACTCGGGGAAGGTGTTGGTCGAGAAGCGCTGGTGCACCAGGCCCAGGGCCGAGACGCAGCGCTTGTCCTGCAGGTCGAGGTAGTAGGTGCCGACCTGGTCGGCCAGCAGCAGGCCCTTGTAGACCACGGTGCGGCTCGACATGCTGGGAACGTAGTATTCCTTGCTGTGCTTGAGCTTCAGGCGCTGGATGTTGGCGCTGGCGGTCTTGCGGATCACGTAGAGCTTGCGTTCCAGCGCGTCCTGCACGATCACGTCGTTGCCGCGGCCGATGAACACCTGGCGCAGCAGCGGTTCTTTTTCGCGCACGGTGGGCGACATGGGCATGTCGCGGTTGACCGGCACGTCGCGCCAGCCGAGCAGCACCTGGCCTTCGGCCTTGATGGCGCGTTCCATTTCCTGTTCGCAGGCTTCGCGGGAGGCGTGTTCCTTCGGCAGGAAGATCATGCCGACGCCGTACTCGCCCGGCGGGGGCAGCGTGACACCCTGCTTCGCCATTTCTTCGCGGTACAGGTGGTCGGGCAGCTGGATCAGGATGCCGGCGCCGTCGCCCATCAGCTTGTCGGCACCCACGGCGCCGCGATGGTCGAGGTTTTCGAGGATCTTCAAGCCCTGCAGCACGATGGCATGGCTTTTCTCGCCCTTGATGTGTGCGACGAAGCCGACGCCGCAGGCATCGTGCTCGTCGGCACCGGAATACAGACCGTGTTCTTGGAGATGTTGAATCTCGGCAGCCGTCGTCATGGGCGCGCTCCTTCAGTTTTCGCAGGGAAAGGGAGCATATTGCGATGCACAAAGAATGCCAAACACTTTAATGGGGGTCAGATTCGAATTAAATCTTGAGTTTTCTTGTCAGAATTTAATTGGGGACATATTACAAAAAGTAGCAAAAGGCTGAGACAGGTCAATGGCTTGGCGCCGATCCGGCTTCAGGAAACGGTGCCTGAAGGCGGCCGGCCGGCCTTGGCCTTCACCACCCGGCGCTCCGTCGACTTCTGCAAAGTGCCCAGAAAATCATCGTCGCCCGCCGCCCAGCCGCGCAGGGTGGCCTCGGTGAGCGCATCCTGGTCGGCCATGCGTACGCCGGCGCGCACCAACTCGACATAGGCGGCCTCGCGCGCGAACGGCGTATTGCCGAGTTCCCAGTACAACGGGTGCGGCGTCAGCAGCTTGTCGTGCCGCAGCCCCGCGTAGTGGCCGTGGCTGGACCAGGGAAAGTCGCGCGCATCGGCCACCATGCCGGCCCGCACCGGGTTGAGGTCGATGTAGGCCATGCAGGTCAGCAGGTAGCGCTCGGTCTGGATCAGCGTCGACCTGTAGCGCCCTTCCCACAGGGTGCCGCTGCGGCCGTGGCGGTCATTGAAATAGCGCACGTAGCTTCGCCCCACCGACTGCATGAACTGCGGCAGGCCGGTGGTGCTGTCGGGCGTCGCCAGCAGGTGGAAGTGGTTGTCCATCAGCACGTAGGCATGCACCGCGACGCGGAAGCGCACGGCGTTCTCGGCCATCAGCGCGAGCAGCTTCTCGTGGTCCGCCCGGTCCACGAAGATCGGCTGGCGGTTGTTGCCGCGCTGGATCACGTGGTGCGGCATGCCTGCCAGGGTGAGACGGGGAAGACGGGCCATGGACGGTGTTGACGCTCGGGACTTGTATCCTAAGCGCCCCGTTTACAAACAATTGGTGGGAGCCGCGAATGTTCAAGCTTTTCAAGGAATTGATCGATTCGGTGAAGGAAGGCATGGCGGAGGGAAGGGCCGAACTGGCGCAGGAAGCCGCCGAGCGCGAGGCGAAGCTGCAGGAAACCGGTGCGGCGCTGGACGCGCGCCTCGCCGCCTCGTCCCGCTTCGAGAACTTCGCCGTGGCGCTGGCGGCCGTGTACCGGGAGACCTTCGCGTCCGACCTGCGGGAAGCCGAGGAAGCCCGTCGCAGCGCGGTGCATCTGCTGTGCATCGGCATTCCAGACAAGGAGATCGAGCCCTGGAAGAAGCTGCTGGACCGCGACTTCTCCGTCACGGACGGCGAAAGCGCCGAAGCCACGGTGGCAACCATCGCCGGCGACCTCCCCTCCCAGCCCAACGACGGCGACCTGGCGCTGTGGATCGGCCGCGCCAGCCATCTCGCCACGGGCGCGGCGGCAGTCGGCCATGTGGAAGCCCATACGGCACTGGCGTGGCTGGTGCCCGTCGTGGAACTGGCCGTCGAGCGTTTCAGCGGATGGGACGACTACGCACGCAACTTCCTCGCGGGCGAACGCGACGCGCCGGGCAGCAATTTCGTCGGGCGCAAGCTCCTGGCTTCAGTGACGGAGAAACTGCTCGAAAACGAGCGCAGCCCCTGGAAGACCGTGGCCTGGCCCACGCGGGACGAGCTGCCCGCCCTGCTGGCCTCAGGCCCCGCCTGAGAGAACACCGCAGGGCTCAGCCCAGCTTGAAGCGCGTGTCGCCCAGCGCGTCGAGCCCGAACTGCGACAGCAGCTCGCCCAGGCGCGCCGCCGCGCTCGCCTTGCGCTGGCCCGTGTAGCGCGCCAGGATCAGCTCGTTCTTCATGCTGTGCTCCCAGCCGACCAGTTCGGTGACGGTGACGCTGTAGCCGTTGGCCTCCAGATACAGGCAGCGCAGCACGTTGGTGAGCTGGCTGCCGATCTCGCGCGTGTGCAGCGGATGGCGCCACAGCTCGGCCAGCGGGGTGCGCGAGAGCGCCAGCGCCTTGGTCTCGCGCAAGCAGGCGGCCACCTCGGCCTGGCAGCAGGGCACCAGCACCATGCAGCGTGCTTTCTTGGCAAGGCCGAAGGCAATGGCGTCGTCGGTAGCCGTATCGCAGGCATGCAGCGCGGTGACGACGTCGATCTGCGCCGGCAGCTCGCTCGCCTGCGCGGATTCGGCCACGGTGAGATTCAGGAACGACATGCGGCCGAAACCCAGCCGCTGCGCCAGGGCGCGCGAGCGCTCGACGAGCTCGCTGCGCGTCTCGATGCCGTACACATGCCCGCCCTGCCGCGCGCGGAAGAACAGGTCATAGATGATGAAGCCCAGGTACGACTTGCCCGCGCCATGGTCGGCCAGCGTGGCCCCGGCGCCTTCTTCCGGCAGCTCGCGCAGCAGCTGCTCGATGAACTGGAACAGGTGGTAGACCTGCTTGAGCTTGCGCCGCGAATCCTGGTTGAGCCGGCCCTCGCGGGTGAGGATGTGCAGCTCCTTGAGCAGCTCCACCGACTGGCCAGGCTTCAGCACTTCGGCCAGCTCGGCGTCGGCCTTGGCGAGCTTGTTGGTCTTTGCAGCCTTGGGGGCGAATCTGGTGTTCATGGCTTGGCACTCCCGGGGCCGACGTCGAGCGCCGCCCAGCCCGTCGGGCCGAGAGCTTCGAGCGTGTCGATGTTGCGCTCGAAGATCGCCTCCGCCTCGGGAAACGCATCGACCGCGCGGTCCACGCTCTCCTCGCGCAGCAGGTGCAGCGTGGGATACGGCGCGCGGTTGGTGGCGTTGCCGATGTCGTCCGGCTCCGTGCCGGCGAACTGGAATTGCGGATGGAAGCTCGCCAGCTGGAACACGCCGTCGAAACCTGCGCGGGCGAGCCGGCGCTCGGCACGCGCCGTGAAATCGTTGAAATCCAGAAAATCGGCCAAGGTGTTCGGTGCAATCAAAAGGGTGGTGTCGCGCACGGCGGCGTCGAGCGCCGCGAGGTCTCTGGCTTCGGCCAGTAGCGCGTCCATCAGGTCGGCTTCTTCGGCCGGTTCGTACACGGCGTAGTGGATCTGCCCCTTCACGTGCACCGCCTTCGCAAAGGGGCACAGGTTCAGGCCGATCACCGCGCGTTCGAGCCAGCGCCGCATGTCGGCGCAGGCCTGGGCGGCCCCGATTGTCGCCGGGCCGCTCATGCCATCCCCGCCGCAGGGCGAATCCGCCCCAGGCGCCGCGCGATCGTCATGCCGACCAGCGAGCAGGCCAGCGTGGCCGCCCAGGTCCAGTGCCAGCCGCCGACGCGATGCGCCACCCAGGCGACCGCCGGCGGCGCCAAAAACTGGCCCAGCGAGGAGGCCTGCTGCATCAGGCCGACGGTGGTGGACACCGTGGCCGGCCCGGGCGCGAACCGCACGCCGAGCAGAAACAGCGTCGCCGGCACCATGCCCCCGCCCAGCGAGAAGGCGCAGACCGCGACGTAGCGCAGCGCAGGCGGCAGGCCCAGCGCATCGGCGCCCTGCCCGGCCTGGGCGAAAGCCGCGACGCCGCCCAGCGCCATCGCGAGGAATCCCCATTGAAGCAGCCGCTCGGGCGCCACGCCGCGCTGCAGCCAGCGGCCGCCGGCAATGTTGCCGACGATGTTCATGGCGGCTGCCAGCGCGGTCAGCAAGGCATTCCAGCCGGACGGCACGCCGGCGCCGGCATAGATGGCCGGAAGAAAGCCGATCACCGCCATCCATTGGGCGGAGTAGACGGCGAAGGTCAGCGCGACCAGCCAGGGCGCGCGCGCACCCACCGTGGCGCGCAGCCGGGACGACCAGGCCGTCGAAGCGCCGCCCGCAGCGGCTGGGCGCAGCCGGTCGGCCGGCACCGCCAGCCAGAGCCAGAGCGCGGCCACGGCCGAAACCACCGACAGCGCCCACCACCAGTCAGGCCATCCGCCCCAGCCGATCAGGGCCGGCCCAACCAACAGCGCCAGCGCAACGCCGAGCGGCATGTAGGCGCCCCAGAGCCCCAGCGCGGCCTTGTCGGCGCCCGGAGGCGTCAAGGCGCGGATCAACCCCGGGCCCGGCATGACGGTCAGCAGAAAACCCACGCCTTCGACGGCCCGCAGCACAAGCAGCCACCGCACCGCATGGGAGCCTTCCACCGCGCCGCTGCCGACCCAGCCGCCCAGCAGGCTGGCGACCGTAAGGACCACGAGCCCCGTCAGCATGCTGCGCCGCAGGCCGATGCTGTCGGCCGCGAGCCCGGCAACCAGCCCCAGCGTCATGCTGGCGACCTGTACCAGCGACAGCAGGAAGCCAGCCTCGACCAGCCCGATGCCCAGCGAAGCCTGCAGCGCGGGCACCGCGGGCGGCAGCTTGCCGAGGTGCAAGGCGCCGCTGACGCCACCCAGCAGCACGGCGAAGGCGGCAACCGGAACGCGGGGACGCGCGGCGTTGCTCACGCGATCCCCCGCCGTCCGGTGAGCCTTTCATGCTCGCGCACGGCAAAGCGGTCGGTCATGCCGGCGATGTAGTCGGCCACCGCGCGGGGCCGGTCGCGGCGGTCGGCGTACGAGGCGGGCATTTCGCCGCCGCGCTCGATGTAGGCATCGAACAGCTCCCGCACCACCTGCTGCGCCTGGTCGGTGGTCTGGGTGACCTGCGGATGGCGGTACAGGTTGCGAAAGAGAAAGCGCTTGAGCGCTTCGGATTGCGCCTGCATCGTCTCGCTGAAAGCGACGAGAGGCGGGGCATGCCGCACGGCGTCGGCATCGGCCGGTGCAAGGGCTTCGATCGCAGCGCGCGTCGTGTCGATCACGTCATAGACCTGCGCGCTGAGCATGCGCCGGATGGTCTCGTAGAGCACGCGGCGGCCCTGCAGCCGGGGGTATTCGGCGAGCGCTTCCCGGCGGTAGCGCTCGAACAGCTCCACTTCGCCCAGCTGCTCGACGCCTATGAGCCCGGAACGCACGCCGTCGTCGATGTCGTGCGCGTTGTAGGCGATGGCGTCGGCCAGGTTGCACAGCTGCGCCTCCAGGCCCGGCTGCGTACGGTCGAGGAAGCGGCGGGCCACGCCATGGGGCTCGGCCGCCTCCAGCCGCTCGGCATTGGCGCGCGAGCAGTGCTTCAGGATGCCTTCGCGCGTCTCGAAACTCAGGTTCAGGCCGTCGTACTGCGGATAGCGATGCTCCAGCGCATCGACCACGCGCAGGCTCTGCAGGTTGTGCTCGAAGCCGCCGCGCTCGGCCATGCAATCGTTGAGCGCATCCTGGCCCGCATGGCCGAAGGGCGTGTGGCCCAGGTCGTGGGCCAGCGCGATCGCCTCGACCAGGTCTTCGTTGAGGCGCAGGGCGCGGGCAATCGACCGCCCCAGCTGCGCGACCTCCAGCGAATGCGTGAGCCGCGTGCGGAACAGGTCGCCTTCATGGTTCAGGAAGACCTGCGTCTTGTAGACCAGCCGGCGGAAGGCCGTGGAATGCACGATGCGGTCGCGGTCACGCTGGAAGGCGTCGCGCGTGGGCGCGGGCGGCTCCGCATGGCGCCTGCCGCGCGACTGCGCGGGCTGGCAGGCATAGGCCGCGAGGCTCATCCCTCGCAGCACTGCGCGAGCACTTCGCGCACGAGCGCATCGGGCGCGCTGCGAACCACGGCCGAGCCGGGTTTGTCGATCACCACGAAGCGGATTTCGCCGGCTTCCGATTTCTTGTCGACGCGCATCAGCTCCAGGTAGCGCTCCGCGCCGAGGGCCGGGCCGACGATCGGCAAGCCGGCGCGTTCGATCAGCCGCGTGAGGCGCTCGACGAATGCGGCATCGACGCCGCCCAGGCGCTGCGACAGACGGGCCGCCATGACCATGCCGCAGCCGACCGCCTCGCCGTGCAGCCACTCGCCGTAGCCCAGGCCCGATTCGATGGCATGCCCGAAGGTGTGGCCGAAATTGAGGATGGCGCGCAGGCCGGTCTCGCGCTCGTCCTGGCCGACGACCAGCGCCTTGATCTCGCAGCTGCGCTTGACGGCATGGGCCAGCGCGGCCGGGTCGCGCGCGGTCAGCGCCTCGATGTTGGCCTCGATCCAGTCGAAGAAGGCCATGTCGTGGATCGGGCCGTATTTGATGACCTCCGCCAGCCCCGCGCTGAGCTCGCGCGGCGGCAGCGTCTGGAGCGTGCCCAGGTCGCACACCACGAGCTGCGGCTGGTAGAACGCGCCGATCATGTTCTTGCCGAGCGGATGGTTGATGGCCGTCTTGCCGCCGACCGAGGAGTCGACCTGCGCCAGCAAGGTGGTCGGCACCTGCACGAACGGCACGCCGCGCATGTAGCTTGCGGCGGCGAAGCCCGTCATGTCGCCCACCACGCCGCCGCCCAGGGCGAACAGCACGGTCTTGCGGTCGCTGCCGCGGCCCAGCAGCTCATCGAAGATCAGGTTCAGGGTCTGCAGGTTCTTGTGCGCTTCGCCGTCGGGCAGCTTGAGCAGGTGCACGGTGCGGAAGCGGCCGGCCAACGCGGCCTGCAGCGCCTTGGCGTAAAGCGGCGCCACCGTGGTGTTGCTGACGATCAATGCGCTGGCCGCGGCCGGCGTGGCGGCAAAGCTCGCGGGGTCGTCCAGCAGGCCGGCGCCGATGAGGATCGGGTAGCTGCGGTCGCCGAGCTGGATGTCGACGCGTTCTGGCGGAGCGGAAAGTACGGACAGGGACATGGCAGCGAGTTTAGGCGCTGCGGCCGGGGCCGGCTCAGTCGGAGGGCTCTTCCGGGTGGGCACCCGGCTCGACGATCCCGGCCAGCTCCAGCTGCATGACGATGATGTTCACCAGCATGGCGATGGACGGACGGCCGGTGTCGACCACGTCGTGCGCCGTGGCCCTGTAGAACGGATCGCGCGCGTCGTGCAGTTCGCGCAGCCGGCCCAGCGGGTCGGCCACCTGCAGCAAGGGGCGCTTGACGTCGTGGCGCAGGCGCCGGAACAGGTCTTCGGGCGAGGAGCGCAGATAGATCACGTGGAAGTGATCGCGCAACTGCGCGCGGTTGGCTTCCCGCAGCACCGCGCCGCCGCCGGTGGCCAGCACGCCCTGGGCGTTGGCCGCCAGGTCGGCGATCACGGTTTGTTCGAGGTCCCGGAAGGCGGCCTCCCCTTCGCGGTCGAAGTAATCACGGATCGAGCAGCCGATGCGGTGCTCGATCACGTGGTCGGTATCGACGAATGGAAGGTTCAGCCGCATCCCCAGGCGCCGGCCCACTGCGGATTTTCCGGCGCCGGGCAAGCCGACGAGTGCGACCGCCACGCGGTGGCTGCTACGCCCGCGCGTCAGCGCGCGGCGTTGCGGTCGGTAATCATCTTCGGGGTGATAAAGACGAGCATTTCAGTCTTGTTGGCAACGCGTTCGCGCTTGCGGAACAGTGCACCCAGGTAGGGCACTTCACCCAGCACCGGCACGCGCGATTCGTCATTGGTTTCGGTGAGTTCGAAGATACCACCGATGACGACCGTGCCGCCGTTCTCGACCAGCACTTCGGTCTGCACGTGCTTGGTGTTGATGGCGGGGCCGGCGGAAGTGTTGACGCCGCGCGCATCCTTGCTCACGTCCAGGGTCAGGATGATGTTGCCCTCGGGCGTGATCTGCGGCGTCACTTCCAGCTTCAGCACGGCCTTGCGGAACGAAATGGAGGTCGCGCCGCTCGACGTGGCCTGCTGGTAGGGAATTTCCTCACCCTGCTCGATCAGCGCCTTGGTCTGGTCGGCCGTGATGACGCGGGGGCTGGAAACCAGCTTGCCCTTGCCATCGGCTTCGAGCGCGGAGATTTCGAGGTTCAGCATGCGCGAGAAACTCGAATTGAAGAGCGAGAACGCGAAGGAACCGGCCGAGTTGCCCGTGCCGCCCGCATCGCCTGCAGGCAGGTTGATGAAGTTGCTGCTGGTCGGCGAGCCGAAAGTGACGGTCGGGCTGGTAGTGGTCGAGCTCAGCGTCGTGGTGCCGCCGGTCGTCGTGGACGAAGAGGTGGTTCCCCCGCCGGTCACCGAGGGCCAGGTACCGAACGAGTTGTTGCGGTTGATCACGCCGCCGCCCAGCTTGACGCCCAGCGACTTGCCGAAGGTGTCGGAAGCTTCGACGATCCGGGCTTCGATCAGCACCTGGCGCACCGGAATGTCCAGCTTCTGGATGAGGTCGGCGATCTGCGCGAGCCGCGACGGGATGTCCGACACGAACAACTGGTTCGTGCGGGATTCCGCGATCACGCTGCCACGGGGGCTCAGGATACGGGTGGTGGTACCACCGCCGCCACCGCCACCGCCGGAGGCGCCCGTGCCGGTCAGGCCTTGCGCAATGGCAATGGCCTTGGTGTAGTTGAGCTGGAACGACTGGGTCCGCAGCGGCTCCAGGTTCTCGATCGTGGCCTTGGCCTCGAATTCGAGCTTTTCCTTGGCGTTGATCTCATCCTTGGGCGCGATCCACAGCACGCTGCCGTTCTTGCGCATGCCCAGGTTCTTGGCCTGCATGATGATGTCGAGCGCCTGGTCCCAGGGCACGTCCTTCAGGCGCAGCGTCAGGGCACCGGTCACCGAGTCGGAGGTCACGATGTTGAAGTTCGTGAAGTCGGCGATCACCTGCAGGAGCGAACGGATCTCGATGTTCTGGAAGTTCAGCGAGAGCTTTTCGCCGTTGTAGCCGACGCCCTGGGTCAGCTTGGTCGGATCGACCTTGCGGGCCCGCATCTCGACCACGAACTGGTTTTCGCTCTGGTAGGCGCTGTGCTCCCAGTCGCCCTTGGCCTCGATGGTCATGCGCACGCGGTCGCCGGCCTGCTGCGAGGTGATCAGCTGCACCGGGGTACCGAAGTCCGCCACGTCGAGGCGGCGGCGCAGGCCTTCGGGCAAGGTCGACTTGGTGAACTCGACGACGAGGTTCTTGCCCTGCTGCTTGACGTCGACGCCGACCTGGTTGTTCGGCAGATCGACGATCACGCGGCCGGTGTTGTCGGAGCCGAGGCGGAAGTCGACATCGCGCAGCGGCAGGGTGTCGCGGTTGCGGTTCTCGGCGAAGGTGGTGGCGGCGGACACGGCAAGCGCCGTACCGGCCACGGGCTCGAGCACGACCAGCAGCGACTTGCCCTGGATTTCGGCCTTGTAGGCGGTTGCCTGTTTCAGGTTCAGCACCACGCGGCTGCGGTCGCCGGCCTGGACCACGTTGACCGAGCGCAGGTTGCCCTGGTTCACTTCGATGGCGGAGCGTCCGATGGCGTTCGTGACGCCCGGGAAATCAAGCGCGATGCGTGCAGGCGTCTGAACGGCGAATCCCGCCGGAACCGCGGCGAGCGGCTGCGCGAGATCGATGCGGATCACTTCCGCGCCGGATTGCGTCGAGCTGGTGACGGATTCGATCGCGTTCTGCGCATGGGCCACGGCCCAGGCGCCCAAGGTCAGCAGACCCAGCCCGGCAGCGCGCAGCCACTGTGCCATCGTTGATTTTTTCTGGTTCATTTCGCACTCTCTTGCAACTGCAGCGTGGCTACGCGTTCGATCCATTCACCGGCGGCGTCCTGCACGATTTCGCGCAAGGCCACTTCGGTTTCGTTGATACGGGTGATGCGCCCGTAGTTGAGCCCCAGGTATTCGCCGACGCGCACCTTGTAGAGCAGCTTGTCGACACGCACCAGCGCCACCGGCTGGCCGTTGCGGTTCATGCTGCCCACCATCGCCATGGCGTCGAGCGGGAAGGCTTCGAGCGCTTCCTTGCGGCGCGCCAGCTCGGGCGCGATCAGCTCCGAGGTGCTCGGCTGGTTCGATTCGCGGCGCAGCGCCTGCGTGAGCTTCAGCATGTTGAACGGCTCGAACGAGGATGCTTCGGTGTAGGTCTGCGGCGTGAACTTCTTGGGCTCCGTGATGCGGGGCACCGAGGGCTTCACCTGGGCGCGCTGCTCGGCCATCCAGCGCTGCAGGTCTTCCTGGTCGGAATCGCAGGCGCTGAGGCCCGCGGCGACCAGCATGATCCCTATGACTTTGGTGGCGACTTTCATTTCTTCGCCTTCGGTGCTGCAGCGCGCTTCTGGGCAGCCCGCTCGTCATCGTCCAGATAACGGAAGGTGCGCGCCGTGGCGTCCATCGTCAGCGTGTCCTTGTCCTTCAGCGGGGTGATCGTCACGCCGTTGAGCGTCACGATGCGCGAGAGGCCGGCGACGTCGGCCACGAAGGCGCCCATGTCGTGGTACTTGCCGGTGACGCGGACCGCGATCGGCAATTCGGCGTAGTAGTCCTTGACCACCACCTGGCCGGGCCGGAACAGTTCGAACTGCAGGCTGCGGCCAAGTCCGGCCTGGTTGATGTCCGAGAGCAGCGCATCCATTTCCGCCTTGCTGGGCAGCTGCTTCTCGAGCAGGGTCACGTACTGCTGCACCTGCTCGCGCTGCTTCTTCAGCAGGTCGAGGTTGGCGGCCTGCGCGACCTTCTTCTGATAGTCGGCCTTGAGCGTGACTTCCTTGTTTCGCTCGGCTTCGAGTTCGTCGTTCGAATTGGTCAGCCAGACGAACCACAGGGCCACCAGCACCAGTGCGGTCACCGCCAGGCACAGCGCATAGCGCGGTATGGCCGGCCACACGGAGGGGTCGTTCGGATTGAGCCCGCGGAACTGCTCGCTGAAACGCTGCAATGCAGCGCCGACATCCACTTTGGGTAAGGATCGTTTGCTTGCCATGATCGGTTACCCCTTGGATTGCGCCGCGGCGGGCGTCAACGCCTTGTCGGCGGCTTCCTTCTGGGCGTCGGTGGGCCGCTTCAGGCCGATGCGCATCGTGAAGTTGGCGACGCGTCGCTGGTCACGCTGGCTCAGGTTGACGTTCGCCGAAGTGATTTCGACCAGTTCCGGCTTCACGAGCCAGGGGCTGTTGTTGCCCAGGTTGCGCAGCAGTTCGGACACCCGCTCGTTCGACTGCGCCATGCCTTGCAGCGTGACGGTCTGGTTGTCCTGCTTCATGCTGGTCAGGTAGACGCCGTCGGGCAGCTGCCGCACCAGTTCGTTGAAAAGGTGCACCGGAAGATTCCGGTCGCCCTGAAGGTCTTCGACCGCCTGCTGGCGTGCGCGCAGGGCCGCGATTTCTTCCTGCAATGTCGAGATCTCCTTGATCTCGACTTCGAGCTTCTTGATCTCCGCCTGGAGAAAGCTGTTCTTCGATTGCTGGGCGGAAATCTGGGCTTCGTACCAGAGGTATCCCAGCACGGAAATCAGTACGCCCAGGAGAGCCGCGGCGCCCAGGGTTCCATAGAACGCCTCGCGCCGCCGCTTTCGAGCGGCTTCGCGGTGCGGGAGCAGATTGATCAGGATCACTGCAGAAATCTCCGCATGGCCAGCCCGCACGAGGTGAGGTAGGAAGGTGCTTCGCGCCGCACCTTCTTCTCCCGGATATTCGGGCCGAAGTCCATGCCGTCGAAGGGATTCACCAGGGAACAGGCGAACGAGGTCTGGCGCGTCACCGCGTTGGTCAGCCCGGGCAGCGACGAGGAGCCGCCCGCCAGCAACACATAGTCCACGCGGTTGTGCGGCGTGCTGGTGAAGAAGAACTGCAGCGCACGCGCGATTTCCTGGGCGATGCTTTCCACGAAGGGCTTGAGCACGCCGGAGCCGTAGTCGTCGGGCAGGTCGCCGCTGCGCTTCTTCGCCTCGGCCTCTTCCGCGGAAAAACCGTACTGCCGGACGATCAGCTGGGTCAGCTGGGCGCCGCCGAACGCCTGGTCGCGGTCGTACAGCACTTCCTGGTTGCGCAGCACCTGCATGCTGGTGGTGAAAGCGCCCACTTCGAAAAGCGCGACGACGGCGTCGACGCCCTTGCCGGGCAATTGCTCGATCAGCCGTGCGGTCGCCAGGCGCGAGGCATAGGACTCGACGTCCAGGATCATCGCCTTCAGCCCCGCCGCTTCGGCCAGGCCTTCGCGATCCTGGACCTTCTCCTTGCGGGAGGCGGCAATCAGCACTTCCACGTCGCCGGCCGAAGTCGCGCTCGGGCCGGTCACGCAGAAGTCGAGGCTCACCTCATCCAGGGAGAACGGGATGTACTGATTGGCTTCCGACTCGACCTGAATCTCGAGCTCCTGCTCGCTCATGCCGCCGGGAAGAATGATCTTCTTGGTGATCACCGCGGAAGGGGGCAAGGCGAGCGCGACGTTGCGCGTGCGCGTGCCGCTCTTGCGGACGACGCGGCGCACGGCTTCGGCCACTTCGTCGAATTTCTCGACGTTGCCGTCGGTGATCCAGCCACGCTCCAAAGGCTCGATGGCACAGCGTTCCAGGACCAGCTTGCCGCTGGCCTCACGGCCGAGCTCGACCAGCTTGACGCTGGACGAACTGACGTCCAACCCCAGCAGGGGAGCGTTCTGACGACGAAACAATGATCCAAGAGAAGCCAAGTGAGGTCCCTTTTCCCCTGTATTTGTAACCAATGGAAAAACTTGCGTTCGGTTGCATGCTAGCAGCAGGCGTAGCGGCAACCAAGCGACGCCAGGGGGCAAAGTTCCGGAGCGTTGTCAAAAGCTGACGGCAAAGCCGCATTCTGTAACTTTTGAATTAGCGCGTCGCGAGGGTAACAAAGATCGGATGGTTCGAAGGGAGCGGCTTTTTATAATGTCGGGTGACTCCCCGGCCCTCCATGCAAGAAAAAACTTCAAGCCCCACAGGGCCAGCCAAGACCCCTCCCCCCAAACGCCCAGCCTGGCTGAGATGGCTGCTGCGCCTGTTCTTCTGGGGATTCGGCATTGCCGCGGCCGGCGTGCTGTCGGTCCTGTGCGTGGTGGCGGTGGCCCTGGCGGTCGCGTATCCCAACCTGCCGGACATCAGCGAGCTGTCCGACTATCGGCCCAAGCTGCCGCTGCGGGTGTTCTCGGCGGAAGGCACGCTGATCGGGGAATTCGGGGAAGAGCGCCGCAACCTGACGCCCATCTCCGCCATCCCCAAGGTCGTGAAGGACGCCGTGCTCGCCGCCGAAGACTCGCGCTTCTATGACCACGGCGGCGTCGACTACAAGGGCATGGTGCGCGCCGGCCTGGCCAACCTGAACCGGGTGAAGAGCCAGGGCGCCTCGACCATCACCATGCAGGTCGCGCGCAACGTCTACCTGAGCTCCGAAAAGACGCTGACCCGCAAGGTCTACGAAGTGCTCCTGACCTTCAAGCTGGAGCACCTGCTGACCAAGGACCAGATCTTCGAGATCTACCTGAACCAGATTTACCTCGGCAACCGCGCCTATGGCTTTGCCGCCGCTTCCGAAGCGTATTTCGGCAAGCCCCTGCAGGAACTCACGATCGCCCAGGCCGCCATGCTGGCCGGCCTGCCGAAGGCGCCAGGCGCGAACAACCCGGTGAACAACCCGCAGCGCGCGCGCGGTCGGCAGTTCTACGTGATCGACCGCATGCAGGAAGCCGGCTTCATCACCGCCGAGCAGGCGGCCGAGGCCAAGAAGGAAGAGCTGCACCTGCGCGACGCCGCCGACCCGAACCGCCTGCATGCCGAATACGTGGCCGAGACGGTGCGCCAGCTGATGTACGCGCAATACGGCGACAGCACCTACACGCGCGGCCTCAAGGTCTACACCTCGCTGGTGGCGGCCGACCAGGCAGCCGCCTACAAGGCGCTGCGCAAGGGCATCATGGATTACGAGCGCCGCCAGATCTATCGCGGACCTGAGAAGTTCGTCGACCTGCCCGCAGACGCCAAGGACCTCGACGAAGCGGTGGACGACGCGCTCAGCGACCATCCAGACAACGGCGACGTGATGGCCGCCGTGGTGCTCAAGGCCACGCCCAAGCAGATCGACGCGGTGCGCGCCAACGGCGACGCTGTGCAGATCACCGGCGAAGGGCTCAAGCCCGCGCAGTCCGGCCTCTCCGACAAGGCGCCGCCCAACATCAAGATCCGTCGCGGCGCGGTCATCCGCGTGGTGAAGACGCCGAAGAACACCTGGGAAATCACCCAACTGCCCGAAGTGGAAGGCGCCTTCGTCGCCATGGATCCGCGCGACGGCGCCATCAAGGCGCTGGTCGGCGGCTTCGATTTCGGCAAGAACAAGTTCAACCATGTGACCCAGGCCTGGCGCCAGCCGGGTTCGAGCTTCAAGCCGTTCATCTACTCGGCGGCGCTCGAAAAGGGCTTCACCCCCGCCACCGTCATCAACGACGGCCCGCTGTTCTTCGACGCGGGCACCACCGGCGGCCAGCCCTGGGAGCCCAAGAACTACGGCGGCGGCTACGACGGCCCGATGTCGATGCGCACCGCGCTCATGAAGTCGAAGAACCTCGTGTCGATCCGCATCCTGCAGTCCATCGGCACGCGCTACGCCCAGGAGTGGATCACCAACTTCGGCTTCGACAAGGACAAGCACCCCGCCTACCTGCCGATGGCGCTGGGCGCGGGCTCGGTCACGCCGATGCAGATGGCGGTGGGCTACTCGGTGTTCGCCAACGGCGGCTACCGCGTCAACCCGTACCTCGTGACCCGCATCACCGACCACAAGGACAAGGTGCTGGTCGACAAGCAGCCGCCGCTGCTCAACGAGTCGCTGCGCGCCATTCCACAGCGCAACGCATTCATCATGGACACGCTGCTGCAGTCGGTGGCGCGCGCCGGCACCGCCGCCAAGGCGCAGGCCATGCTCAAGCGGCCCGACCTCTACGGCAAGACCGGCACCACCAACGACTCACTCGACGCCTGGTTCGCCGGCTTCCAGCCGACCATGACCGCCATCTCGTGGATCGGCTACGACACGCCCCGCAACCTGGGCGACCGCGAGACCGGCGGCGGCCTGAGCCTGCCGATCTGGATCAACTACATGGAAACCGCCATCAAGGGCGTGCCGGTGACCGACATCGCGACGGCACCGCCCTCCGGCATCGTGAACGTGGGCGGCGAGTGGTACTACGACGACTACGCACCGGGACGTGGCGTGGCATCGCTCGGCGTGGAAGCCGCGCCCGTGGCACCGGTCGAAGCCCTGACCGGCGCGCCGGTCAGCCCGCCGGCCCCGCCCGAGGAACGCAGCCGCATCCTCGATCTCTTCAGGAACTGACGCGGCGGCGGATCAGGCAGCCGCGAATTCCAGCGGCTGCCCGGCCTGCAAGGTCGCTTCGCGCGAGAGATTGGCGAAGAGTTCTTCGCCGGTCTTGGTGTCGACCCAGGCCTTGCCGTCGTGCCGGTAGTGATAGCCGCCCGAACGCGCGGCCAACCAGATTTCCTGCAGGGGCTTCTGCAGATTCACGATCAACTGGCTGCCGTTCTGGAATGAAATCGTGATCATCCCGCCAACCCTCTGGTTGTCGATGTCGGCATCGGTCGCGTCGTTGATGCGGTCGCAGCTCTCCTCGATGGCGGCGAGCGCGGCTTCGGCGCGGTCCATGTACTCAATGTCGGTCATTACAATTTCGCTATGTTGAACGTTCGCCAAATTCTAGTGAGCACCCGCGTCCGCGCTGCGCTCATGGTCTGCCTCGCCGCAGCCACCACCGGTCTGGCCGCTTGCGGCCAGAAGGGAGCCTTGTACCTCCCGACCGATCCCGCGGCGGCCCAGCGGGCGACGTTGCCCCAACTGCTGACGCCGGGCGGATCGGATTCCACCTCGAGCACGAACACCCCCCCCACGCCGGCCACGCCAGCCAGCGGCACCACCACGAACAACACCAACGACAGCAACGGAACCCGCAAATGACCGGCAGCGTTTCTTCGTCCTCATCCCTGCCCGGCCAACCCCACATCGCCGAGCGCGATGGCGCGCTGCACGTCGAAGGTGTCGCGCTCGACGCGCTGGCCCGCGAGCACGGCACCCCCCTCTTCGTCTACTCGAAGCAGTGGATGCTCGACGCCCTGGCCGCGTACCAGCGCGGCTTCGAGGGGCGCGATGCCCTCATCTGCTACGCCATGAAGGCCAACTCGTCGCTCGGCGTGCTGCGCGTGTTCGCCGAGGCGGGCTGCGGTTTCGACATCGTCTCCGGCGGCGAGCTGTCGCGCGTGCTGGCGGTCGGCGCCGATCCGAAGAAGATCATCTTCTCGGGCGTCGGCAAGACGCGCGCCGAGATGCGCCAGGCACTCGCGGCCGGCATCGCCTGCTTCAACGTCGAGAGCGAGGCCGAACTCGACGTGCTCAATGAGGTTGCCGCCGCCGAAGGCCGGCGCGCGCCGATCAGCATCCGCATCAATCCGAACGTCGATCCGAAGACGCATCCGTACATTTCCACCGGCCTGAAGGGCAACAAGTTCGGCATCGCGCATGACCGCGCGGTGGAGGCTTACCGCCACGCCGCGAGGCTGCCGGGCCTCGAGGTGGTCGGCATCGACTGCCACATCGGCTCGCAGATCACCGAAGCCTCTCCGTACCTCGACGCCTGCGACCGCGTGCTGGACCTCGTGGAGGCCATCGAGGCGGCCGGCGTGCCGATCCATCACCTCGACTTCGGCGGCGGCCTGGGCATCGACTACAACGGCGAAGTGCCGCCCAAGGCCGATGCGCTCTGGCAGCAGCTGCTCGCCAAGCTCGACGCGCGCGGCTTCGGCAGGCGCAAGCTGGTCATCGAACCCGGCCGCTCGCTCGTCGGCAATGCGGGCGTGTGCGTGACCGAGGTGCTCTACACCAAGCCCGGCGAAGACAAGAACTTCTGCATCGTCGACGCGGCCATGAACGACCTGCCAAGGCCCGCGATGTACCAGGCTTTCCAGCGCATCGTGCCGGTGCGCACCCGCGCCGGCGACGCACCGGTCTACGACGTGGTCGGCCCGGTCTGCGAAAGCGGCGACTGGATCGGCCGCGACCGCGCACTCAACGTGGTGGCTGGCGACATGCTCGCCGTGCTGTCGGCCGGCGCGTATTGCATGAGCATGTCCAGCAACTACAACACGCGCGGCCGTGCCGCCGAGGTGCTGGTGAGCGGCGCGACCGCCAAGCTGATCCGCCGCCGCGAGACGATGGAAGACCAGCTGCGCGCCGAGATCGACGGCTGATCCGTCCTTGCCCGGCGGTCAGCCGGTGCGCAGCGGCTTGCTGCCGCCGCGCGCCGTGGCGGCGCCAGCGGCAGCCTTTGCCCTGCGCTTGCGCGCGAAGTCCCACACGCGCCAGGCAAGCAGCACCGCGATGATCGCCGCGTAGACGAAAACCTCGGCGAAGTTGTTCTTGCCCGCGCGCATCCAGAAGAAGTGCAGCAGGCCGAGCCCCGCGATCACGTACACCAGCTTGTGCAGCATCTGCCAGCGCTTTGCACCCATCGCCTTGATCGCGCGGTTGAACGAAGTGGCGGCCAGCGGCGTCAGCAGCACGAAGGCGGTGAAACCCACCAGGATGAACGGCCGCTTCGCAATGTCCTTGACGATGTCGCCCCACTCGAAGCCCATGTCGAACCAGCTGTAGCACAGCAGGTGCAGCACCACGTAGAAGTACGCGAACAGGCCCAGCATGCGGCGATAGCGCGCGAGCGCGTTCCACTTGCTCATCACGCGCAGCGGCGTCACCGCCAGCACGATGCAGATGAAGCGCAGCGTCCAGTCGCCCGTGGCACGGATCAGGAACTCGGCCGGGTTCGCACCGAGCCCGTCCGTGAAGGCTCCGTAGGCCAGCCGCGCAAACGGCAGCAGGCACAACAGGAAGATGACCGGCTTGGTCGCCGGATGCATGAGCAGCTTGTTCATGGGGCAGCGGCCGGACGGCGACGCAAGCTCAGTAGTTCTTCTTCAGGTCCATGCCGGCGTAGAGCTGGCCGACCTGGGCTTCGTAGCCGTTGAACATCTCAGTCTTGCGGCGCTTGGCGAACAGGCCGCCGCCGTCGCCGATGCGGCGCTCGGTGGCCTGGCTCCAGCGCGGATGGTCGACGTTCGGGTTCACGTTCGAATAGAAGCCGTATTCGTTGGCCGCCGCCTTGTTCCAGGCCGTGCTCGGCTCCTTCTCGACGAAGCGGATCTTGACGATCGACTTGGCCGACTTGAAGCCGTACTTCCACGGCACCACCAGCCGCACCGGTGCGCCGTTCTGGTTGGGCAGCACCTCGCCGTACATGCCGAAGGCCAGCAGCGTGAGCGGATGCATGGCCTCGTCCATGCGCAGGCCTTCGGTGTAGGGCCAGTCGAGCACGCGCGAGCCGACGAAGGGCATGGTCTTGGGGTCGGCCAGGGTGACGAACTCGACGAACTTGGCGTTGCCCTGCGGCTCGACCTTCTTGATCAGCTCGGCCAGCGAGTAGCCGACCCACGGAATCACCATCGACCAGCCCTCGACGCAACGCAGGCGGTAGATGCGCTCTTCCTGCGCGCTGAGCTTGAGCAGGTCTTCGATGCCGTACTTGCCCGGCTTCTTGACCAGGCCCTCGACCTCCACCGTCCACGGCCGCGTCTTGAGCGTGCCGGCGTTCTTGGCCGGGTCGGCCTTGTCGGTGCCGAACTCGTAGAAGTTGTTGTAGGTGGAGGCGTCCTTGTAGTCGGTGAGCTTGTCCATGGACATGGCACCCGGCACGGCCGACTTGGCGCCCGGCAGCGCCGCGAGCTTGCCCGGCGCCGCCGTCTGGGCCCACGCCTCGCGCGCCGCGAAGCTCGCCAGCGCCGCGCCCGCCGCGCCGCCGGCCATGAGCTTCAGCAGGTCGCGCCGGCTCTCGTAAGCAGCACGCGGCGTGATTTCGCTCGGCACCGGATGGATGAAACCGTTGTCGTCGCTGCTGTGGCGGCGAAGCGGACGGGAATGAAACGACATGGCAAGCCTTTCGCTGGAATCTTTGTGCTCAGGGTAGTTCGTGAGCTGCCCCGATTTGGTTACGCGCCGGCAGGGCGCGCGGTTTCAATTCTTCGCGAAAGACTGCGGGCGCGCGCCTACAGCGTTCCGTAGCTGTGCAGGCCGCTCAGGAACATGTTGACGCCCAGGAAGGCGAAGGTGGTGACCGCCAGGCCGCCCAGCGCCCACCACGCGGCCACGGTGCCCCGCAGCCCCTTCACGAGCCGCATGTGCAGCCAGGCCGCGTAGTTGAGCCAGACGATCAGCGCCCAGGTTTCCTTCGGGTCCCAGCTCCAGTAGCCGCCCCAGGCATCCGCCGCCCACAGGGCGCCGAGCACGGTGGCGATGGTGAAGAAGGCGAAGCCGACCGTGATCGACTTGTACATGACGTCGTCGAGCACGTCGTTGGCCGGCAGCCGCGCCGCGATGCGCTTGCGACCGAGCAGGATGCCCGCGGCGATCAGCGCCGAGATGCCCGCATAGACCACCCAGTAGCTGCCGCCGGCTTCCTGCACGCGCTGGCGGAAGGCCACGGGCACGAAGCACAGCGCCACGCCCAGCAGCCAGATCGGCGTGAGCTTGTACCAGCGCTTCTCGTCGGCCTGTTCCTTGATGAGATACGCGAAGGCCACCATGGCCGCCAGCGCGAAGGTGCCGTAGCCGATGAAGTTGGCCGGCACGTGCAGCTTCATCCACCAGCTCTGCAACGCGGGTACCAGCGGCTGGATTTCGTGGGCCTCGCGCACGATGGTGTACCAGAGCAGGAAACCGACCGCAGCGCTCACGACCAGCATCACGAAGGCGCCGAGCGCGCGCGTGTTGTAGCGCTCTTCGAAGTACAGGTAGAACGCCGCCGTGAGCCAGCAGAACAGCACGAACACTTCGTACAGGTTGCTCACGGGGATGTGTCCGATGTCCGGGCCCAGCTGGTGGCTTTCGTACCAGCGCACCATGGTGCCGATCAGCGCCATCGTCACGGCGGCCCAGGCGAGGCGCGAGCCGATCATGTCGAAAGTGTCGGACTGCCTGCCGCCGAAGAAGCCGAGCCAGTAGAACAGCGTGCTCATGAAGAACAGCACGCTCATCCACAGGATGGCCGACTGGCTCGACAGGAAGTACTTGAGCCAGAACACCGTGTCGGCACGCGCCAGGTCGCCCTGGTACGAGCTGATGGCCAGCAGCGACGCCGCCGCCACCACGATGGCCAGCACCCGCAGCGGGCGCCAGAACCAGCCGATGGCGATCATCGAGATCACGGCGGCGGCGAGGATCGGCTTCTCGTAGTAGTCCATCGACCCCGCATAACGCGTGAACGCGAACAGGCCGCCCGCCAGCACCAGCGCCGCGAACACCCAATCGAACAGGTTGCGGCGCGATAGCCAGCTTTCATTGAGCGTGAGGGTCGTGGTGTTCATGTTGTCTCGGGTTCCGTCTTCTTCAGGGCGAGCAGCTTGTGCTTGAGGTGCTCGAATTCGCGGTCGCTGTCCATGGTCTTGCGATTGACCGAGAACGCCATCGTGGCGGTGGTGGCGCCGTCGGCCGCATTGCCTTCGGGCGTCAGCCACACCCAGAGACGCCGTTCGCGCACGTACAGCATGGCAAAAATCCCGATGATCAGCAACAGGCAGCCCAGATAGACGACGTTCTTGCCAGGGGCGCGCGCCACCTGGAACACGCTGGCCTGCACCTGGGTGAAGTCGGTCATCATCATCGCGACCGGGGCCGGGTAGAAGTGCGCGTCGCTGATGGCCAGCACGGCCTGCGTGAGGTAGGCCTGCGACTTCTCGTCGTTCGGCAGCACGGCCAGGCCGGCGCCTTCGCGGCTCAGGTTAAGCACCTCGAACAGCACGTCGTTGAGGATGCGCACCAGCACGCCGCCCGCGCGCTCGCGCTCGGCCTCGGGCACGTTGACTTCCATGAACTCCGCGATCGCCTGCCAGCCGCCCAGGGCGGTGGCGTCCGGCCTGGCGCGCTCGCTGCCCGAGAACAGCGCCAGAGCGCGCGTGGCCGACACGCGCAGCTGCTCGGCCATTTCGGGGCGCTTCGGGTCGGTGGCCTTGGCGATGTAGCGCTCGATGGCGCGCGCGCGGATGTCGGGGTCGGCGAGCGCGGCGCGCATGCGCACGAAGCCGTCCATGGAGCCCTGCTCGTCGGCCGGTACGCGCAGGTAGCGGAACGGGTCTTCGGGCTTCTCGCGCATGCCGAGCAGGAACACCGGCTGGCCGTCGCCGGTGTCGACCGGCACCATGTAGTTCTGGTACTCGCGCGCCTGGCCGGCGGCGTCGCGCAGCTTGTAGCCGATGCTCGGGCCGATGTTGCGCAGCACCTTCGGCTTGTTGACCTTGTTGGCAGCGCCCAGGCGCGACTCGATGTCGTGGCGCAGGTCGACCTTGCGCACGTCGGCGCCGCTGCTCATGGCGCCGGCGTCGGCGAAGTTCTCGACGTTGATCACGCGCAGCGCGGCGTATTCGAGCGTGAGCTTGTCCTTGCCGTTGGTGATTTCGGTGCTCGGGCCGCCGATGATGCCCTCGACCTCGAAGGGCTTGGCCGCGGCCGCCATCGGCACCGCCTTGAGCTTCACCTTGGAGCCGCCGTCGTCGAAGCTCGACTGGTAGATCTCCACGCCCTTGTAGCTGGCCGGATGGTTGACCTCGATGCGCGCCGGCACCTGCTCGCCGGTTTCGCGGTCGTGCAGCACCACTTCGCTGGCGAACAGCTTGGGCATGCCGGTCGAGTAGTAGTCGACGATGAACTTCTTCAGCTCGATGGAGAACGGCAACTCCTGCAGCAGCACGCCGTCGGCCTGGTTGAGGATGGCCACGCTGCCCTGCCCGCCCTCGGGCACGAGGATGTTGCCGCGGAAGGTCGGGTTGCTGGCGGACAGGCGGTGCTCGGGCGCCACGTCGGCGATCATGCCGCCGCCGGTGAACACGCTCTTGCCGTTGAACCAGGTCTGCGCGCGCACGATGAGGTCGCCGTCCAGCAGGCCGCCGATGCACACCAGCACGATCGCGCTGTGGGCTGCGATGTAGCCCAGCTTGTGGGCGCCGCCCGCGCGCGCCGCGACCATCCAGCCCGCGCCGGTCGGGCGGCTGCCGTGGGTGGCCTCGCGCTGCTGCAGCTTGACCTTCCAGCCGCCGCTCACCAGCAGTTGCCCGATGCGCCTGGCGGCGGCCTCGGGGGTTTCGCCCAGGCGGCTCTCGGCGCGCTGGCCAAAGGCCTTCAGGCTCTGCGCGCGGATGTCTTCCTTGAAGGTCTTGAGGTCGACCAGGATGCGCGGCGTGTTGCGCGCGACGCACAGCGAAGTGCTGATCACCAGGAACAGCAGAATCAGCATGAACCACCAGGCGCTGTAGACCGTGTCGAGCCGCGCCGCGCGGAACAGCTCGGCCCAGAAGGGCCCGAACTGGTTGATGTAGTTGTTGATCGGCTCGTGCTGCTTGAGCACGGTGCCGATGATCGACGCGATGCAGATGACGGTGAGCAACGCGATCGCGAAGCGCATCGACGACAGCAGTTCCACCGCAGCGCGAAGCATTTGCGGGCCGCGATGAACGCGAAGGCCATGGGTGGAGACGGACATCGGGGCGAAAAGTAAGGGAAGACGGGAAAAAAGCAAAAGGGCGGGCCATCCTGGTGGATCGGCCCGCCCTTTGTTTGGGGTTGTTGTCGGCGGTTAGTTCACGCTCGGGGGCGCGACGTCATCAGCGCAGGCCGGCGATGTAGTCGGCCACGGCGGCGATTTCGCGGTCGTTGAGCTTGGCGGCGACGCCGGTCATGGGTGCGCTGTTGGTGCGCACGGGGGTGCCGTCGCCACGGAAGGCCTTGAGCTGGGCCACGGTGTATTCGGCGTTCTGGCCGCCCAGGCGCGGGTATTGGGCCGGCAGGCCGGCACCGTTGGGGCTGTGGCAGCCGGCGCAGGCGGGAATGGAGCGCTCGCCGATGCCGCCGCGGTAGATCTTCTCGCCCAGGGCCACGGTGTCCTTGTCCTTCGAGAAGCCGGTCTTGATCTTCTTGGAGGCCACGAACCAGGCGATGTCGCGCATGTCCTGGTCGCTCAGGTTGGCGGCCATGGGGCTCATGATGCTGTTCTTGCGCTTGCCGGACTTGAAGTCCTGCAACTGCTTGAGGATGTATTCGGGGTGTTGCTGCGCCAGCTTGGGGTTCGCCGCGATGGTCGAGTTGCCGTCGGCGTTGTGGCACGAGGCACAGCTCTGGACCGTGGGCGTGCTCGCGCTGAACAGCGTGTCCCCCTTGGCGGGGTCCGGCTTGGCCGGTTTGGCCGGCGCCGCAGCGGGAGCCGCGGCGGGTTCATCGGCTGCAGAACTCACGCTGGATGCGAGGCCCACGAGGGCCGCAAGCACAATATTGGCAAACAACTTCATATCGGGGGCTTCGAATTTATTGGCGCAAAACCTCACGATTCTACAATGTGGGTCTAGTTTCGAAAGTCCGTAGATGCCCTCCCCGCGCGCCAAGCCCGCTGCCTATCCTCCCCGCGCGGCGCCCGCCGCGGACCCCCAGGTCGCCGAACGCGAGCGCGTGGCGCTGGGCTGGCTGCACACAGCCCACTTCCTCACCAGCGCCCCGCAGCTGGAGCACCTCCCCCCTGTAGACCTGCCCGAGATCGCCTTCGTCGGCCGTTCCAACGCGGGCAAGTCGACCGCCATCAACACGCTCACGCAGCAGACGCGCCTGGCCTTCGCCTCCAAGACGCCCGGCCGCACGCAGCACATCAACCTGTTCGGCATCGGCAAGCAGAAGGTCGACGACGCCGTGCTGGCCGACCTGCCCGGCTACGGCTACGCGGCCGTGCCGCGCGAGGCCAAGCTGCGCTGGCAGCGCGTCATGGGCAACTACCTGATGACGCGCGAGAGCCTGCGCGGCGTGGTGCTGATGTGCGATCCGCGCCACGGCCTGACCGAACTCGACGAAATCCTGCTCGACGTCATCCGCCCGCGCGTGGAACAGGGCCTGAAGTTCCTGGTGCTGCTGACCAAGTCCGACAAGCTCACGCGCAGCGAAGCCGCCAAGGTGCTGTCGATTACGCGACTGAACGCCGGCGGCGGCGAGGTGAAACTGTTCTCCGCGCTGAAGAAGCAGGGCGTCGGCGAGGCTGCCGAACTGCTGTGGCGCTGGGTGCACCCGGAAGGCAGCGAGGCGCCGCCGGAGCCTCCCGCGCCACCGCCGGAGGCCTGACCCGGCAACAGGCTGCACCGGGCGTCCCATCTGCATCGTTCACTATCAAAAGAATAGCGACAGTCAACCCGAAGGAGACAAGAAGCATGATCGAGACATTCCAACGCAGCCTGCCCAACGGCACCACCCTGAGCTGCCGCGCCACCGGCGAGCCGGGCCGGCCGCTGATGGTGTTCCTGCACGGCTTTCCGGAGGCCGCGTTCATCTGGGACGAACTGCTCGAGTATTTCGCGGATCCCGCCCACGGCGGCTACCGCTGCGTGGCACCCAACCTGCGCGGCTTCGAGAAATCGAGCGCGCCGACCGACGTGGCGGCCTACAAGCCGCACCTCCTGATCCAGGACATCCAGCAGCTCGCCGCCACCGAGAGCGCCGACGGCACCATGGCCGCGCTGGTGGCCCACGACTGGGGCGGCGCCTTCGGCTGGGGCTACGCCAACGCCTTCACGCAACAGGTCGGCAAGCTGGTCATCATCAATTCGCCGCATCCGGGCACCTTCACCCGCGAACTGCGCAACAGCGCGGCGCAGCAGCAAGCCAGCGCCTACATGAACTTCCTCGCGCGCCCCGACGCCGAGGCGCTGCTCGCGGCCGACGACTTCAAGCGCATGTGGCCCTTCTTCACGCTGATGAAGGCCGGCCCGGACGGCTTCGGCTGGCTCACCGAAGAAGTCAAGCAGAAGTACCGCGAAGTCTGGGGCGCGGGCCTCACGGGCGCCTGCAACCTGTACCGCGTGACGCCCATGAAGCCGCCGCTGCCGGGGCAGACCATCGACGGCATCCCGGTTCTGCCGCGCGAACGGCTCACGGTGAATGTGCCGACCTTCGTGTTCTGGGCACTGGACGACGCGGCGCTGCTGCCCGGCCTGCTCGACGGCCTGGAGGACTACGTGCCGAAGCTCGAGATCAAGAAGGTGCCGGATGCGACCCACTGGATCGTGCACGAGCAGCCGCAGTTGGTCGCCCGCGAGATCGAGGGCTTTCTCGAACGCAATCAGTAGATCGGAGGCTCGCCCTCGGGGCGCGTTTTGAAGCGGCGATGCACCCAGTAGTACTGGGAAGGCATCGTGTCGATGTAGCCCTTCAGCCGCTCGTTCATGAGCGCCGTGTCGGCCTCGACATCGTCGGTCGGAAAGTTCTGCCAGGTCGGCAGCACCTGGATCTCGTAGCCGTCGCGCGTGAGCTTCGACATCACCGGCACCACCTTGGCCTTGCCCAGCCGCGCAAAGCGCGACAGCGAAGGCACGGTGGCCGCCTGCACACCGTAGAACGGCACGAAGATGGTCTGGTCGCGGCCGAAGTCCATGTCGGGCAGCAGGTACAGCAGGCCGCCCTTGCGCAGGCCCTGCAGCACCGGCTTGATGCCGTCCACCCGGTTGAGCGCCGCCACGTCGCCGAAGCGGGTGCGGCCTTCGCGGATCCAGGCATCGACCATCGGGTCGCGCTGGGTCGTGTAGATGGTGGCCGAGGGGCGCGCCGTGTGCATGGTCAGCGCGGTGGCCGCGGCGTCGAGGCCGTAGAAGTGCGGCGCGAACAGGATCATCGGCGCGTCGCCCTCGGCGATCTCGCGGATCTCCGAAGCCGCGCCGACCACCTTGAGCCGGCTCGCCACCACCTTCTCGGGCGCATGCCAGAGCCAGCCGCGGTCGAGCCACGACTGCGCCACGAAGACGAAGGTCTCGCGCGCGATGGCGCGGCGCTCGGCCTGCGACTTCCCGGGGAAGCAGACCGCGAGGTTGGTGTCGACCACGCGCCGCCGCGGCACGGCCACGGTATGCAGGATGCGGCCGAGGATCGCGCCGAAGCCGCGCACCAGCGGCAGGGGCAGCGGCGCGATCGCGCGCATGAAGCCGATGCCGAGTCGGGAACCGAGGCTCATGCGGCCTCTCCGGTGGCGGCGGCCACGCGCTCGGCGCGCGGCTCCTTGTAGCGGGCGTAGTCCCACACGTACTGGCCGGGCAGGCTGTGGATCAGCCGGCCGATGCCGTCGTTCATGGCCGCGGCGGCCTCCTCGATGGAGGCGGAGGGGTCGGTCAGCGCGGTGCCGACGATCGGCTCGAAGCGGATCACGTAGCCGGCACCCTTGGGCAGGCGTTCGCAGACGCTCAGGAAGCAGGCCGCGCCGGTCTGTTGCGCGAGGCGGGGAAGCAAGGTCATGGTGTAGGCGGGGCGGCCCAGGAACGGCGCCCAGACGCCCTGCCCCAGCGGGGGCACCTGGTCGGGCAGGATGCCGGTGTAGCCGCCACTGCGCAGCGTGCGGATGAGGCCGCGCACGCCGCTGTTGTTGGTGGGAAGCGTCTGCAGGCCGGGCCGGTCGCGCGAGCCGGCGGCGATCAGGTCGGCCATCCATTTCTTGCGCGCCGGGCGGAACAGCGCGGTGATGGGCCCGTAGGCCGCCAGGAAGCGTTCGCCGATGGCCTGGCCGCACATTTCCCAGCTGCCCAGGTGCGGCGCGACGAGGATCACGCCCTTCTTCGCCTGCACGGCGGCCTCGAAGGCCTCGACGCCTTCCCAGCGCACCACGCGGTCCAGCACGGTCTGGCCGTGCGGGCGCAGCCAGAGCCAGGGCAGTTCGGAGGCCATCTTGCCGGCGGCGGCGATGGCGGGACGGTATTGGCCCGGAGCGAAGCCCGCGCTCTCGGCGTTGGCCTTGAAGCGGCGGCGGTAGCCCGGCGCGCACCACCAGACCAGCCAGCCCAGCATGGCGCCGAGACGATGCATCAACGGCATCGGCAAGCGGGCAAGCAGGCGAAACAGGGTGATCATTGAAAACGGGAGGGGGTCAAAAAACGGACGCGCGCGCATGGTAGGCACGGCTCGAATAGAATCCAAATTGTCGCCGAGTTACGGAACAACTTGCAGGGCGACAAACACAAGCGCCGAGGCGATTGTGCCCCGCCGGGCAACCGGCATCTGCTAAAGCGTTCGCCAGGGCTCCGCAGAGTTGGCAACGCGCCAAATCACTTCAAGGAGTTTTGAACAAATGGCGAACGATTTCCTCTTCACTTCCGAATCCGTCTCCGAAGGCCACCCCGACAAGGTCGCCGACCAGATCTCGGATGCCATCCTGGACGCGATCTTCGAGCAGGACCCCCGCAGCCGCGTGGCCGCCGAGACGCTGACCAACACCGGCCTCGTGGTGCTCGCCGGCGAAATCACGACCAACGCGCACGTCGACTACATCCAGGTCGCGCGCGACACCATCAAGCGCATCGGCTACGACAACACCGACTACGGCATCGACTACAAGGGTTGCGCCGTGATGGTCTGCTACGACAAGCAGTCCAACGACATCGCCCAGGGCGTGGACCACGCATCCGACGACCACCTGAACACCGGCGCCGGCGACCAGGGCCTGATGTTCGGCTACGCCTGCGACGAAACGCCCGAGCTGATGCCCGCGCCCATCTACTACGCGCACCGCCTCGTCGAGCGCCAGGCCCAGCTGCGCAAGGATGGCCGCCTGCCGTTCCTGCGCCCCGACGCCAAGAGCCAGGTCACGATGCGCTACGTGGACGGCAAGCCGCACAGCATCGACACCGTGGTGCTCTCCACCCAGCACAGCCCCGACCAGAGCGAGACGCCGACCAAGATGAAGGCCTCGTTCAACGAAGCCATCATCGAGGAGATCATCAAGCCCGTGCTGCCCAAGGAGTGGCTCAAGGACACGCGCTACCTGATCAACCCGACCGGCCGCTTCGTCATCGGCGGCCCGCAGGGCGACTGCGGCCTCACCGGCCGCAAGATCATCGTCGACACCTACGGCGGCGCATGCCCGCACGGCGGCGGCGCGTTCTCGGGCAAGGACCCGTCCAAGGTCGACCGCTCGGCCGCCTACGCCGCGCGCTACGTGGCCAAGAACATCGTGGCCGCCGGCCTGGCGCGCCAGTGCCAGATCCAGGTGGCGTACGCCATCGGCGTGGCCGAGCCGATGAACATCACGGTCTACACCGAAGGCACCGGCGTGATCTCCGACGAGAAGATCGCCGAACTCGTGCGCGAGCACTTCGACCTGCGCCCGAAGGGCATCATCCAGATGCTCGACCTGCTGCGCCCGATCTACCAGAAGACCGCCGCCTACGGCCACTTCGGCCGCGAAGAGCCCGAGTTCACCTGGGAAGCCACCAACCAGGCAGCCGCCCTGCGCGCAGCCGCCGGCATCAAGGGCTGACGAGCCCCGGCCGCCGCTTCCTCAGGCGGCAGCGGCGGCCGAAGGAAAACGCACGGTGACCAGCAGCCCCCGCGCCTCGCGCGGATTGGCTGCCAGGTCCACGTTCGCATCGAAGGCGCGTGCGATCTCCCGCACGATGGCCAGCCCCAGGCCCGTGCCCTCGGTGTCCTGCGACACCCGGTAGAAGCGCTCGAACACGCGCTCGCGCGCCTCGGCCGGAATGCCGGGGCCGTTGTCTTCCACGGTCAGCTCGACCACCCCCTCCACCTTCCGCACGCCGACCGTCACCCGGCCGCCTTCCTGCGTGTAGCGCAAGGCGTTGTCCAGCAGGTTCGTGGCCAGCGCATCGAGCAGCGCCGGCTGGGCCTGCACCACGGCCTCGCCCGGCGCGGCCTCCGACTCCAGCCCCAGGTCGATGCCGCGACGGTCCGCCAGTGCCGCGAGCTGCTCGACGCAGCGCAGCGCCACCGCCGCAAGGTCGACCGGCTCCAGCCGCGTGTGTGCATCGCCGTGCTCGGCCTGCGCCAGCAGCAGCAGCTTGTTCGTCACGTCGACCAGCCGGCGGTTGCTGGTCTGCATCTCCTGCCACATCGCGTCCATGTCGGCGCGGCGCGTGTCCCATTCGCCGCGGTGCTGCCGCGTGTAGCGCGCGAACTCGATCTGCGAGGCCTGCATGGCCAGCGGCGTGCGCAACTGGTGCGCAGCGTCCGCAATGAAGCGCCGCTGCGCCTCGGAGTGGGCCTTGAGCTGCGCCACGAAGCGGTTGATGGTGTCGGCCACCGGCCGCAGCTCGGAGTGCAATGCGCCCGGGTCCACCACCAGGTCGAGGTGCAGCGGGTCGCGCTGCGCGAGCTGCTGGCTCAGCCGCACGATGGGGCGCAGCTCGAGCGTCAACGCCGCCACGGCCAGCGCGATGGAGAGCGCCAGCGCCACCAGCAGGTACTCCATCGACGGCCACCACAGCGTGCGCAGCATGTGGTCGCGGCTGCCCTCGGTCTTGCCGACGGCGATGGTGATGTCGCGCGCGCCGCCGGCCTCGTACATCGCGCGCGTGGTGACCACGGCGCGCAGCGGCACGCCGGCGAAGCGGGTGTCGTACCACTGCGCACGGTCGATTCCCACGGGCTTGCGCACGGCGGGCAGCGGGAAGTCGGCCGAGCCGGCCAGCACCTCGCCGTTGGCGCCGGTCACGCTGAGGAACACGCGGTCGCGCTCGGGCGACACGAACAGGCTCAGCGCCGACGGCGGCACGCTGGCCTTCACGTCCTCGTCTTCCCAGATCAGGCGGTCCGACAGCACCTTGGCCGACGACAGCAGGTCGTGGTCCTGCACATAGTCGGCCACCTCCGCGGCGTTGCGCCAGTTGAGGTATCCGCAGATGGCCACGAACACCGACATCGGCAGCAGCAGCCACAGCGCAAGGCGCAGGCGAAGGCTGGCGCGCCCGGGCACCCTAGTCTTCCTGGCGCGTGCGCAGCAGGTAGCCCACGCCGCGCAGCGTGATGATCGTCGCCTGGCTGGCCTCGAGCTTCTTGCGCAGCCGGTGGATGTAGATGTCGACCGCATCGGCGCTGGGCTCGTCGTCCAGGCCGAACATCGCGTCGATCAGCGCCTGCTTCGACACGGTGCTGCCGGCCTTCAGCATCAGCGTTTCCAGCAGCGTGCGTTCGCGCGGCGGCAGCGACAGCTCTTCGCCCGCCAGCGCGAACTGCCGCGTGCGCAGGTCGTAGCGCAGGTCGCCGCAGGCGATGTCGTTGGCCTTGCCGGGCATCTGCCGGCGCACCAGCACCTTGATACGCGCCACCAGCTCGCGGATCTCGAAGGGCTTGACGAGATAGTCGTCGGCGCCGATCTCCAGGCACAGCACCTTCTGGTCGAGCGACGCGGTGGCCGTGAGGATGATCACCGGCACCGTGTCGCCGCGCTCGCGCAGCCTGCGCAGCACGGCCTTGCCGGAGAGCTGCGGGATGTTCAGGTCGAGCAGCACCACGTCGTAGGCCGTCTGCGTGAGCAGCCGGTCGGCGGCGTCGCCGTCGTCCACGTGGTCGACCACGAACTCCTGCTCGCGCAGCAGGCTGGAGAGCCAGTGCGCGAGTTGCGGGTTGTCTTCGATGAGCAGCAGCTTCATGGGTCGGGGGTGGTGGCCGTGGATTCTAGGAAGCATCGGCAAGTCCTAGGGATAACCATGACAAATCATGCGGACCGCCGAAAGCTGGCCGAAAGACGCCGCTTCCTAGACTGGCCCCGTCCCGCGGCAGATGTGCGCGGACTCCCGATCCAATACCAACACGGAGAGACACCATGTCCCTGTCGCCATTCGCCACCCGCCGCACCCTGCTGGCCGCCGCCCTGTGCACCGCCCTTGCCGCCACCGCGCCGCTCGCGCAGGCCGCCGATGCGCCCATCACCATCATGGTGGGCGGCATCAACAAGATCATCTACCTGCCGGCCAAGCTCACCGACGCGCTGGGCTACTTCAAGGACGAAGGCCTGAACGTCGAGCTGCAGTCGCAGCCGGCCGGCGTCGACGCCGAGAACCAGCTGATCGCCGGCGCCGTGCAGGGCGTGGTGGGCTTCTACGACCACACCATCGACCTGCAGAGCAAGGGCAAGGAAATCCAGGCCATCGCCGTGTTCTGCAAGGTGCCGGGCGAAGTCGAGCTGGTGTCGACCAAGGCCGCGGCCGCCGGCTTCAAGACCATGGCCGACGCCAAGGGCGGCAAGACGCTGGGCGTGACCGGCCTGGGTTCTTCCACCGACTTCCTCACGCGCTACCTGGCCGACCGCGCCGGCGTGGCCTCCAAGGACTACTCGCTGCTGCCCGTGGGCGCGGGCAATACCTTCATCGCGGCCATGAAGCAGGACCGCATCCAGGCCGGCATGACCACCGAGCCCACCGTGTCGCAGATGCTCAAGACCGGCGACGCCAAGGTGCTGGTCGACCTGCGCACCGAGCCCGACACCGTCAAGGCGCTGGGCGGCCTCTACCCCGCGGCCAGCCTGTACGTGCAGAACACCTGGGCCGAATCGCACAAGGCCGAGGCCACCAAGCTGGCCCGTGCCTTCGCCCGCACCATGGAATACATCCACACCCACAGCGCCGAGGAGATCGCCGAGAAGGTGCCGCGCGACTACTACGGCAACGACAAGGAGCTCTACGTGCAGGCGCTGAAGGCCTCGCTGCCGATGTTCACCACCGACGCCAAGATGCCCGCCGGCGGCCCCGAGACCGTGCTGAAGGTTCTGGCCACCTACAAGCCGCTGGTCAAGAGCAAGAACATCGACCTGTCGAAGACCTACACCAACGCCTACCTGTCGGCAGCGGCGGCCAAGTGACCATGCGCAACGGAACACCTCCCAGCAGCGGCAGCAGCAACGGCGCCGTGACGTCGGCGATCGACTTCAACGACGTGTCGCTGCGCTTCATCTCGCAGGACGGCAACGCCACCGTGGCGCTGCGCAACTTCAGCATGTCGGTGGCGCGCGGCGAGTTCGTCGCCATCGTCGGGCCCACGGGCTGCGGCAAGTCGACCACGCTGAACATGATCACCGGCCTGCTCAAGCCCACCGTGGGCGACGTGAAGGTGATGGGCAAGCCCGTGACCGGCGTCGATCCGCGCATCGGCTTCGTGTTCCAGGCCGACGCGGTGTTCCCGTGGCGCAGCGTGGAAGACAACGTGGCCGCCGGCCCGATCTTCCGAGGCAAGCCGAAGAAGGAGGCGATGGAACTGGCCCAGGAGTGGATCCACCGCGTGGGCCTCTCGAAGTTCGGCAAGCACTACCCGCACCAGCTCTCGGGCGGCATGCGCAAGCGCGTGGCGCTGGCGCAGACCTTCATCAACAACCCCGAGATCCTGCTGATGGACGAGCCCTTCTCGGCGCTGGACATGCAGACCCGCACGCTGATGCAGGACGAGCTGCTGCAGCTGTGGTCGGGCAACGGCGGCAGCGTGGTGTTCGTCACGCACGACCTGGAGGAAGCGATTGCGCTGGCCGACCGCGTGTTCGTGCTGTCGGCGCGCCCCGCCACGCTCAAGCGCGTGTACGAGATCGACCTGCCGCGCCCGCGCGTCATGTCCGAGGTGCGCTACGACCCGCAGTTCATCGAGCTCTCCAAGCACATCTGGGACGACCTGCGCGAAGAAGTGGTGATCCAGTGAACACGACGACGACAAGAACCATGACCACACCCTCCACCACCACCCCGACGGCAGCCGTGCTGCCCTCGTCGCTCAGCGACGCCGCGCTGGCGCGCGAATCCGAGGTCGCGCAGGCGGCCATCCGCGGCCGGCGCCGCATGATCATCGGCCTGCGGCTGGCGGTGCTGGTGATCGCGCTCGGCGGCTGGGAGATCGCGGCGCGCCTGAAGTGGATCGACCCGTTCTTCTATTCGATGCCTTCGATGATCTACGACCAGCTCGTGGAATGGATGCGCGACGGCACCTCGCAAGGCTCGCTGTGGATGCAGGTGGCGGTGACGCTCGAGGAGACGGTGATCGGCTTCCTGATCGGCTCGATCGCCGGCGTGCTGTGCGGCATCGTGCTGGGCCGCAACAAGCTGCTGTCGGATGTGTTCAGCCTCTACATCCAGATCGCCAACTCGATTCCGCGCGTGGTGCTGGGCTCGATCTTCGTGATTGCGCTGGGCCTGGGCATGGCCTCGAAGGTGGCGCTGGCGGTGGTGATGGTTTTCTTCGTGGTGTTCGGCAACGCCTTCCAGGGCGTGCGCGAGGCCGACAAGTACATGATCGCGAACGCGCAGATCCTGGGCGCTTCGCCGCGGCAGGTGACGATGTCGGTGGTGATTCCGTCGGCGATGTCGTGGATCCTGGCAAGCCTGCACGTGAGCTTCGGCTTTGCGCTGGTGGGTGCGGTGGTGGGCGAGTTCCTCGGCGCGAAGGAAGGCATCGGGCTGCTGATCTCCACGGCCCAGGGCGCGTTCAACGCCAGCGGTGTGTTCGCGGCGATGATCGTTCTGGCTGTGGTTGCGCTGGCGGCCGATTTCCTGCTCAGTTCGCTGGAGAAGCGTTTGTTGAAGTGGCGGCCTGCTGCGTTCTGATTCTTTCGATTCGGTTGGGTAGAAACGGCGGGCTTGTTGCCCGCCGTTTTTTTCAGGGCGCGTGCGAAGGCCACCGGGTAGCGCCCTTCGCACATGGACGCAGCGCTTGTTCGGCTCGACCAGCCAGTGCTCTGAACGATCCCGCTGGCGGGGTGCTCTGCGCAGCGAAATAAAGGAGGAGGCCGCAGGCCGGGGGACATTCGCGGAGCAGAGTACCCCGTCGGCGGGATCGCGCCCCGAACGACCACACGTCAGAACCTGTAGGCGCCGCTCAACCCCACGGTCCAGTTCCGGCCCAGCGCCGGTTCGTAGAAACGCCCGTTGCCTTCATTGACGATCACCGAGCCTACGTAGCGGCGGTCGAACAGGTTGTCGACGCGCGCGAAGGCGTTGAGCTCCCAGCGCTCCCACTTCTTCAGGTAGCCGGCATAGACCGCCGCCACCGCATAGCCCGACGCCACGGCCGTGTTGACGTCGTTGGCCAGGATGCGCCCGAGCGCTCGCACTTCCGCGCCGGCACGCCAGCCCTCGGGCGGCACCCAGCCCAGCGACGCGAACAGCGATTGCCTCGCGATGCCGGGAATGCGGTTGCCCGACGCCACGGTGTTGGCCGTGCCGCAAGGCGACGGCGAGCAGAAGGCATCGCGGTAGGTCGCGTCCAGCCACGTGTAGGCCAGCTGGGTGCGCCAATGGCTGGCGGTCTCGTGCTGCCAGCCCAGCTCGAAGCCGTTGCGCTTGGTGCGGCCCGCGTTCTGGAAGGTCGCGCGGCCGCCGACGTTGGTGTCGGTCACGATCTCGTCGCGCGTGCGGGTCTGGAACAGCGCCGCCGTCAGCAGCCCGCCCGCGAGCCGGGCCTTGGCGCCGACCTCCAGGCTGTCGTTCACCGAAGGCCGCAGCGCGAAGTTGAGGCCGCTGGCGCCGTTCGCGCGGTACGACAGCTCGTTGAGCGTCGGCGTCTCGAAGCCGCGGCCGGCGGAGCCGTACAGCGCGAGGTCGGGCGTGGCCTGGTAGCGCAGCGACGCCACGGGCAGGGTCTTGCTGTAGCGCGCGCTGCCGCTGTCGTCGCGGTTGGCGCCGATGATGTAGCGGTCGTGCGAATCGAAGTGCACGCTGCTGCGGCGTACGCCGGCCTCCAGCGTCCAGCGCTCGGCAAGGCGCCAAGTCGCCTGCGCGTAGGGGTCGAGGTTCCAGACGGTATTGAGCTCGTTGCGGCGCAGGCGCCCCTGCACCCCCAGCACCGGGTTTGCGAGCGGGCCCAGGTAGTTCTCGTAGCCGCGCCGCTTTTCGCGCAGGTTGTCGTAGCCCAGCCCGGCAACCACGTCGAGCGGCCGGTCGGCAAGCTGCAGCGCGGCGCTCCAGCGCAGGTCGATGCCGCCGTACTGCCGCGACAGGTCGATCACGCCGCCCGCATGCAGCGGGTTCTGCTGCGCCGAAGGCGGAATCGACTGGTACTGCGTGGTCTCGCGCTGCCCGCCATAGACCATGAGGCGCAGCGCCTGCCTGGCGTCGATGCGGCGCTCGTAGAGCAGCCCGGCCTGCGTCTGCTCGACGGTCTTGCGCGTGTCGTACTGGGTGGCGAGCGGCGCGTTGCGCGGCGCCAGCGCGTACTGGTCGGCCGTGAGGCCGAGCGGATCTTGCGCGTCAATGCGCACGCTGTTCATCACCAGCGTGAGCTTGTCGCCGTTGTCCAGCGCGATGCCCAGCTTGCCGTTGGCGATGTCGCGCCGCGCGGCGCTGTGCTCGCGCCAGCCGTCGGTGCGGAAGCGGCTGGCATCGAGCATGTAGTCGACCGCGCCCTGCGAGCCGCTGAGCTGCAGCGACTGCCGCCAGGTGCCGAAGCTGCCGCCCGCGAGCGAATACGCCAGCCGCGGCGCCCCCTCGCCCGATGCGGTGAAGGCCTGCACCACGCCGCCGGAAGAATTGCCGTAGAGCGCGGAGAACGGTCCGCGCAAGACCTCGACACGGTCCACCGAGCCGATGTCGATGTTCGAGGTCTGGCCCTGCCCGTCGGGCAAGGTGGCGGGAATGCCGTCGACGTACAGCCGCACGCCGCGCACGCCGAAGGTGGAGCGCGCGCCGAAGCCGCGGATCGACAGTTGCAGGTCTTGCGCGTAGTTCTGCCGGTTCTGCACCTGCAGCCCGGGCACGGCGCCCAGGCTTTCGGAGAGATTGACCTGCAGGCGGCTGTCGCGCATTTCTGCGCCGTCGACCCGGTCGACCGAACCGGGCACGTTGAAAGGCGCGACCTCGCCGCGCGGCGTGGAAACCGTGATCTCGCGCAGTGCGGCCGGTGCCGCCTCCTGCGCATCGGCCGGCGACGGGACATGAAGCGACAGGCAGGCAACGGCGGCGGCGGCAACGGGCGAGAGTTTCATCGCGCCCATTCTGGGGCCATGCCGCCCGCCCGGGACCTCAGGCTTTCACCGGGTGCCGGCAAGAGCCGGGCGTCCTAGCGGGCGGAAGACCGCAGCCAGCCGAACCAGACGCACACGACAACCGGAACGCCCAGCGCGATCCAGGCAACGATGTCGCCGAAGCCGCCGTCGCTGAAGAGCGCGGAGACCAGGCCCAGTGTCGTGAGCAGGCCGAGCACGATCGGCCAGCCCCACATGCGCCAGAAGCCGTGACGATGCTTCATGCCCGGGCCTTCATTGCCGCGGCCGGCTCGGGTGGCTGCGCGGCGGGTGCGGCGCTGCCGCGCTTGAGCCACAGGTACAGGCCGCTGCCCAGCACGATGATGGTCGCGATGTCGAGCAGCGCCCACAGGATCTGCATCGGCATGCCGCCGTAGTCGCCGAAGTGCAGCGGCTGCGACACCAGCAGCGCCGTGAGGTACCAGGGCAGCTTGGGCGCCGCCGTGACCTCCGCGGTCTTGGCGTCGACCAGCACCGGCTGGAACAGCTTGGAACTGAAGGGCTCGTTGCCGCGCAGGAAGAAGGTGTTGTGGTGCGGGCTCGAGAACGAGGTGCCCGGGAACGCGATGAACGACAGCTTCATGCCGGGCGCGCGCTGCAGCGCGGCTTCCATCGAGCTTTGCACCGAGCCGCGCTGAGACACCGCCACCACCGGCTCGTTCTTGTAGGGCGCCAGCAGCGCGCTGAGCTGGTCGTACTGCCAGTACTTGATGAGCAGGTCGGCCCAGGTGTTGATCATGCCGGTGGAGCCCACCACGAACAGCCACACCAGCGTGACCACGCCCAGCAGGTTGTGCAGGTCGAGCCACTTCAGGCGCGGGCGCTTGTCGCGCCGCACCGTGCCGAAGTCGAGCTTGCGCATGAACGGCGAATAGAGCACCACGCCCGAGACGATGGCCACCAGCAGCAGCAGGCCCATGAAGCCGAGGAACAGCTTGCCCGGCAACCCGGCGAACAGATCGACGTGCAGCTTGAACATCACGTACATGAAGCCCTCGTCGAACTTGGGCTGGGCGAGCACGTCGCCCGTGCGCGCGTCGACCGCGACCGACTTGAAGTCGTCGGTGGGCGCCGGCGTGGGCGTGAGCGTGACGAACCACAGGCCGTCGTCGTCCTCGGGCTGCGAGGCGAACTGCACCACGCGGTCGGGGTGCTTGGCCTTGGCGATCTCCAGCACGCGGTCGAGGCTGATGCGCGGCGTGTCCGCCGGCATCTTCGGCGCCTCGACCTCGGTGCCGAGCAGGTGGCCGATCTCGTGGTGGAAGATCAGCGGCAGGCCCGTGATGCACAGCAGCAGCATGAACACGGTGCACACGAGGCTGCTCCACTTGTGCACCCAGGCCCAGGTCTTGATTGTTCGGCTGTTCATGTGGTGGCGGCTCCGCTCGAAGGGCGGCGATCAGAAGCGATAGGTGGCGCTGGCCACAACGCTGCGGCGCGCACCGAACCAGCAGTCGCCGCGCGACAGGCAGGTGCTGAAGTAGGTCTTGTCGGTCGCGTTGTTGATGTTCAGCGCGTAGCGCCACCTGTCCGACTCGTAGGCCAGCATCAGGTCGAGCAGGGTCACCGAGGGCACGCGAGGCCCGGCGCTGGAGCCGTCCACGTCGGTGAAGCCGCTCATGTAGCGCACGCCCGCACCGGCGGAGAAGCCCGGCACCCCCGCGATGGAGAAACGGTACTTGCCCCACACCGAGGCCTGGTTGCGCGGCTGCTCGGTGAGCTTGGCGTCGACGTCGATGTTGGTGTAGTTGGCGATCAGGTCGAAGTTGCGGCCCAGCGTCGTCTTCAGCTCGAGCTCCACGCCCTTGTTCTTCGTCGCATCGACCTGCCGGCCGTAGTCCGGGTTGGTGCTGTCGGAGACGAGGCGGTTCTTTTCCTTCAGCGAGAAGACCGACGCGGTGAAGCTCGTCGGCGAGCCGGCGGGCTGGTACTTGACGCCGGCCTCCACCTGCTCGCCGCGCAGCGGCTTGAACAGGTTGCCCTCGGCGTTGGTGCCGGCCTGGGGCGTGAAGGATTCGGTATAGCTCAGGTACGGCGACCAGCCCGAAGGCAGCGTGTACATCACGCCCAGCCGGCGCGAGGTGGCGCTGGTCGTCTCCGAGGCGCTGCCCGCGGTGCCGGCGGTGCTGCGGTCGTAGCGCAGGCCGGCCACGAAGATCCAGTTGTCCAGCTTCATCTGGTCCTGCACGTAGATGCCGGCATTGCGCTGGGTGGTGCGCGGCCTGCGCGTCAGCTCGGTGACCGGCACGTAGCCGACGCCATAGACCGGTGCGTAGGCGTCGATGGTGCTGTAGACGGAGCCTTCGGTCTTGTCCTGGCGCTGGCGCGAATACTCCGCGCCCACCAGCAGCGTGTGGCGCAGCGCGCCGGTGTCGAAATGGCCTTCGACGTGGTTGTCGATACCGGTCATGCTGGTCCATGCCAGCGACTTGTCGTTGTAGCGGCCGAGCAGGCGCTGGCCGGCCGGGTCGAGCGACCAGCCGCCGGGCACGGAGAAAGAATCCGCGTAGTGGTAGTGCGAGTCGTTGAAGGTGCGTGATGCGCGGAAGTTCTGCCTGAAGGTCCAGCGCTCATTGAACTTGTGCTCGAACTGCCAGCCGAAGGTCTTGCGCTCGGTGTCGTAGCCGTCGCCCGGCTCGCCGATGAAGCGGCTGGACGGCAGCGGGCCGTTAATGTTCGGCAGGATGGTGCCTTGCCAGGGGAAGAACTGCGAAGTGCTGCCGGTCTTGTCCTTCTGCCACAGGGCCTGCAGCGTCAGCGAGGTCGCGGCGCTGGGGCGCCAGGTGAGCGACGGCATGATGAGCGAGCGGTCGTCCGGCACGTAGTCGACCTGCGTGTCGGACTTGCGCTGCAGCGCCACCAGGCGGTACGACCATTGGCCGTCGGCGGTCAGCGGGCCGGTCAGATCGGCCTGGAGCTGCTTGCGTCCGAAGGAGCCGAGCTGCACGCCCACCTCGCGGTAGGCCTGCTGCTGCGGCAGCTTGCTGACCATGTTGATCACACCGCCCGCGGTGCCTGCGCCGAACAGCATGCCGGCCGGCCCGCGCAGCACTTCGAGGCGCTCCAGCGTGTACGGGTCGGGCCGCGCCGTGGCGGTGTACCAGCCGGAGGAATAGGTCTGCAGCCCGTCGAGGTAGACGGAGGGATCGCTGCCGCGCACCGAGAAGCTGTCGGAGCGCGAATCGATGCCGTAGGCGTCGGAGCGCACGCCGGCGGCGTAGGTGAGCGCGTCCTGAAGGTTGGTGGCGCCCTGGTCGACCATCTGGTCGCGCGTGACAACGGTCACCGACTGCGGCGTCTCGGCCAGCGGCGTGTCGGTCTTGGTGGCCGTGACCGCATTCTTTGCGCGGTAGCCGATCACCGACGTCTTCGCGGTCTCGGCTTCGGCATTCGCGTCCACCCTCACTTCCGGCAGGGAAGCTGCATTCGCCGTCTGGGCCAGCACCTGGTGCTGCGTGTAAATAGCCAGGCACCCCACCAGCACCGATGCGGCCTTGCGCCGCGCCACCAATCTAGACATTCCTTCTCCACTCCAAGACACAATTAAGAAGCATTCGCATTCTAATTGTCAAAAAGTCTCGGCCGGGCCAATTTCCAACAGGCTCGCAAGGGCGTTGCGTTGCGAAATTGCGTCTTCAAAAAAGGGACGAAAGGCTACGATCCCGCCCGCACGCTTCCTCTCATGCGTCGGCAGGCCCCATGTTCATCAAGCTCATTGCCTTTCTGTTTCCCGCGCTGCGCGGTCCGGCTCTGTGGCTGATTGCCCTTGCACTGACCGGCTGCGCCGGCCTGCCGCCGCGCGCGCCCGAGCCGCCGGTGAAATCCATCGCCGCCTCGCCGGCCACGGAGCTCGGCCGCGCGGCCATCGCCCTGAACACGCCGCCGGACGGGCTGACGAGCATGCGCCCGCTGATCGAGGCGTCCTACGCGCTCGATGCGCGGCTCGAGCTGATGCGGCGGGCCCAGTCCTCCCTCGACGTGCAGACCTACCAGCTCGGCAACGACAAGACCGGCCGCCTGCTTCTGCGCGAACTGCGCAATGCCGCGCGGCGCGGCGTGCGCGTACGGCTGCTGCTCGACGACTTCTACACCGCCGGCATGGACCGCCTGCTGCTCGGACTGGCCGCCGAACCCAATGCCGAAGTGCGGCTGTTCAACCCCTTCGTGAATGCGCGCGACCATTCGTCGGGCCGCTGGCTGGAGTTCTTCTCCGACTTCCGCCGGCTCAACCACCGCATGCACAACAAGCTGTTCCTGGCGGACGGCGCGATGGCCATCGCGGGCGGACGCAACCTCGCCGACGAATATTTCCTGCGCAGCGAGAGCGCCAACTTCATCGACTTCGAACTGCTGCTGGCCGGCCCGGTCGTGCCCGAGGCCGCGGCCATCTTCGACACCTACTGGAACAGCGACGTGGTCTACCCGCTTCAGCGGGTCGCCAGCACCAGCCGCTCGACCGAGACGCTGAAAGCCGACTTCGAGGCCGCCACCTCCCCCGCCAACGCCCCGCCGCCCGGCCCCCTGCCCCTCACCGACCTGCTCGGCGACCCGCCCCTGGGTGCCCAGCTCGCCAACATCGACGAAGCGAAATGGATGCGCGCCGAGGCCAACGCCTCCGCCGACAGCCCCAACAAGGCGCTGGGCGTCATGGCGCACCCCACCGAATCGCTGGCGCAGCGCTTCCACGAGATGCTGGCCACGGCGCAGTCGAACGTGGTGGTGATATCGCCCTACTTCATTCCGGGCGACGAGGGCATGGAGCGCATCCGCATGGGCCGCGAGCACGGCGTGAACATCACCGTCATCACCAACTCGCTGGCCGACAGCGACGAGCCGCTGGTCAACATCAACTACAACCGCTACCGCGTCGACATGCTCAAGCTGGGCGTGAACCTGTACGAGGTCAGCACCCAGCAGCTGCGGCGCAGCGGCCAGTTCCGCGACCTGCTGAAGAAGGCCCGCGGCCGCCTGCACGCCAAGCTGGCGCTGGTGGACCGCCAGTGGGTGCTGCTCGGCTCGATGAACCTCGACCCGCGCTCGGCCCGGCTGAACACCGAGTTCGGCGTGCGCGTGCGCAGCTTCGACCTGACGCAGGCGCTGCTTTTCGCCTACCAGCTCGACGACATCGAAGGCGTCTACCGCGTCACGCTCAAGCCCGACGGCCAGAACGTGCAATGGGTCGGCACCGGCGACGTCGACAACGAAGTGCTCGACAGCGAACCCGACTCCAGCATGCTGACGCGGCTGCAGCTGCTGCTGTTCTCCTGGTTCGTGCCGACCGACCAGCTGTAGGCGGGCTCAGCGCCGGTCCAGCGCCCTGAGCGTCTCGGCCAGCACCAGCGTGCCGGCGGCCACCTGCTCCTTGGTCGCCCATTCTTCCGGGCAGTGGCTGCGGCCATCGAGGCACGGGATGAAGACCATGCCCATCGGTCCCGTGGAAGCGACGTGCATGGCGTCGTGGCCGGCGCCGCTGGGCAGTTGACGATGCGCCAGGCCCAGGCGGTCGGCGGCTTCGGCCACGGCCTGCATGACCAGCCCGGAGCACTGCACGGGCGGCGTGCGGGTCAGCGGCTCCATCGCGCAGGAGAGGCGCAGCGCCTGCAGCTCATCGCGGCACAGGGCCAGCAGCCGCTCGGGGAACTCGTCGAGCACCGGCTGCGCATTGCTGCGCACCTCCAGCACCATGTCGACGCGGCCGGGCACGGCGTTGGGCACGTTGGGGCTCATCGAGATCCGGCCGATCGTCGCCACCACGTAGTGCGGCCGCCCGTCCATGGCGCAGGCCTCGCGGTGCGCCGCGTCGATCAGCCGCGCGGCGCCGACCAGCGCATCGCGGCGGATGTCCATCGGCGTGGTGCCGGCATGGTCGGGCTGGCCCGTGACCGTGAGTGCCACGCGGCGGATGCCCACGATGTCGGTGACCACGCCGATCGGCAGCCCTTCGCGCTCCAGCACCGGCCCCTGCTCGATGTGCAGTTCCACGAAAGCGGCCACGCCACCGGCGCCGCGGGCCGCGCCGGCCAGCGCATCGGGTTTCGCGCCGATGCGATGCATGGCCTGCGACAGGCTTTCGCCGGCTTCGTTGCGCGAGGCCAGCATGGCCGCGTCCAGCGTGCCGGCGAAGGCGCGGCTGCCCACGCAGGAAATGCCGTAGTCGCTGGGCTCTTCGGACAGGAAGTCGATCACCTCCAGCGGATGGCGCAGCATCACGCCGCTTTCGTGCAGCGACTGCGCCACCTCCAGCCCCGCGAGCACGCCGAGGATGCCGTCGAAGCGGCCGCCGCCGACCACGGTGTCGCAATGCGAGCCGGTGACCAGCGGCGCAAGCCCGGCTTCGGAGCCTTCGCGCCGGCCGGTCAGGTTGCCGGCCGCATCGGTATGGACGGCGAGCCCCGCCTGCTGGAACTGCTCGCGCAGCCAGTCCCTGGCCTTGTCGAATTCGGGCGAGAAGGCGCGGCGGGTCCAGGGGACGTCGGGAAGGGTGAAGGAAGAAAGAGTTTCGAGCCGATGCCAGAGGCGATCGGCCTGGATGGAAATGGATGGGGACATGCCCCGATGTTCGCCGAACGCGGCCGGTCGGCCGGCTAGTAAACGTCCCGCCGATAGCGCCCTTGCGCAATGAGGTCTTCCAGCGCGGAGCGCCCCAGCACTTCCTCGAGCACCGCATCCACGCCGGCCGCCATGCCGTGCAGGCTGCCGCACACGAAGACCACGGCGCCGTCGCCGATCCAGCGCTGCAGTTCGGGCGCTGCGTCGCGCAGCCGGTCCTGCACGTAGATGCGCTCGGCCTGGTCGCGCGAGAACGCCAGGTCGATGCGGGCAAGAGCACCCTGCGCGCGCCACCGCTTGAGTTCGTCCATGAAGAAGGCATCGCACGCGCTCTGGCGTTCGCCGAACAGCAGCCAGTTGCGATGAAACCCCTGCGCCACGCGCTCGCACAGATGCCCGCGCAACCCCGCGTAGCCCGAACCGTTGCCGATGAAGATGCAAGGCCGCTCGTCCGCCACCGGCTCGGAGCCGGGGTTGGCCAGCAGGCGCAATTCCACTTGCGCCGACGGCATCGCATGCACCGTGAGCCAGCCCGAGGCGAGCCCCAGGCCCGACTCATGGCGTGCCTGCCGCACCAGCAGCCGGATGCGCCCTTCTGCCGGCACCGAGGCAATCGAGTAGCGACGCGGCGCCAGCGGCACGAGCGCATCGGCCAGCGCCTGGGCATCTGAAACCTGCGACAGCTCTTCCGGCGCCGGCATCGCGCTGCATGCCAGGGCCTCGCGCAGCATGAGGGTGCGGCATTCGAACCGCACCTGCGCATCGCCGTCCAGCGATGCCGAGCGCAGCAGGGCAGCCACCGTTTCCGGCGCATGGCGCGGCCGCAGTTCGGCCAGTGCGCCCGGTCGCCATGAAGGCAGTTCGCCCTGCACCGAAGGCGTCAGTTCGATCTCGCAGAGCGGATGCCCCAGGCTGCGCGGGTTGAGCAGGCGGCGCGCGGACAGCGTCCATGCGCCGAAAGGCTGCTCCTCCGGAACGGCGGTCAACGCATCAGGCATCGAGTCGCCCCGCGCCCCGGGCATCGCGCCCAGGTGCCGCCGCCACACGGCCAGCGCACCGGCGTCGCCGTTGTCGACCTCGACCATCGGAAACAGCGACTGCGCACCGGCTGCGACCAACGCATGGTCCAGCGTGTGTCCGAAGCCGCAGAAGCGCGCGTAGTGCCGGTCGCCCAGCGCCAGCAGGCCGTAGCGCAGGTGCGACAGCGCCTCGCCGCCGACCTGCGCGAGCCGCTGCGCGAATCGGCGCGCGGCATCGGGCGGGCCGCCTTCGCCGAAGCTGCTGGCGACGATCAGCACGTGCCGGTGGTGCCGCAACTGCTCGGGGTCCAGACGCGCCAGCGACGCCACGGTCACCGGCAGCCCCGCGCCCTCGAGCGCGGCGGCGCTGCGCATGGCAAGGCCCTCGGCCGTGCCCGACTGGCTCGCGAAGGCCACCAGCACGCGTTCCGACGCAGGCGCCATGCCGCCGGCCGGCCGCACCGCCGCTTCCAGCGCCGCGCGCTCGGCCCGCACCGCGCGCTTCTTGCGGCGCCGGTCGAGGTACAGCAGCCAGCCGGTGATGGAAAACACCGGCAGCATCAGCGCCGCCAGCAGCATCGCGATGCGCCCCGGCAGGCCGAAGTAGGTGCCCATGTGAAGCGGATAGATCGCCGCCAGGAAGCGCCCGCCCGCCGTCTTGCCGGCATGGCGCTCGTCCTGCGTCACCTCGCCGCCCGGCAGCCGCACCGTCATGCGGTTGCGCGCGCGTTCGTGGGCGGGTGCCGCGTCGAGCCAGGTGAACAGCACCGACGGCGCGGCGCCCGAGGGCACGCGCAGGATGACCTCGCTCCAGCCGCCGGTCTCGCGCGCCTTCTGCTCGAAGACAGCCCAGGCGGGCGCGACATCCACCGCGGCGGCATCGTCGCGCGCCACGTTGCGCATGCGCGGCGCGGTGCGCGCCTGCTGCGCGGCCACGCGGGGATGGCCGGCCATCGCATCGACACGGTCGCGCACCGCGTCGAAGGCCCAGTACAGCCCGCTGGTGGTGAACACGATGTACATCAGCAGCGCGCAGGTGCCCATCACCGAATGCAGGCCCCACAGAAACGAGCGCCCCTTGAGCGCCGGATCGAAAGTGAGCCACGCGCGCCAGTCGAGCGGGCGGCGCGGCCATCGCAGATAGAGGCCCGAGAGCGACAGCAGCAGCAGGCCCATCGCCAGCACGCCGGCCACCACCCGCCCCGGTTCGCGCGGCAGCAGCAGCCAGCGATGCAGCGACTCGACCCATTCGAAGAAGCCGGCGCCCGCGAGCGGCGGCAGCGCGGTGCCCGCGTAGGGGTCGAGGTAGACGGTTTCACCTCGCCGCTCACCCGGCGGCGGCGCGAAGATCACCCGCGCCGCCGCGCCCGGCTCGGCGAACAGCGCAAGCGTGCCGACCTGGCGCCCGGGCCACGCCTGCCTTGCCGCCGCGAGCAGCTGCGCCGGCGTGAGCACGGGCACGGCCTGCGCCGGCACGTGGCGCCCGTGCGGGTTGAGTGCATCGATGATTTCCTCGCGGAACGACAGCACCGCGCCGCTCAGGCCGATGACGATCAGCACCGTGCCGGCCGTGATGCCGATCAGCCAGTGCAACTGGAACCAGAGCTGGCGCAGCGCGGGGAATTTCATCGATTCTTTGTTTTCAGCGGATGCCGGCGGTCCAGTCGACGGCCGCGTCGAACAGCATCCGGCCCGCGGGCGAAAGGTTGGTGAAGGTTTCGTTGCCGAGGAAGAACATCACGCGTCGCGCCGGCGCGAGCGACTCGTAGTCCATGGTGGCGCCCTTCTCGTAGCCGAAGATGGCCGCCTTCTCTGGCTGGCCGTACAGCGTGGCGATGGTGGTGGCGCCCAGGCCCGGCTTGCCCCAGCTCATGCCGGCCTGCCTGGCGTAGACGTTCGTCACGCCGGCCGGCAAGCCCGCCGACATGGGATGCGGCGCATTGACCAGCCACAGGTAGCGCTCCTTGGCGGCTTCGCCGAAGTCCGTGTCATGCCGCTTGCCGGTCATGGCCAGGTCGTCGAGCAGGTCGTTCTCCCAGGTGAGCAGCGGCACCGGCAGTTGGCGCCAGGCGCCGCTCACGTCCTTGGCGGCGACGGTGGACGAGATCACGACGAGGTCCGCGCCGGCCGCCACCGAGGGCGCGGCAGACTGGTCCTGCAGCGTCACGGCAAAGCCGCGCGACTCGAGGTGCGCCTTGACCTTCTCGTCGGCCGGAAGGCTGGGGCCGTCGCGCTGCACCAGCAGCACGACCTTGCGGCCCTGCCCCGGCAACTCGGCGGCGCTTGCGCCTGCCGTCGAGAGGCCGCACGCCATCAGAAGAACGACGGCCGCGCGGCGGGTGATGTGAATGAGCGGCTTCATCTAGAACTCGAAGGTCGTGAGGAACGAGACTTGGCGCGCATCGCCCATCGAGATGAAATAGGTGTTCGCTGCCGACGGGTAGTAGGTCTTGTCGAACAGGTTCTTCACGTTCAACTGGAACTTGACCTTCTTGCCATACAGGCGCGTGTCGTAGGTGGCGAAGGCATCGACCGTGGTGTAGCCCGGCAGCACGAAGCTGTTGGCCGAGTCGCCCGCGCGCTTGCCGACGTAGTGCGCGCCGGCGCCCATGCGCAGCCTTCCTTCGCCGCCGAACACCTGGCCGAAGTCGTACACGGCCGAGAGCGACGCGGTCTGCCGCGCCACGTTCCAGAGCCGGTTGCCGGCGTACAGCGGGTCTTCCGTGGTCTTGGCGTCGATGTAGGCGTAGCTCGCGATCGCGCTCCAGTTCTTGCTCAGCTGGCCCGCAACGTCCACTTCGAGGCCGCGGGAACGGGCCGCGCCCGAGGTGCGCCAGTCGTTGAGCTTGGTCACGTCGTTGAACTGCGAGACCAGCACGTTGCGCTTGTGGATGTCGAACAGCGCCACGGTGCCGGTCACGCCGCCGGGCATGTCGAACTTGGCGCCGAGCTCCCACGACTTGGCTTCCTCGGGCTTCACCGAAGCATCGAGCACGTAGCCGCTCGACAGCGGCGCGATGGTCGAAGCCGGCTTGAGCGACTGGGTGTAGCTGCCGTAGAACGACACGGTATCGGTCCATTTGTAGATCAGCCCCAGGCGCGGCAGCAGCTTGGAGCCGTAGGTGTCGGTGTTGACCTTGAAGGGCCGCCCGCGCCCCGCGAGCTGCGACCACGCCTGGTAGCGCAGCGCGGCCACCGCGATCCAGCGGTCGTTCAGGTGAATGGAGTCCTGGAAGAACAGGGACTGGTTGTGCAGCCTGTCGGTCTGGTCGCTGTCGCTCGCCGACACGGTGCTCGACGGCGCCTCCAGGCCGTACACCGGCAACAGGTAGCTGAAGGTGCTCCTGGTGGCCTGGCGCAGCAGGTCGGCGCGGTAGATCCTGCGGTACTCGGCGTCCCAGCCGAACTGCAGGTCGTGGCGCATGCCGCCCAGCTCGACGGTGCCGTCGACATACGCGGTGGCGTAGCTGTCGGTGCTCAGCGCGCCGTGGGTGGCGTCGTTGCTGCGCGTGAGCGTGCCGCGCGTGGTGTTGATGCCGTTCACCCGCAGCTGGTTGGCGTCGTAGGTTTCCTGGTTGTAGCTGAGGTTCAGGTGGCCGGCCCAGCCGCTGCCGAACTGGTGGTCGACCGAGAGCTGGCCCAGGTGCGTCTCGCCGCGCATCTCGTTGAAGGGCTCGTCCAGTCGCTGCGTCCTGGGCGGCGCCAGCGGGCGCTGGGTGCGCGGGTCGAGCGCGGTGCCGCGGTCGAAGGGCGTGACGTACTTGCGGTACTCGTACCAGAGCACGGCCTGGGTGTCGTCGCCGTACCAGGCCAGCGACGGTGCCACCAGCGTCTCGCGGTGCTTGCCGAAGTTGCGCCAGTAGTCCTCGTCCACATGGTCGACGATCAGCCGGTAGGCCAGCCCGTTCTCGCCGATGGGGCCGGTGGTGTCCAGCGTGGCGCCGCCGCCGTCGCGCCCGCCCGCGTAGCCCGAGCCCAGCAGCGACAGGCTCGTGCGCTGCCGCAGTTGCGGCTTCTTGCTCACCACGTTGATCACGCCGCCCGGGTCCATCAGGCCGTAGAGCTGCGACGACGGGCCCTTGAGCACTTCGACGCTCTCGGCCGCCGCGTTCATGCCGCGGCCCTGCACCAGCGGCATGCCGTTGTGCATGATCGAGCCATCGCGGTTGCCGCCGAAGCCGCGCTTCATGATGGTGTCCTGCGTGCCGGCCAGGGTGTTGCCCTGGTTGATGCCGCTGACGTTGGTGAGCGCGTCGTCGATGTTGCGCGGACGCTGGTCGCGGATGACCTGCGCGGGCACCACGTTCACCACCTGCGGAATCTCCAGCACCGGCGCGGTGGTGCGCAACGTGGAGGCGTCGGGCGTGGGCTGGTAGCGGTCGTCCGCGTCGGCGGGTGCCGGCGCCGCGCGGGCCACCACGCGCACCGCCGGCAGCGTGCCGTCGGCCTCGCCAGATTCGCCCGCCGATGCCTCGGGCGCAGCGGCGCTCTTGCGCAGCGTGAATTCACCCGCCCCGCCTTCCACCGCCTCCAGACCGGTGCCCGAGAGCAGCGCCGCAAAGCCCGCACGCACGGTGTAGTTGCCTTGCAGGCCGGCGGAGTTCAGCGCCCGCGTGCTCGCAGGGTCGAAGGACAGCGCCACGCCCGACGCCGCGGCAAAGCGCCCGAGCACCGTGGCCAGCGGGCCGGCGTCGATGCGGTAGCTGCGGGCCGCCTGGTTCTGCGCGCGGGCGCCGTCGGCGGTGTCGGCGGCCACGGCCGCGATCGGCAGGGCCATCGTCGCGGCGAACAGGCACAGCAGCGCCTTGCGGACGGGGTTGGGTGATGAGGGGTGCGCGTGCATTCTTCGGAATTCCTTCGGCATTGATTGCGGATTCATGGCTCTCAATGGGTAGGCCGAACGAAATCGAAAAACATGAAAGGCGGCGGCCAAGAAAATGCAAATGCGCCGAAGCGCATGGCCGCATGCGGAATCAGGCAGGCACGAGCGACACCCAATAGCGCGTCAGGCCGCTCACGCGCACCGGAAACGCCCGCACGATGACCGCCAGCGCCTTGCCGGTATCCATGACCGGGAAGGCGCCCGACACCCGGATGTCCGCGACGGCGGGGTCGCAGGCCAGCCGGCCGCGGTGGTAGCGCGCAAGCTCGGCCACCACGTCGCCCAGCCGCCAGTCGTTGACGACGAGGCTGCCGTGCTCCCAATCGGCCGATGCGGGATCGGCCGGCTGCGGCGCATCGACGCTGTCGCCGGTGAAAGCCACCTGCTGCCCCGCCTCCAGCCGCACCACGTTGCCGGGCGCGTGCGAGGCGCGAACCTCGACGGCGTCTTCGAGCACGCTCACCACCGTGCGCGCGCCGTCGCTGCGCACCGTGAAGCGCGTACCCAGCGCGAGGATGCGGCCATGCGGCGTCGCGACCAGGAAGGGGCGGCTGTCGATGCGCGCCGCACCCGGCAGGCCGCGGTGCCTTGCCGTCTCGGCCAGGAGCTCGCCTTCGCGCAAGGTGACGAGCCTGTGGGTGGCGTCGATGGACACATCCACCGACGTGCGGGTGTTGAGCTTCAGCAGCGAGCCGTCGGCCAGCGTGACGGAACGCTGCTCGCCGGTGCCCGTGCGGTAGTCGGCCAGCCAGGCGCGCCAGCCGCCGTCGGTGCCGGCCACCTGCCACGACGCGTAAGCCAGCGAGCCACCGCCCGCCAGCACGGCAATGCCGCGCAGCACCCGGCGCCGGTCGGCATGCGCAGCCCGCAGCGTGGAGGCCGCCACGTGCGCCGGCACGCGCTTGAACGTCGCCTGCATGGCCTCGAAGCGCTGCCAGGCGCGCTGGTGGTCGGGGTGGGCGCGATGCCAACGGCGCCAGTTCTCGCGGTCGGCCTCGGAGGCATCGCCGGAGCACAGCCGGGCGTACCAGGCGATGGCCTCCTTGCGGACCTCGGCTTCGCTGCGCGAGGGCGCGCCGATGCCGTCGGGCGTCAGCTCGAAGCCGGACTTCATCATCACGGCGCGAGCATGTAGCAATGCTCGAGCGCCTTGCACATGTAGTTGTTGACCGTGCGCACCGTCACGCCCAGGCGGGCGGCGATTTCCGCATAGGTGAGTCCGTCGAGCTGCGACAGCATGAAGGCCTGCCGCACCGCCGGCTTCATGCCGTCGAGCATGGTGTCGATGGCAACCAGCGCCTCGAGCACGATGGCCCGCGCTTCGAGCGACGGCAATTGGGGTTCGGGCAGCGCGGCGAGGGTGTCGAGGTAGGCACGCTCCAGTGCCCGGCGCCGGTGGAAGTCGACGACCAGCCCGTGCGCGATGGTGGCCAGGTAGGCGCGCGGTTCAGCCGCGGCAACGGGCTCCCTCCTGCTCAGCAGCCGCACGAAGGTGTCGTGCGCCAGGTCGGCGGCGTTGTGCGAGCAGCCCAGCTTCTTGCGCAGCCAGGCGTGCAGCCATCCGTGATGGTTGCTGTAGAGCGTTTGCACCTCGTGCTGAACTAACGCGAACTCGCCGGCCGGCATGGGTGGGATCTCCGCGCAGCCGCGATGGCTTCGCTCGGTTATTAATACGAATAGTTCTCAATTGTACGCTTTCGCCGGATGCCTTCCAACCAGCTGGCACGCACACTGCCCTTGAAACGTCATCGATTGCCCTTATGATTAGCACTCGCTGCTGACGAGTGCTAACAGCCCTCGCTTCCAGTCGATGGGCTGCCGGCCTCCGGTCCGGCGCCCGACCACAAACCCGTTTCTTATCCATACATCCAGGAGATGCAATGAAACTTCGTCCTTTGGCCGATCGCGTGATCGTCAAGCGTGTTGACAGCGAAACCAAGACCGCCTCCGGCATCGTCATCCCCGACGCAGCCGCCGAGAAGCCCGATCAGGGCGAAGTCCTGGCCGTGGGCCCGGGCAAGCGCAACGACAAGGGCGAGCTGGCCGCACTGACCGTCAAGGTCGGCGACCGCGTCCTGTTCGGCAAGTACAGCGGCCAGACCGTCAAGGTCGGCGGCGACGAACTGCTGGTCATGAAGGAAGACGACCTGTTCGCGGTCGTCGAGAAGTAATTCAAACATCCCATTCGGAGTAATAAAACATGGCAGCAAAAGACGTAGTCTTCGGCGGTGAAGCCCGCGCACGCATGGTCGAGGGTGTGAACATCCTGGCCAACGCAGTCAAGGTCACCCTGGGCCCCAAGGGCCGCAACGTGGTGCTCGAGCGCTCGTTCGGCGCCCCCACCGTCACCAAGGACGGTGTGTCGGTCGCCAAGGAAATCGAACTCAAGGACAAGCTGCAGAACATGGGCGCCCAGCTCGTGAAGGAAGTGGCCTCCAAGACCAGCGACAACGCTGGTGACGGCACCACGACCGCCACCGTGCTGGCTCAAGCCATCGTTCGCGAAGGCTTCAAGTACGTGGCCGCAGGCATCAACCCGATGGACCTGAAGCGCGGCATCGACAAGGCCGTGACGGCCCTGGTCGAAGAGCTGAAGAAGGCTTCGAAGCCCACCACCACGTCGAAGGAAATCGCTCAAGTCGGCTCGATCTCGGCCAACAGCGACGAAACCATCGGCAAGCTCATCGCCGACGCGATGGACAAGGTCGGCAAGGAAGGCGTGATCACCGTCGAAGACGGCAAGTCGCTCGAAAGCGAACTGGACGTCGTCGAAGGCATGCAGTTCGACCGCGGCTACCTGTCGCCCTACTTCATCAACAACCCCGAGAAGCAATCGGCGCTGCTCGACAACCCCTTCGTGCTGCTGTTCGACAAGAAGATCAGCAACATCCGTGACCTGCTCCCCACGCTGGAACAAGTCGCCAAGGCCGGCCGTCCGCTGCTGATCATTGCCGAAGAAGTCGAAGGCGAAGCCCTGGCTACGCTGGTAGTGAACACGATCCGCGGCATCCTGAAGGTCGTGGCCGTCAAGGCTCCTGGCTTCGGCGACCGCCGCAAGGCCATGCTGGAAGACATCGCCATCCTGACGGGCGGCAAGGTCATCGCTGAAGAAGTGGGCCTGACGCTCGAAAAGGTGACGCTGGCCGACCTGGGCCAAGCCAAGCGCATCGAAGTGGGCAAGGAAAACACGATCATCATCGACGGCGCCGGCGCTGCTGCCGACATCGAAGCCCGCGTGAAGCAAGTGCGCGTGCAGATCGAGGAAGCCACGAGCGACTACGACCGTGAAAAGCTGCAAGAGCGCGTGGCCAAGCTGGCCGGCGGTGTTGCCGTGATCAAGGTCGGCGCCGCCACCGAAGTCGAAATGAAGGAAAAGAAGGCTCGCGTCGAAGACGCCCTGCACGCTACCCGCGCCGCAGTGGAAGAAGGCGTGGTTGCTGGTGGCGGCGTGGCTCTGCTGCGTGCCAAGCAAGCCGTGGGCGACCGCGTCAAGGGCGACAACGCCGACCAGGACGCCGGCATCAAGCTGGTGCTGAAGGCCATCGAAGCCCCCCTGCGCGAAATCGTGAACAACGCCGGCGGCGAAGCCTCGGTGGTGGTGAACGCGGTTCTGGCCGGCAAGGGCAACTACGGCTTCAATGCCGCCAACGACACGTACGGCGACATGCTCGAGCTGGGCATCCTGGACCCGACGAAGGTCACCCGCACCGCACTGCAGAACGCCGCTTCGGTGTCCTCGCTGCTGCTGACGACCGAAGCCATGGTGGCTGACGCTCCGAAGGACGACGCTCCTGCCGGCGGCGGCATGCCCGACATGGGTGGCATGGGCGGCATGGGCGGCATGGGCATGTAAGCCCGACGGCCGGGAACACTTTCCCGGCCAGGCCGCTCGATCCGTCGAGCAACAACAAGAGCCGGGCATGCCCGGCTCTTTTTTTTGCCCGCGGCGCCGCGCGCCCGCCTACCAGCCGCCGCCGTTGCGGTTGGGTCCGCGCTGCGTGCCGTCCATGCCCGCGGGCGCCCAGGCTCCGATGGTGTGGCAAGCATGGCCCGGCGCGACCAGCTGGTGGCGCCGGGGCAGGTCGTCCACCGGCCTGACCAGCACCTCGACGCTGTCACGCGCCTCGCCGCATGCGACGACGACTCGGTGCAGGCCGGCACCGACACCCTCCAGGCTGGCCTGCCAGAGGCCGGCGCCCGCGTCCTGCATGGGAGACGGTGCGCCCGCGTCCAGGAACACCTCCATCGGCGCCGTGGCGTGGCCGATGCGCCGTGCCACGACCTGCAGCGTGCCGGGCCGCGGCACCTGGCGCGGGTCGGTCACGCGGGTGAGCAGGCGCACATCGCAGGGGCTCACGATCTGCACGTGCGGCCAGGGTTGGCCGATGCGGCGGAACCGCACGCTCGGCACCGAGTCGTGCACGCACACGAGCGAGAAGCCCGCCCGGCCGTCGTCCTCCTCGATCTGCGCGGTGGACCGCGTGGCGCCGTAGACCACCCAGCCGTCGTTGAGCAGCTCGTTGTAGTGCGTGTGTCCGGTATCGACGAACGCGACCCGGGCATCGGCGAACAGGCGCGCCAGTTCCTCGCCACCGTCCGCCATGTCGCCCGGAAAGGTGTGCATGAACACCAGCGGCGTCTGCCCCTCGGCCTGCGCCCGCGCGAGTTCGCGGGTGGCGCGATGCAGGTGGTGCGCGCTGAGCCGGAAATCGGGGCCGCCCTGGCCCGCGCTCACCACATCCAGAAAGATGCAGCGATGAGCGCCGAAGACTTCGCACTCCGGCCGCTGCGCCGGCGCGAAGGAAGCCTCGTAGGCCGCCAGGCTGCCGCCCTCGAAGTCGTGATCACCCGGGATCGCCCGCCAGGGCAGCGTCAGCGGGCCCAGCGCCTGCACGATCGCGGCGTACTGCGCTGCGGTGGCGTGGTTGGCGTTGTCGCCCGGCAGGTAGACGAAGGCGGCATCGGCGGCATGTGCGTTGGCCTCCTGCACGATCTGCCGCAGCCGCGGCAGCGCGGCCCAGTCGTCGGCCTCGTCCATGTGCAGGTCGCCGACGTGGAGCCAGTAGATGGAGGAAGTCATGCGCCGGCCCTCCCGCGTTCGGCACCGCGAGCCGCCTCGCCGCCCGCGCCCGCACAGGCCGGCATCAGCAGCGCGCCGAAGCCGACCCACAGCGCCACCGAGACCAGCGCGAAGCCGCCCAGCACGTAGAAGGCCAGCTGGTAGCCGAAGAGCTGGGCCAGCCAGCCGCCGATGGCTGGCGAAAGGCTCGCGCCCAGGCCCTGCACCGTCATCACCGCGCCCTGGCCGACGTTGACGCGGCCGGTGCCGTTGAGCAGGCAGGCCACCAGCCCCGGCACCGCCACGCTCTGCAGCCCGGCGCCGATGCCGTCGAGCGCCTGCACCGGCCACACACCCCACGACTCGATGAAGCTGCCGGCCAGCAGGCCGCGCACCGGCAGCGCAATGAAGGAGACCAGCATCACCAGCCAGTAGCCGCGCCCGGCCGCCATGCGCATCGCGATCAGCGCGGTGACGATCATCACGCCCTGCGCGACCACCACGGTGAGCGCCGTGAAGGCGGCCGGATCGCCCTTCCCGGCACCGACCACGGCCAGGCCGTAGAGCGGCAGCATCGCGCCGTTGCCGAGGTGGAAGCAGGCCAGCGCGGCGGCCAGGATGAGCATCGGCCGGTTGTGCAGCAGCGTGCGAAAGCCCTGGGCCTGCCCGGGTTCGCCGTCCTTCCTGTCGCCCTCCTCGTCTTCCAGGCCGCGCGCTGCGCGATGGTCGATCACACGCCCGGGAATCGCCAGCACCGACGCGATCGCGAACACGCCGAAGGCCGCCGCGAGGAAGAAGATGGCCGGCATGCCGTACCTGTAGCCGAGCCAGCCCGACAGGCCGGCGCCGATCATGTTGCCGGCGTGGTTCCAGGCCTGGTTGCGGCCGTTCTGCGCATTGAAGCCGCGCTGGCGCACGATGCCCAGCGTCATGCCGGCGACTGCCGGACCGATGGCCGCACCGGCGATCGCCGTGGCGATCTGGCTGGTGGTGACGACGATCCAGGCCTGCGACCACAGGATCAGGAACGAAGCCAGCACGGTGCAGATGCCGGTGACGACGACGACCAGCCGCTTGCGCGTGGTGCTGTCGATGAAGGCGCCTGCCGGCACCGTCATCAGCATCCCGGCGATGCCGCCGGCGGTCATCACCGAGCCGATGGCGCCGGTCTGCCAGCCGCGCTGCTGCAGGAACACGCCGAGGAACGGCCCGATGCCGGCCTGCATGTCGGCCATGAAGAAGTTGAGCGAGCACAGCGCGCGCGTGGCGCGCTTGCGGTCGGCATCGCCATCGTTGCCGGGGTTGCCGACGCCGGGCGGTGCGCCGGATGGTGCGCCGGGTGCGGCGAGAGTCGAGGTGGACATGGTGAGGTCTCCTTGAAAAACTCAAGCCGTCAACAGCCGTGCGCCCAGCGCCAGGCACAGGGCCGGCGGCATCACGAGCACGCCGACCTTCAGGAAGCGCACGAAGCCCACGTCCTCGCCTTCGCGGCGAATCGCGATGAGCCAGAGGATGGTGGCGAGCGAGCCGGTGATCGAGAGATTGGGGCCGAGATCGACACCGATCAGCAGCGCATCGACGATGGACGCGGGCGGGTGGGCCTGCTGCACCATGGTGCTGGCCAGCAGGCCGGCCGGCAGGTTGTTGACCAGGTTCGAGCCGAAGGCCAGCAGCGTCCCGGCGATGGCCCCCGTGGCGCGTTCGCCATGCTGCGCGCCCGCCATGAGCCACTGCGCCAGACGCTCGGTCAGCCCGGTCCTGGAGATCGCCTCGACCAGCACGAACAGGCCCGCCACCAGCGGCAGCACCGTCCAGGACACCTCGCGCAGCAGCGGCAGCGGACTGGAACGGTCACGCAGCAGCACCACGGCAGCGGTGAGCACGCCCATCACGCAGGTCGGCAGGCCGAGCGACCAGTCCATGGCCGATACGGCCATCAGCACCACGGCGGTGGCGATCAGGCCGGCCAGCGCGGTGCGCCCTCCGCTCGACAGCGGCGCCATCCGCGACGGTACCTCGCAGCCGCCCGCCAGCTCGCGCCGCTGGGTGAAGCGCAACACCAGGAAGGTGCTCGCGATGGCCAGCACCGAGGGCAGCGTGAAGTGCAGGAGCCAGGGCCACAGCGCCGGCATGTGCTCGCCGTAGAGTACCAGGTTGGCGGGGTTGGAGATCGGCAGCACGAAGCTCGCCGCGTTGGCGACGAAGGCGCAGATGAACAGATAAGGCAACGCCGGCGCGCGGGCCTGGCGCGCGGCGGCGAAGACGGCCGGCGTGAGCACCACCGCGGCGGCGTCGTTCGAAAGGAAGGCGGTGACCACCACGCCGACCAGATAGACCAGCAGGAACAGGCGGCTGCGCGAGCCCTTCGCCTGCCGGACCGCATGGCTTGCGACCCAGTCGAACAGGCCTTGGCGGCGTGCCGTTTCCGACAGCAGCATCATGCCGATCAGGAACAGGTAGACGTCAGTGCCCTTGCCGACGGCGGTGAGCGCGTCCGACAGCGGCAGCAGGCCCAGCGCCACCGCCAGCACGCCGCCCGTGACCGCCCACACCGCCTCCGGCCAGTTGAAGGGGCGAAGCAGCACGCCGGCCGTCACGGCCGCCGTGAGGCTCCAGAGGGACAGATGACTCGACATTGCAAACGCCTCGCGATGGGTTGTTTGTGTGACAGGCGAGGCGGAGTCTGGGCGACCGGACGCACGCGTCCTGTCGGCCAATGTCGCAGTGCGGCGCGGCCAGCGGGCGCACCTTGGCGCAGTCGCTGTGCGCGATCGATGTGGCAGGCCCGAAGAGTCAGCCTGCGCTCAGCAATTGGAAGCTATGGCGCAGCGACAGATACAGCGCGCGAAAGCGCGCATGCCGCGCGCGATGGCCTTCGGCGCCGGCGGTCCGGGGCTCGAAGCGCTGGCGCACCGCGGGCGGCGTGCACACCGCCTCCAGCGTGCCGCCATCGGCCAGCCAGGCCAGTCGCGCCGCGCCCAGCGCACCGCCGGCTTCACCGCCTTCGCCAAGCGTGAGCGGCACTTCGAGGATGTCGGCCAGCAGCTGCGACCACCAGGCGCTGCGCGCGCCGCCACCGACCAGGGCCAGCGCGCCCTCGGGCAGCCGCAGGGTGTCGAGGCCGTCGCGCAGGCCGAAGCTCACGCCCTCGACCACGGCGTAGGCGATTTCCGCCGGCCCGTGTGCATGCGTGAGCCCGAAGAGCACGCCCTGGGCATCGGGGTTGTTGTGCGGCGAGCGTTCGCCCGACAGGTACGGCAGGAACAGCGGGCACCGCTCGCGTTGCGCCGACGGCACCAATGCCGCCGCTTCGAGCAGCGCGGCCTCGTCGGCAAACTTGAAAGCCTTCGCGGCCCAGCTCACCGCGCTCGCGGCGGAGAGCATCACCGACATCTGGTGCCAGCGCTTCGGCAGCGCATGGCAGAAGGCGTGCATCGCCTGCGCCGGGTTCGGCAGGAAGCGGTCGGTCGACACGAACACCACGCCTGAAGTACCCAGCGAAACGAAGCCCTGCCCCGGCTCGACCAGCCCCATGCCGACCGCGCTGGCGGCGTTGTCGCCGGCACCGCCCGCGATCTTCACGCCGCCCGGCATGCCCCAGCGCGCCGCGAGTTCGGGCTTGAGCAGCGCCGAAACCTCGCTGCCTTCGACCAGCCGCGGCATGTGCGCGCGCGTCAGCCCGGTGGCGGCGAGCAGTTCGTCGGACCAGTCGCGCGCACCCACGTCGAGCCACAGCGTGCCGGCCGCGTCGGACATCTCGCTGACCGCCTCGCCGCTGAGCATGAAGCGCAGCCAGTCCTTCGGCAGCAGCACGCGCGCCACGCGGGCAAAGAGTTCGGGCTCATGCTCGCGCACCCACAGCAGCTTGGGCGCGGTGAAGCCCGGCATCGCGAGGTTGCCCGCGATGTCGCCGAGCCGCGGGACGGCGCGCGTGAGCGCTTCGCACTGCGCGCCGCTGCGGCCGTCGTTCCACAGGATCGCGGGCCGCAGCACCTCGCCGGCCGCATCGAGCAGCGTGGCGCCGTGCATCTGCCCCGACAGGCCGATGGCGCGCACCGCCGACAACGCCTCGCCGTGCGCCTCTCGCAACTGCGCCATGACCTGCTCGAGCGCCTGCCACCACTGGGCCGGCGCCTGCTCCGACCACAGCGGATGCGGCCTCTGGACCGTGAGCGGCGCGCGCGCCACGCCCACGATGCGGTGATCGTCGGCGAGCAGCAGCGCCTTGAGCTCGGACGTGCCGAGGTCGAGTCCAAGATACAAGATGACCCCCTGGTTTCGTGCTTGGTGGCAAGCTTAGGAAGAGATGCCGCCGCCGAAGCGCGTGTCGGCCTGGCGGCGGAATTCGCTGGGCGTCATGCCCTTGATCTCGAGAAAGCGCCGGTTGAAGTTGGCCACGTTGTTGAAACCCACCTGGTAGCAGATGTCGGTCACGTAGTGGTCGGTCTGCATCAGCAGGTGGCAGGCGCTGTTGATGCGCACGCGGTTGACGAAGTCGGTGAAGCTGTTGCCGGTGGAGCGCCTGAAGAAGCGGCTGAAGCGGCTTTCGCTCATGCCCAGTTCGGCCGCCACGTCGGACATCGAGATCGGGTCCGCCATGTTGTTGGTGATGCGGTTGACGATGCCGTTGATCTGGTCGACCTGCGCGTCGCCGTCCGCGCCCTGCGCGCCCTGCATCTGCACGCTCGACAGCAGCCGATAGTCGGTGCATTGGGAGAGATCGGCCATGAAGTCGAGGAACAGGCCCAGGCGCCGCACGCCGCGCGCGGCCTTGATGCGGTCCCAGTGCGCCTGTGCCTGCTGCGACATGCCGAAGAACTCGATGCCGTGGCGCGCGCGCTCCAGCAGCTGCATCACCTCGCGCAGTTCCGGAATGCCGGCGGCCGCGCTCTCGATGGGTTCGTGGCGGAACTGGATCACCCGGTCGCGCCCCGCCGCGCCGCCTTCGGGCACGTCCAGCGAGATCCAGTTGTGCGGCAGGCGCGGCCCGCACAGCACCAGGTGCCCGGGCTGGAACGGCCCGATCCAGTCGCCGATGAAGGCCTTGCCCGATGTCTCGGTGATCAGGTGCAGCTCGTAGTCTTCATGGAAGTGCCATCGCACCAGCGGGCTGGGGAAGCCGTGCGCCAGGCAGCGCACCAGGCCGGTTTCTTCGGGCGCCTCGTAGCCCAGCGAGGGGGAGCGCGCGAAGTCGCGTTCCAGCTCGGGTTGGCGCTGGCGGGGGACCGAGCGTTTGCGTGTGGACGTCGTCATAGCGGCACGGTTCAGGACCGGGAAGCAACAGCCGTATTTTCTTCCTTCGCCAGCGCGGCGTGAACCGCCTCCAGCGTGGGTGGATCGGCACCCTCGCGGGTGCAGTTGAGGGCGGCGGCGGTGGCGGCGAAGGCCATCACCTCGCGCCATGCGTCGTCGCCCAGCTCGCCGAGCTGCTCCGGCCGCTCGACGCCGTGCGCCAGCAGCGACACCGACAGCCCCGCCGTGAAGGTGTCGCCCGCGCCGATGGTGTCGACCACCTCGACGCGCGGCGCGGCCACCGTGACCGGCGCGCGACCCGCGCGCCAGAGCATGGCGCCGTCGCCGCCGCGCGTGACGATCACCGCGCGCGCGCCGGCCGCGAGGCAGTCGGCGGCCAGCGCGTCCACCGGCTGGCCGGGCGCGAGCAGCGCCGCGTCCTCGTCGCTCAGCTTGACCAGGTCGGCCATGCCGAACCAGCCGGCCACGCGCTTGCGGTAGGCGGCCATGTCGGTGATCAGGCTGGGCCGCACGTTGGGGTCGAACACGACCACGCGCTGCCCCCGGTTCGCGGCGACGAGGTCGGCGATGCGCGTGGCGGCCGGGTCCTGCAGCAGCGAGATCGAGCCGAAGTGCAGGAAGCGGCACTCCGCCGGCAGCTGCGGCAGCGGCTCGGGCGCCCAGGTGGCGTCGGCGCTGCCCTGCGTGTAGAAGGCGTAGCGGTTGGTCTGCGGCGTGCGCTCGACGAAGGCCAGCGTCGACGGCGCGCCGCTGCGCAGGATGAAGCTGGTGTCCACGCCGTTCTTCTGCAGGAAGCCCATCAGCCGCTCGCCGAACAGGTCGGTCGACAGCTGCGTGAGAAAGCCGGTCGGCTGCCCGAGCCGCGCGCAGGCCACGGCGGTGTTCAGCGGCGAGCCGCCTTCATGGCCCAGGAATGCCAGGGTGCCCGCCTCGCCGGCGGTGAAATCGATCAGGGCTTCGCCCGTGAGTGCAATGCGCATGGTGTGTGGGTCGGGATTCGGTGTCGTCGATCAGGGCAAGGTGCGCGCATCGGCCAGGAAGCCGCGCTCGGCGGACAGTGTCGCGGAATGGTCGAGCAGTTCGGCAAACAGCCGCGGCGGAATGGTGATGGCGCCCACGCCGAGCCCCAGCAGCGAAAGATACGCCTCGCGCGACCGGATGCTGGCCACCAGCAGCCGCGTACCCGAGGCCGGCCGCCGCGCCACCAGCGACTGCATCTGCGCGATCAGCGCCAGGCCGTCGATGCCCGCGTCTTCGAGCCGGCCGAGGTACGGCGCCGCATAGGCCGCGCCCAGCTGCGCCGCGAAGTGGGCCTGCTCGGGCGCGTACACGGCGGTCCAGGTGACGGGCACGCCCTGCGCGATGAGCCGCGCGCCGGCGTCCAGGCCTTGCCGCGTGGCGGGGATCTTGATGACGAGTTGGCCGGGGTCGAAGTGCGGCAACAAGGCTTGCGCGTCTTCGAGCATGCCGTCGACGTGTTCGGAAAAGACCTGCGCCTGCACCTGGCGCGCGCCCAGCTCGATGCAACGCGCGAGCAGTCCGGGCACGGCAGCGCGGCCGACGCCCGCGCGCTTGAGCAGCGTCGGGTTGGTCGTGACGCCGTGCACCACCGGGTGGGGCAGGCAGGTCTGTATCTCGGCCAGGTCGGCGCTGTCCAGGTACAGGTGGAAGTCTTCGTTCATGGGTTGCTTCCTCCTATTGGTTCGGGCTGTTTCGGGGTGAGTGCGCAGGGCACCGGGTACTCCCCTCCGCGAATGTCCCCCGGGCTTCGCCCTCCTCCTTTATTTCGCTGCGGGGAGCACCCGGCGCCCTGCGCACGACGAGCGCTGCTCTTGTGCCGGCTGATCAACAAGTGCTCTGGACGCTCACGACGGCGGGGTGCCTTGCGCAGCGAAATAAAGGAGGAGGCCGCAGGCCGGGGGACATTCGCGGAGCAAGGCACCCCGCCGGCGTGAGCGCCCCACGAACAAAGCCCATGAAAAACAAAAACCGATCTCATCGACAACCCAGCTCAAGACATGACATTGCCGCCATCGACATTCAAGGTCTGCGCCGTGATGTAGCGCGCCTCGTCGCTGGCGAGGAACACCGCCGCCCCCGCGATGTCTTCCGGCGCGCCCATGCGGCCGAGCGGCACCGCCAGCCCGACCTGCCGCTTCTTCTCTCCGGGCGGCAGGCCCTCGGCCTTGGCGAACAGGCTGTCGACATGGTCCCACATCGGCGTATCGACCACACCGGGCGCAATGCCATTGACACGTATGCCGTGCGGCGCCATCGCCAGCGCGGCGCTCTGCGTGTAGCTGATGACCGCCGCCTTGGTCGCGCAGTAGTGCGACACCAGCGCCTCGCCCCGGCGCCCGGCCTGCGAGGCCATGTTGATGACCGAAGCGCCCTGCGTGCCCGCTTCCACCATGTGCCGCAGCACCGCCTGCATCACGAAGAACATGCCCTTCACATTGACCGCGAACAGCTTGTCGAACGACGCCTCGTCGCTGTCCAGCAGCGGCGCGAGGTCGAACACCGCGGCGTTGTTGAAGAGCGTGTGCACCGGCCCGAAGGCGACCTGCGCCTGCGCCAGCATGTGGGTGATGGCGGCGGTGTCCGTCACGTCGGCAGCGATGTAGGCGAGCCTGCCCGGCTGCTTTTGCTGCAGCGCGCGCACCGCGTCGGGCGCGGCGGTGGCGCGGTCGACCACCGTGCAGCGCGCGCCCTCGGCAATGCAGGCTTGCGCCACGGCCAGGCCGATGCCGCCTCCCGCGCCGGTCAGCAGCACATGACGGTCTTGAAGACGGGCGCTCATGGCTTGCTCCCTGTTTTTTCTGCGACGAAGCGCGCAACGCGCTCGCCGGCACGGCGCACCGCGTCGACCAGGCGGGCATCGCCGGCGACGTTGCCCCAAAGTCCCGAATCGGCGCACAGCGCGGCCACCGGGTCGGCCGCATCGCAGATCGCATGCGCCACCGCTTCGTCCATGCCCTGGTCCTGGTAGGCGTAGGGCAGCGCACCCTTGTGCCAGCGCTGCAGGAAGGCCAGGAACAGCGCGGGCAGCATCGCCACGCTGTCGATGCCCTGGCCCGCCGCCAGCCGCTCGCGCACCGTCGGGGCGATGAAGCCGGGGATCTTCGAGAAGCCGTCCGCCGCCACGCGCTGGTTGGTGTCGCGGATGGCGGGGTTGCCGAAGCGGTCGAGCACCACGTCGCGGTAGGCCGCGAGGTCGATGGGGCTGGGAGTCAGGCACGGAATGACGTCGTCGGTGACGTAGTCGAAGGCCATCCTGCGGATGGCCGCGTCGTGCGTGCCCTCGTGGATGAAGCCGAGCCCGACCAGCGTTCCCGCCCAGGCGATGCAGCTGTGCGTGGCGTTGAGGATGCGGATCTTGGCCTCTTCATACGGCTGCACCGACTCGACCAGCTCCACGCCCACGCGGCCCCAGTCGGGCCGGCCGGCCGCGAAGTCGTCCTCGACGACCCACTGGATGAAGCTCTCGCCGGTGATGGCCGCCGGGTCGTCGCGTCCCGTGGCCGCCTTGACGCGCGCGCGCAGCTCGGGCGGCGGACGCGGCGTGATGCGGTCCACCATCGCGTTCGGGCAGCGCGTGTTCGCGTTCACCCAGGCCAGCAGGCCGGCGTCGCCCGCGAGCTCGATGAACTCCAGCAGCCCGGCGCGAAAGCGCTCGCCGTTGTGGCGCAGGTTGTCGCAGTTCAGCAGCGTCACGGCGCCGGCATCGGCCGCCTTGCGCGCGCGCAGGATGGCGCAGACCGCGCCGTAGATGGTCACGTTGTCGCCGCCGGCCTCGCCCTTGCGCGCGCGTTCCACATCGGCCGCGAGGTCGCTGAACGACAGGTCCAGCCTGCCCTTGTTGTCGAGGTAGTAGCCGGCCTCGGTCACGGTGAAGGACACGATGCGGGTCGACGGCGCCGCGCCGCGCGCGACCACGTTCGCCAGCGAGCGCTCCCACGGCAGCACCTCGCGGATGGCGTCGATCTGCTCGTAGCGGTATTCGCCCGCGGGCGACACGGTCTCGAGCGTGTAGCGCCCGCCCTGCGCCTGCAGCGCCGCGACGATGTCGGCCATGTCCGGCCGGATGTTGGCGCCCGACAGCGACCAGCGGGTGTCGCCCGCGTCGATCAGCCGCTGCAGGTACACCGCCTGGTGGGCCCGATGGAACGAGCCCAGGCCGAGATGAAGCACCGTGAACTCCGTGGGAGCCGGTGGAATTTGCGCGATGGTCACGGGAATGTCCGTTGAAAAGACGTTGGAAGAAATCTGGAATCGATCACGCGCCGACCGAGCGGCCTTCGCGGTTGAACAGGTGCAGCACCGACGGATCGAGCTCCACGGCCACGTCGTCGCCGGCCTGCAGCGGCGTGCGGTCGTTCTGCCGCGCGATCAGCGGCACGCCGCCCACGTCGACGTGGATGAGCGTGTCGGCGCCCAGCGCCTCGATCAGCTCGACGCGGCCCTGCACGTCGCTCACCGGCGCGCCCTGCTTCGGATGCACGCGCAGGCCTTCCGGCCGCACGCCCAGGAAGCCGTCGTTCGGCAGCCTGCCGCCGGTGGCGGCCGAGAAGCTGGGAATGGCATTGGCCGCCACCATGTTCATCGACGGCATGCCGATGAACTGCGCGACGAACTGGTTGGCCGGGTGGTCGTACAGCTCCAGCGGCGTGCCGACCTGCTCGATCAGCCCGTCCTTGAGGACCACCACGCGGTCGGCCAGCGTCATGGCCTCCACCTGGTCGTGCGTGACGTAGATGGTGGTGGCGCCGAGCGCGCGGTGCAGCTTGTGAATCTCCACCCGCGTATTGCCGCGCAGCGCCGCGTCGAGGTTCGACAGCGGCTCGTCGAACAGGAACACCTTGGGCGCGCGCACGATGGCGCGGCCGATGGCCACACGCTGGCGCTGGCCGCCCGACAGGTCCTTGGGCGTGCGGTCGAGGTACTGCGTGAGGTTGAGCGTCTTGGCCGCGTACTCGACCTTGGTCTTGATCTCGTCCTTCGGCACGCCCGCCAGCTTCAGCGCGAACGACATGTTGTCGTACACGCTCATGTGCGGATACAGCGCGTAGCTCTGGAACACCATCGCCAGGTCGCGCTTGCCCGAAGGCGTCCAGGTGATGTCCTTGCCGTCGAGCAGCAGGTTGCCGCTGGTGATGGGCTCCAGCCCGGCAATCAGCCGCAGCAGAGTCGACTTGCCGCAGCCCGAGGGCCCGACGAAGACGATGAACTCGCCCTTCTTTATCTGCAGGTCGACGCCCTTGATGATGTGGATGTCACCAAAGCTCTTCTTGATGTTCTTGAGTTCGAGGTAGGCCATTCACGACTCCTTGATGTTTTGTGAGCGGGCAAGCGAGGTGCCCACAGCGCTTGAGAGCGCGCAGCGCAATCCGGGAGCTGCCGCGGAACCGGCTTTGCCGGGCCGCTGGCGGCGCCCCCGCGAGGGGGTTGGCGAAGCGACACGAAGTGCGCGAAGACTGGGGGTGGTGTTCATTTCACGGCACCGAAGGTCAGGCCCTGCACCAGTTGCTTCTGGCTGAACCAGCCGAACACCACGATGGGCGCGATGGCCATCAGCGAGGCGGCCGACAGCTTGGCCCAGAACAGGCCCTCGGGGCTGGAGTACGAGGCGATCAGCGTGGCCAGCGTGCCGGCCTTGGCGGAGGTGAGGTTGAGCGCCCAGAAGGCTTCGTTCCAGCTCAGCACCAGGCACAGCAGCCCGGTCGATGCGAGCCCGCCCACCGACAGCGGCAGCACCACGTGGCGAAACTCGGTCCACAGGCTGGCGCCGTCCATGCGCGCGGCCTCCAGGATCTCGTTGGGAATGTCCTTGTAGGCGCTGTAGAGCATCCACACCATGATCGGCAGGTTCGACAGCGTGAACACGATGGTCAGCGCGGGCAGCGAGTCGAGCATGCCGGCGGTCTGCGCCAGCACGTAGATCGGCACCAGCGCGCCCACGGCCGGCATCATCTTGGTGGAGAGCATCCACATCAGGATGTCGCGCGTTCTCTTCGTGCGAAAGAACGCCATCGAATACGCCGCCGGCGCCGCGATCAGCAGGCCGATGACGGTCGAGCCCAGGCTGGTGATGAGCGAGTTGCGCGCATACAGCAGGTAGTCGCTGCGGCGCTGCACCTCGCCGAAGTTGTCGAGCGTGGGTTCGAAGATGAAGAGCGGCGGCACGTGGATGGCCTGCAGTTCCGTCTTGAAGGCCGTGAGGAACAGCCAGCCGAGCGGAAAGAACAGCAGCAGCGCGACGGCCCACGCACCTACGGTGCGAATGGCCTGCGGCAGGAAGTTGCTGGGAGCTTGTTGTTGTTGCATGACGTGTGCGCCTCAGTCGAGGTTCTTGCCGATGATCCGGATCAGGAACACGGCAACGATGTTCGCCAGCACCACCGCGAACAGCGCGCCGGCCGAGGCCACGCCCACGTCGAAGTTCATGAGCGACTGCTTGAAGATCATGTAGGTCATGTTGGTGCTCGCGTTGCCCGGGCCGCCGTTGGTGGTGATGGCGATCTCCGCGAACACGCTGAGCAGGAAGATCATCTCGATCATGATCACCACCGCCATCGGGCGGCCCAGGTGCGGAATGGTGAGATAGAAGAAGCGCTGCACCGGGCTCGCGCCGTCCATGCGCGCGGCCTCCATCTGCTCGCGGTCGAGCGACTGCAGCGAGGTGATGAAGATCAGGCAGGCGAATGGCAGCCACTGCCAGGCCACCATGATGATCACCGACAGCAGCGGGAAGTCGGTGAGCCAGTCCACCGGCTGCGCGCCGAAGAAGCGCCACAGGTCGGCGAGCACACCATAGATGGGGTTCATCATCATGTGCTTCCACAGCAGCGCATTGACCGCGGGCATGACGAAGAACGGCGAGATCAGCAGCACCCGCACGATGCCGCGCCCGGGGAAGGGCTCGTTCACCAGCAGCGCCAGCAGCACACCCAGCACCACGGTGATGACGATCACGCTGCCGATCAGCAGCAGCGTGTTCCATGTGGCGGGCCAGAAGTCGGGATCGGTGACGAAGTAGTGAAAGTTCTCGATGCCCGCGAACGTGCGCTCGCCGGGCTGCATGAGGTTGTAGTTGACGAACGAGAAGTACAACGTCATCAGCAGCGGCACGATCATCCAGAGGAAGAGCGTGAGCACCGCGGGCGCCATGAGGGCGCGGGGCAGGAGTCTTTTCATGAGGTATCCCTTCTTGTGGTCCCTGGCTCCTTCCCCCGCTGGGGGAAGGCTGGGATGGGGGCTGCCCCTGTTCAGGCGCGGCGTTGTCGCGAGCGCCGCGTGCCCCCACCCCGACCCTCCCCCAGCGGGGGAGGGAGCAAGCCCGGCTTGGCTTACTTGTAGTAGCCCGCTTTCTTCATCTCGCGTTCCGCCGCCGTCTGCGAAGTCTTCAGCGCCTGGTCCACCGTGACCTTGCCCGACAGCGCCGCGCTCATCTGCTGCCCCACCGCCACGCCGATGGCCTGGAACTCGGGAATGGCCGCGTACTGCACGCCGACGTACGGCGACTTGGGCAGCGTGCTGTCGGTCAGGTTGGCGCTGTCGATGGCCTTCTTCTCGGCTTCGGCGAACTTCGCGACCTTCTGGAACTCGGGGTTCGCGTAGGTCGACTTGCGCGTGCCGGTCGGCACCGAGGCCCAGCCGGTTTCCTTGGCCACCAGGTTGATGTAGTCCTTGGAAGTGGCCCACTTGATGAACTTCTGCGCCGCGTCGTCCTTGGTCGAGCTGGCGGGAATCGCGAGGTTCCACGACCACAGCCAGTTGGCGCCCTTGGGCGTGACGGCGGTCGGTGCCTGCGCGAAGGCCACCTTGTCGGCCACCTTCGACTGCTTCGGGTCGCTGATGAACGAAGCCGCGATGGTGGCGTCCACCCAGGCCGCGCACTTGCCTTCGTTGAAGAGCGCCAGGTTCTCGTTGAAGCTGTTGGCCGAGGCGCCCGGAGGGCCGTCCTTCTTCATCATGTCGACGTAGAAGGTGATCGCATCCTTCCAGGGCTTGGTGTCGATCTGCGGCTTCCATTGCATGTCGAACCACTGGCCGCCGTTGGTGTTGACCAGCGTGGTCAGGAAGGCCATGTTGTCGCCCCAGCCCGGCTTGCCGCGCAGGCACATGCCGTACACGCCGTTCTTGGGGTCGTTGGCCTTGTCGGCGAACTCCTTGACCTGCGCCCAGGTCGGCTGGTCGGCGAACTTCACGCCCACCTTGTCGGCCAGGTCCTTGCGGTACATGAGCATGGAGCTCTCGCCGTAGAACGGGGCCGCGTAGAGCTTGCCCTCGTAGGACAGGCCGTTGCGGATGGCCGGCAGCAGGTCGTCGATGTCGTAGGCGGCATCGGTGGCGATGGGCTTGAGCCAGCCCTTCTTCGACCAGATCGGCGCCTCGTACAGGCCGATGGTCATCACGTCGAACTGGCCGCCCTTGGTGGCGATGTCGGTGGTCACGCGCTGGCGCAGCGTGCCTTCTTCCAGCGTGACCCACTTGAGCTTGATGTCGGGGTTGGCCTTCTCGAAGAAGGGCGTGAGCTTCTGCATCTCGATCATGTGGCCGTTGTTGACGGTCGCGATCACGAGTTCGGTGGCGGCCTGGGAAACGACGCCCGTGCCGATGAGTGCGAGGACGAAGCCCGCTTTCAGAAAACGCTTCATGTTGTCTCCTAGAGGTGAGCGACGCCCTGTTGTTGTCGGGTCGCCGTGCCGGGAATTCTGGAGAAGCGCGCCTGCGGCTTTGGTACTTCGAATGTCGACACTGGTACTTTCATGCACCAGTTGACTGGGAGATTCCCTAGTCAGCGCAATACAGCATGCATGGGGAGCGGTCCAAAGGCCTCAAACACACCGCCTCACACGCCGCCGAGCAGCTGGCGCCGGAACTGCATCGCCGCCGGCGACAGCGGCCGGCCCTCGCGGGTGATGAGGCAGATGGGCGGCACGCGCACCGGCAGCTCGATCGGCACGGTGCGCAGCACGCCCAGCCGGGCGTAGTGGCCGGCCTGCGAGGCAGGCATCACGGCCGCCATGTCGGAGTTCTCGAGCAGCGCCGTGATGGCGATCGGCGATGCCGTTTCGATGATGTCCAGCCGCGCCCGGATGCCGGCCTCGCGCATCGCCGCCTCGAAGCGCCCGCGCTGCGGCGAACCCGGCGGCTGCAGCACCCACGACCAGTGCGCCATGTCCGCCAGCGTGAGGTTGGCGCGCTCGAACACCGGATGCCCGGCGCGCACCACCACCACCTGCGACTCGCCCAGCAGCGGCACGCTCGCGTACCTGGCCTCGTCGTGCCCGTCGGTGAGCCGGCCCAGCACGAGGTCGACATCGCCCTGCTCCAGCTGCGCCTGGATCACGTCGCTGGTCTCGACCACCACCGACACGGCCACCTGCGGATGGCGCCGGTGGTACTCCACCAGCGCCGGCGCCAGCAGCTCGGGCACCGCGCCCGGCACGCTGCCCACGCGCAGCGCGCCGCTCAGGCCGGAGCGCAGCGCCAGCATCTCCTCGCGGGCGGTGCCGAAGTCGCTGAGCACGCGGTGGGCATAGCGGATCAGGATCTGGCCGTAGGGCGTCGGCTCCATGCCGCGCGCAAGGCGCTCGAAGAGCCGTTCGCCGAGCGAGTCTTCCAGCTGCTGCAGCAGCTTGGTGGCCGCCGGCTGGCTGATGTTCATGGCCTCCGCCGCGCGGCCGAGGTGCCTGTGGGTGTCGAGCCGGGCCAGCAGCAGCAGCTGGCGTGGCCGCACATGGAGCATCAGCGAGGCGTCTGTGAGGCCGGGAGTCATGCACAAAAGTATATGGATTCCCCGGCTTTTTCGATTGGATCGCAAACCCGAAGCTCCGTACGCTCGGCGCCATAACAAGCTGGAGACAACCCGATGAAGCTTTCTTTGCTGGCCCGCGCGGCGGGGCTCGCGGCGGCCCTGCTGCTCCTGACGGCCCCGCTCACGGCCGTTGCGCAGGCGCCCTACCCCGACAAGCCGATGCGCATCATGGTCGGCGCCTCGCCCGGCGGCGGCACCGACATCCTGGCGCGCGTGCTGGCCGACAAGTTCTCGCAGACACTCAAGCAGACGGTGGTGGTCGAGAACCGCCCCGGCGCCTCGAACACCATCGCGGGCGAACTCACGGCCCGCGCGCCGGCCGACGGCGCCACCCTGCTGCTGGCCACCAACACGGCACAGGCGGTGGCGCCCCACATCCTCAAGCTCAAGTACGACCCGCTCAAGGACCTGCAACCCATCGGGCTGGTGGCGGTGATGCCCAACGTGCTGGTGGTGTCGGCCAGCTCGCCCTACAGGTCGGTGAAGGACCTCGTGGCGGCCATGGCCGCCAAGCCTGGCGGCTTCAAGTACGCCTCTTCAGGCATCGGCAGCACGCAGCACGTGGGCGGCGAGGCCTTCAACCTGGCCACCGGCATGAAGTCGATCCACGTGCCCTACAAGGGCAGCTCGCAGGCGCACGTCGACATCATCGCGGGCGAGGTCGACATGATGTTCGACAGCACCTCCTCGGCCATGGGCCAGATCAAGGCCGGCAAGTTCCGCGCGCTGGCCGTGAGCGCGCCCCAGCGCTCGCCCGAGTTGCCCGACGTGCCCACGCTGGCCGAGCAGGGCATCAAGGGCGCCGACGTGTCCACCTGGTACGGCCTGTACGTGACGGCCGGTACGCCGCGTCCCGCGGTCGAGCGGCTGAGCGCCGAACTCGGCCGCACGCTGAAGCTGGCCGACGTGCAGGCGCGCATCAAGGCGCTGGGCGGCGAGCCCGGCGGCCTGACGGGCGAGCCCTTCGCGGCCATGAACCGGCAGGAGTTCGAGCACTACGGCCAGCTCGTGCGCGAAGCCAACATCAAGGCCGAGTGAGCCGGCCGCTTCCTTTTTTCCACAACGCATCCGACAACATGCCCACCCCATCCCCAACCCCCGGCGTGACACTCGCCAAGCCCCGCATCGCCGTGCTGCTCGGCGACCCGAGCGGCATCGGCCCCGAAATGGCCGTGAAGCTGCTGGCGCGCCAGCGCAACCTGGATGCGGCCCGCGTGCTGCTGATCGCCGACCCGGTCGTGCTCGCGGCCGGCGAGCGGGTGGCGGGCGCGAAGCTCGACGTGCTGACGGCCGACAGCCTCGACACGCTGCGCTTCGAGGACGGCCGGCCCACCCTGCTCGCGAAGGACTGGATGCAGGGGCAGGAGCCGGTGCTCGGCGAATCGAACGAGCCATCGGGCCGGGCGTCGTTCGAGGCGCTGGAGCTGGCCACCGCCGCCGTGCGGCGCGGCCAGGCCGACGCGATCCTGTTCGCGCCGCTCAACAAGCATTCGCTGCGCCTGGGCGGCCTGGCGCACGAGGACGAGCTGCGCTACATGCAGGAGCGCTTCGCCGTCACCGGCTTCGTCTGCGAGTTCAACCTCACGGGCTCGCTCTGGACCTCGCGCGTGACCTCGCACATTCCGCTGAAGGACGTGGCGAGCCACATCACCGTGCAGGGCGTGAGCGACGCGGTGAAGATCATCGCCGCCGCGTTGCGCCGCTCGGGCGTGGCGCATCCGCGCATCGCGGTGACGGGGCTCAACCCGCACGCGGGCGACGGCGGCTCGATCGGCATGGAAGAAATCGAAATCATCGCGCCGGCCATCGAGCGCCTGCGCGCCGAAGGCTTCGACGCGCGCGGCCCGTTCTCTCCCGACACGGTGTTCATCGGCGCGCGGCGCGGCGATGTCGACGCAGTGGTGTCGATGTACCACGACCAGGGCCAGATCGCGATGAAGCTCATGGGGTTCGAGCAGGGCGTGACCCTGCACGGCGGCCTGCCGGTGCCGGTGGCCACGTCGGCCAGCGGCAGCGCCTTCGACATCGCGGGCCGGGGCATCGCGCAGATCGAGGGGCTGCAGCAGGCCTTCGACCTGTGCGTGCGCATGGCCAGCGGCGCGCCGGTGCGCGTGCCGGCCGGCTGAGGCAAACAAAAAGGGCCGCTTGCGCGGCCCTCGGAAACCATGGCGCCCGGCGGCGCCGCTTCAATGTTCAGGCGGCCGGCGGCGCACCGTGGGCGTTGGGCTCCGGCTGCGTCGGCTGCACGTAGAAATAGATCAGCACGAGGTTGATGACCGGGATCAGCATCAGCAGCTGGAGCCAGCCGCTCTTGCCAATGTCGTGCAGGCGGCGCGCGCCCACCGCCAGCGCGGGCAGCAGGAAGGCCAGCGCGGCGATCACGTACACGTATTGGTGGATAAGGCTCGCCACGATGAGAACGACCACCTCGGCAAGCACGAACCACCAGTACTCCGAGCGCGTGGCCCGGCCGGTGAAGTCGGCGTACTTGTTGAAGCAGGTCTTGACCGCTGTTTGAAAATCCATTTATCGGCTCCTCTTGATTGATCCCAGGGAAATTTCCCTGGGCCGATCATATCGGCGCATCTTTCAACCACAAATACAGCCAAAAACAGCCATCTGCTCGCAAACAAACGGCTTATTCAGTGCATTCCTGGCGGTCGATTCAGCTGCCGAGGCGCTTGAGGAGGCCGGCCGTGGAGGCGTCGAGGCCGGTGATGTCGCCCGACGCCAGGCGCGGTTCGATGTCCCTGGCGAGCACCTTGCCCAGCTCCACGCCCCACTGGTCGAAGCTGTTGATGCCCCACAGCGCGCCGCTGGTGAACACGCGGTGCTCGTACATCGCGAGGAAGGCGCCCAGCGATTCGGGCGTGAGCTTCTCGAACACGAAGAAGGTGCTCGGCCGGTTGCCCGGGAAGTTCTTGTGGCCGCCCTCGTCGAGCTTGCCGACCATCAGCGCCTGCGCCTGCGCGAGCGCGTTGGCCAGCAGCTTGGGGTGATGGCCTTCGAGGTCGTGCGAGGCGTCGCGCACCGCCACGAATTCGAGCGGGATCACGTCCGTGCCCTGGTGCAGCATCTGGAAGTAGGCGTGCTGGCCGTTGGTGCCCGGCTCGCCCCACAGCACCGGCGAGGTGCCGAATGCCACCGGCTTGCCGTCCGCATCGACCTGCTTGCCGTTGCTTTCCATCTCGAGCTGCTGCAGGTAGGCCGGCAGGCGCTTCAGGGCGCTGTGGTACGGCGCGATGCCGCGGCTGGTGAACTTGTGGAAGTTGCGATACCAGACGTCGAGCAGGCCCAGGCGCACCGGCAGGTTCTGCGCGAGCGGCGCGGTGCGGAAGTGCTCGTCCATGGCATGCGCGCCTGCCAGCAGCCGGCGGAAACCGTCGGCGCCGATGGCCAGCGCAATCGGCAGGCCGATGGCCGACCACAGCGAATAGCGCCCGCCCACCCAGTCCCAGAAGCCGAAGGTGGTGTCGATGCCGAACTTCTTCGCCGCTTCCACGTTGGTGGTGAGCGCCGCGAAGTGGCCCGCGATGTCGGTGCCGCCCGATTGCTCGTACCAGCGCTTGGCCGACTGCGCGTTGGTCATCGTCTCGGCCGTGGTGAAGGTCTTCGAGGCAATGAGGAAGAGCGTGTGCTCGGGCGCCAGGCCCTTAAGCACGCCCGCCAGTTCATGGCCGTCGACGTTCGACACGAAGTGGAAGCGCTTGCCCGGCGCGGCGAACTCGGCCAGCGCCAGCACAGCCATCTGCGGTCCGAGGTCGGAGCCGCCGATGCCGATGTTCACCACGTCGGTGATCGTGTGGTCGGCGCGCACCTTCTCGGCATAGGCCAGCATCGCGTCGAGCGTGGCGTGCACCTCGCGCAGCTCGTTCGCGGTCTTCGGGCCGGTGGGCGCATCGGCCGGCGCGCGCAGCAGCGTGTGCAGCACTGCGCGGTCTTCGGTGTTGTTGATGTGCTCGCCGGCGAACATGGCGTCGCGGTGCGCCTCGAGGCCGCATTCGCGGGCCAGCGTGAGCAGGAGCTCTTCCGTGCGCGCGTCGATCAGGTTCTTCGACAGGTCGGCGAACACATATGGCGCCTCCTGGCTGAAGCGCTCGAATCGGCCGGCGTCGTCGACGAAGGCATGGCGCACGTCGAACTGGCGGCCCGCGATATCGAAGGCGGATTGCAGCTGCGCCCAGGCCGGCGCACGGTCGCAGCGAAGTTGCATGACCATGTCTACTTGCCGCTTTCCTGCATCAGCTTTTCGAGCTTCACCGCGTCGGCCGCGAAGGCGCGGATGCCTTCGGCGAGCTTCTCGGTGGCCATGGCGTCTTCGTTGAGCGCGAAGCGGAAACCGGCTTCGTCGTAGCTCACCTTGGGCGCGTCGCCCTTGGCCGCGGCCTTGGCGTCGAGCGCGTGTTCGAGCGGCTCGTTGCTGGCGGCCAGCTCGGCCAGCAGCTCGGGGCTGATGGTCAGCAGGTCGCAGCCGGCCAGCGCCTTGATCTGCCCGACGTTGCGGAAGCTCGCGCCCATGACTTCGGTCTTGATGCCGTGCTGCTTGTAGTACTCGAAGATCTGGCGCACAGACTTCACGCCGGGGTCGTTCGCGCCGGCGCTGGCGGCCTCGTCCCACTTGGCGCCTGCCGTCTTCTTGTACCAGTCGTAGATGCGGCCCACGAACGGCGAGATGAGCTGCACGCCGGCCGCACCGCAGGCCACGGCCTGCGCGAACGAGAACAGCAGCGTGAGGTTGGTGCGGATGCCCTTCTGCTCGAGCGCGCGCGCGGCCTCGATGCCTTCCCACGTGGAAGCCACCTTGATGAGCAGGCGCTTCTCGGTGTCGATGCCTTCGGCCTTGTAGAGCGCCACGATGCGCTCGCCGCGCGCGATGGTCGCGGCGGTGTCGAACGACAGGCGGGCGTCGACTTCGGTCGACACGCGGCCCGGGATGATGGAAAGGATTTCGGTGCCGAAGCGCACCAGCAGGCGGTCGATGACCTCGTCGAGCGGCTTGCCTGCGTGCTTCTTCACGGTCTCGTCGAGCAGCGGGCGGTATTCGGGCTTCTGCACGGCCTTGAGGATCAGCGACGGATTGGTGGTCGCGTCCTGCGGCTTGGAAACGCTGAGTTGCTTGAAGTCACCGGTGTCGGCGACGACGGTGGTCCACTGGCGGAGGGCATCGAGTTGGTTCATGAAATCATTATCCTGTGCGGGTTATGACAAGTCCTGCACGCAGTTGCGCGTTGGCCGATGTTTTCATGCGCACCGTAGCACGGGTTTCCGCGCGGCTCCATCAGCCTGATGCCCGTGGGGTTGTCCGCTTCTTCATGGGGCGCGTCCGGCCTCCTCGCCCTACAGCGGCTGTGGTCCGCGACTGACGGCCGGGCGCCCGCCCCCCACTTACCCTGAAGCGGATGCTGAACTTTTCCATCCCTTCCAGGAGTGCCCCATGACCCAACGCCCGCGCCCCACGGCGCCCGCCGTCCGACCTTTCGACGACCGCCGCACCAGCCATGCGATCGGCGCCATGGCCACGGCCTTCGTGGTGGGCGGCGTTGCGACCTGGCTGGCGCTGGGGGCGGCGCGCACCGCACGCGCCCAGCCGGCCGGCCCGGCCGACGGCGCTCCGCTGATGCGCGCGCCGCTGCAGGTGGTGGCCCCGGTCGACCTGCAGCGCTATGCCGGCATGTGGCACGAGCAGGCCCGCCTGCCCAATCGCTTCCAGAAACAATGCGCCGGCCCCGTCACCGCCGAATACACGCCGCAGCCCGACGGCACCGTGCAGGTGGTCAACCGATGCGTTCGGCAGGACGGCAACTTCGACGAGGCCGTCGGCACCGCGCGCGTGGTGCCCGTGGCGGGACAGCCCGGCGCGGGCCGCCTCGAAGTGCGTTTTGCGCCGGCATGGCTCAGCTGGCTGCCGCTGGTGTGGGGCGACTACTGGATCCTGAAGCTCGACCGCGAATACCAGGTCTCGCTCGTCGGCACGCCGGACCGGCAGTACCTGTGGGTGCTGTCGCGCGCGCCGCGGCTCGATGCCGCCGTGCTCGAAGCCGAACTCGACTACGCCCGCAGCCTGGGGTTCGACACCGACAAGGTCGTGCTGACCGGCAGGTAACGCTGCAGCTGAGAAGGCAGCATGGCCGGCGACGTGCAATGGATGGCGTGCCAGCCGAAGGCACGGGCCATTTCCACGTTGGCGGCGGAATCGTCGATGAACACCGTCTGCTCGGGGTCGAGGCCATGGCGCATGGCCAGCACCTCGTAGATCTCGCGCTCCGGCTTGAGGAATTTCACGTCGCCCGAGAACACACCGCCGTCGAAGCGCCGCATGAAGGCATGCCGGCGCTCGATGGCCCTGGCGTAGGGCGCGGGCATGTTCGACAGGTAGTACAGCCGCAGCGGCTGGCCGGCCTCGCGGTGTTCCATGAGCTGCTCGAGCATGGCCACCGTGACCGGGATCGGCTCCAGCCGCTCGCCCAGACCCTGCAGCATCGCGTGCAACGGCTCCGGAGGCAGTGACAGCCGGGCCGACATGCGGGCGATGGCGTCATCCAGCGTGCGGGTGCCGCAGTCGAAGCCGGTCCAGTCGTCGTGATGGAAAAGCGCCCGCCCCATCGCGGCCGCGGCGGCCTCGGTGGGTGCATGGGACGCCAGGTGAGCCTGTACCAGGCGGGCGGGCTCCCATGCGAACAGCACGGCGCCCAGATCGAAAACCACGTTCATGGCGCCATTGTTTCATGCGCCGGGCACCACGCTCACGCCGTGGGCTCCCAGGGACAGCGTCGCCTGGGCGCCAGCCGCCAGCGGCCGCGACAGGTCGGTCGACACCACGAAGACCGGCCCCAGGGTGGTGTCGAAGCCATATTCATAGAAGCTGCCGAGGTAGGCCGACTTGCGCAACGTGGCCGGCAGGCCGTCGGCCGCGCCGTGGGCGCCGATCTGCCACGCCTCGGGCCGCACCGCCACTTTTACCGTGCCGGGCGCCACCGCGTAGCGCGGCTGCAGGCGCAGCGGCCCCAGCGCCACGCTGCCGTCGGCGTGCGCCGTGGCGGGAAACACCATCGCCTCGCCCATGAAGCCGGCGACGAACTCGCTCTCGGGCCGGCCGTAGAGCTGCTCGGGCGTGCCGCGCTGGGCGATCACGCCATGGTCCATGACGATGATCTGGTCGCTCACGGCCAGCGCCTCGCTCTGGTCGTGCGTGACGTAGGCCACCGTGAGCTTCAGCCGCTGCTGCAGCGTGCGGATCTCTTCGCGCATCTCGCGCCGCAGGCGGGCGTCGAGGTTGGACAGCGGCTCGTCGAACAGCAGCACCGCCGGCTCCAGCACCAGCGCGCGCGCCAGGGCCACGCGCTGCTGCTGGCCGCCCGAAAGCTCGCTGGGCAGGCGCTCGTCGAAACCGACAAGGCCCACGCCGCGCAGCGCCTCGCGCGCCCGCGAAGTGGCCTCGTCCTTCTTCACGCCGCTCATGCGCAGGCCGTAGCCCACGTTCTCGATCACGTTCATGTGCGGGAACAGCGCATAGCTCTGGAACATCATGCTGACGTTGCGCTCGGCCGGGCCCAGCGTGGTCACGTCGCGCCCGCCCATGAAGATCGAGCCCGAGGTCGGCGACTCCAGCCCCGCGATCATGCGCAGCGTGGTCGTCTTGCCGCAGCCCGAGGGGCCGAGGATGGTGGTGAGCGTGCCCACGGGCACCTCGAAGCTGATGCCCTTGACGGCCAGCGGCGCGTTCCTGTCGGTGCCGTAGCGCTTGGTGACGTTGCGGAATTCGATGCCGTTGCTCATGTGTTGTTCTCCCGTTTCAATGCACCGGCGCGGCCACCACGGGTGCCGCCCCCGCCTTGCGCCGCCCCAGCTTGCGCTCCCCCACCACCCACTGCACCAGCGCAATCGCCAGCGACATCAGGATCATGAGCACCGTGCAGTAAGCCAGCGCAATGCCGTAGTCGCCGTTGCCGACGCGGCCGATGATGTAAGTGGTGGCCAGTTCGTTCTCTGCCGTGACCAGGAAGATCACCGCGCTCACCGTGGTCATCGCGCGCACGAAGCTGTAGACCAGCGCGGCCACCAGGGCGGGCTTGAGCAGCGGCAGCACCACCTTGAAGAGCGTCTGCGAGGTCGATGCGCGCAGCATCAGCGAGGCCTCGTCGAGCGAGCGGTCGAGCTGCTTGAATGCCGCGGTGCCGGCGCGCACGCCCACCGGCAGATTGCGGAACATGAAGCACAGCACGATGATCAGCCCCGTGCCCGTGAGCTCGAAGGGCGGTACGTTGAAGGCCAGGATGTAGCTCACGCCCAGCACCGTGCCCGGAATCGCGAAGGCCAGCAGCGCGCCGAACTCGAAGAGCCCCTGCCCCTTGAACTCGTTGCGCGCCAGCAGCCAGGCGATGAGCAGGCCCAGCGCGGCGGTGATCGGCGCCGAGATGCCCGCGAGCTTGAGCGTGGTGATCAGCGAGTTCCACGCGGTGCCCGCCCACACCAGCCCGAACTGCCCCCACTCCAGTGCGAAGGCGCTCTTGAAGTGGTTCAGCGTGAAGCTGTAGTCGCGCCCCCAGGTCTGCACGAAGCCGCCCGCGAAGGCGAACAGGTAGACCACCGCGGTGAACGCGATCCACGGCATGGCGATGCAGTAGATGGTGCGGCGCACGCCGTCGGGCAGCGCCATCGCGATGCCGGCGTCGCCTTTGCCGCTCACGGTGGTGTAGTTCTGCTTGCCCAGCAGGCCGCGCTGCAGCGCGAACACGCCGAGCGCGAACAGCGTGAGCACCCAGGCCAGCGAGGCCGCGCGGCCCTGGTCGTACTGCGCGCCGACGATGGCGAAGAAGATGTCGGTCGACAGCACCGAGAACTGCCCGCCCACCACCACCGGGTTGCCGAAGTCGGCAATGCTTTCGATGAAGCCGAACAGGAAGGCATTGGCCAGCCCGGGCTTCAGCAGCGGCAGCGTGATGGTGAAGAAGGTGCGGCGGCGGTCGGCGCGCAGCATCTGCGCCGCCTCTTCCAGGCTGGGCGCGATGCCCTGCACCACGCCGCGCATGATCATGAAGGCGATGGGCGTGAAGGCGAACAGCTGTGCCACCAGCACGCCCGGCATGCCGTAGAACCAGCGCGTGGGCTCGATGCCGAACACGCTCTCCAGCACCTGGTTGACGATGCCGGCGCGGCCGAACAGCAAGATGAGCCCGAGCCCCACCACGAACGGCGGCGTGATGATCGGCAGCAGCGCCAGCACCCGCAGCGCGCCCTGCCCGCGCTTGCTGCCGCGCTCGGCCATCAGCGCCATCAGCGTGCCCAGGAAGGTGGTGCCGGCAGCCGTGAGCAGCGCCAGCACCAGCGTGTTCCAGGCCACGCCGCAGCGCACGCCGCCGCTCAGGCAGCCCAGGCCCCAGATGCGCTCGGTGAACACGCGGGCGACGAAGGCCGTGATCGACCACTGCCCGTCTTCATTGAAGAAGGCGCCCGACAGCGCCTTGCTTACCGGGTACGCGATGAACAGCGCCATCAGCACGCCGCAGCCGACGACGGCAGCCGCCACGAACAGGTCGCCCTTGAACAGGCCCAGCCGCGCGATGCCGAAGGCCATCAGCACCAGCAGGGCAGTGAGCGCCACGAAGCCGCCCGCGCCGATGCCGAACTGGTTGACCGCCAGTTCGCCGAACTGCGCGTTGAGCGCGGCAAAGCTCCAGCCGCGCGCACCGATGGTGAAGCCCGCCACCGCCAGCCCGAGCGCGCCTGTCAGCCCGCCCGCCAGCAGCCAGCGCCCTTGCGCCTTGCCGGCCGGCAGCCAAGCGCCCACGGCGCACAGCAGCAGCCCCGCCAGCCCGATGAAGAGCCAGCCGCGCCCCTGCGTGGCCGCCTGCATCAGTCCGTTGGCGCCCTCCGCCTGGCTGAACACCTGCGGAACGGCTTCGTACCAGGTCGAATCCTGGATCGCATACCAGGGCAGCAGCAGGTAGGCCGCCAGGCCCAGCGCGACCCATGCCCAGATCCAGCGCTGCGAACGCCGGGCGGCGGCCAGGGACGCCGGATTGACCGGCGCGCCTTCGATAGCGCGCGCTTCCACTTAGCGAGGCAGCGAATTGACGTCTTTTTCCCAGCGCGCGATCAGGCGGCGGCGCTCGGCGCTGGCGCCGTACTTGGCGTAGTCATAGTTGATGAACTTGATCTTCTTGAAGTCGGGAATGCGCGGGTCGAGCTTGGCGTTCACGTTGCTCGGCAGCTGGAACTGCTTGTTGGCGGCGCCCAGTTCCTGCGCGGCGGGCGTCAGCGCCCATTCGTAGAACTTCTTGGCGGCGTCGAGGTTGCGTGCGCCCTTGATGATGCTCATGGAGCCGATCTCGGCGCCGGTGCCGTCGCTCGGCGTGATGGTCTCGACCGGGAAGCCCTGCATCTTCTCGCCCGGGCCGTCATGCACGAAGCTGATGGAGATGGCGGTCTCGCCGCGCGCCACCGCCTTGATCGGGCCGGTGCCCGAGCGGGTGTACTGGCCCACGTTCTTGTGCAGCGCCTTCAGGTACTCGAATGCCTTGTCCTCGCCCATCATCTGCACCAGCGTGGCGATCATGGTGTAGGCCGTGCCGCTCGACGCGGGGTTGGCCACCTGGATGTCGCCCTTGTACTCGGGCTTGAGCAGGTCGGCCCAGGTCTTGGGCACCGGCAGCTTCTTCTTGGCCAGCAGCTCGGGGTTGTAGCCGAAGCCCAGCGGGCCCGAGTAGATGCCGACAGTCTTGTAGCCCGACTGCTTGGCCTGCTGCTGCGCCCAGGGGTGCAACTGCGACAGCGTGGGCGACTTGTATTCGAGCGTCAGGCCCTGTTCGGCCGCCTGCAGGTGCGGGTCGCCGGTGCCGCCGAACCAGACGTCGGTCTTGGGGTTGTCCTTCTCGGCGATCAGCTGGGCCAGCGCCTCGCCGGAACCCTTGAGCGCCATGTTGATGCGCACGCCGGTGGTACGCGCGTAGACGGTGGAAATCACGTTGCACCACTCGGCCTGGACCGAGCAGATGACATTGACGGTCTGCGCCGACGCCGCGGCCGACAGACCCAGCAGCGCGGCTGCGGTAAAAAGCTTGCTCTTCATTCGAAATCTCCACCTCGGCATAAAAAATGGCCTTGCGGCCGTGGTGCAGCGTAGCTTTAGTACAGGTCTCGCGAATCGGTACAAGTACCATCGCGACTGGCACATCGGCCTGCTCGGCACTCAGACAAAGGAAAGTTTTCTCATGAGCTTCGATCTCGTTCTGTTCGGCGGTACTGGCGACCTCGCATGGCGCAAGCTCATGCCCGCGCTGTTCCAGGCATTCCGGCACGGCAGCCTGCCGCAAGACGGGCGAATCATCGGGGTGGCTCGCGACGATCACTCCGACGACCAGTACCGCGAGCTCATCCAGTCGCGCTTCAATGCGGTCGAAGGCGCCAAGCGGCCCTCGCCCGACGAGTTCAAGAAGTTCGCGTCGATGCTGCACTACCTGCGCATGGACCTGTCCAAGACCGAAGACTACGCGCGCCTCTCCGAACTGCTCAAGCAGCGCGACGCCGACACGGTGGTGATGTACGTGGCCACCGCGCCCGCGCTCTTCACGCAGGTGGTCGAGCAGATCGCCGCCGCCGGCATGAACGGCCCCAGGACGCGCATCGTGCTGGAAAAGCCGCTGGGCCACGACCTGGCTTCCAACCGCGCCATCAACGCGGCCGTGGGCAAGGTGCTCGAGGAAAAGCAGGTCTTCCGCATCGACCACTACCTGGGCAAGCCCTCGGTTCAGAACCTGTTTGCCATGCGCTTCGGCAATGCGCTGTTCGAGCCCATCTGGCGCCGCGAGCACATCGCCAACATCCAGATCACCATCGCCGAAGACCTGGGCGTGGAAAAGCGCGGCGCCTTCTACGACCAGACCGGCGCGCTGCGCGACATGGTGCAGAACCATGCGCTGCAGCTGCTGTGCGCCATCGGCATGGAGCCGCCGATCAACTCGCACGCCGACGCCATCCGCGACGAAAAGCTCAAGGTGCTGCGCGCGCTCAAGCCCTGGACGCCCGAGAGCCTGAGCCTGCATGCGGTGCGCGGCCAGTACACGGCCGGCACGGCCTACGGCGAGCGGGTGCAGGGCTACCGCGACGAGCCGGGCGTGAACCCCGACAGCCGCACCGAGACCTTCGTGGCGCTGCGCACCGAAATCGCCAACTGGCGCTGGGCCGGCGTGCCGTTCTACATCCGCACCGGCAAGCGGCTGGCCTCGCGCGACGCGCGCATCGAGGTCAATTTCAGGCCCACGCCGCACGCCATCTATCGCGCGCCGGCCGGCAACGTGAACAAGTTCGTCATCAACCTGCAGCCCAAGGACGGGCTGGAGCTGCACATGCTCGCGCAGGCCCAGGACAACCGCCAGCGCAGCAACGGCAACCAGAGCTCGGCCAACCAGCTGGCGCCGGTGCAGCTGGACCTGGACTTCGACAAGCGCTTCGGCGCCGAGCGCGTGGGCGCCTACGAGCGCCTGCTGCTGGACGTGATCGACGGCCGGCTCAACCTGTTCGTGCGCAGCGACGAGCAGGAAGAAGCCTGGCGCTGGGTCGAGCCGCTGATCGACAGCTGGGAATCGGACGGCGGCCCGCGCCCCTATGCGGCCGGCACCTGGGGCCCGAGCGCGTCGAGCGCGATGATCGCGCGCGACGGCTTCTCCTGGGGCGAGGAGCAGTAAGGCCCCCTCGGGCCCGGGCCGCGCTCAGCCGAACTGCAGGCAACGCATGCTGAGCGTGCCCGACTGGAACCCCTCGTAGACCGTCTTCGCGCGCTCGCCGGTGCCGGCGGCGCCAAGGGCGTAGAGAAACGGGTAGTAGTGGTCGGGCGTGGCCACCGCGGTCGACGCGCCTTCGAGCTTGGCGTAATCGACCAGCGCGCGGTCGTCGCGGCCGGCCAGCGCGGACTTCACCGCATCGTCGAAAGACTGCGCCCACGGGCGGCTGGCGCTCGGGCCGTCCGGCGTTCCGCGGTCGGTGGCGCGCAGGTTGTGCACCACGTTGCCGCTGCCCATCACCAGCACGCCCTTGTCGCGCAAGGCCGCCAGATCCCGCCCCACCGCATAGTGGAAGGCCGCCGGCTTGTCGTAGTCGATGCTGAGCTGGAACACGGGCACGTCGGCCTTCGGGTACAGGTGCTTCAGCACCGTCCAGGTGCCGTGGTCCAGGCCCCACTGGTCGGTGCCGATCACCGGCGCCTGTTTCACCGCACCGACGGTTTCCCGCGCGAGCGCCGGGTGGCCGGGCGCGGGGTATTCGACGTCGAACAGCGCCTGCGGGAAGCCGCCGAAGTCGTGGATGGTCTTCGGCCGCTCCTGCATGCCGACGCCCGTGGCGCCCCGGCTCAGCCAGTGCGCCGACACGCTGAGGATGGCCGACGGCCGCGGCAGCTCCCGCCCCCACGCCGACAGGCGCCGCGTGAAGGCGTTGTCGGTGATGGCGTTCATGGGCGAACCGTGCCCGATGAAGACGACCGGCATGCGCCGCGTGGCCGCGCCGGCGGCCTGCACGCTGCAGGCCAGGGAAGCCAGCACGGCGGTTGCGCCAAGGGCGGTGCCCATGAGGAAGCCGCGGCGGCCCAGTTCGGAGCTTGCAAGAGTGGTCGTGATCGGCATGGCGGCACTCTGCAACAGTTTTCTGCGCAAGGCGGTGCCTTTGCGCACACTTTTTCGAAGATGGGTGGCCGCCGCGCTAGATGCGCCCCTCTTCGACCGCGTGGCAAGCCACCTGCACGCCCTTGATGCCCAGCAGCTTCGGCCGCTCCGCCGAGCAGCGCGCATTGGCATGCGGGCAGCGCGGATGGAAGGCGCAGCCCGTGGGCGGGTTCAGCGGATTCGGCACCTCGCCCTGCACCGGTGTGCGGGAGCGGCCGGTGTGCTTCATCTGCGGAATGGCGTCCAGCAGCATGCGCGTGTACGGATGCTGTGGCGCGGCAAACAGCTTCTGCTTGTCGGCCACCTCGACCAGCCGGCCCAGGTACATCACGCCGACCTGGTCGGCCACGTGGCGCACCACCGCGAGGTTGTGCGAAATGAAGAGATAGGTCAGGCCCTGCTCGCGCTGCAGGTCCTTCATGATGTTGAGCACCTGCGCCTGCACGCTCACGTCCAGCGCCGAGGTGGGCTCGTCGCACACCAGGAACTCGGGCTGCGTGGCGAGCGCGCGGGCAATGGAAATGCGCTGGCGCTGGCCGCCCGAGAACTGGTGCGGGTACTTGCTCATGTCCAGCGGCGACAGGCCGACCGACTTCAGCAGTTCGCCCACGCGCTCCCGCAGCGCGGCCTTGTCGCTGATGATGCCGTGCTCGCGCAGCGGCTCGCCGATGATGTCCTCCACGATCCAGCGCGGGTTCAGGCTCGCGTAGGGGTCCTGGAAGATCATCTGGATGCGGCGGCGCAGCTTGCGGCCTTCGGGGGTCTTGAACGCGGCGTGCGCGTCCTGCCCGTCGAACTGCAGGCCGCCGCGCGTGGGCGCATACAGGCCCACCAGCAGGCGCGCCACCGTGCTCTTGCCGCAGCCCGACTCGCCCACCAGCGCCAGCGTCTTGCCGCGTTCTATGGAGAAGCTCACGCCGTCCACCGCATGCAGCAGCACGCGCGGCTTGCGTTCGAGCACGCGGTTGAGCCAGGGCGGCGAAACGTCGAAGGTGCGGGCCAGGTCGTGGGCCACCACCAGCGGTTCGCCTGCCGCGGCGGTTGCGGTTGCAGTTGCGTTGCCGCGGGGTTCGATCACTGCTGCGCTCATCGCGTCACCTCGCTCAGGGGTTCTGCCGCTTCGGGCGTGGCGCGTTCGCCGGCCGCCAGAGCGTCGTGGTGCCGCGCGGCCAGTTCGGCCTGGCCGGTGTGCGGATCGGTTGCGTCGTGCAGCCAGCAGGCGGCGCGGGTGGCGCCGGCGTGCATGAGTTCCGGCCGCTCGGTCAGGCAGCGGGCAAAAGTGCGCGGGCAGCGCGGGTTGTAGGCGCAGCCCGTCGGAATGGCGTTGAGCCGCGGCATGGCGCCGTCGATCTGGTTGAGCCGTTCGCGGTCGCTCGCCATGTCGGGAATCGACGCCATCAGGCCCGAGGTGTAGGGGTGCGCGGGCTGGTGGATCACCTCGTGCACCGGGCCGATCTCGGCGATGCGCCCGGCATACATCACGGCCACGCGGTCGCAGGTCTCGGCGATCACGCCCATGTCGTGGGTGATGAGCATCACCGCCGCGCCGCGCTCCTTGCAGATGCGCTTGAGCAACTGAATGATCTGCGCCTGGATCGACACGTCCAGCGCGGTGGTCGGCTCGTCGGCCACGATGAGCTTGGGCTCGGCCGCCAGCGCCAGCGCGATCACCACGCGTTGCCGCATGCCGCCGGAAAACTGGTGCGGAAAGTGGTCGATGCGCTGCTCGGCGGCGGGAATGCCGGTGTCCTGCAGCAGGCCGATGGCACGCTTGCGGGCCTCGGCGTCGGTCACCGGCAGGTGCGCCCGGATGGTCTCGACCAGCTGCCGGCCCACGGTGTAGAGCGGGTTCAGCGAAGTCAGCGGGTCCTGGAAGATCGCGCCGATCTTGCGCCCGCGAATCGGCCGCATCGCATCGAAGCCGAGGTTGTCGATGCGCTGGCCATCGAGGCGGATTTCACCGCCCGCCACGCGGCCCGGCGCTTCGAGCAGGCCGATGATGGCCGCGCCCGTGAGCGACTTGCCGGCGCCCGACTCGCCCACCACGCCGAGGATTTCCCCGGGCGCGATGTCGAAGGAAATCCGGTCGAGCGCGCGCAGCGTGCCTCGGCGGTGCGGAAACTCGACGACGAGGTCTTTGACCTGGAGCAGCGTCATGGTGGCGTTCTCCTTCTTGTCTTCAGCGCAGGCGCGGGTTGAGCGCGTCGCGCAGCCAGTCGCCGAGCAGGTTCACGCTGAGCGCGATGAGCACCAGCATCAGGCCCGGAAACACCGTGATCCACCATTCGCCCGAGAACAGGTACTGGTTGCCGATGCTGATGAGCGTGCCCAGCGACGGCGAAGTCGGCGGCACGCCGACGCCCAGGAACGACAGCGTGGCCTCGGTGATGATGGCCGTCGCCACCTGGATCGTGGCCAGCACCATCACCGGCCCCATCACGTTGGGCAGCACGTGGCGCAGCATGATGCGCAGCGGCGCCACGCCGGTGACGCGCGCGGCCTGCACGTATTCCTTGTTGCGCTCCACCAGCGTGGAGCCGCGCACCGTGCGCGCGTACTGCACCCAGCCGGTCAGCGAGATGGAAATGATCAGCACGCCGAAGGCCAGCGACTCCTGCGCGTTGGGAAAGAGCGCGCGGCCGACACCGGCAATGAGCAGCGCCACCAGGATGGGCGGAAACGACAGCATCACGTCGCACACGCGCATGAGGAACGAATCAAGCCAGCCGCCGAAGAATCCGGCAACCAGGCCCAGCACCACGCCCACCACGACCGACAGCACCACCGACACGAGGCCGACGATCAGCGAGATGCGCGCGCCATAGATGACGGCCGAGAGAATGTCGCGCCCCTGGTCGTCGGTGCCCAGCAGGTACTTGGACGAGCCTTCGGCGCTCCAGGCGGGCGGCAGCCGCGCGTCGCCGAGTTCGAGGGCGGCCAGGTCGAAGGGGTTGTGCGGCGACACCCAGCCGGCGAACACCGCGCAGACCACGCAGACCAGCGCGATGAGCGCGGCGGCAATGGCCACCGGCGATGTGCGAAAGCTGTAGCCGACATCGCTGTCGAGCCAACGGGCAAAAGTTTTTTTCATCGTGAAGCAAATCCGCGTAAGGCCGCCGCCGCCGGGCCGCCCCGGGGCGGCCGTGCCACCCCCTTTGGAAGGGGGTGGCTAAGTCACATGCAGCGCAGCGGAGTCAAAAGCCTGAGGGCAGGCATCCTTACGGCTTGATGCTCATCCACTTGAAGTACATGAAGTTGTCGGCCAGCTGCACCAGCTCGACCTTCTTGCTCACGCCCCAGGCCAGCGACTGCTGATGCAGCGGCAGGTGGCCCACGTCGTCGGCGTGCATCTTGAAGGCCTCCTTGATCAGCTCGTTGCGCTTGGCCTTGTCGGTCTCCGACTGGATCTGCTTGGTCAGCTCGTCAAGCTTGGGATTGCAATAAGCGCCCAGGTTGAACTGGCCGGTGCCCTTGTCGTCGGGGCAGGAGGTGAGCGAACTCAGCGCGTTGTGCGCGTCGTAGGTGGTCGGAGTCCAGCCCAGCATGTAGAAGCTGGTGTCGCGGCGCAGCACCTTGGGGAAGTAGGTGCCCTTGGTCTCGGCCACCAGGTTGATCTTGACGCCGATCTTCGCGAGGCTGGACGCCACGCTCTGGCAGATCTGGCCGTCGTTCACGTAGCGGTCGTTCGGGCAGTTCAGCGACACCTCGAAGCCGTTGGGGTAGCCGGCTTCGGTCAGCAGCTTCTTGGCGGCTTCGACGTCATAGGGCAGGCGCTTGTCCTGCTCTGCGGTCCAGCCGTTGATGCCGGGGCCGACCAGCAAGGCGGTGGGGCGCGAGGCGCCGCGCATCACGGTGCGCTGGATGCCGGCGATGTCGATGGCCTGGTAGAAGGCCTGGCGGACGCGCTTGTCCTTGAACGGGTTCTTGCCCTTGATGTTCGAGTACTGCAGCTCGTCGCGCTTCTGGTCCATGCCCAGGAAGATGGTGCGCAGCTCGGGGCCGGTGATGACGCGGGCGTTGGGCGCGGCATTGATGCGCGCGATGTCCTGTACCGGCACGGGTTCCATCACGTCCACTTCGCCGGAGACCAGCGCGGCCACGCGGGTGGCGGGGTTGGCGATGGGCGTGAAGATGATCTCCTGCGCGTTGCCGTCGATCTTGCCCCAGTAGGTGCCGTTGCGCGTGAACACGGTGCGCACGTTGGGCTGGCGCTCGCGCACGCGGAACGGGCCGGTGCCGTTGGCCTTGAACGAGGCGGTGTTCTCGATGCCCTTGCGGCGGTCGACCGGCTTGGTGGCCTGGTTTTCCTCGCACCATTTCTTGCTCATGATCATCGTCAGCGAGATCACGTCGGGCAGGATGGGGAACGGGCCGTTGGTCTCGATCTCGACCGCGAGGTCGCCGACCTTGCGCACGGCCTTGATGTCGCTCAGCGTGGCGCGCATGTCGGAGCCGTCGCCCTGGGCGCGCGCGAAGCTGAACACCACGTCGTCGGCGGTGAAAGGCGTGCCGTCATGGAACACCACGCCCTTGCGCAGTTCGAAGCGCCAGACGTTCGGCGAAGTCTGCTTCCAGCTGGTGGCCAGCAGCGGTGCGAGGCTCAGGTCCTTGTTGCGGCCCACGAGGGTTTCATACACGTTGGCGGTGACGCTCAGCTGCAGCGATTCGTTGAGCGAGTGCGGGTCCAGCGATAGCGCGTCCCCCTGGTTCGCGATGCGGATGGTCTGCGCGCCGGCGACCATGCTGACGGCGCTCAGGGCGCACAAAACGGCGGCCGCGGCCACATTCTTCTTGAAACTCATGGGAACACTCCTCGGGTTGGAATCAAACAAATCACGGCGCCGCGGTAGCGGCGGCTTTCCCTGGCTGCGCGCCGCGGGTGGCGGCAAGCGGCATGCCCTGCTCGATCAGGCCCGCGTGCAACGCGGCGCCCAGCGGCAGGATCTCGTCATTGAAGTCGTAGCGGCTGTTGTGCAGGAAGGCGCCGTCGCGCACGTCCTGGCCGATGCGCAGATAGGCGCCCGCCTTCTTCTGCAGCATGAAGGAGAAGTCTTCGGCGCCCATGCTGGGCTCCATGCTGCGGTCGACGTTCTTCGCGCCGACCAGCGACTCGGCCACGTCGGCCGCGAACATGGCCTCGGGCGCGGTGTTGATGGTGGCGGGGTAGATGCGCTCGTACTTGATGGTGGCGGTGGCGCCGAAGCCCGACGCGATCGCCGCGCACAGCTCGTTCAGCCGCTGCTCGACCTGCGCCTGCACCCGCGCGCTGAAGGTGCGCACGGTGCCCACCAGCGTGGCCTCGCCCGGCACCACGCTCATCGCGCCGAGGTCGCCGGCCTGCATCGCGCAGATGCTGATGACGGCGGCATCGATCGGGCGCACGTTGCGCGAGACGATGGTCTGGGCCGCGGTGATGATGTGCGCCGCGACCACGACCGGGTCGACGGTCAGGTAGGCATGCGCACCATGGCCGCCCTTGCCCTTGATGTTGATAGTGATGCGGTCGGCCGCGGCCATCATCGCGCCGCGGTTGATGCCGACGGTGCCGGCCGGCATGGCGGGCCAGTTGTGCATCGCGTAGACGGCGTTCACGGGGAAGCGGTCGAACAGGCCGTCCTCGATCATCACGCGCGCGCCGGCGAAACCCTCTTCGCCGGGCTGGAAGATCAGCACGGCAGTGCCGTCGAAGTCGCGCGTCTCGGCCAGGTAGCGCGCGGCGCCGACCAGCATGGCGGTGTGGCCGTCGTGGCCGCAGCCGTGCATCAGGCCGTCGCTGGCGGAGCGCCAGCCGAAATCGTTGTCCTCGCGCATGGGCAGCGCGTCCATGTCGGCGCGGAGGCCGATCATCCGGCCGCTGGCCGTCGAGCGCCCGCGGATGACCCCGACCACGCCGGTCCTGCCGATGCCCTCGTGGATCTCGTCCACGCCGCAGGCACGCAGGGCCTCGCGCACGCGCCCGGAGGTGTAGACCTCTTCGAAGCCGAGTTCGGGGTGGGCGTGCAGGTCGCGGCGAAAGGCCGTGATCTCGGGGTAGAAGCTGGCGATGTGCGCGAATGCGCGGCCGGATGCCTTCAGGCGCGGAGCTTCTGCTGTCGCTGCGGTCATGTCAGTGCCCTCCCGCCTTGCCGACGCGCAGCCGCGGATCGACGACGAAGTACAGCAGGTCGACCACGAGGTTGATCACCACGAAGATCAAGGCAATCAGGCACAGGTAGGCGGCCATCACCGGAATGTCGGCGAAGGTCACGGCCTGGATGAACAGCAGGCCCATGCCGGGCCACTGGAACACCGATTCGGTGATGATCGCAAAGGCGATGAGGCCGCCGAGCTGCAGGCCGGTGATGGTCATCACGGGCACCAGCGTGTTCTTGAGCGCATGGCCGAAATGGATCGCGCGGTTCGACAGGCCGCGGGCGCGCGCGAACTTGATGTAGTCGGTGCGCAGCACTTCGAGCATCTCGGCGCGCACCAACCGCATGATGAGCGTGAGCTGGAAGATCGCCAGCGTCACCGCCGGCAGCACGATGTGCTGCCAGCCGTCGACGCTGAAGAGACCGCTGCTCCACCAGCCGAACTTGACGGTCTCGCCGCGCCCGAAGCTCGGGAACCAGCCCAGCGTCACGGCAAAGACGAGGATCAGCAGGATGCCGATCAGGAATGTGGGCAGCGACACGCCGAGCAGCGACACCGTCATGAAGAACTGGCTCAGGAAGGTGCCCCGGCGCAGTGCGGTGTAGACACCCATCGGAATGCCGATGAACAGCGCCAGCACGGCAGCCACGAGCGCCAGTTCGAGCGTGGCCGGGAAGCGCTCGCCGATCAGGCGCGACACCTTCGCGCCCTGGCGCAGGCTCAGCCCGAACTCGCCTTGGGCGGCATTGACCAGGAAGTGCCAGAACTGCACGAAGAAGGGCTGGTCGAGCCCCAATGCGGCGCGCAATTCACGGATCTGGTCGGGTTTCGCGTCCTGCCCCAGGAGGAACACGACGGGATCACCGACATATTGGAACAAGAGGAAGGCGATGAACGCGACCGCGACCATCACGATCACGGCCTGGATCAGGCGGCGCAGTACGAAGGCAATCATTCAATAAACAGAGTGAACTGGCATGCTAGCAGTGCAAGGTACGTGCCCGCACGGTGGTTCCCCGAGGGTGCTGTCCGTGATTTCCCCAAGGGCAGCATGAAAACTGCGGACGAAAAAAAGCCACTCGACTTTCGCCGAGTGGCTTTTGGCTTTTTCATCCGAAGCTGGCTTGCGCCAGCGTCAAATTAGAAAGCGTGACGGATACCGAAGTCGTAGCCGGTCGAGCTCTTCGGGGTGAAGGTGCCAGCTGCGTTTTGGTAGAAGCCAGGGCCGCCAACTGTCAGGGCAGCGCCGTTCTTGTTGCTGATGCGAGCAACCGTAGCGTACAGAGCCGTGCGCTTCGACAGGTTGTGCACGTAGCCCAGAGCCAGCTTGTTAGCCTTCGGGTCGGCGTTGTTGTTCAGCACGAACGGGTTGAACGGCTGGTTCAGGTCGTACTTGACTGCCGAGTACGAAGCGCGGATCAGGCCGGCACCGACGGGAACCGTCACGCCGATCAGGTAGCCCTTCAGGTCGATGTCGTTGCGGCCGCCCAGGAAAGGCGTCACTTCGTAGTCGATCTTGTTCTTGGCTTGCGACACTTCACCGAACAGCTTCACGGGACCGAAGTCATACGAAGCGCCCAGGTTCAGGGTGTTGATCTTGGTGGTCGTGCCAGCGTAGTAGTTGTCGCCAACAGTGCTCGAACCGTAGGCCAGAGCCACGTCCAGAGGACCGTTCGCGTAGCCGAAACGGCCACCGACGTAACGACCTTGACGAGCGGCGTTAGCCGTCGTGGGCGTGTAGATGCCGTTGTCGTACTTGGTCTTCTCGCTCATGCCGTACATCACTTGGCCATAGAAGCCGCCGAGGTTCGGGGGCAGGAAGTAGCCAATGGTGTTGCTTGCGCGAACGTAGTTGCTGGTACCGACGTTGGTGAACGCGCCGGTCGAAGCTGCGGGGGTACCGAAGCCGCCGAACGAGGTGTTAGCCGTCGAGATCAGGTTGGTGCCAACGCCGTTGGTGCCGAACGGATCGAACACGGTGTCGTTCCAGAACGTCGGGGTGTAGTCACGACCCAGGCGGATTTCACCGAAACCACCCGACAGGCTCACGGTAGAGCGACGTGCGAACGTAGCGATACCTTGTTGGCCGTCGTCGTTGGAGATCGGGGCTTCGAGCCAGAAGCTGGCTGCCAGGCCACCACCGAGGTCTTCCGTACCACGGAAGCCCAGACGGCTGGAGTTGTAGCCCGAGTTAGCCAGTTGACGGCTGCTGGTCTTGACCGAACCTTGGTTCAGGTAGACGGGAATGCCGAAAGCATTGGGGAACACGGTCGGGTTCAGGTCACGTGCCGTGCTCGAATAGCCGCTGATCGACGCGTCGACCACACCGAACAGAGTGACGGACGACTGAGCCGAGGCAACACCGGCGACAGCCAGGGCAGCCAGAGCAACTAGAGATTTTTTCATTGCAAGTTTCTCCAAGGTTAAACATAGGGCTCCGGTGCGAAGGGCTCACCGTGACTGGCACATTTGTGCTCCCACCGGACCCCGGGCCAACCTCCTTTTGGGAAGTTGATGCTATTGCACCAGAGCCGCTGCGGCAGGGCAAAACAAATCTCCCGAAATGTTGGCTGGTCTGCGCGTTTCGTTGCAGTCCTGCAACAAAGGTCTTAGGGCAGCTTCGCTCCACTATATGAAATGCAATGCCCGTTCGATCCGGGGTTTCCCGTGTGCGGTCAAATAGGGGCATGACTGCTTTGTTTGATCCCGTCCTGACCGCGGCGGACGCGGCATTGCGCACCCTGTTTGCCCGTCCCCACGCAACCCGGGCACTGCCTGCGCCTTCCCAGCCACCGGGCGAAATGAGCGAGGCGGAGCGCCGCGAAGCCGGCGCGTTGATGCGCGTGAACCATGTCGGCGAAGTCTGCGCGCAGGCGCTTTACACGGCCCAGGCCGCCGTGGCACGTGATCCCGCCCTGCGCGCGCATTTCATCGAGGCTGCGCATGAGGAAACGGATCACCTGGCCTGGACACGCCAGCGCCTCGATGATCTGGGGGCGAGGCCGTCCCTCCTGAATCCGATCTGGTATGCCGGGGCATTCGGCCTCGGCCTCGTTGCGGGGCGTCTTGGAGACCCAATGAGCCTGGGCTTCGTTGCGGAGACGGAGCGGCAGGTGGAGGCCCACCTGGACAGCCATCTGGACCGGCTTCCGCTGGCGGACAGCGCCTCAAGGGCCGTGGTCGAGCAGATGAAGGTTGACGAAGCACGCCACGCCGCGCAAGCCGTCGATGCAGGCGCCGCGGAGCTGCCCGCCCCGGCCAAGGCGTTGATGCGCATGGCTTCCCGCGTGATGACCACGCTGGCACACCGCATCTGAGGGCGGCCGCCAGCCTCAGGTCTCGATCAGGTCGAAGCTGGTCGTGATTTCAGCGGTCTTCGCCAGCATGATGCTGGCCGAGCAGTAGGTTTCGTGGCTCAGCGCAATCGCGCGCTCCACGGCGGAGGCCGGAATGCCCTTGCCGGCCACGGTGAAGTGCATGTGGATCTTGGTGAAGACCTTGGGGTCCTTTTCAGCGCGCTCGCTGGTGAGCTTGACACTGCATCGCTCCACCTGGTGACGCCCGCGCTTGAGGATCAGCACGACGTCATAGGCCGTGCAGCCGCCCGTGCCGGCCAGCACGGTTTCCATCGGTCTGGCGGCCAGGTTCTGGCCGCCGTTCTCGGGTTTTGCGGCGTCAGGGGCGCCATCCATCATCAGGACGTGGCCGCTGCCCGTCTCGGCCACGAAGCCCATCGCCGACCTGGTGCCCGAGTCGCCGGTCCAACTTACTGTGCATTCCATGAAATATTGGGTTTCCAGTGAGGGATGTCGGGCAAAAATGCACATCGACACCCGTTTGTGTGTGGGAAAAGCATCACTCGCTTGTTGCATCGCAACAAACAGCCGATATACTTTATTTCATCGCGCAAACGTATGCGCACCCAGTTGTCTCCTCCACCCTTCCAATTGGTGGATTTAGCCCCGAGCTGCAAAGCTCGGGGCTTTTTTCTTTCCGCGCCACCCTTGCGCCCCCTGAAGCCACTCTAGTTTTCGCGCCGAAAGGGCAGTTGCTCTGGCTGCCCTGGCTGTCGCCGGTGTTGCCTCTGCTCAGTCGTCCGTCACCCTGTTCGGTGTGGTCGACGCATCGATCAGCGGCTATTCGGCCACCACGCGCGACAACCGTCCGACCGTGTTCCCCAACCAATTCGGCATTCCGACGTACCTGAACCAAGGTTCGGTCAAGGTCAGCCGTACGGCCCTGGCCAACTCTGGCTACAACACCAGCCGCCTGGGCTTCCGTGGCACGGAAGACCTCGGTGGCGGCCTGGCAGCCAGCTTCTGGCTCGAAGCCCCCGTCTCCAACGACGACGGCGCCACTGGCGTTTCGACCTTCTCGCGTCGCTCTACCGTGAGCCTGTCGGGCGGTTTCGGTGAAATCCGCCTGGGTCGTGACTACACCCCGACCTTCTGGAACGACACCGTGTTCGACCCGTTCGGCACCAACGGCGTGGGCTCCAACCTGATCAACACGGCCAGCGGCTACAACTTGAGCACGGGCGGCGCCAAGGACACCGGCGGCTTCGGCGGCAACCAGAACTACGCTCGCGCCAGCAACTCGATCGGCTACTTCCTGCCGCCGAACCTTGGTGGCTTCTATGGTCAAGTGATGTACGCGTTCCACGAGAACGACAAGTACAGCAGCGGCCGATTCACCCCGGAAGACAGCGCCACCTCGAAGAGCCGCGCAGGCCGTTACATCGGCGGTCGCATCGGCTATGCCAACGGCCCCCTGGACGTGGCAATGGCCTATGGCAACAGCACGGTCGGCGATCAGTTCTACGCCGGCACCACCGACTCGGTGAAGACCTTCAACCTGGGCGCCTCGTACGACTTCGGCCCCGCGAAGCTGTTCGGCGAGCTGTCGCGCCTCAAGAACTCGCGCGACTACGAAATCAGGCCGATCACCGGTGCGCGTTCCGACGTCGATCTGACCGGTTACCTGATCGGTGTGACCGTGCCGGTGGGCGCTGGCCTGATCCGCGCGTCGTACTCGGCAGTCAAGTACGACTTCAACCAGCCGTACAACCCGTTCGTGCTGAACAACGCCGACCCGAAGGCCAACAAGCTGGCTCTGGGCTACGTGCACAACCTGTCGAAGCGCACCGCTCTGTACGCAACGATCGCTCGCGTCAGCAACAAGAACGGTGCCGCCCTGACCGTTGGCGGCCCTGGCTTCTACAAGGTTACGGATCGCGTGTTCACGCCGAAGACCTCGACGGGCTACGACTTCGGCGTCCGCCACGCTTTCTGATCTTCTCGGCCTGATCCCGATGCTGGCTCCTGCCAGTTCGAGTCAACAGCAACGCCTCAAGTCGCCCGGCTCACGCCGGGCGGCTTTTTGGCCTTTCCATCCCACTTTTTCAGCTGCCCCGGCTCCGCCGGCTTTGCAGCAACCCCACATTCATTTCTCCGCTCAACACCGATGCGTAGAAACGTTCGACCATGTTGACGCTCGTACGCGCATTGCGCGCCAAGGTCAGCATGTCGATCCCCTGCCCGTACAGGAGCCGCAGCGTGATTGCGGTATGGCGCAAACAGTAGAGCGTCCTCGACTGGCCCAACGGCCCTTTCGCGAGACCGGCCTTTTCGAGCACCCAGTGAAAGAAGAAGTTGAGCACCGCCAGCGCATGCTCGCGGTTCTTCAACTGCGGCATGAAGATGTAGTCTTCTGCGCCACCGTAACCATGCTCGCCGCGATAGGCGAGCAAGCATTCGTACACGCGCACCGCGGGACGAAGGCTCACGATAGGTTGGCTGTGCCGCTTGGTCTCCGGCAAATTCATCAGCAGATACACGTGCTTGCCGCGCACGATCTCGATGTGCTTGTGCTTCATGAGCTTGATGTCGCTCGGACGCACGAAGGTGTTAACCATCCATCGAATCAGCCAGGGCAACTCGTCCGGCATCACAAGCAACTCGCGCGCTATCCAGAAACGTTCGCCGGCAGCAAGTTGATCGAGCACCGGATGCGATTGCCCTCGCAAGCTGCGCGCGGTTTCGATGATCGTCCGGTACTCCGCCACGCTGAAGCTCCCACGCGGCTGGCTGCGCACCTTGACCTTAGGAAAGGCAGGCGCATCGCGAAGCACGCCGATGTGAACGCCGTGCATGACCACCTTGCGCAGCAACACGAGGTACTGGGCAATCGTCGTACTGGTGAAGCCCTGCTCACCCAGGTGATCGATCAAACGTTGCGCGTCCGCAGTTGCAAACGACAGCGCAGGCACATCACCCAGCAGCGGAACGATGTGCGCGCGCAATCTGTTGCCCATCACCTGCCATGTGGCACGCCCGATTTCTTTTCGCTGAACGCGCGCGGCCTCCGCTTGCATCAGCCCTTTCGAAAGATCACTGACAGAAATTGATAACAGATTTTGCTCAATCGTAAATTGATTGGCGGTGGTATGAATCGCGGGATAGGTGCGTCCAAAAAATCCCGAATCGTTAGCGGCAGGGGCTTTGTTGAAGAGGTTTATGACATTTGTGTCCATGTCATATCCCGCATGCAATCGCGATGCCTCTTATCATCGACAGTTAACAACTGAAAACTCCCTTGGAAAAAATCGTGCGCAATGCACCTGTTACTCCGGCGCTGACGCCCGCCGACTATCTCAGAAAAATACTCAATGCCCGGGTCTACGACGTTGCCGTCGAGTCCGCGCTCGAGAAGGCGCGTGCGCTCAGCGCGCGACTCGGCAACACAGTGCTGCTCAAGCGCGAAGACCAGCAGCCGGTCTTCAGCTTCAAGCTGCGTGGTGCCTATAACAAGATGGCGCACTTGAGCGCGGCGCAATTGGCGAGCGGCGTGATTTGCGCATCGGCCGGCAATCACGCGCAAGGCGTTGCATTGGGCGCGCGCAAGCTCGGTACGCGCGCCGTCATCGTCATGCCGGTGACGACACCCAAATTGAAGATCGACGCAGTGCGCGGTTTCGGCGGCGAAATCGTCTTGCATGGCGACAGCTATTCAGATGCATATCTGCACGCACTCGAACTGCAGGCTCAACAAAACCTCACCTTCGTTCATCCGTTCGACGACCCCGATGTCATCGCAGGCCAGGGCACGATCGCCATGGAAATCCTGCGCCAGCACCAGGGTCCGCTCGATGCGGTGTTCGTCGCGATCGGCGGCGGCGGACTGATCTCGGGCGTGGCCAACTACATCAAGGCCGTGCGCCCCGAGATCAAGGTGATCGGCGTGCAGATGAACGACTCCGACGCGATGATGCAATCGGTCGCGGCACACCAGCGCGTGAACCTGCCGGACGTCGGCCTGTTTTCGGACGGCACTGCCGTCAAGCTCGTGGGCGAGGAGACCTTCCGCATCGCCAACGAACTCGTCGACGACTACATCGCCGTGGACACCGACGCCGTGTGCGCAGCCATCAAGGACATCTTCGTCGACACGCGCAGCATCGTCGAGCCCGCCGGGGCGCTCGCCGTGGCCGCGATCAAGGAATACGTGGCGAAGCACGGCCGCCAGGGCGAGACCTACGCGGCGATCCTCTGCGGCGCCAACATGAACTTCGACCGGCTGCGCTTCGTGGCCGAGCGCGCCGAGGTCGGCGAGGAGCGCGAGGCATTGTTCGCCGTCACGATGCCCGAAGAGCGCGGCAGCTTCCGCCGCTTCTGCGAGCTGATCAGCGAAATGCCGGCCAGCGATGCCGAGGGCGGCGGTGCGCCGCGCAACGTGACGGAGTTCAACTACCGCATCAGCGATGCCGCCAAGGCGCATGTGTTCGTCGGCCTCACCACCGCGGCGCGCGGCGAGTCGGCCACCATCGCACGAACCTTCAACGACCACGGCTTCGACTCGCTCGACCTCACGCACGACGAGCTTGCGAAAGAGCATCTGCGGCACCTGGTCGGCGGACGCACGGGCCTCGCGCACGACGAGCGCCTGCTGCGCTTCGTGTTCCCGGAACGGCCGGGCGCGCTGCTCAAGTTCCTGAGCCTGATGCAACCGAACTGGAACATCAGCCTGTTCCATTACCGCAACCAAGGCGCCGACTACGGCCGCATCCTCGTCGGGCTGCAAGTGCCGGCTGGCGAGTCGACGGAGTTCACGGCCTTCCTCGAAACGCTGGGCTATCCCTACGTCGAGGAAACGGCAAACCCCGCATACCGGCTCTTCCTGCAAGCCTGAGCGGAAGACCGAAAAACGAAAGCCGGCGCAAGGCCGGCTCGGTTCGTCGTTCGCGTGGTGCGCGTGGTTCGCGTTATTGCGCTTGCGCCGGCATCGGCTGCGGCGCCATGGCCGCGGGCGGCGCGGCCTGCGGCAGTCCGACAGGCGACACGACGACCGGCGTGGGCGAAGTCACTGTGGGAAGCACCGGCGACGCGCTCACGCTGATGGGCGCGCGCACCGGCAGTTGCAGGGTGAACGCCGCCGGCCCGTCGAGCTGCGCGCCCAGCGTTGCCGAACGCAGGCCCACGGACTGCAGCACGTAGTTGTCGCCCACCTTGGAGCCGACGCGGAACGGGCGCGGCGGCTTGCCGTCGATGGCAATGAGCGCCGCCCCCTGCCTAGACGGGTCCGCGACCACGCCCGACAACGCGAAGCGGCTCGCCGCTTCCGGCGCTACCGGCGCCATGCTCGACGCGGGCAGCACGCCCAGCAGGCGGGCCACCGCGTCGGAATCAGCCGCCACCGAAGGGCGCGGCATCGATGCTGCCGCCGCCACCGCGTCGGCGGGCGAAGCCAGCCGGAGTACCCAGAACACCGCGGCACCGGCGGCCAGCGCCCAAACTCCCGTGGTTGCAAGTGGGGCATGCCAGCGGGCGGCGGAGTAAGGACTTGTCATGGCCGCGGATTATCATGCAGCGCGCTTTCCGAATCATGTCGTCCAACCTATGAACAAATTCCTTCGTGCCGCCACCCGCACCGCCCAACGCGGCTTCACGCTGATCGAGCTGATGGTGGTGCTGGTCATCATCGGTGTGCTGGCCGCACTGATCGTGCCGAACGTGATCGAGCGCGCCGACGACGCCCGCGTGACGGCCGCACGCACCGACATCAACAATCTCATGCAGGCGCTCAAGCTCTACCGCCTGGACAACCAGCGCTACCCCACCGCCGAGCAGGGCCTGCAGGCGCTGCTCACGCGCCCGACCACCGGCCCGGCCGCGCCCAACTGGAAGCCCTACGTGGAGAAGCTGCCCAACGACCCGTGGGGCCACCCCTACCAGTACATGAACCCGGGCATCAAGGGCGAGGTCGATGTGCTTTCGTTCGGCGCCGACGGCCAGAGCGGCGGCGAAGGCAAGAATGCCGACATCGGCAGCTGGCAGTAGCGGCATTGGCGCGCGGCGCCGCAACCAGCCTCCGCGCTGCTCATCCTCCGGCTTCACGCTGCTGGAGCTGATCGTCGTGATCGCGATCATCGCGATCGCCACCGCCGCCGTGAGCTTCGCGATGCGCGACACCAACGCCGCCAAGCTCGACCGCGAAGCCGACCGGCTCGCCGCCCTGCTCGAATCGGCCCGCGCGCAGTCGAGGGCCAGCGGTGTCGCCGTACGCTGGCGCCCCGTGGAAGGCAGCTTCGTGTTCGACGGCCTGCCGCCCGACGCACTGCCCAGCGGCTGGGCCGCCGAAGGCATCACGGCCCAGCCCGCGCTTGCCAACGGCACGCCGGTGCCCGTGTTGCAGCTCGGTCCCGACCCGATCATTCCGGCGCAGCAGGTGACGCTCTTCTCCGCCGGCCCACCCGCACGCACGCTGCGCATCGCCACCGACGGGCTGCGCCCGTTCACCGTCTTTGCGGACGCACCATGACCCGCAGCAGGCCTGCCACATTCGCCTCGCGCAAGGCGCGCATCAGCGGCTTCACGCTGATCGAAGTGCTGATCGCGCTGGGCATCGTCGCGATCGCGCTGGCCGCCGGCTCGCAGGCCACGATGTCGCTCACGCGCAACGCGCAGCGCCAGTCCGACCTGGTGCTGGCCGACCTGTGCGCCGAGAACGAGCTCGCCAAGGCCCGCCTCGCACGGCAGATGCCGGCCGTGGGCGACTCGGGCTCCATCTGCGCGCAGGCCGGCCTGTCGTTCAACGTGACGACGACGACCACGCCCACGCTCAACCCGAATTTCCGCCGCGTCGACGTGCAGGTGCGCGACGAGGCCAATGCGCCCATCCTGCGCATCTCCACCGTGGTTGGGCGCTACTGATGCACGACGCCCGCCAGGCCCGTCGGGGCACAACTTCACGCGGCTTCACGCTGATCGAACTGCTGGTGGCCATCGCGGTGATGGCGCTGCTTTCGCTCGTGAGCTGGCGCGGGCTCGACAGCATGTCGCGCGCCACCACCCAGAACAAGCAGCGCGCCGACGCGGTCCTGACCCTGCAGGCCACGCTCGCGCAGTGGGGCGCCGACCTCGACGCCATGACCACGCTGGCGCAGACCCGCCCGATCGACTGGGACGGCCGCGTGCTGCGGCTCACCCGGCGCGGCGGCGACACCACGTCGCCTTCGGTGCTGGTGGTGGCCTGGGCGCTGCGGGCCGGCCCCGACGGCACGCGCTGGCGGCGCTGGCAGTCGCTGCCCTTCACCACGCGCGGCGAATGGCAGCAGGCCTGGAACCTCGCCGCCGCGTGGTCGCAGGACGGCGGCACGCAGACCGGCGGCGCTTCCGACACCGCGCTGGTGCCCGTCAACAGCTGGCAGCTCTTCTATTTCCGCGACAACAGCTGGGTGCCCGCCAGCCAGCTGGCCAGCGTCGCGCCCAACCCCAACAACCCGGCGGGCCCCGTCATCGCGATGCCCGACGGCGTGCGCCTCGTGCTGAGCCTGCCGCCGGGCGACGGCCTCTCGGGCACGCTCACGCGCGACTGGGTCCGCCCTACCGTGGGATCGCCCAGATCATGACCACGACGACCCGCCGCAACCAGTCGGGCGCCGCGCTGCTGGCGGCGATGCTGACCGTCATGCTGGTCGCGACCTTCGCGGCCGCCGCGCTGTGGCAGCAGTGGCGCGCTTCGGAGGTCGAAGGCGCCGAGCGCGCGCGCGTGCAGGCGGCATGGGTGCTGATCGGCGCGCTCGACTGGTCGCGCCTGATCCTGTCCGAGGACGGGCGCGCCGGCGGCCCCGACCACCTGGGCGAGCCGTGGGCCGTGCCGCTCGAGGAAGCGCGGCTCACCAGCTTCCTGTCGGCCGAAAAGAACGTGGCCAGCGACAACCTCGAGGGCCTGCCCGACGCATTCCTGTCGGGACGCATCGTCGATGCGCAGTCCAAGCTCAACGTGCTGTCGCTGGTCGACGGCGGCAAGCCGGTGCCGGCCAGCGTGGCCACCTTCACCCGCCTGTTCAACCTGCTGGGCCTGCCGCTGTCGGAGCTCAACCGCATGACGGCGGGGCTCGCGGGTGCGCTGGCCAGCGACAGCGGTGCCGACGGCAGCGGCGCGCCGCTGATGCCGCAGGAAGTCTCGCAACTGGTGTGGCTCGGCCTCTCGCCTTCCACCGCCGCGGCACTGGAACCCTACGTGACGATCCTGCCGGTGCGCACCACGCTGAACATCAACACGGCCAGCGCCGAAGCCATCAGCGCGAGCATGGAGTCGCTCAGCATCGCCAATGCGCGCCAGCTCGTCGAGCGGCGCACGCGCGCCTTCTTCAAGGACCTGGCCGCCGCCAATGCCGCGCTGCCCAGCGGCGGCGCTCCATTCAATGCCGCGCAGCACGGCGTGGGCACGCAGTTCTTCGAGGTCTACGGCAAGCTGAGGCTCGACCGCACCTGGGTCGAGGAGCACTCGCTCCTACAACGCAACGGTGTCACGGTGACGACGGTCTGGCGCACGCGCGGCGCCGGCGCAACGAACTCTCCGGTCAAACCCTGATTTCGAGCGCATTTTTGTTAACAAAAGGTCCTCCAACGCCCGTCACGTCAACAAGTTACGCTATCGAAATCAGAGCGCCAGCCTGTAAGACGCCCACCTACAATCACCGGCTTTTCCAACATCGACATGACTCCCCTGCTGCTCATTGCCCCCCTCCCTCCGGCCGATGCCGCGAGCGAGTACGACTGGGCCCAGGCAGGCGACGACGGCATTGCATTGCGCAACCAAGGCCGCGCGCTGCTGGCGCTCCTGCCATCGAGCACTGAAGTCATGCTCGGCATTCCCTCCGCGGCGCTGTCGTGGCACCGCGTCACCCTGCCCAAGGGCAGCACGGGTAGCGCCTCGAAACTGCGCGCCGTGCTGGACGGCCTGCTCGAAGAACACCTGCTCGACGAACCCGAAGCCCTGCACTTCGCGCTCGAACCCGACGCCAAGGCCGGCGCGCCTGTGTGGGTCGCGGCCTGCAACCGCATCTGGCTGCGCAGCGTCGTGCAAGGGCTCGAAGCGGCCGGGCGGCGCGTGGTGCGCATCGTCCCGGAGTTCGCACCGCAGCCGGCCGACGGCCCGCCGCTGCTGCAGATCACGGGCGAGCCCGAAGCACCACAGCTCACGGTGTGCGACGCCGACGGCGTGGTCTCGCTGCCACTGGCCGGCGCGGGGATGGCCCTGTCGGACGGCCTGCCGCTGGACACCGCGGTCATCACCACCGAGCCCGCCGTGGCCGAGGCCGCCGAGCACCTGCTGGAGCGCCGCGTGCCGATCGTGCAGACGCCGCAGCGCTGGCTGCAGGCCGCGCGCACGCCGTGGGAACTCGCGCAGTTCGACCTTGCCGCGACCGGCCGCGCGCGCGCCGGCAAGAAGTTCGCGTCGGTGCTGCAGACGCTGCGCTACGCCCCCGAATGGCGCGCCGCGCGCTGGGGCGTGGTCGTGCTGCTGCTGACGCAGCTGATCGGCCTGAACGCCTGGGCCTGGAAGGAGCGCAACGCGCTCGATGCCAAGCGCCAGGCCGCCAGGGCCATGCTGACCCAGACCTTCCCCTCGGTGAAGATCGTGGTCGACGCCCCGCTGCAGATGCAGCGCGAAGTGGCGGCGCTGCAACAGGCCGTGGGCGACGTGGTCGGCAGCGACTTCGAACCCATGGTCGGCGCCCTCGCCACCAACCTCCCGCCCGGCAAGACACCGACCGCCGTCGACTACAGCGCCGGCCAGTTGCGCCTGCGCGGGCTCGGCCTGCAGCCCTCCGAGGTCTCGCAGATCACCAACGCACTCACGCCGCGCGGCTACAACGTGCGCACCGAAGGCGACCTGCTGCTCGTCCAGGCCGAGGCCACCCGATGAACTTCAGCGAACAGCTCAAGGCCCGCTGGGCCACTCTTGAAACGCGCGAGCGGCGCATGGTCGCCATCGCCGTCACGCTCGTGGCGCTGGCGCTGCTCTGGTGGATCGCGCTGGCGCCCGCCCTGCGCACGCTGGCCGCGGCACCGGCCGAACACGCGCAGCTCGACGCCCAGCTGCAGCAGATGGCCACGCTGCAGAACCGCGCGAAGGCGCTGCAGTCGCAGCCGCGGCTGAACCGCGACGACGCGATGCGCGCCCTCGAAACATCCGTGCGCGAAGGCCTGGGCAACGGCAACGCCCAGCTCATGACGATCGGCGGCGACGGCGCCGCCACCGTCACGATGCGGTCGGTGCCCGCAAACACTGTCGCCCAGTGGCTCGCGCAGGCACGCGGCAACGCGCATGCCGTGCCGCGGGAGGCGCACCTGACCCGCGCCCCCGTGGCCTCCACGCCCACGCCCTCAGCCGGCAACAAGGACGCTTCGTCCGCGCCGCAGGTCCGCTGGGACGGCACCGTCGTCATGGCGCTGCCCGCAGCACGATGAGCCATCCCGCATGGTGACCCGGCCTCCCTCCTCCGGTCCCGCGCCGCGCCGTGGCTGGCGCTGGGCGCTGCTCGGCATCGCGATCGGCGTGGTGCTGACGGTGCTGATGTTCGCGCCGGCGCGCTGGCTGTCGGCGGCGCTGTCGGGGTGGAGCCAGGGCCGGCTGGTGCTGGCCAACCCGCGCGGCACGGTCTGGAACGGCACGGCCGCCGTGGTGTTCGCCAGCGGTGCCGGCGGCGCCGACGCGGTGTCGCTGCCCGGCCTGCTGCACTGGCGCATGCGTCCGGGCTGGGGCGGCATCTCCGCCAGCCTCGACCTGCCCTGCTGCGCGGCCCAGCCGCTGCAGTTGCGCGCCAGCCCGCGCGCCGGCGGCGTGCTGCTCGAATGGCAGGACAGCCGCTCGCGCTGGCCCGCCAGCATGCTCACCGGCCTGGGCGCGCCCTGGAACACGCTCAAGCTCGACGGCGCGCTCGACCTCACCACCAAGGCCTTCGCGATGCAATGGGACGGCCCCGCGCTGCGCATCGCGGGCCAGGCCACGCTCGACGCCACCGACGTTTCCTCCAGCCTGTCGACCTTGCGTCCGATGGGCAGCTACCGGCTCACGCTCGAAGGCGGCAACCGCCCCACGCTGCTGCTCAGCACGCGCGAAGGCAGCCTCGAACTGAACGGCAGCGGCAGCTGGAACGGCACCACCTTCCGCTTCAACGGCGAAGCCAATGCCGCGCCCGGCCGCGAAGACGCACTTTCCAATTTGTTGAACATCATCGGACGGCGCGACAACGCGCGTTCGATCATCACCCTGGGTTGATCCTCATGATGAAGCCACTGTTTTCGACCGGCACCGTTGCGCTCGCCGTGCGCGTGCTGATCGCCGCCACGTTCCTGCAGGCCGCGCCCGCGGCCTTCGCGCAGGCCGGCGACGCGCCGCGCCGCGGCGAGCCGATCACGCTCAACTTCGCCAATGCCGACATCGAGGCCGTGGCCCGCACCATGGCCGTGGTCACGGGCCGCGACGTGGTGGTCGATCCGCGCGTCAAGGGCACCATGAACCTCGTCACCGACCGCGCCATCCAGCCGGCGGCGGCGTTCAACCAGTTCGCCTCGGCGCTGCGCCTGCAGGGCTTCGCGGTGGTGGAGGCCGACGGCCTCTACAAGGTGGTGCCCGAGGCCGACGCCAAGCTGCAGAGCAGCGCCGTCAACACCTCCATCGGCGCCGTCTCGTCCAGCGGCAGCAACCAGATCGTCACGCAGATCTTCCGGCTCAACTACGAGTCGCCGAACAGCCTGCTGCCGGTGCTGCGCCCGCTGATCCCGCCGAACAACACCATCAACGTGAATCCGGGCAACAACTCGCTCGTGATCACCGACTACGCCGACAACATGCGCCGGCTGGCCCGCATCATCGCGTCGCTCGACGTGCCCAACGCGTCCGACGTCGAGGTCATCCAGCTCAAGCACTCGGTCGCCACCGACATGGTGCCGCTGCTCACGCGGCTGGTCGACGGCAGCGGCTCGGGCGCACCGGGCGCGGCCGCCGCCCCGGGTGCCGCCGATGCATCGTTCCGCACCACGCTGCTGGCCGATCCGCGCAGCAATGCGCTGATCCTTCGCGCGGCCAACCCGGCGCGCGTGCAGCTGGTGCGCACGCTGGTCGAGAAGCTCGACCGCCCCGCCGCCGAAAGCAGCAACGGCGCGGCCGGCAACATCTACGTGGTCTATCTGAAGAACGCCGATGCGGTGCGCCTCGCGGCCACGCTGCGCGCGGCCATGGCCGCCAACCAGCAGTCCGGCACCCCGGGTCAGCCCGGCGCGGCGGGCGGCAGCTCGGTGCCGCAGCAGAGCGCGCCGCAGGCCATGCAGGTGAACCTGAACAGCGGCGGCGGCCAGAACGGCAGCTCGCCCGCCGCCAGCGCACCGCTCAACAACGCCAACCAGCCCTCGACCGGCGGCCAGATCCAGGCCGATCCGTCGACCAATTCGCTCATCATCACCGCGCCCGAGCCGCAGTACCGCCAGATGCGCGCCGTGATCGACCGGCTCGACGGCCGCCGCGCGCAGGTCATGATCGAGGCGCTGATCGTCGAAGTGGGCGACACCGCCGCCGCGAAGTTCGGCGTGCAGTGGCAGAGCGCGCTGGGCAACAACGCCGTGCTCGGCACCAACTCGTCGGTGGCGGGTGCCAACCTGCTGACGCTGACGCAGGCGCTGGCCACCAAGAACCCGGCCAACCTCAACCTGACCTCGGGGCTGAACCTGGGCATTGCCGGCAAGATCGGCGGCCAGTACATCCTGGGCGCGATTGCCAGCTTCTTCGACAGCGACAAGGACTCCAACGTGCTGTCCAAGCCCAACCTGCTGACGCTGGACAACGAAGAGGCCAAGATCGTGATCGGCCAGAACGTGCCCTTCGTCACCGGCCAGTACGCGAGCACCTCGGGCTCCGTGGGCGTCAACCCGTTCACCACCGTCGAGCGCAAGGACGTCGGCCTGACGCTGCGCGTGCGCCCGACCATCAACGAGAACGGCACGGTGAAGCTGACGATCTTCCAGGAGACCTCCACGGTCGACCCGAACACCGTCAACAACCCGAACGGCCCCACCACCAGCAAGCGTTCCATCGAATCGAGCGTGCTGGTGGAAGACGGCGGCCTCGTCATGCTCGGCGGCCTGCTGTCGGACACCTACAACAACACGGTCGAGAAGGTGCCGGTGGCCGGCGACATTCCCGTGCTCGGCAACCTGTTCAAGAGCCAGGCGCGCACGCGCGAGAAGCTCAACCTCATGATGTTCCTGCGCCCGGCGGTGATGCGCGATGCCGTTTCCACCGAGGCCTTCGCCTACGACCGCTACGACGAGATCCGCGGCATGCAGCAGCGCTCGCAGCCCGACACCTCCAACGTGATGCTGCGCGGCGTCGACGGCGCGAACGTGCTGCCCGAGCTGGCCCCGCCGGCGCGCGCGGCGGAGCCGCCCCGGCGCGTCGAGTCGCGCATCGAAGGCACCCAGCTCATTCCGCCGCCGCGCCCGGCTGCGGACACCCGCCGGCTGGCCCCGAGCCCGCTGCGCGGCACGCTGCCGCCCACGGCCGACCCCGCCACGGCGCGCGAACTGCCCTGATGCCTCTACCATTCCCCGTCGCCAAGCCAAGAACGCACACGCCCCGCTGATCCCGCCCATGCGCTATCCCCTGCCCTACGCGTTCGCACGCAGCCAGCAACTCCTGCTCGAGGAGACCGACGACGGCAGCTACACGCTGTGGATGTCGAGCCATCCGGCGCGCAGCGCGGTCGGCGAGGTCTCGCGCAAGTACGGCGTGCGGACCTTCGAGGTGCTGGCCGACGGCCCGCTGGCGCAGCGCATCAGCGCGGCCTATGCGCAGGGCGAGTCGAGCGCGGCCGCGGTGGTGAGCGAGGTGCAGAACGAGGCCGACCTCTCCCGCATGATGCAAGAGCTGCCCGCGGTCGAAGACCTGCTGGCCAGCGCCGGCGACGCGCCCATCATCCGCATGCTGAACGCGCTGCTCACGCAGGCCGCGCGCGACGGCGCCAGCGACATCCACATCGAGCCCTACGAGCGCACCTCGTCCGTGCGCTTTCGCATCGACGGCACGCTGCGCGAGGTGGTGCAGCCCAACCGCGCGCTGCACGCCGCGCTGATCTCGCGCCTGAAGATCATGGCCGACCTCGACATCTCCGAGAAACGGCTGCCGCAGGACGGGCGCATCAGCTTGCGCATCGGCACGCGCGCGGTCGACGTGCGGGTGTCGACGCTGCCCAGCGCCCACGGCGAACGCGCCGTGCTGCGCCTGCTGGACAAGAGCGAATCGAAGCTCACGCTCGAGTCGGTCGGCATGCAGGGCGACACGCTGGAGCGCTTCGAGAAGCTCATCGCGCAGCCGCACGGCATCATCCTGGTGACCGGGCCCACAGGCTCGGGCAAGACCACCACGCTGTACGCCGCGCTGGCCCGGCTGGACGCGAGCCGCAGCAACATCATGACGGTGGAAGACCCCATCGAATACGAGCTGCCGGGCGTGGGCCAGACGCAGATCAACGCCAAGATCGAACTCACCTTCGCGAAGGCCCTGCGCGCCATCCTGCGGCAGGACCCCGACGTGATCATGATCGGCGAAATCCGCGACTTCGAGACCGCGCAGATCGCCATCCAGGCCTCGCTCACGGGCCACCTGGTGCTGGCCACACTGCACACGAATGATTCCGTCAGCGCCGTCACGCGCCTGACCGACATGGGCGTGGAGCCCTTCCTGCTGAGTTCGTCGCTGCTGGGCGTGCTCGCGCAGCGCCTCGTTCGCAAGGTGTGCACGGCATGCGCCGGCGCCGGCTGCGAGGTCTGCGGCCAGACCGGCTACCAGGGCCGCACCGGCATCTTCGAGCTGCTGGTGGCGGACGAGACCGTGCAAGGGCTGATCCACGGCAAGGCCGCCGAAAGCGAACTGCTGCAGGCCGGCGCGCGCGGCGGACTGCGCCTGATGCGCGAAGACGGCGAGCGGCTGGTGCAGGCCGGCATCACATCGCGCGCCGAACTGCTGCGCGTCACGCGCGACTGACCAGCGCCCCGGCCGCCCCATGCCCGCCTATTCCTTCGAAGCCATCGATGCCAGCGGCCAGTCGCGCGAAGGCGTGCTGGAAGCCGACACCGCCCGCAGCGCGCGCAGCCTGCTGCGGGCGCAGGCGCTCATTCCGCTGTCGGTCAAGCCGGTCGGCAGCGACCACGTCAACGGCACCGGCCAGCGCAGCGGCATGTCGCGCTGGCTCGGCGGCGGCAAGCGGGTCTTCAACTCCACCGGCCTCGCCGTGTGGACGCGCCAGCTCGCGGGCCTCGTGTCGTCCGGCCTGCCGCTGGAACGCGCGCTCACCGCGCTCACCGATGAAGCCGAATCGGAGCCGCAACGCAACCTCGTCGCCTCGCTGCGCGCGGAAGTCAACGCGGGCTCGCCGTTCGCGCGGGCGCTGTCGGCGCACTCGCGCGAGTTCTCGCCCATCTACACGGCGGTGATCGGCGCCGGCGAGCAGAGCGGCAACCTCGGCCTGGTGCTCGACCGGTTGGCCGACGACCTCGAGGAGCGCCAGGCGCTGCAGCAGAAGCTGATCGGCGCGGCGCTGTACCCGGCCATCGTCACGCTGGTGGCGATCGTGATCGTGATCTTCCTCGTGAGCTACGTGGTGCCGCAGGTGGCGCAGGTGTTCGCGGGCACCAAGCGCTCGCTGCCGTTCCTCACCACGGTGATGCTGTCGCTGAGCGCGGGCGTGCGCAACTACGGCTGGTGGATGCTCGGTGCCGTCGTGCTGGGTGCCGTCGGCATGCGGATGGCGCTGGCGCAGGAAGCCTTCCGCCTCAAGTTCGACGCGGCCTGGCTCAGGCTGCCGCTGGTGGGCAAGCTCGCGCGCGGCTACAACGCGGCGCGCTTCGCGAGCACGCTCGCCATGCTGGCCACGGCCGGCGTGCCCATTCTTCGTGCGCTGCAAGCCGCTTCCGAAACGCTGGGCAACCGCGCGATGCGCGCCGACGCGCTCGACGCGCTGGTGCTGGTGCGCGAAGGCGCGCCGCTGGCCTCGGCGCTGGCGCAGAAAAAGCGCTTTCCGGGCCTCGTGTCGATGTTCGCGCGCCTGGGCGAGCAGACCGGCACGCTGCCGCTGATGCTGCAGCGCGCGGCCAACCAGCTCGGCGCCGAAGTGCAGCGCCGCGCGATGCACCTGGCCACCATCCTCGAGCCGCTCCTGATCGTGGCGATGGGCGGCGTGGTCATGCTGATCGTGCTCGCGGTGATGCTGCCGATCATCCAGCTGAACCAGTTCGTCAAGTGACGGCCACCGCCAGGCAGGACGCAACATGCCCGTAACCCTCGAAGACAAGCTCGTGGTCGCGATCTCCTCGCGCGCCCTGTTCAACCTCGAAGAAGAAAACACGATCTTCGAGTCGGGGGACAACGAGGGCTACATGAAGCTGCAGCTCGACCGCATCGACGTGCCGGCCGCGCCCGGCATCGCGTATTCGCTGATCCGCAAGCTGCTGCGCTTCAACGACGACGGCGTGCAGCGCGTCGAGGTGGTGATCCTCTCGCGCAACGACCCGGTGTCGGGCATGCGCATCTTCAGGTCGAGCGCTGCCGCCGACATCAAGCTGCAGCGCGGCGTGTTCACGCAGGGCCGCCCGCCCTTCGGCTACCTGCGCCCGCTGCGCGCCCACCTGTTCCTGTCGGTCAACGCGCAGGACGTGCGCGAGGCGCTCAATGCCGGCTTTCCGGCCGCGCGCGTGCTGGTCGAATCGGTGAAAGCCAGCGACGCATGGCCGAACGAAGTGCGCATTGCCTTCGACGGCGACGCCGTGCTGTTCTCCGACGAGGCCGAGCGCGTGTTCCAGGCCGAGGGCCTCGACGCCTTCCAGGCACACGAACTCAGCAAGGCCGACCTGCCGCTGCCCGAAGGCCCGTTCAAGCCGCTGCTGATGGCGCTGCACCGGCTGCAGATGGCCGGCAATGCGCAGATGCGCATCCGTACCGCACTGGTCACCGCACGCAGCGCCCCGGCGCACGAGCGCGCCATCCGCACGCTGATGAAGTGGAACATCCGCGTCGACGAGGCCATGTTCCTCGGCGGCCTGCCCAAGGGCGAGTTCCTGCGCGAGTTCGAGCCCGACTTCTTCTTCGACGACCAGACGGGGCACGTCGACGCGGCCTCGCGACATGTGCCTGCCGGGCACGTGAGCAGCGGCATCAGCAACGAGCCCTGAACCGAGCGCCCGGCCTCGTGCTTGCCCCCGCTGCTGACCGGGGCAAGAATGCCGGCATGCTGATCCTCCGACACGCCGACATCCTGGTCACCATGGACGCCGCGCGGCGCGAAATCGCCGACGGCGCCGTGGTGTGCGACGGCCCCGCCATAGCCTGGACGGGTCCCACCGCCGACTTGCCCATCGCATATCACGAAGCCCTGCGCGACGGCCGTGCCGAGGCCATCGACATGCGCGGCCACGTGGTGATGCCGGGCCTCGTCAACACGCACCATCACATGTACCAGAGCCTCACGCGCGCCGTGCCCGAGGCGCAGGACGCCGAGCTGTTCGGCTGGCTCACCAACCTGTACCTGCTGTGGGCGCGCATCACGCCCGAGATGATCCGCGTGTCGACGCAGACCGCGATGGCCGAGCTGATGCTCTCTGGCTGCACCACGACCAGCGACCATCTCTACCTGTTCCCCAACGGCTCGCGGCTCGACGATTCGATCGAGGCGGCCGACGCCATGGGCATGCGCTTCCACGCGGCGCGCGGCAGCATGAGCGTGGGCCGCAGCGCGGGCGGCCTTCCGCCCGACGAGGTGGTCGAGACCGAGGAAGCCATCCTGCGCGACAGCGAACGCCTCATCGGCCGCTGGCACGACGCCTCGCGCCATTCGATGCGCCGCATCGTGCTGGCGCCCTGCTCGCCGTTCTCGGTGTCGCGCGACCTGATGCGCCTGTCGGCGGAGCTGGCACGCGAGCGCGGCGTGTCGCTGCACACGCATCTGGCCGAGAACGACAACGACGTCGCCTACTCGCGCGAGAAGTTCGGCATGACGCCGGCCGAGTACGCCGAAGACCTGGGCTGGGTCGGCCGCGACGTGTGGCACGCGCACTGCGTGAAGCTCGACGAAGCCGGCATCGCGCTGTTCGGCCGCACCGGCACCGGCGTGGCGCACTGCCCCTGCTCCAACATGCGGCTGGCCTCGGGCATCGCGCCCATCGGTGCGATGCGCCGCGCAGGCGTGCCCGTGGGCCTGGGCGTGGACGGCAGCGCGTCGAACGATGGCGCGCACATGCTGGGCGAAGCGCGCCAGGCCATGCTGCTGCAGCGCGTGGGCCATGGCCCGGCGGCGATGACGGCGCGCGAGGCGCTGGAGATCGCCACGCTCGGCGGCGCGCAGGTGCTGGGCCGCGACGACATCGGCGCGCTCGCGCCCGGCATGTCGGCGGACATCGTGGCCTTCGACACGCGCGGCGTCGCCCACGCGGGCGCCGGGCACGACCCGGTGGCGGCGCTGGTGTTCTGCACGCCGGCATCGGTGTCGCTGAGCGTGATCGGCGGCGCTGTGCGCATCCGCGGCGGCGAGTTCACCGGGCTGGAACTGGCGCCGCTGCTGGCAAGGCACCGCGACCTCGCGCGCACGCTGTACGAGGCCGCGCGGCACCCGCACACCGCCTGAGCCGCGCGGCGTTCAGCGCCGCATCGTGTCGAGCTGCGTGACGGGGGCGCTGTCGTTGCCCCACGAGCCGCGGATGTAGGTGAGCACCGCCGCCACGTCGGCGGCATCGAGCGTCTGGCCGAACGGCGGCATGCCGTAGGGGCGCGGGTTGCCCGCCGTGGTGGGCAGGAAGCCGCCGTGCGCGATGACCTGCATCAGGTTGGTCGGCCGCGCCATGTTCACGGCACGATTGCCCGCAAGCGGCGGGTAGGCGCCCATGGCACCCTGGCCCTGGTCGCCGTGGCAGTAGGCGCAACGCTGGTCGTAGATCTTCGCGCCGCGCGCCATCGTGCCGGCGTCGCGGCGGATGGGCGCCCTGGGGCCTGCGGACGCGGCCGGCGTGGCGGCCGTGTCGGGCAGGTCTTTCAGGTAACTGGCCATTGCGCCCAGGTCTGCATCGCTCAGGTATTGCGTGCTGCGGAACACCACGTCGGCCATCGGGCCCATGACCGAGCCGCGCGGCGCAACGCCGGTCTTGAGCAGCGCGACGACGTCGGCGCTCGGCCAGTCGGCCACGCCGGCCTCGTGCGGATCGGTGAGCGACGGGGCGTACCAGTTTTCCACCGCGATCAGCCCGCCCGACAGGCCGCGCTTGGCTTCGGTGGCGCCCAGCGAATTGCGGCTGCCGTGGCAGGCGATGCAATGGCCCAGCCCGTCGACCAGGTAGGCGCCGCGGTTCCACTCGGCCGGCTTGCCCGCATTGGCGACGAAGGGCTCGGGCTTGAACGAGAGCGCGCGCCACACGGCCAGCGCGGCCTGCGTGTCGTATGGAAAGCGCAGCCGGTGCTCACGGTTCTGCTCCGATGCCGGCGCCAGGCTGCGCAGGTAGGCGTAGATGGCGTCCGAATCTTCGCGCGTCACCTTGGTGAAGTTCGGATACGGAAATGCCGGGTACAGCAGGCGCCCGTCCTTGCTGCGCCCGTTGTGCATCGCGCGCCAGAAATGCGCACTGCTCCAGCCGCCGATGCCGGTCTGCGCATCGGGCGTCAGGTTGCTCGAATAGATGGTGCCGAAAGGCGTCTCGATGGGCAGGCCGCCCGCATAGGGCCGGCCGCCGCGCGTGGTGTGGCAGCCCGCGCAATTGCCGGCCAAGGCGAGGTAGCGGCCGCGCTCGACCAGCTGCGGCGTGGCATTGAAGCTCTCGGCCTGCGCGGGCAGCGCGTCCTCGCCGCGCAGGTTCATTGCCACCAGGACGCCGGAGACCAGCGCCAGCAGCACGATCAGCGCCAGCACCACCCATACGGTGCGCCGCAGCAGGCTCATGGGTGCTTCTTTCGTCACTTCGCGGTACCGCCGCAGGCGATCGGCATCGGCGCCGGCAGCGACGCAACGGCCTTGGTATTGGCCGGCATCGGCTGCGTTGCCAGCCAGCTCGCCACCGCATTGACGTCCGAGGTCCACATGCGGCGGCCGACTTCGGCCATGCAGTCGGGCGCGATGGCGTGCCGCTCGTTCGTGAGCCAGGCGCCGAGCTGCGACGCCACATAGAGCCGCGGCAGCCCCAGCAGGCCCGGGGTGGCGGGCTGCACGCCGGTCAGGGCCGCTCCGTGGCACTGCACGCAGGCCGGGAGCCGGCGCTCCGCGTCGCCTTGCAGCGCGAGCACGCGGCCGCGCTCCAGCACTTCGGGCTTGGCGTCGCTGACTGGCGAGATCGGCGGATAGGGCAAATCGAGCCCGGCAAAGTATTCGGCGATCTCGCGCAGGTAGGCGTCGGACATGTGCTGCACCATGTACGCCATGTCGCTGTTGGAGCGCCGCCCGTCGCGGAAGCTCACGAGCTGGTTGAAGAGGTAGCCGGCCGGCTTGCCCGCCAGGCGCGGAAAGTAGCCGGCATTGGTGGTCGCGCCCTCGCGGCCGTGGCAGGCGATGCATGCGGCCACGCGCTGCTCGATGGTGTCGGGCACGACGGCGGGCGTCGCGGCACCTGCAGTCCCGGCCAGGCCGGACACCACGAGCAGCAGCGCGGTCGCGGCGAATCGGAGGCCGGCCTTCATGCGCCGGCTGCGAAGTGCGCCAGGGCCAGCAGCCCGGCGATCAACAGCAGCACCAGGACCAGCGCGACGCCGATGAGCGGCAGGATGCCGACCTGAGCGGTCCGCTTGTCGGCATCGGCACGGCGGCCGCCCAGCCCGATGAAACTCCAGAGAACGGCGCGCACCGCGCCCAGCAGATTCGACATGAGGACTAGTGTGGCCCCGTCGGGCAAAAAAGAACAGATGCAGATTCGCCTCAATTGACCGGTGCAGATGAAGTGCTGCCCCGCAACGGCATGCGCTCAGCGAGCGGGCAATGCAAACACTCGGCCGCCTGATCGCCGAAGCGTCCTGAACAGCAGGAACGACGCGATGCTCACGTTCACCAGGTTCCAGCCGATGCCGTTCAGGAAGGCCGCGTGGTAGCTGCCCGTGAGGTCGAACACCTTGCCCGACATCCAGCCGCCCAGCGCCATGCCGAACAGCGTGAACATCAGCACCGTGCCCACGCGCGCGCCCGCTTCCGCCGGCGGAAAGTGCTCGCGCACGATGATCGCGTACGAAGGCACGATGCCGCCCTGGAACAGCCCGAACAGCGCGGAGATCACATAGAGCGGCACCAGCCCGTCGAAAGGCAGGAACAGCAGCAGCGCCACGCACTGCAGCACGCCGCCCAGCAGCAGCGTGCGCAGCCCGCCGATGCGGTCGCAGATGGCGCCCGACACCAGCCGGCTCACGATGCCGAAGCCCAGCATCAGCGACAGCATCATCGCGCCCTGCGCCGGACCGTAGCCGAGGTCTCCGCAGTAGGCCACGATGTGCACCTGCGGCATCGCCATCGCCACGCAGCAGGCCACGCCGGCCACGCACAGCAGGCCCTGCGCCGTGCCCATGCTCAGGCCGAAGGGCCGTGCCGGGTCTCGCGGAAGTGCCGTTCTCGATGCATTGACCTCGGCCGGCGCCTGCGCAAGCGCCGGCGGCCGCGCACGGAAGCACAGGGCCAGCAGCGCCATCGTGACGCCGCAGAAGACGCCCATGCCGATGTAGGTCTGGCGCCAGCCCACCAGCTCGACGAAGTGCTGCGCGATCGGCGGCCACACCGCGCCCGCCAGGTAGTTGCCGCTCGCGCACACCGCGACCGCGATGCCGCGCCGCTTGACGAACCACAGCGAGGTGTCTGCCACCAGCGGCGCAAAGGCCACCGAACTGCCGAGCAGCCCCACCAGCAGTGCCTGCGCCACGGTGAACGTCACGATGCCGCCCGACATGCCGGTGGCGATGTACCCCGCGCCCAGGAACACCGAGCCGAACAGCAGCGGCCACATCACGCCGACGCGGTCGGCCAGCTTGCCCATCAGCACGCCACCGAGGCCGAAGCCCAGCATCAGCAACGTGTAGGGAAGCGAAGCATCGGCGCGGGCGATGCCGAATTCGGCCTGCACCGCGGGCAGCATGACCGACACCACGTACATGCCGCTGCTGCCGACCGTCATGATCAGCAGCGTGAGTCCCAGGCGCAGCATGGCGTAGCGCGAATCCGCCTGGTGGGCGGTTGTCTCTCGGGTCGTCGTCATTGTTCTTCTCCGCGCCGGGAAGGGCCAGCGCATGTCGCGTGGCATTCTCGCGGAAGACAGCCGCAGGCTTGGTGCTGCACGGCAATGGCTGAAGCGCGCGCCGGCCGCGCCGAAGGCGCCGCAACCGCCTGCCTGCGGGGTCAGCCTTCGGCCAGCACGGGCACGGCGACACTCACGGAAGCCTTCGGCACCGGCACACCGGGCTTCGGCTTGTCGTCGCAGGCGCCCACGAGCAGGCCCAGACAGAACAGAAGAACAAAGGATGTGCTTCGCATGCGGCCATGCTATGCCTGCCCCGCGGCGCGTCAAGTCGGACGCCGCCGCGTGCCGGGGCCGCGCGGCTTCGATCAGGCCGTGGGGCGCTCGCCGCGCTGCAGCCGCTGCTCGATGTCCTCGAGCACCTTCGGCAGGTCGGCCACGCTGTCGATCACGTAGTGCGCACCGGCAGCCTCGAGTTCGGCGGTGGCGCGCGTGCGGCGCTCCTGCTGCTGCGCTTCGTCGAGCGCCTGCCACTCGGCCAGCGTGAGACCGTTGGCGTTGCCGCTGATGGCCACGCCCACGGCCCAGGTGCCCGCGTTCAGCCCTTCCTGCAGGCCGACGCCGGTGTCGTCCACCTTCACCACCGTATGCGGCGGCCACACGCCGAGGTCGGCGAAGCAGCGGTACATCATGAGCGGCGACGGGCGGCCTTCGGCGAGGTCGCCGCCGCACACCAGGTTGTCGGGCGAATAGCCGCCGGCCGCGGCGATGGGCACGACCACTTCCATGATTGGGCGGTTGTAGCCGGTGGTGGAACCGATCTTCAGGCCGCGCTGGCGTGCCACGTTCACCGCTTCGACCGCGCCCGGAATGAAGGTGGCGTGGTCGCGCGCGCTGGCTGCGCTCATCGGCGTGAAGATTTCGTAGAGCCTGTCGACGTCGGCATCGCTGAAAGCGTGGCCTTGCCTGGCTTCCCACTGGGCGGCGATGCGCGGCAGCGTGCCGAGCGCCTTGATGTGGTCCCACTTGGCCACGCCCATCGGGCCGCGCGCCTCGGCGATGGTGATGTCCACGCCGAACTGTTCGAACAGCTTCACGAAGGCGCCCATGGGCGCGCAGGAGCCGAAGTCGAGGATGGTGCCGGCCCAATCGAAGACGACGGCCTGGAGCTGGGAATGGTTGTGGGCGTTCATGGCTGCAAGGACAGGAAGAATGGGAACGGGGGCAAGCGCGGCGGGCGCATCACCATTGCTCGAAGACGTCGTGCGCAATGCCGAAGGCGGTGCTGGCGCCGCTGCCGCTGGTGACGATCACCACGCGCGTGGCGTCGTCGGGCGCGTCGATCACGCAGGGCGTGGTCTTCGACGAGGGGTACACGCCGGTCCAGCGCTCGGTGACCCGCGCGGTCTCGAGGTTGAGCGTGCTGCGCAGATGGCGCAGGATGAGCTGGTCGACCTCTTCCATCGCGAAGGGCTCCGGCGCGTCGCCATAGTGATGCGAGTCGCCCACCACCAGGGAGCCGTCGGCGCTCTGCACCACGATCAGGTGGATGCCGTGTTCCAGCGAAGCGGCCTCCTCCTGCTGCAGGCGGGCACGCAGCGCGGCGGCTTCGGGCAGCGTGCTGTAGCCCTCGTAGCGCACCAGGCTCAGGTCCGTCATCACCGAGCCCGGCAACTGGAAGCCCGCCTCGGGCTTCACGCGCAGCATCTGCAGGCGGCACAGCGTGAGCTCGTGCGCGGCCATGCGATCGGCAAAGAGGCCGTGAAGATCGGTGTTGGTGCAGACAGCCACGCGCTCGGCATGCAGCGTGCCGCGGGAGGTGCGCACGCGCGGCGTCTGCACCTCGAGCACCGCCTCGCCGAAGCGGAACGTCACGCCGTGCGCCTCGGCCAGCCACCTTGTGAGCAGGCCGATGGCGGTGCGCGATTCCACGCGCAGCTCATGCGGGCTGAACAGCACCGAGCATGCGTCCGACAGGTTCAGCGCCGGTGCCTTGGCTTGCGCATCGGCGGCGTCGAGCAGCTCGCAGGCTTCGCCCATCGGCGTGCGCATGAAGGCTTCGAGCACTTCGTGCGCCTCGGGCCGGCAGGCCGCGAGCCAGAGGTTGCGGTGCACGATGTCGATGCCCGCACAGGGCGCGATGCGCTGCCACACGTCGCGTGCGTGCATGGCGCGGCGCCAGGTGTCGCCGGGCGCCTGCCCGGTGATGGTGATGAAGCCGAAGTTGCGGATCGAGGCGCCGATACAGGCCGCGTCGCGCTCCACCACGCAGACCTTGAGGCCGCGCTGCACCGCGGTGTAGGCATGGGCCAGGCCGACGATGCCGGCGCCGACCACGACGAGGTCGAAATGATCGGGATGATGGGCTTGGGTACCGGGCATTACCGGTGCCTCCAGTTCTGGGTGCGCTCGAGCGCCCAGTGCCCCGCCAGCGCGAACACTCCGCGGCCGACGGCAGCCGTGAGCATGATCAGCGAGGCCATGGCCGCGGCGGGCGCGACGTCGCCGGCATCGTCCATGTTGAGCACGGCAATGGCGGCCAGCGAGGTCTGCGGCGAATAGAGGAACACGACGGCCGACACGGTCGTCATCGCGTTGACGAAGAAATAGCCGCCCACGTTGAGCACGGTGGGCAGCGCCACCGGCAGGTGCACGCGCCACAGCGTGCGCCAGAACGGCACGCCCATCGACTCGGACACCAGCTCGTACTCGCGGTCGAGCTGGCGCAGCGCGGTGAGCGAGGTGAGGTGCGCCACCGAGAAGAAGTGCGCCACGGTGCACACCACCAGGATGGTCATGCTGCCGTAGATGGCGCGCAGCGGGTTCGACGGCGAGATGAAGAAGAAGATGTAGCCCACGCCCAGCACCAGCCCGGGCACCGCCAGCGGCAGGTTGGCCAGCAGGTTGAGCAGTTCGCGCAGCAGGCCGAAGTGGCGCGGCTTCTCGACCAGGTAGGCCGAGACGAAGGTGATGAACGCGCCCGCAACGGCGGCGCACACGGCCAGCCGCAGCGAATTGAAGTAGCTGCCCCAGCCGCCGCCGTCCATGTTGCTGAAGTCGTAGTTCTTGAACGAAGGCGCCAGGTTGTAGGGCCAGTAGGTGGCCAGCGACGCGAACACCGCCATGCCGATCATCACGAAAATGCCGCAGGCCGTGAGCACGCAGAAGGCCAGCAGCGCACGGTCGCGCGCCTTCACCGGCTCGGGCTGGTAGGGCGTGGCACGCGCCGACAGCGCCGCCGCCTGCTTGCCGCGCACATGCCGCTCCACCAGGAACGACAGCACCGCCGGAATCAGCAGCACCAGGCCCACCACCGCGCCCATCTGGAAGTTCTGCTGCCCGACCACCTGCTTGTAGATGTCGGTCGCGAGCACGCCTGTCTGGCCGCCCACCACCTTGGGCACGCCGAAGTCGGTGATGACCAGCACGAACACCACCATCGCGGCCACGATCAGGCCATAGCGCGAGGACGGCAGCGCCACCGTGCGGAAGATGCGCCAGCGCGAGGCGCCCAGCGTCTGCGCGGCCTCGTAGAGCCGTCCGTCGGAGGTGGCCATGGCCGTGGTGAGGATCAGCAGCGCATGCGGCAGCGTCCAGAACACCGAGCCCAGCACGATGCCCAGCGGCCCATAGATCGACACGTCGCCCATCAGCCCCTTGAACAGGCCCTGGTTGCCGAACAGGTAGACCAGGCTGATGGCCGGCAGCAGAGACGGCGCCAGCAGCGGCACCAGCGCCACCGCCCGCAGCAGGCCCTTGGCCGGCATGCACGACAGCGTGAGGCCGTAGGCGTAGACGTAGGCGATGGCGGTGCAGATCACCGCGCTCAGGGACGCGAGCCCCAGGCTGTTGAACGCCGACTGCACCAGCGCCGGGTTGTCGAGATAGCGCGCGAAGTTGGCCAGGCCGACGAAGGCCCCCGCGCGGTCGAAGAAGCTCTGGCCGACCAGCGCGCCGACCGGCAGCGCGACGATCACGATCAGCAGCAGCACGACCAGCAGAACGGCCGCGCCGGTGATCCAGCGTTCTCGATCGAACGCGCTTGCGTGCTTTGCCATGGGGGGCACCATGGCGATGGTGTCTGGGGAACTGTTCATGTCGGGTCGCGACGCCGTTGTTCGGGGCGCGCGCACAGGCCGCCGGGTACTCCCCTCCGCGAATGTCCCCCGGGGCTGCGCCCCTCCTCCTTTATTT
>NZ_JARVTD010000028.1:0-166518 GCF_030208835.1 Variovorax sp. efr-133-TYG-130 | reverse complement strand
CTTCTGCCTACGCAGTTATAAGTGTGTTGCATCGACCGGTTGAATCCGCCGCCGATTGTGCCCTTTGCCCTGCGTCAAACATAGTCGCGAAAGATGATCCCTCTCAGTGAAAGCAGGTGCTGCTTCGCGGCTGCAACAAGCACAGCTGCAGTCCGGCGCGCGCATGCTGAGGCTCCCTCAACTCGATGGGAGCCCATCATGTGATCAGTAAACACTGCGAGCTGCCAGGTGCCCTGGAACGAGGGCAAGATCGTCGGCGCAGAAGGCGCCTTTCAAGCTCAAGAAAATCTGGGCGCTGCGGGTGCGGCTGCAGCTGGAGGGCCAATTGCTCGAACTGGCTCGCTTCAGCTGGGGCTTGGACAGCAAGCTGAGCGGCAGCGACCTTGTAAGGCAGATGCTCAGGGACGTATGCCAGGGGGAGCAGGTTGCACCGCGGGCGACGGTGATGCAGCAAAAGACCCAGCGTCCGGTGCAGTTTGAGCTCACGCCGGAGCCCGAGAGGCTGTCCATGCGTGGATCCACCGCACCGGCCTGCGATCGGACGACTTCCTGTTCCTGAGCCGAATGCATGGCCCGCCGCACCTTGGCACCCGGCAGTACGTACGAATACTGGCTGGCTGGGTCAGAGAGCTTGGACTGGGTCCTGCCGACTACGGAACGTACTCGATGCGACGGACGAAAGCGACGCTGATCTACCGGCGGACAAGAAACCTGCGCGAGCGTCGATTGAGCAGCGCAGATCCGTCCGCCTTGCTGCGGCGGTGACACGGATCGATGCGCTGCCAGATGGCTCGATTGCGGCGAACAGCAGACATTCAGTGGGCCACACAGACTGACTGCAGCCAGTCTGAAGCGGAAACTCCAGAATCAGCTTTGAACAAACAGCCCTTCGCAGCGGTTCATCTGCCGCGACAGCACCGCGGCCCACCTCCAGGAGGAATGGCTCCGACACAGAGTCGCCTAGCTTCAAGCAGCACTCGATTTCTAACACTCTGTCAGGGACGCGGCACCGCCCGGAGCGCTGCTTCTGCCAAGAACAACTACAGAGTCAGACCTCCGTCGATGGTCAGGCTCGCGCCCGTCATGTACCCTGACTCTAGGAGACCAGGGCCCCGATCTCCTGGGGCTTGCCGACGCGCTTCAAGGGGCTTCGCTGCGCCAGTGCTTCGGTCCAGTCCGCGGTCATGTCGGTCTCGACCGGGCCCGGCTGGATGTTGTTGACCGTGATGCCTCGCGGCGCCAGGTCCAGCGCCGCGCCCTTGACCAGGCCGGCGACCGCGGTCTTCGTGAGCTGGTAGACGCTGGAGCCGGCCTGGCCGGTGCGCAGCGCCACGTTGCTGCCGATGGTGATGATTCGCCCGCCATCCAGCACATGCGGCACGCTCGCCTGCACTGCCAGGAACACGCCACGCACGTTGATCGCCAGCATCTGGTCCAGGTCGGCCAGCGGCACCGCGTCGATGCTGCCCGCCTTGTAGATGCCGGCATTGACGACCACGACCTGCAGGGCGCCGAAGCGCTCCACGGCCAGGGCGACTGCGCTGCGAATGGCCTGGGCATCGGCGCTGTCGGCCGCGAGCGCCTAGGCACGGCCGCCGGCCTGCGCGATCTGCGCGACCAGTGCCTGTGCGCTGTCGGGCCGCGACACGTAGGTGAACGCGACGGCGTAACCGCCGGCCGCCAGTCGCTGCACGGCGGCGGCGCCGATGCCGCGTGATCCGCCGAACACCAAGGCGGCGCCGCGGGGCGTTGTTGCGTCTTTTCTCACTTCATTTTCCTTTCCGGGCGCCATGGTCCGTCACTCACCGAACACCTGCTCGCAGGCAGGACCAGAAATCAGGGGGCGCGTGCTGCGGCATCAGCCGAACGTGAATGCGTAGCCGCGCGCCCCGGAATCAAGAAAGCGGATTTCCACTGTGCGGGCCTTCACCGCGCCGCTCTGGCGCACGAGCTGGTACAGGCGGGTGGCGTCCACCACGCCGTTGCCATCGGCATCCACGTCCGTGCCGTGGTGCCGCCCGGGGGGCTGGCCGTCCAGCGTCAGTCGAAAGCGCACCGGGCCGCTGGCGCCCGCGCCGAGCACCAGGTTGGCGTCGCGGGCCTCGAAGCGCATCGCAAGGCCGCCACCCGCATCGGCCCCTTCCACGAACTAGGGCTTCAGCGTCCAGGTGCCGGACAGCGACCAGCTGTTGGACTGCAGCGCGGCGGGCGTGTAGTACGCCGGCTTGTCGGGCACGACCTTGCCGGCGACGCGTGGGCTGCTCCCCTTCTCGTAGCCAAGATAAGTCTCCGGGCTGCGCAGGGTGTCGGCGTCGGCGGCCAGGCCGGGGCCGCGCAGGTCCGGCGCCACGTTCGGCGCCGGCACAGGCTGCGCATCTCCGGTGCCGGGCGCGCCGGCCTCACGCAGCAGCTCCTCGATCACGCGCTCGGAGGCCGCGTACCCGCCCTCGCCGAACTGGTGGTGCCGCACGCGGCCCTGTGCATCGACGAAGTACAGGGCCGGCCAGTAATGGTTGTCGAACCCGCGCCAGATGCGGAAGTCGTTGTCCTGCACAACCGGGTAGGCGATCTGCAGATCCTGCAATGCGCGCCTGACATTGCCGGGGTCTTTCTCGAAGGCGAACTCGGGCGTGTGCACGCCCACCACCACGAGACCACGGTTGGCGTATTTCTGCGCCCAGGCTTTCACATAGGGCAATGTGCGCAGGCAGTTGATGCAGGAATAGGTCCAGAAGTTGACCAGCACGACCTTCCCTTGCAATGCGGCGATCGACTGCAGAGCGGCGTTGAGCCACTGCGTGCCGCCTTCCAGGCTGGCCCGCGCTGATTCCACCGGCAGCCGGGCGGGCTGCGGTGAGGCAGCAAGCGCGGCGGGAATCAGGCGTTGCAGCAGGCCGGCTTCGAGCCCGCTGTCGCCCAGGCCGCCGAACCGGGCCAGCAGGCGCGTGTCGATGCCGGTGCCCACGGCCACCACGCCGGCCAGCATGGCGACGCCCGCGATGCGGCGGCCAGAGATGCCGGGCAGCAGCCTGGCCTTCAAGGCGGCCAGCGGCCCGGCGCCGACCCGCAGCGCCACCCACAGCGCCACGCCGGCACCGGCGCCGTACGACAGCAGCAACAGCAAGGTATGGGCACCCGGCCCCGTCAGCGCGGCCGTGGCGAGCACCAGGCCCAGCACCGGGCCTGCGCACGGTGTCCAGATCAGCCCCGTGGCCGCGCCCAGCAGCGCGGCGCTGCGCCAGCCGCCGCGCTGCTGCTTGTGCGCCAGGCGCTCACCGGCCCGCACCAGCGGGGCACTCCACCACGCGGCCAGGCGCGGCGACAGCAGCGATGCCCCGAACAGGGCCAGCGCCGCCAATGCGGCCCAGCGGCCGATCTGGTTCAGCTGCACGGCCCATGCGCCCGCCACGGCGCCGAGGGAGGCCACGGCCGCGAAACCAGCGACCATGCCGGCGAGCAGCGGCAGGTTGCCCTGCGCGAAGGGCCGGTCATGGCGCGCGAAAACGAAGGGCAGCACCGGCAGGATGCAAGGGCTGAGCACGGTCAGCATGCCGGCGACAAAAGCGGCGATGGCAAGGGTCATGGCGGATCCGAAGCGGTGGTGCGGCTCAGAGCCGCGTGACGTCGATCACCGCCTGCGCGAACGCGGCGGGCGCCTCCTGCGGCAGGTTGTGGCCGATTCCGCCGTCCAGCTGGCGGTGCTGGTACTTGCCGCTGAACTTCTTCGCATAAGCGGCCGGATCGGGATGCGGCGCGCCGTTGGCGTCGCCTTCCATCGTGATCGTGGGCACGGCGATGACGGGGGCCGTGGCCAGCCGTTGCTCCAGCGCGTCGAAGCGCGGCTCGCCGGCCGCCAGGCCGATGCGCCAGCGGTAGTTGTGGACCACGATGGCCACGTGGTCCGGGTTGTCGAAGGACTGCGCGCTGCGCTGGTAGGTGGCCTCGTCGAAGCGCCAGCGCGGCGAAGCCTGCTGCCAGATGAAGCGGTTGAATGCCGCCGGGTTGGCGGCATACCCGTCGCGGCCGCGGTCGGTCGCGAAGTACGACTGGTACCACCAGGCGAACTCCGCGGCCGGCGGCAGCGGCTTGGCGTTGGCTTGCGGGTTGCCGATCAGGTAGCCGCTCACCGACACCAGCCCGGCCACGCGCTCGGGCCAGATCGCGGCCAGGATGCAGGCCGTGCGCGCGCCCCAGTCGAAGGCGCCCAGCACGGCCTGGCGGATGCCCAGCGCGTCCATCAGCGCCACGATGTCCTGCGCCACCGCGCCCTGCTGGCCGTTGCGGGGCGTGGCGTCGGACAGGAAGCGCGTGTCGCCGTAGCCGCGCAGGTAAGGCACGATCACGCGATAGCCCGCCGCCGCCAGACGCGGCGCCACGTCGACGAAGGCATGGATGTCATACGGCCAGCCGTGCAGCAGGATGGCCACGGGGCCATCGGCCGGGCCGGCCTCGGCATAGGCCACGCGCAGGTCGCCGGCGGCGATGGTCTTGAGCGATGCGAAGCCGGTGGTGCCCGTGCCCGTGGCGGCCCGTGCCGGGGAGGCGAGCAGGTTGGCGATGGGCGCGGCGGCGAGGCCCAGGGCCGCGCTGGCGAGGAAGTCGCGGCGGCGGGTGGTCGTTGCGGTTGTCGTGTGGGCGGTGTGCATGGAATGGCCTTTGGCTGCGGTTGGGACGGTGCCGGCGCGGTCTGCGTCGGCTGGCCCCTAGTACATCGCCCGGATGTATGTGGCATGTGTCGTAAGCACTCCCCGATTGCATGGCCATGTCGCGGCGGCGGGGCCGGATACACAGCCATACAAACTCGCCATCGACTGGCGCATCGCGGATGGGATGCCCTGAAACGACACCGCCACCCGGAGGTGGCGGCTGGAGGCAAACGGGTGGAGGCAGGCCGGCGCTCAGGAACGCCGCCGCCGCAGCGGCGGTGCAGCGCTGGCCGAAGGCATGGCACACGGCCGCCCCGCAGACTGGCTGATTTCGGACGCGAAACCGCCGAAGAGGAAGAACAGCGAGAACAGCAGCTTGCGCATGTCTCTATGCGTCTTGCGCTTCGACCTGCGCGGCGAACACGTAGCCCTCGCTACGCACGGTCTTGATGTAGCGCGGCTCGCGGGCGTCGTCGCCCAGGCACTTGCGCAGTCGGCTGATCATCAGGTCGATGGAGCGCTCGAACAGCTCGGCCTCGCGGCCCTGCGTGATCGAAAGGATCTGGTCGCGCGTGAGCACTTTCTGCGGATGGTCCACCAGCACGCGCAGGAGCCGGTATTCCGCGCCGCTGAGCGACACCACCGTGCCTTCGTGGTCCAGCAGCATGCGCTCCACCGTGTCCAGCCGCCAGTCGCCGAAGGCCAGGTAGCGCGCCTCGTCGGTGCTGCGCATGTTGGGCGGCAGCATGCGCGTGCGGCGCAGTACCGACTTGATGCGGGCCAGCAGCTCGCGCGCGGCGAAGGGCTTGGCGAGGTAATCGTCGGCGCCCATTTCAAGGCCCAGTATGCGGTCGGCCTCGTCGCCGCGTGCGGTGAGCATGAGGATGGGCAGCGCCTTGTGCTTGCCGCCGCGCAGGTCGCGGCACAGCGTCAGGCCGTCCTCGCCGGGCAGCATCAGGTCGAGGATCACGAGGTCGAAGGGTCCGGCGGCCTCCAGGGCCTGGCGCATGTGGCGGCCGGTGGGCGCGGTGGTCACGCGCAGACCGTTCTTCTGCAGGTAGGCGCCGACAAGCTCGCGGATCTCGCGGTCGTCGTCGACCAGAAGGATGTGGTCGGCGGCAGGCGTGGTGGTGTTCATCGGATGTCCTGATTCGTGGCGGCGGGCAGGCGCAGGCTCGCGCGCAGGCCGCCTTCGGGCCGGTTGTGCAGGGCCAGCTCGCCACCGAGCGACAGTGCCAGCTGGTGCGCGATGGCCAGGCCCAGCCCGGTGCCGCCGGTCTCGCGGTTGCGTGAGCTTTCCAGCCGGTAGAAGGGCTGCAGCACGGCGGCGAGCTGTTCCTCGGGAATGCCGGGGCCATGGTCGCAGACCTCGACCAGCACGGCACCGTCCTGAAGCCGCACGCCGACCTCGGCGCGCTCGCCGTATTTGAGCGCGTTGTCGACGAGGTTGGTGAGGATGCGGCGCAACGCGTGCGGCCGGGTGCTGAGCGACACGTCGGCCTCGTGCACGAGCGTGACCGGGCGACCGGTGTCGGCGTAGTCGTTGACGATGCTGTGCACCAACGCGTCCAGCTTCACGCGGCGCGGCGTCTCGTCGGAGCCCTGCAAGGTCTTGGCGTAGCCCACGCCCTCGTGCACCAGCGTGCGCATGGATTCGAGGTCCTGGCGGAACTTGTCGGCCTCGGGCATGTTGTCCGCCAGGTCCACGCGCAGGCGCATTCGCGTGATGGGCGTCTGCAGGTCGTGCGAGATGGCGGCGAGGATCTGCATGCGCTCCTGCACGGTGCCTGCAATGCGCCGCTGCATCGCGTTGAAGGCGCGCGCGGCCTGCGCCACCTCGGCCGGCCCGGCCTCGGCCACGGGCGCGGGCCGCAGGTCGGGGCCGAGCCGGTCGGCGGCCCGGGCCAGCTGCGCCAGCGGCCGTGTGACCAGCCGCATGCCGGCCCAGGCGCAGGCCGCGAGCACCAGCAGCTGCGCGAGCAACAGCCAGGTCACCCAGTCGGCCACCGGCATCGGCACGCGGCGCGCCAGCACATACAGCGAGGAGCCGTCGTTCAGCCGCACCTGCATGCACGCCGTCTCGGGCTGCTGCGGAAGCTGGCCCACAGCGACCACGGGAAAGGGCCGCAGCGCGTTGGTCACGATATCGGCGAAGCGCGCCAGGGCGGGCGAGGAGGGCGGCGCCATGTCCCCCACGCCCTCCAGGGAGAAGCGGTAGTTGGGCCGCTCCAGGCGCTGGAACCATCCGGCGCGCTCAGCGGCGGGCAGGCGGTCGAGGATGGCCACGGAACTCGCGATGTCGCGCTCCACGCCGCTGACCATCAGGTTCATCAGCGTCTGCCCGCGTTCGTAGCGGATCGCCGTGTAGGTCAGCACCTGGGCCAGCGCCATACCCACCACCACCAGCAGCGTGACGCGCGCCAGCAGGGTGCTTGGCCACAGCCTTCGGAGGAATGCGGGCATGGGTGGGGGCCGGTGCGTGGGTCAGGCCACCGACACCGCGACCTCGATGTTGCCGCGCGTGGCCTTGGAATAGGGGCACAGCTGGTGCGCGCCTTCGACGATGGCCAGGGCAGTGTCGTGCGGCACGCCGGGCACGAGGACCTGCAGCCGCGCCGCCAGCCTGAAGCCGTCGGCACCTTCGACCAGGTCGACCTCGGCATTGACGGCCAGCCCTTCCGGCAGGCGCACGCCCTGGGCCTGGGCCGCGCGGGCCATGGCGCCCATGAAGCAAGCCGACCATCCGGCTGCGAACAGCTGTTCGGGGTTGGTGCCCGGACCCACGGTACCGAAGCGCGTGAGCGTGACGTCGAGCCGGCCGTCGTCGCTGCGCGCGGCGCCGCCGCGTCCGCCGGTGGTCTGGGTACGGCCGGTGTAGAGAACCTTGTCTTGGGTGGTGGTGTTCATGGTCGTTGTCCGTCAGAGGGAGTTGTGGAAATGGAGGCGCGATTGTTAGGGCGCGCAGCGCTTTCTCCGAGGGTGTTCTTGACCTTGTGTAGGAGCCCGCTCATGCGGGCTACAAAACTATACAAAAGTCGCCCATCCAGCAGCGCGGGGCGACTCCGCCGCGGCCGCAGGCGATGCACGCGCCAGCCCGGCGTGCGAGCGGCGCTACAGCCGTGCCGTCTTGCAGCTCAACCTAGGACTGCGAATTCGCATCCTCGGAACGGGCACGCGGTGCGCTGCAGGCCGCACAGTAGTTCGCGGCCGGCGTTCGAAGCGGTTTTCCGCATTCGGAGCAAGGCGGCCCATAGAGACTCAGGCGATGGTGGTAGAGAGCAAAAGGATTGGCTTCTCTGAAGCCGGTGATGCGTTCGTAAGTTGCCAGCGCCTGCTCTCCGACGACCGCTTGTGCCTGACGCAAGTCAGCCCCGGTTTTCTCGCGATAGTCCCGTATCTGCTCCATGAAACCCGTGGGGAAGACCTGTCGATATTCCTCCTCCGTGAGTATTGGGAGATCGATCTTGCATCGCCAGCAGTACATGGTGGTCGCCACTGTTTCTCGATCCTTTCTATGAGGCGCATGCCTTCTGGAGGCAATAACTGCGCGTTCGACCTCACAAGTATGCGCAATTGGGTGCGCCCATTTTTTTGACTCGGCGGTCTGGCTTACTCTGAATGCTGCCGATTCGCCGTGCCTCATGGAAAGCCCGCCTGCTTGCTGGCTGTCCCGATTCGTGGCAAAAGCTGGCGTGTTCCCATCCTTATGAGGTAAATCAACCGTGTGTGATCTGAACGACCAGGAAGAACTCAAGAAGTACACCCGCCGCGACTTCGCTACGTGGGCCGCGTCCGCCGGCGTGCTGACGGCGTTGCCCAGCGTGGCCAACGCCGTGGCCGTTGCCGAGCGCGAGGTGACCATCGCCACTGCGGATGGCAACTGCGACGCTTACTTTGTCGCACCCACCTCGGGGCCTGCACCCGGCGTGCTGGTGTGGCCCGACGTGTTCGGTCTTCGCCCGGCCTTCAGGCAAATGGGTCGGCGGCTGGCCGAGTCGGGCTACAGCGTGCTGGTGGTGAATCCCTTCTACCGGCAGAAGAAGGCTCCCACTGCCGCGCAAGGCGGCCAGACGCCGATCGCTGAAGTGATGCCGCTGATGCAGGCGCTGACGCCGGCCATGCATCTGAGCGACGGCAAGGCCTTCGTGGCGTGGCTCGATGCCCAACGCGAGGTGGACAAGGCGCGCAAGCTGGGCACCACCGGCTATTGCATGGGCGGCCCGATCGCGGTGCGCACTGCCACCGTGGCCCCCGGCCGCGTAGGTGCTGTCGGAACCTTCCATGGCGCCGCCATGGTGACCGCGGCGCCCGACAGCCCCCATCGCCTGGTGGCCCAGACGCAGGCGCGCTACCTGATTGCAGTGGCCCAGAACGACGACGCCAAAGATCCCGAAGCCAAGGTCACGCTGCGCACTGCGCTCGAAAGCGCGAAGCTGCCAGCCGAGGTGGAGGTGTACCCGGCGGCCCACGGCTGGTGCCCGCCCGACACCCAGGTCTACGACGCCGCCCAGTCCGAGCGCGCCTGGACGCGCCTGCTGGCCACGTTCAGCACGGCACTGGCCTGATCATTTCGGCGTGAGCCGATACAGGCCGCCCTCGCGGTCGTCCTCGATCAGCCACAGCGCGCCATCGGGCGCCTGCTCGACGGCGCGGACGCGAAAGCCGACGGTCCAGTGCTCTGCCGGTTTCGCGATCGCGCCGTTGACCTCGATCCGGTGCAGGGCACGGCTGACGAGGCCGGGCGCGAACGCCGAGCCCTTCCATTTCGGAAACATCGCGCCGCTGTAGAACATCAGGTTGCCGGGCGCCAGCACAGGCGTCCAATAGATCGCGGGCTTGGCGAGGTCGGCGCGCGTGTCGGGGCTGGCAATGGGCACGCCGTCGTAGTTCACCGCATAGGAAACGAGCGGCCAACCGTAGTTCTTGCCCGGTTCGATGAGGTTGAGTTCGTCGCCGCCGCGCGGGCCGTGCTCGAGCTCCCAAAGGCGGCCATCCGGCGCGAATGCGAGGCCGTAGGGCGTGCGATGACCCGAACTCCATGTCTCGGACGGCGTCAGATTGGGGCCATCGAAGACATGGGTGCGCACGACCGGCGCGGTCTTCGCGGCCTCCGTGTCTCTCGGCGGATCGATCACCGGGACCGACTGCGCACCCGTCTTGCCTTCCATGGGGTTGCCGGGTGCGGGCTTGCCGTCCAGGGTCAGTCGCAGGATCTTGCCGGCCGGTTGGTTCGGGTCTTGCGCGGGGGTGAAGCGCTGCCGATCGCCGACCGTGAGAAAGAGAAACTTCTGGTCCGGCGAAAAGGCCACGGCGGCGCCGACCTGGCCTCCCTTGCCCTTGATCGGGTCACGCCAGACGACCTTCAGGTCCTCCAGCGAAGCGGTGCCGGTGCCGATCCTGAGCGTCGCGCGGGCGAGCGCCAGGCTCGAGGTACCCGGGACTTGTCCGGGCTCCGAATAGGTCAGGTAGATCGCCCCATCGCTCGCAAAGGACGGGGCCAGGTACACGCCGAGCAGGCCGTTCTGGCTTTGGTAGAGCACTGGCGGCACGCCGGTGACTTCGAGCTTCTGCCCGGACTGGGTCGTGAGGTAGAGCTTGCCGATCTTCTCGGTGACCAGCATGCGCCCGTCCGGCAGGAAGGCGATGCGCCATGGCAGGTCGAACTGCGCAACCTTCGTGAGCTTGAACGGGGGCGACGGGGTGGGGGGCAGGGTGCCGGCGTTGATCTGCGCGAACACGGGCGTTGCACTGAAGAGCAACAAGGATAGGCCCAAGGACTTCATGGATGGCATGCCCCGCGTCAGGGCGCATTGCGGCGCAGGAACACATGCGTGGCGCGCTCGCCTGCCACCTGCCGCTCGCAGCTGTAGCCCAGGGCCGGCAGGTCCAGGCCGGCGAAAAGCGCCTCGCCCTTGCCCAGAAGCACCGGCCGCACGGCCAGGTGCAGTTCGTCGATCAGCCCCGCCTTCAGGTATTCGCGCACGGTGGCCACGCCGCCACCCACACGCATGTCGCGCGTGCCTGCGGCCGCCCGTGCCAATGCCAGAGCCTCATGGATGCCGCCGGTGACGAAGTGGAAGGTGGTGCCGCCTTGCATCGTCAGTGGCGCGCGGGCATGGTGGGTCAGCACGAAGACCGGCACATGGTAGGGCGGCTCGTCGCCCCACCAGCCTTTCCAGCTCTCGTCGGGCCAGGGACCGCGCACCGGTCCGAACATGTTTCGCCCCAGGATCCATGCGCCCATCTCGGCGAAGCCCTGCTCGGCGATCTCGTTGTCGATGCCGGTCTCGCCGTTGGCCTCGCCCGTGCTGTGCATCTGCTGCCAGACGCGCGTGGGAAAGAACCAGTTCATGAGTTCGGGGCCGCGAACGCCCAGCGGATGCTCCAGGCTCTGGTCCGGGCCGGCAGCGAAGCCGTCGAGCGAAACGCCGAAACTGCGTACTAGCAATCGGGTCATGGCGGGGTCTCCTGGAAGAACGAAGCGGCAGTCTAGCGTGGGCGGTGCCTCGCGGAGGTCCCGCTTCGACCAGATGTTTCACTCTTGAAACGCATGCGCCCCGCCATCCGCCGCCGGGGCGTTTAAAGTTCGGTCCCCGGTAGCGCTTTCTCGCTACCGTTTTTTTCCAACCGCTTGATTGAAGAAAGAGCATCCCGTTTTGAACAAGACCGAACTCATCGCCGCCATCGCCACGGACACGAACCTCAGCAAGGCCGATGCCGGCCGCGCGCTCGACGCCGCGATCGAAAACCTGTCGCGCGCGCTGGCCGCCGGCGACACGGTGCAACTGATCGGCTTCGGCACCTTCGCCGTGGCAAGCCGCCCTGAGCGCACGGGCCGCAACCCGTCGACCGGCGAGCCGATGACCATCAAGGCCAGCAAGGCGCCCAAGTTCACCGCCGGCAAGGCGCTGAAGGACGCGGTCAACGCCGTCGTCGCCAAGTAAGCGGCACGCCTCGCGTCATTTTCTTTTTGCATCTTCTCCCTCCGCGGCGCCGGCGCAGCAGCGCAGACCCCGGAGGGCGTGGCCTCTTCTTCAGGAAGCGGACGCGTTCCGCGCTAGAGTGCGTGCACGTTCACAAGCTCAGCCATCCGACATGTCCGACGCACCTGTGTCAACGCCACGTTCCCGCATGCCCGCGCCACCGCGGCTGCTTCAAATTCTCGTCATCGCTGCCTGCCTCCTGATGGCGGGCTGCGCAAGCCCTCCGGGCCCGCGCCAGGGACGAGGCCCCGCACCGTCGATCACCAGCACGCCGCTCACGGACGAGCAGTCGAACAGCATCGCCATTCACGCGCTGGGGCTGGTCGGCACGCCATACCGCTATGGCGGCAACACGCCGGACGGCGGCTTCGACTGCAGCGGGCTCATCGGCTACGTCTATCTCAACAGCGTGGGGCAATCGCCGCCGCGCACGGTGGCGCGCATGTCGGACTTCGGTCAAGCCGTGGCGATGTCGCAGCTTCGCACGGGCGACCTGGTGCTCTTCGGTTCGTCCACGCCCACGCATGCCGGCATCTATGTGGGCGGCGGCCGCTTCGTGCATGCGCCGTCCACGGGCGGCGAGGTGCGGCTCGACCGGCTCGACGGCGTGTACTGGTCGCGCCAGCCGACGCAGGCACGGCGGCCCTGAGCGTCGAGCCCGGGGCGCATCGACCGGTCAGTCTTCCGCGTCGCGCTGTTTTCTTCGTCGCCAGCCGGCCCGCTCGTCCATGCGTGCCCAGGCGTTGAGCAGTGCGGCGCGCGTGATGTCTCCGGCCATGCGGATGGCGATGGCGTCGTCGGCGTTCAGCGGGCGCCAGTCGGTCGGATCTTCCGCGCGCGAGATGCTCATCCACCGGGCGCCGCAATGGCTGCACGATGCCACGAGGACGCTGCCGGTCTCGACGTGGCCGAGCATGGTCTGTTCGTCGAGTGCCGGCGTGCCGCAGCATGACCAGTAGAGCGTCATGTCGGGCCGTGCCTGTGCCTGCCGGGCCCAGGCGGCCGCGTGATACCAGAGCGTCGCGTGCAGTGCCATGTCACGCCCTCTCAGGCGGCATGCGCGGCATGCGCCGCCTGCGCGGCTTGTCGAGCCGATAAAGCCTCACCAGCGTCTCTGCCGAGACGACCCACACGGCCGCGACGGCGGCCAACCAGACGATGTCCATTGCTCACTCTTGTTCGGGAGTGGATGGAGTATCGAAAGACGCGCATAAAAACGGCATCGAATGCCGGTGGCCGCGCGTAAAAATTTCATAAAGACCTTTGCGGCGAGGTCACGTGCTCCGGCCGCACGCCCAGCCCCACCGCTCGTGCCGGCAGCCTGCGAAGCACGGGCCAGCGCGAGAGCAGCCGCAGCGGCCACGGCACGTGGCCCGCCACCGCCGTCATCTTGCCGCCGAGCACCGGCACCAGCACGCGGTCTTGCACCATGCGCTGCGCCGCCTGCGTCACGCGCACCGGCCATTCCCTTCGCCGCTGCAGCTGCGGCAACATGTCGTCGATCTGCTTGTCGGTGGCCGTGCCGGCCAGCATCGGGGCCAGCAGGTTGGCCGCGGCCACCGCGTCCTGCACGGCCAGATTGATGCCGACGCCGCCCACAGGCGACATGGCATGCGCCGCATCGCCGATGCACAGCATGCCCTTGCACGACCACGACTCGAGCCGGTCGACCGTCACCTCGAGCAGCTTCACCGCGTTCCAGTCGGGCAGTGCCTTCGCGAGCCGGTCGGCGAAGAAGGGCGCGATCTTGCCGATCTCGGCGTGGAAGGCGTCGATGCCCCGGGCCTGCAGCGCGGCGTGCCCGCCCTTGGGAATCACGAACGCGCACTGCCAGTAGTCGCCGCGGTTCAGCGTCACCAGCAAGTGCCCGGCGGCGATGTGCCCCGCGGTGGCCTCCGGGTCGCCGCTTTCCCTGGGAATGCGCATCCACAGCACGTCGATCGGTGCGCCGTAGCTGATGTGCGGCAGTGCGGCGGCATCGCGCAGCGCGGAGTGGCGGCCGTCGCTCGCAACCACCAGCGAGGCGTGCAGCTCCACGTCCTGCGGCTTCCCGGCCCGGCGCCCGCGCCGCACCTTCACGCCGTTGACGCGCCCCTTGTCCTGCAGCAGGCCGACGGCCTCGGCGTCGGTCCACAGCTCGAAGCCCGGATAGCGCCGCGCCTCGTCGCACATGAAGTCCAGGAACTCCCACTGCGGCATCAGCACCAGGAACTTGCTGTGCGAAGGCAGGTGGGTGAAGTCGGCCACGGGAAAGTTCCGGCCCTCGAAGCTCGCGCACAGCTGCTCGATGCGGTCGTGCGGGCGCTGCAGGAAAGCCTCGAGCAGGCCCAGTTCGTGCAGCACCTCCAGCGTCGACGGATGCACGGTGTCGCCGCGGAAGTCGCGCAGGAAGTCAACGTGCTTTTCCAGCACCACGACGGGGACGCCGGCCCGCGCGAGCAGCAATCCGAGCACCATGCCGGCGGGGCCGCCGCCCGCGATGCAGCAGCGCACCTGCGCCTGGCTTGCCTGGGTCGCCTGGGTTGAAGTAGGGGGAGCGGTGTCGGTCAATCGGCTGGCTCGCTTGTTGAAGACAGACCCCTATTGTTCCGGCTTGGTCCGGTTCGTGCGTGTAGGCCCGCAGGCATTGAACTGCGGGCCTCGGGCATGGGCATGCGGGTTTTCCATTACGCAAAGCCACGCGCCCGGCCCGCGCGGTCCGACGGATGCGCCGCGGCGCCCGCGCGGCAAAACTCCCGGGGTTCAATCCTGGAGACATCCCAATGCAAAGCATCCGACGCCACCTGATGTGGCTGGTCGTGGCCGTGGCCGGCGCGTTTTCGCTCGCCACCGTGGCCCTGACCCGAGGTGAGAGCGTCAACGCCCTCTGGGTGGTGGCCGCCGCGATCTGCACCTACCTGATCGCCTACCGCTACTACAGCCTCTTCATCGCTGACAAGGTGCTGGGCCTGGACGGCAACCGCAAGACGCCCGCGCACCGCCACAACGACGGCCTGGACTACGTGCCGACCGACAAGAACGTGCTGTTCGGCCACCACTTCGCGGCCATTGCCGGCGCGGGCCCGCTGGTGGGCCCGGTGCTCGCGGCGCAGATGGGCTACCTGCCCGGCCTGCTGTGGGTGCTGGCCGGCGTGGTGTTCGCCGGCGCGGTGCAGGACTTCATCATTCTCTTCATCTCCACGCGGCGCGACGGCCGCTCGCTGGGCGACCTCGTGAAGCAGGAGATGGGCGTGGTGCCCGGCATGATCGCGCTGTTCGGCACCTTCATGATCATGATCATCATCCTGGCGGTGCTGGCGCTGATCGTGGTGAAGGCGCTGGCCGAGTCGCCGTGGGGCACCTTCACGGTGGCGGCCACGGTGCCGGTGGCGCTCTTCATGGGCGTGTACCTGCGCTACCTGCGCCCGGGCCGCATCGGCGAGGTGTCGCTGATCGGCTTCGTGCTGCTGATGCTGGCCATCTTCGGCGGCCAGGCCGTGAGCCAGAGCCCCGAGTGGGCGCCGCTCTTCACCTTCGACGGCAAGGCGCTCACCTGGATGCTGGTGGGCTACGGCTTCGTCGCCGCGAGCCTGCCGGTGTGGCTGCTGCTGGCGCCGCGCGACTACCTGTCGACCTTCCTGAAGATCGGCACCATCATCGCGCTGGCCATCGGCATCGTGTTCGTGATGCCCACGCTGCAGATGCCTGCCGTCACGCAGTTCGCGCAGGGCAACGGCCCGGTGTGGTCGGGCAGCCTGTTCCCGTTCCTGTTCATCACCATCGCCTGCGGTGCCGTCTCGGGCTTCCACGCGCTCATCTCCTCGGGCACCACGCCCAAGATGCTCGACAACGAGCGCCATGCGCGCTTCATCGGCTATGGCGGCATGCTGGCCGAGTCTTTCGTCGCCGTGATGGCGCTGGTGGCGGCCTCGTGCATCGAGCCGGGCATCTACTTCGCGATGAACAGCCCGGCCGCGCTGGTGGGCAGCACCGCGCAGCAGGCGGCGCAGACCATCTCGAGCTGGGGCTTCGTGATCACGCCCGAGATGCTGATGCAGACCGCCAGGGACGTGGGCGAGACCACCATCCTGGGCCGCGCAGGCGGCGCGCCAACGCTGGCGGTGGGCATGGCCCACATCCTGCACCAGGTGATCGGCGGCCAGGCCATGATGGCTTTCTGGTACCACTTCGCGATTCTGTTCGAGGCGCTTTTCATCCTCACGGCGGTGGACGCCGGCACCCGCGCCGGCCGCTTCATGCTGCAGGACCTGCTGGGCAGCTTCGTGCCGGCGCTCAAGCGCACCGACTCGCTGCCGGCCAACCTCGTGGCCACGGCACTGTGCGTGGCAGCCTGGGGCTACTTCCTGTACCAGGGCGTGGTCGATCCGCTGGGCGGCATCAACACGCTGTGGCCGCTGTTCGGCATCTCCAACCAGATGCTGGCCGCCGTGGCGCTGATGCTGGGCGTGGTGGTGCTGTTCCGCATGAAGCGCGAGCGCTACGCCTGGGTGGCCGCCGCGCCGGCCGCATGGCTGCTGGCCTGCACGCTCACCGCGGGCTGGCAGAAGATCTTCTCGGCCGACCCGAAGATCGGCTTCCTGTCGCATGCCGCCAGGTACACCGAGGGCATCGCCAACGGCGTGCTCGTGGCGCCGGCCAAGACGCCCGAGGCCATGTCGCGCATCGTGTTCAACGACCGGCTGGATGCGGCGCTGTGCGCGCTTTTCATGTTCGTGGTGCTCAGCGTGCTGGTCTACAGCATCAAGGCCTGCCTGGCGGCACGCGCGGCCAACCGGCCGACCACGCAGGAGACGCCGTTCGAGCCGCTGGCCGCATCGGCCGCGCGCTGAAGCCATGGGCCTCGCATTGCCCGAAGCCGGGCGCTACTTCGCGCGCTCGCTCAAGCAGTCGCTGCGGCTCATGGTCGGCATGCCCGACTACGACGCCTACCTGACCCACATGGCAGCCACCCACCCGGACCGCCCGCCCATGAGCTACGAAGCCTTCTTCCTCGAACGGCTGGAGGCGCGCTACGGGGCAGGCAAGGGGCGCTGCTGCTAGCCAGCGCTTCGTCTGCCGTTGTTCGTGTTCGCTTGACCCGCGCAGAATGCGGGTGATAGCCTGCCCTCGCCTCGCGAGGGGCAGGCTTTTCTTCGTCGAACACCAGCGAACAACACAACGCAACCCATGATTTCTTCCAAGCGCTCATCCCCCACCAAGCTCACCAACAAACCGGCGCCGCTGCGCTCCGTCTGCCACGGGGTGGTGCTTGCATGCGCGCTGCTGGCCGGCGGCAACGCCCTGGCCCAGAAGCCGCACCAGGGCGCGCTCGATGCGGCCACGCAATACAAGGACGAGGCGCTCCAGATGCTCGAGCGCATGGTCAACATCGACTCGGGGTCGGCCAACACCGAAGGGCTCGACAAGGTGCGCGAGATGGCCGTGGGCGAACTGCGCAAGCTCGGCGCGCGCATCGAGACCTTCCCCGCCGACCCGCACCCCGGCACCAACGTGGTGGCCACCTTCACGGGGCAGGGCAAGAAGAAGATCCTGATCCTCGCCCACATGGACACCGTGTTCAAGGACGGCACGGCCGCCGCCAAGCCCTTCTACGTCAAGGACGGCCGCGCCTACGGCCCCGGCGTGATGGACGACAAGGGCGGCGTGGTCGCGGGCCTCTATGCGCTGAAGATCCTGCAGCAGATCGGCTTCAAGGACTATGGGCAGATCACCTTCCTGCTCGACACCAACGAGGAGACGGGCTCCGTCGGCACCAGCGCGCTGATCGAGCGCGTGGCCAAGGAGCATGACGTGGCGCTGAACCTGGAGCCGGGCCGCCCGGCCGACGGCCTCGTGGTCGAGCGCAAGGGCTCGGCCACCGCGCTGGTCGAGGTGAAGGGCGTGGCCGCGCACGCGGGCGTGGCGCCCGAGGCCGGCCGCAATGCCGCGATGGAAGTCGCACACCAGGTGCTGCAGCTGTCGAAGACGGCCGACCCGGTGAAGAAGACCACGGTCAACTTCACCGTGATCACCGCCAACGGCCCGACCAACGTGATTCCCGCCACCGCGAGCGCCAAGGGCGACGTGCGCGCGGCCACGCCGGAAGAGTTCGACCGTGTCGAGAAAGACCTGATGCGCATCGCGCAGAACAAGCTGATTCCCGAGACCGAGGTGCGCGTGCGCCTGGTGCGCGGCCTGCCGCCGATGCCGCGCCTGCCCGCATCGGAGAAGCTGGTGAAGATGGCCGAGGGCATCTACGCCGAGATCGGCAAGAAGCTCACCATCGAGAGCAGCGGCGGCGCGGCCGACGCGAGCCTGGTGGCGGGCGTGGGCGTGCCGGTGCTCGACGGCTTCGGCATCGTGGGTGGCGGCATCCACACGCCGGAGGAATACGCCGAGGTCGAGAGCGTGGTGCCGCGCCTCTACCTGCTGTCGCGCATGCTGATGGACCTGAGCGCGAACAACTGACCCGGTGCGGGCTGCCTTCCTCTCGGCGCTGTCGATCTTCCCGCGCCGCGAGGCTGAAGGCTCAGGCGAAGGCTGAGGCCGCCTGAGCCAATTCCAGCTTTTCCCATCGGCGCCGCGAAGAGACGATGCATGCCATCTCATTCGCGGAGCTTGCCGATGTCATCCGAATTCAACCAGATCGCCAGCTGGTCCTTGCGCTGGCGCATTGCCTTGTCGGGCGCGCTGTGCGTCGTGGCCGCGTTGTGCGCCGCGCAGCCGACCGACGCCAGCACCCGGCTGCATGCCGAGCAGCGCTTCCAGCTGGCCCTCGAAGCGCAGTCGGACCGCGACTACGCCACCATGCTCGACATGCTGCGGCAGGCCGCCGACGAAGGCCATGCCCAGGCGCAGGAGATGCTGGGCATGGTGCTGCTGACCGGCCCGACGCTCTATGGCGCCGCCGTGAAGGCCGACCGCTGCGAGGCGCGCGCATGGATGCATCGCGCGGCGGCGCAGGGCAGCGAGAGCGCGCGGGCGCAGCTGGTGTTCCTGAACCGGCTGCGCGGCTCGCCCGAAGGGCGCGGCGCCTGCGGCTGAAGCCCGCGCCGCGGGCGGCTGGCCTTCAGGTCAGAATCGGGAGTTGATGGAACTCCGATCCCTGCGCTACTTCATCGCCGTGCTCGAGGCGGGCAGTCTCTCGCGCGCCGCCGTGGCGCTGTATGTTGCGCAGCCCGCGCTGACGGCGCAGATCAAGAAGCTGGAGCTCGAACTCGGCACGCAGCTGTTCGAACGCTCGCACGCGGGCGTCACGCCCACGGCCGCCGGCCTGCAGCTCTACCAGGATGCGCGCAAGCTGCTGTCGGATGCGAGCGCAATGCGCGATCGCCTGCAGCGTCCGCCCGAGGGGCCGGAGGGCTCGGTCACTGTCGCGGTGCCGTTCCTGCTGTCGTCGCTGCTGCTCGGCCCCGTGCTGGCGCGGCTCAAGCGCACGCATCCGCGCATCCGCGTGTTCGTCATCGACGACCTGAGCCTGATGGTGCGCAAGGCCATGGTCGACCGTCGCGCGGACATCGGCCTGCTGGTCGATACCGAGTACCTCAACGGGCTGGACGTGACGCCCTTCGTGCGCGAGCCGATGTTCATCTGCGGCTACGACCCCGGCGGCGACGTGGCCGCGATGACGCTGCCCTCACCGGGCGGGAAGAAGCAGGGGCGGGGCAAGGCCGCCACGTCGCGGCGCCCCATGCTGCCGTTCGCGCGCGCTGCCGGGCTGCCGCTCGTGCTGCAGTCGCGCCGCTTCAGCATCCGCGCGAGCGTGGAGGCGGCGGCTAACGACCTGGGGCTGGAGCTCAACATCGCGCACGAGCACGATTCGGCCCGCGTCATCCGCTCGCTGTACCTCGCGGGCGCGGGCTTCACCTTCTCGCCGGCCTGCGCGATGGCCGATGCGCCGCCTGCCGGCGGCGGCTGGCTCGCCGCGCGCGTGGTGCAGCCGGATCTGGCGCGCACCTACTACCTCGCGACCTCCTCGGCGCGCGAGCCCGACCCCGCGACGCGCGCCGTGATGCAGGTGCTGGTCGACGAGACCCGCGCGCTGATCGACGCCGGCCGCTGGGAGGCCGAGTTCCTGCCGGGCCGGCGCGGCAAGACGGCCGGGCCATAGCCGCGAGCGCAGGGGCTCGGGCTGGCCATCATCTTTCTTGATGGCCGCGCATCAGCAATCGGTATTTGTTGTCGGGCGCCGTCTGCGGCGAAAGTCGCCCGTACCGCGTGCTTGTGGCACGCGCATGAAGGAGACAACCTTGCTGCCCCCAGCCGCCCATGAGATCGCCAATGTCGGCGAGCTCGTATCCCGCGCCGCGCGCATCCACGCCCGGCGCCTTGCCGTCACGAGCGCGTCGCGCGCCGTCACCTACCAACAGCTCGAGCAGCGCTCCAACCGGCTGGCCAACGCGCTGTGCGGCCTGGGCCTGCAGCGCGGCGATCGCGTGGGTGTCTACTTGCCCAACTGCATCGAGATCGTCGAGCTGGAGCTGGCCTGCTACAAGGCGGCGCTGGTGAAGGCCCCGATGAATGCACGGCTCGCGCCCGTCGAGGTGGCCGAGGTCATCGCCAACAGCGAGGCTGCGCTGGTCGTCACCACCGCCGAGCGGGCCGAGAGCTTCCTGCCGCACCTCAAGGGCGCCGCGCCGCGCCTGCTGCTGCTCGACGCCGCCCAGGACACGCCCGCCTCCTACGAGGGCCGCATGGCACTGGCCAGCGACAGCTTCGCCGCCGCGCGCGTGCATGCGGACGAACTCGCGGTGCTGCACTACACCTCGGGCTCCAGCGGCGTGCTCAAGGCGGCCATGCAGACCTTCGGCAACCGACTCGCGCAATTGCGCAAGTTCTTGATGCGCGCCGACAACCCGCGTCCCGGCGATCTGCTGGGGCTGGTCGGGCCGATCACGCATGCGTCGGGCATGCAGCTGGTGCCGGCCCTGTGCAGCGGCGCGACGATCCGCCTGTTCGCCGGCTTCGAGCCTGCGCGCTTCATCGCCGAGATGAAGCGCGAGCGCGTGACCCACACCTTCATGGTGCCCACCATGATCAACATGCTGCTGGCCGAAGTGCAGGGCCAGTACCGTCCGCTGCCCGACCTGCACCGGCTGGGCTACGGCGCGGCGCCCATGGCGCCGGCGCGCATCATGCAGGCGATGGACGTGTTCGGCCCGGTGCTCTCGCAGGGCTACGGCGCGGGCGAGACCACCTCCGGCGTGTGCGGCCTGAGCGTGGACGACCACCTGTTCGCGCGCGCCGCGATGCCCGAGCGGCTGGCCTCGTGCGGGCGCCCCTTCCTGGAATCGCAGGTCGACATCTGCGACGACGAAGGCCGGCCCGTGGCGGCGGGCGAGATCGGCGAGATCGTGGTGGGCGGGGCCGACGTGTTCGCGGGGTACTGGCGCGCGCCCGAACTCACGGCCGAGGTGCTCAAGAACGGCCGCTACCACACCGGCGACCTCGCGCGCGCCGACGACGAGGGCTACATCTACATCGTCGACCGCAAGAAGGACATGGTGATCAGCGGCGGCTTCAACGTCTACCCCTCGGAGGTCGAGGCCGTGCTCTACCAGCACGCGGCGGTCGACGAGGCCTGCGTGTTCAGCGTGCCCGACGACAAATGGGGCGAGGCCGTGGCGGCGCACATCGTGCGCAAGCCCGGCGCCGTGCTCGACGCCGCCGCGCTCGATGCCTTCTGCGCCGAACGGCTTGCCGGCTTCAAGCGGCCCCGGCGCATCGAGTTCGTCGACGCGCTGCAGAAGAACGCCAACGGAAAGATCGCGCGCAAGGCCATCCAGACGCCGTACTGGGCCGGGCACGACCGCCGCGTGAACTGAGGAGCAGCGAGAACACCATGAATGCCGAAACCATGACCCCCGGGCCCACCTTGGCGGCCGACGTGCGCGCACCGCTCTTCGACGGCCCCTTCGAAGGCTCGCCGCGCGCGGCCGAACTGATCGCCCGCATCGGCGACTTCCTGAACGGCGAGCTTGCCGCGCTGGTGCATGAGAAGGGCATCGACCACGAGCACAGCCCCGACAAGGCGACGCTGCAGCGCGTATGGCGCCGCTCGCACGAACTCGGCTTCTACGGCATGACGCTGCCCGCGCAGATGGGCGGGCTCGGGCTCTCGCTGCTCGACCATGTGCTGATCAAGGAGTCGATCTATTCGAGCGGCTCACCGCTCGCGCCCCATGTGTTCGGCGAGCTCAGCGGGCCGCCGCGCGTGGGTGCGCTCGCGCGCTTCGCCTCGCCCATGCAGCTCGCGAAGTTCATCCTTCCCGTGGCGCAGGCCGAAAAGGCCATCTGCTTCGCGCTGACCGAAGCCGAGGCCGGCTCCGACGCCGGCGCCGTGCAGACGCAGGCGCGGCGCGAGGGCGACGTCTTCGTGCTCAACGGCCGCAAGCGCTTCATCTCGGGTTCGCCCTTCGCGGACTACGCGGTGCTGATGGCCTCCACCTCCGACAGCCCGGAGCGCCGCGAGGTCTCGGCGTTCTTCGTCGACCTGGGGCAGCCCGGCGTGGAGGTGCAATCGGGTTACAAGACGATGGCCGGCCAGTCGACCACCGGCGACATCGTGCTGACCGATTGCCGCGTGCCGGCCACCCACCTCATCGGCGAGACCGGCCGGGGGCTTGCGCTGGCGCTGGGCCGCATTGCCGTCAACCGGCTGCTGCATTGCCCCGGCATGGTGGGCCTTGCCACCTTGGCGCTGAAGGACGCGCGCGACTACGCCCGCACGCGCCGCCAGTTCGGCCGCCCGATCGCGGAGTTCCAGGCCATCCAGCATTCGCTGGCCGACATGGCCACGCAGCTGGCCGCGGCACGCGCGCTGATGATCTCGACCGCGCGCCAGCTCGACGCCGGCGGCGACGCGCGCGCCGATGCCTCGATGGCCAAGCTGTTCTGCTCCGAAGCCGCGTTCCGCATTGCCGATGCGGCGGTGCAGATCCACGGTGGCGAAGGCATCGTGCAGGGGCGCCGCGTGGAGTTCCTGTTTCGCATGCTGCGCATGTACCGGGTGCTGACCGGCACCAGCGAGATCCAGAAGAACATCATCGCGCGCGAACTCATCGGCGAGGCGAAGTAGCCGCCGCACAAAAAAATCCCAGGAGACAAAAGACCGTGCAAACCCATCTCACGCGGCGCGCGCTGTGCCGCGCGCTTGCGACCTCGCCTTTCATCCCCCTGCTGCCGCTGGCCGCCACGGCCGCGAACGCGGCCGACCACTGGCCGAGCCGGCCCATCAAGTGGGTCGTGCCCTACCTGGCCGGCACCGGCCCCGACATCGGCGCGCGCATCCTGGCGGAGGCGGCCGGGCCGTTGCTGGGCCAGCCGATCATCATCGAGAACAAGGGCGGCGCAGCCGGCAACATCGGCGCGCGGCAGGTGGCGCGCGCCGCGCCCGACGGCTACACCTGGATCTACTCGGCCGGGCCCATGGCCGCCAACGTCCGGATGTACAGGAGCCCGGGCTACGACGTGATGAAGGACTTTCGCCACGTCATGCGCATCACCACGTCCGACGTGCTGCTGGTCGTGGGCGAGTCGTCGGGCATCGGGTCGGTGCAGGAGCTGATCGACAAGGCGCGCGCCAACCCAGGCAAGCTCGACTACGCATCGGGCGGCGTGGGTACGCCCTCGCACCTGGGCGTGGAGCTGTTCCTCCATGCGGCGGGCATCACCGCCACGCATGTGCCGTACAAGGGCGCGTCGGAACTGGTGAACGCGGTGCTGGGCAACCAGGTGAGCTTCGGCATGCCCATCTTCGCGGTGGCGTATCCGCACGTCAAAGGCGGCAAGCTCAAGGCGCTGGGCGTGGCGGGCGCAAAGCGCAACCCCGCGCTGCCCGAGGTGCGCACGCTCGCCGAGCAGGGGCTACAGGGCGTCGAGCTCACGTCGTGGGGCGGCCTGTCGCTGCCGGCCGGCACGCCCGACGCGATCGCGAACCGCATCTACGAAGTGTTCAGCGGCCTGCTCAGGGAGCCGAAGGTGATCGCCGCGCTGACGGAGCTGGGCAGCCAGGTCATGCCGTCGACGCCGCAGGACTACCTTCAGGTGATCCGCAGCGAGATCGACCTGACGGGGCGGATGATGAAGAGTGCCGGGATTTCGCCGCTGTAGCACGCTTGTCTCCTGTGCGTACGCACAGGCGGGTTTCAACGGAGGCCGGTGGCGCAAGGGCGGTGAGAGCATGGCGCGACAACACAGGAGCCCAAACCGATGAACGTCGCCATTCCACGTGTCGCAGCGCTGCTCGCGGCCCTCGTGCTCGCCGCGTGCGCGCAAACCCCGCAGACCTATGCCGACAAGGCCACCGCGCAGGCCGCCGCCAACGCGCAGCCCGGTGCGCGGCGCTCGCCGGCGCAGGTCAGCCCGGTGCCGGTCAACGAGGTCAGCCCGCAGATGCAGGCGCTGATCGCGGGTCCGTATCCGTCGCACTTCAATGCGGCGCCGCGCAACGCGGCCGAGTGGAAGGAGCTGGTCAACCGCCGTGCCGCGCCGGTGATCGCCGCGATTCCGGCTTTGAAGGAAAAGCTCGGCGTGTCCGTGCAGTCCGTGAAGATCGCGGGCGTGAACGCCTTCGTCGTCACGCCCAACAGGATCGCGCCGGGCAACGAGAAGCGGCTGCTGATGCATGTGCATGGCGGCGGCTATGTGTTCGGCCCCGGCGAATCCGCGCTGCCCGAGGCCATGCTGCTGGCCGGCTTCGGCGGCTACAAGGTGGTCTCGGTCGACTACCGCATGCCGCCGGACCATCCCTACCCCGCGGCCATGGACGACGCCATGGCCGTCTGGAAGGAGCTGCTCAAGACCAACAAGCCGCAGAACATGGCGGTGTTCGGCACGTCGACCGGCGGCGCGATGACGCTCGCGCTGGTGCTGCGCGCCAAGGCCGAGCGCGTGCCGCTGCCCGGCGCCATTGCGCCGGGCACGCCCTGGTCCGACATCGCGAAAATCGGCGACACCTACCAGACCAACGAATGGATCGACAACATCCTCGTCACCTGGGACGGCTGGCTCGGCCGGGCCGCGCTGCTCTACGCCAACGGCCGCGACCTGAAAGACCCGCAGCTTTCGCCCATCTACGGCGACTTCAAGGGCTTTCCGCCCGCGATCCTGACCACCGGCACGCGCGACCTGTTCCTGTCGAACACCGTGCGCACGCACCGCAAGCTGCGGCGCGCCGGTGTCGAGGCCGAGCTCAACGTGTACGAAGGGCAGTCGCACGCGCAATACGGCATCGATGCGAACGCGCCGGAAACGCGCGAGGCGTTCGGCGACATCGCACGCTTCTTCGACAGGCATCTGGGGCGGTAAGTAGGCAGCTCAGGCAAGGCGCCGTCCGACGCGAGATGCCCCGCGGGGCCGGTACGCTTCGCGCTCCGATTCCCCCTGTGGAGGCACGATGAAGCGATCCCTGCGAACTTTCCTGGCCAGCCCGCCCGTTCTCATCGCCGCGGGCGCGGCGGTGGCCTTGCTCATTGCGGGCTGCGCGGTCTCGCCGCCCACGATCCCGCCGGTCAAGCAGGTCGACCTGCAGCGCTTCATGGGCGACTGGTACGTGATCGGCAACATCCCGACGCGGCCGGAGCGCAATGCCTTCAACGCGGTGGAGTCGTACACGCTGCAGCCGGACGGGCGCATCGACACGCGTTTTCGCTACCGCGAAGGCGCGTTCGACGGCCCGCTGAAGACGATGAACCCGGTCGGCAGCGTGGTGCCGGGCACCGGCAATGCGGTGTGGGGCATGCAGTTCATCTGGCCGGTGAAGGCCGAGTACGTGATCGTCGATGTCGACAGGGACTACCAGCTCACGATCATCGGCAGGAGCGATCGCGACTACGCCTGGATCATGGCGCGCACGCCGACCATTCCCGAGCCGGTGTACGAGGCGGCGGTCTCGCGGCTGAAGACGCTGGGCTATTCGACGGACAACCTGCGCCGGGTGCCGCAGCGCTGGCCCGAAGACGCCGCGGCGGCTGCGAAGTAGCCGCGCAACGGGCGATCAGCCGGGGCCTTGCGCGTTCAGCGCCGCGAAGCCGCGCGCCAGGTCGGCCGTGAGGTCGGCCGGCGACTCCAGCCCGATGTGCAGCCGCACGACCGCGCCGCGCCCGCTCCAGTCGGTCACGCTGCGTGCCGCGCGCATGTTGGTCCAGGCCACGAGGCTCTCGTAGCCGCCCCATGAAGAGCCGCGCCCGAAGAGCGTGAGCGCGTCGACGAAGCGCTCGACCGCCGCGTTGCCGATGCCCGGCTGCAGTTCGATCGACAGCAGCCCGTTGGTGCCCTTGCAGTCGCGCTTCCAGAGGTGGTGCCCCGGGTGCTGCGGCAGCGCGGGGCAGAACACCGTCGCCACCTCGGGCCTGGCCTCGAGCCAGTGCGCCACGTCGAGCGCATGGCGCTCGTGCACCTGCAGCCGCGCCGACAGGGTGCGCATGCCGCGCAGCACCAGCCATGCGTCGTCGGGGCTCACGGTCATGCCGAAGGCGTCGCAGCGCTCGTTGAGCGGGCGCCATGCGGCCTCGGTGGTCGCGACCGTGCCCATCATCACGTCGGAGTGGCCGCCGAGGTACTTGGTCGCGGCCATCGTCGAGATGTCCGCGCCCAGCGCGAGCGGGCGGTACTGCAGGCCCGACCCCCAGGTGTTGTCCGCCGCCAGCAGCGCGCCGCGCGCATGGGCCAGCGCCGCGAGCCGGGGCAGGTCGCACATCTCGTAGACCAGCGAGCCGGGGCATTCGGCGTACACCAGCCGGGTATCGGCTTCGAACAGTTCCTCGATGCCGCTGCCGTCCGCCGCGAAGAAGCTGCTGCGGATGCCGTAGGGTGCGAGGAACGAAGTCACGAGGTTGCGCGTGGGCTCGTACACGCTGTCCGACATGAGCACGTGGTCGCCCGGCTTCAGGTACGACAGCAGCACCATGCCGATGGCGGCAAGGCCCGTGGGAAAGAGCCGCGTGCGGTAGGCGCCTTCGAGTTCGCTCACCGCGTCTTCGAGCGCGAAGGTGGTGGGGGTGCCGCGCGCGCCGTAGCTGAAGACGCGTTCCTCGTCGCGCCGCGCGCGGGCGTCGCGCATCGCGCCCACGCTGTCGAACAGCACGGTGCTGGCGCGCACCAGCGGCGTGTTGACGGGGGCGCCGCCGGCATACGAAGGCGTCTTGCCGGTGCGCGTGAGCCGGGTGTCGAGGGACTGGCCGGCGGGGTCGTCGTGGTGCGAAGCGGACATGGTTCGATGAAGGGCGAAAGTGGGCGGCAGGCCGCTATGTTGCGTCAATCCGCCTTCGCACCGGAAAGCTTGACGATGCGCGACCAGCGTTCGATGTCCTGGCGCAGCTGCGCCGCGAAGGCTTCGGGCGTGCTGGCCACCACCTCGCTGCCGCCGTCGGTGACGAGCTTGGCCACTTCGGGCAGGTGCAGGGTGCGCACGATGGCTTCGTTCAGGTAGGCCACGCGTTCGGGCGGCGTGCCGGCCGGGGCGAAGAAGCCGTACCAGTCCTCGAAGCGCGCGCCGGCGTAGCCCAGTTCTTCCAGCGTTGGCGCCTTGGCGAACACGCCGATGCGGCGCGGGCTGGTGACGGCCAGCACGCGCAGCTTGCCGTTCTGCACCATCCCCGCCACCGACGAGGTGGAGGTGACCAGGATGTCGACCTGTCCGCCGAGCAGGTCGGTCAGGGCCGGGCCGGCGCCCTTGTAGGGCACGTGGGTCATGGCGATGCCGTTGTCCTTCGACAGCACCACGCCGACGAGGTGCGACAGGGTGCCGTTGCCGGGCGTGGCGTAGGTCACCTTGCCGGGGCTGGCCTTGGCCTTGGCGGCGAGGTCGGCAAAGCTCTTGAGCGGCGAGTTGGCGTCCACCACGAGCGCGAGCGGCGCGGCGTTGATCTGCGTGATCGGGATGAAGTTCTTGACCGGGTCGAAGCCGGGCGATGCGTAGAGCGAGGGGTTCACCGCCATGATCGACACCTGCGAGGTGAGCACGGTGTAGCCGTCGGGCCTGGCCTCGGCGACGGCCTTGGCGCCGATGTTGCCGCCCGCGCCGCCGCGGTTGTCGACCACCGCGGCCTGGCCCATGACTTCCGGCAGGCGCGTGGTCACCAGGCGCGCCGTCGCGTCGTTGCCGCCGCCGGGCGGGAAGGGCGAGACGAAGCGGATCGTCTGCGACGGAAACCCGTTGCGCGGCGCCAGCGTTTCGGCTGCGGCGGCAGCGGGCTGCAGGGCGGATGCCGCGAGCCAGGCGGCAAGCGCCGTGACACCGGCGAGACGGACAAGATGCGGGATGCGGCTGGCGAACGACATGACAGGACTCCTGGAATAGGAACGGACAAGGACGAACAGAAAGGGCAACGGGGAAAGGCGGGCGTCAGCCCTGGGCGTGCGGTGCGGCGGCGGGTGGCAACCGGAAGGCGGCGCGCTCCTGCGCATCGAGCTGCGCGACGAGGCCGGTCTCCCATGCGAGGTAGCGGCGCGCGGCTTCCTTGTTGCCGTCGTGGCGGTCGTGCACGAAGAACAGGTAGTCGATGCAGTCCGCGTCGGCGGGCAGCGCGGGCGTGGCCTCGACCGGCAGGCCGGCGGCGCGCCATGCGGCCATGCCGCCTGCGAGCAGCAACGGCGCGGGAGCGCGGCCCGCGAGTTCGGATGCGGCGGCCCAGGCCGCGAGCGATGTGTCGTCGGCCACCAGCACGAGCTGGCGCGGCTCGTGCTGGAGGTCGCGGGCCAGGCGCGGGCGGATCGACCAGCGCGCCTGCGGGATGTGGCCGGCGCGAAACTGCATGCTGCCGCGCAGGTCGACCAGCGCGATGTCGTCTTGCTCGAGCCGCGCGGCGAGCGTCCGCGCGTCGATGGTGGCCAGCGCAGGCGCGGCCGGCGCGTCGGCGGGTGCCAGCGACAGTCCGCTTGCCAGCCCGCCTTCGAGCACGCTCGCGTCATGCCCCATCTGGCGCAGCCAGCTCGCGACGGTCGGCGCGCGCACGCCGTCGTCGTCGAACAGCACGAGGCGCGCGTTGCGCACGCCGAAATACTGGTCGCCGGCCTGCATCAGCTGGCCGCCGGGCGTGTGCTGCGCGCCGGGCAGGCTGCCGGCCGCGAATTCCTCGGGCGTTCGCACGTCGCACAGGAACAGGCTGCGCTGCGCATCGCCGGCCCACTCGCGCACGGTCTGCGCATTCACGGTGGGCACGCCGAAGCGGGCGGCCAGCGCCTGAGCCGCGGGGCGCAGGTCGGTGTTGCCGCTGTCGTCGGCATAGCGGCGCGTGCCGCCGTGCTCCAGCACATGGTCGCCGAGGTACCAGCCCTGCGTGCCGTTCTCCAGCGCGTAGACCGGGTTCGGCAGGCCCAGGTTGATGAGCGTCTGCGCGCCGATGATGCTGCGGGTGCGGCCCGCGCAGTTGATGACGATGGGCGTCGTGTCGTCGGGCACCAGCTGGCGCACGCGGTAGGCCAGCTCGCCGTTGGGGCAGCAGGTGGCGCCGGGGATGTTCATCTTGTGGAACTCGCTGACGGGGCGGCCGTCGAGCACCACCACCTTGTCCTTGCGCGCCAGCATCTCGGCGAGCTGGCCGGCGCTGACGCGCGGCGTGTGATAGGCCTCCTCGGCCAGTTCGCCGAAGGTCTTGGAGGGCAGGTTGACGCCCGCGAAGAGCACATGGCCCGCGGCCTTCCAGGCACGGGCGCCACCCTGCAGCACATGCACGGCGCCGTAGCCCAGCGCGGCCAGTCGCGCGGCGGCGCGCTCGGCCACGTCGGTGTCGCCTTCGTCGTAGACCACCACGCGGACGCCGCGGCGCGGCACCAGGTGCGGCGCGTCGAGTTCCAGCCGGCTGAAGGGCAGGGGAATGCCGTAGAACAGGTGCGCCTCGCCGTACTGGCCGTGCTCGCGCACGTCGAGCAGCGCGATCTCGCGGCCGTCGTGCAGCCAGGTCTTGAGGGTCTTCGGGTCGATGAAGGAGGTCATGGGGGCAAGTCGTTGGGACGAACGAGGTCCTGCGAGGCCGCTGTGCGCGGCCCGCATGAAGAAAAAAGAAGGTTGGAGGGGGCGCCTCAGCGGCGCGTCTGCACGCCGATGCCCATGGTCTGGTACGTGCCCGCCGCCAGGTCGTAGGCGGTGCGGCTGTTCAGCGTTTCCAGTGCGCGGCCGTACATGTGCAGGTGGCGGATCACCTGCTCGCCCTGGATCTCCACGGAATGGATGTCCTCGGGCATCAGCGCGATGCCCTGGCCCGGCGCCACCACCACGAGCGCGGTTTCCTCGAGCTTGCCCACGCCGGGCACGCTGCCGTCGTCGGTGCGCGCGTACACGCGGTTGTGCTCGGTGCCTTCCACGGCCGCGATGCAGGCCCAGGTGGTGTGGTTGTGCGGCACGATCTTCTTGCCCGGGCGCATGACGTTCAGGTAGAGCGCATAGCGCTGGTCCGGGTCCTCGGCAATGAGGTAGCGCGCCTGGTGCTCGCCGGCCTCGGGCGCCGGAAAGTCGGCGGCGCCCCAGTACTCGGCGTGCGCGGCCAGGTCCTGCAGCGAGGCGAGCACCGTGTCGAGCGTTTCCCGGGTCGCTTCAGCGCCGCCGATGGCTTTCTTCATGGTGGCGATGGACGCGGCGACGGCCTGCTTGCGTTGCTCGGACGGGGTGCTCATTCGGTTTCTCCAGTGGGGTTGCCTGTTTGGTGTGCATTCACTGTAGTGACGGCGGCGTGACGCAACAATCCAGGCGGCGCAAGAAACACATTAATAAAATTGATGCATGCCCACGCTCGACCTTGAACTCCTGCGCTCCTTCGCCGCCGTGGTCAGCCACCACAGCTTCGCGGCGGCGGCCGTCCACCTGGAGCGCACGCAGTCGGCCGTGACGCAGCAGATGCAGCGGCTCGAAGAGCAGATCGGCCATCCGCTGTTCGTGAAGCAGGGGCGCCAGAAGCGGCTGACGGAGCACGGCGAGCGGCTGCTCACCTACGCGCACCACATGCTGGCGCTGAACGACGAGGCGCTGCGCAGCCTGCGCCAGGGCCAGCTGGAAGGCAACCTGCGCATCGGCGCGCCGCACGACGTGGCCGAGACCATGCTGCCGCTGCTGCTGACCGAGGTGGCGCGCACCTCGCCGCTGCTGCAGCTGGACATCCACATCGGCCGCAGCCCCTACCTGATGACCTCGCTCAAGAGCGGCGAGGTCGACATGATCATCTCCAACCGCGCGGACGAGCAGTCGCAGTTCGAAGGCGTGGTGCTGCGCAACTCGCCCACCGTGTGGCTGTGCGCCGCGAGCTATGTGCACGACCCGGCCAAGCCGGTGCCGCTCATCATGGCCGACGGACCGAGCATCTTCCGGCGCATCGGCCATGAGGCGCTCGACGCGGCGGGCGTGGCCTGGACGCCGCGCTACACCTCGTCGAGCCTGATCGGCATCAAGGCCGCGCTGCGCGCGGGGCTGGGGGTGACGGCACGCGGCGTGGAGCAGCTCGACGCGGGCCTGCGCGTGCTGGGCGCGGGCGACGGCATGCCGCGCCTGCCCGACCTGGCCTACCACCTCTACGTGCGCAGCCACGTCGTGAACCCGGTCACGCGGCAGGTGTTCGAGACGCTGAAGAAACACCTGCGGCTGCCGCCCGCCGACGAATCCAGCAAGGGTTTCGCTGCGTAACCGATGTGCTTGCGTGCAACAACATCGGTCGGAGACAAGGGCATTCATGAACTTCTCATCTCGCGCGGCTTCGCGCCTCCCGCGGCCGTGGCTGCTCGGTGCGCTGTTCGGCAGCGCGGCGGCCTGCGCGCAGCAGCAGAGCCATCTGCCGGAAATCCAGATCGTCGGCCCGCGCGATGCGGCCATCGGCACGGCCGACAGCGCGAGCGAGGGCGCGGTGGAGCGCGAGTCTTTCCAGTCCAGGCCCAAGCTGCGGCCCGGCGACATCGTCGAGGCGGTGCCCGGCGTGGTCGCCACGCAGCATTCGGGTGACGGCAAGGCCAACCAGTACTTCCTGCGCGGCTTCAACCTCGACCACGGCACCGACTTCGCGGTGACGGTCGACGGCATGCCGGTCAACATGCCCACGCACGGCCATGGCCAGGGTTATGCCGACCTGAACTTCCTGATTCCGGAGCTGGTGTCGGGCGTGCGCTACCGCAAGGGACCCTACTTCGCGCAGAGCGGCGACTTCTCGCTCGCGGGCAGCGCGTCGCTCGACTATTTCAGCGCGCTCGAATCGCCCTTTGCCGAAGTGACCGTGGGCTCGCACGACTTTCGCCGCCTGCTGGCCGCGGGCTCGCGCACCGTGCAGGACCAGACCTGGCTCGGCGCCATCGAGCTCGAAGGCAACAACGGCCCCTGGAACGTGCCCGAGAACCTCAGGAAGACCAACGCCGTGCTGCGCTATTCGCAGGGCTCGCAGACGCGCGGCTTCAGCGTTACCGCCATGGCCTACAAGAGCCAATGGACCTCGACCGACCAGGTGCCCGAGCGGCTGATCGACAGCGGCGAGCTGCCGCGCTTCGGCAGCCTGAACCCGACCGACGGCGGCAAGACCCAGCGCATCAGCCTGTCGGGCAAGTGGTTCGACAAAGGCCCGGGCGGCGACACCGAGTTCAGCGCCTACGCCATCGGCTACCGCTTCGACCTGTTCTCCGATTTCACCTACTTCCTCAACAACCCGGTCAACGGCGACCAGTTCGAGCAGACCGACCGCCGCCGCATCTTCGGCGCGCAGGGCTCGCACGCGATGGCCAACAAGATCGCCGGGCTCGACGGACTGCTGAGCTTCGGCGCGCAGTGGCGCGGCGACCGCATCGGCGAGGTCGGCCTCTACGACACCGAGGCGCGCCAGCGCCTGGGCACCGTGCGCAACGACAAGGTCTCGCAGGACCTGTTCTCCGTGTATGGGCAGCAGCTCGTCAACTTCAGCGACCGGTGGCGCGGCTACGTGGGCCTGCGCGGCGACGCGCTGCGCTACAACGTGCAGGGCCGAGAGCCGGTGTATGGCCCGCTCAACGGCGGCAAGGGCCACGATTCGCAGCTGAGCCCCAAGTTCGGCCTGGCCTTCTCGCCCACGCCGGCGCACGAGTTCTATCTGAACGCGGGTGTGGGCTTTCACAGCAACGACGTGCGCGGCGCCGTCATCGCCGCCGACCCGCGCAGCGGCCTGCCGGCCGACCGCGTGCCCGCGCTGGTGAAGGGCCGCGGCGCGGAGATCGGCTGGCGCTTCCAGCCCGACGAAGACCTCACCGCCACGGTGGCGCTGTGGAAGCTCGGCCTGGCTTCGGAGCTGGTCTATGTCGGCGACGCGGGCACCACCGAGCCGGGGCGCGCGAGCACGCGGCGCGGGCTCGAGGCCACGCTGCGCTGGAAGTTCGACCGCGCCTGGCGCCTGGAGGTGGACGCCGCCGTGTCGCGCGCCCGCTTCAAGGGCGCGGCGCCCGAAGGCGAGGGCAACTACATCGACAACGCCGTCGAGCGCGTGCTGGCGGCCGGCATCACCTACGCCGAAGGCCCCTGGACCGCATCGCTGCGGCTGCGCTACATGGGCCCGCGCGCGCTCGACACGCTGAACAACGTGCGCTCGCGCGCGGCCACGCTGCTGAACTTCGGCGCGCGCTATGCGGTCGACAAGCGCCTGACGCTGGGGCTCGACGTGTTCAACCTGGCGGGCCGCAAGGGCAACGACATCGAGTACTACTACGCCTCGTGCACCGCGGGCGAGGTGGCGAGCGGCACCTGCGGCGGCGGCGTCAACGACCGGCACATCCACCCGATGGAGCCGCGCAGCGTGCGGGTCAGCGCGCGCTACACGTTCTGAGCGGCCGCGACACAGTGGCCGCGCCCGTTCTGCTTGGCCCGGTACATCGCCTTGTCGGCGGTGGACAGCAGGTCCTGCGGGGTTTCATTGCCGCTGCCCAGGGCGATGCCGACCGACGCGCCGATCACGATCGGTGACCGCGCCAACTGCAGCGGCCGGGCGATCGCCTCGACGCATCGCCGCGCCAGCGCCAGGGCGTTCTGGTCCGCGGGCCCTTCGATGTCGGCGGCCAGCAGCACGAATTCGTCGCCGCCGATGCGCGCCACCGTGTCGGTCTGGCGCACCAGCGCCTGCAGCCGGCGCGCGATTTCCCGGAGGGCCTGGTCGCCCGCCTCGTGGCCGAGGGTGTCGTTGAGCATCTTGAAGCCGTCGAGATCGAGATAGAGCACGGCCACCCGGTGCGAATGCCGCCTGGCGCGCGCCAGCGCCTGCAGGAGCCGGTCGTCCAGCAGCTTGCGGTTGGGCAGGCCGGTCAGCGTGTCGTGATGGGCCAGGCGGGCCAGCGCCTCCTGGTTGTCCTGCAGCTTGGCCAGCAGCCGGTTGAAGGCCTGCGTCAGGTGGCCGATCTCGTCGTTGCGCACCACCCGCAGCGGTGCGAGCGCGAGTTCGCCGCGCGTCATCCGGTCGGCCTGGTCGGCGGCGCGCAGCAGCGGGCGCAGCAGCCAGGCCATGATCAGGCCGATCACGACCAGCACCGCCGCCACCGCGGGCGCGCGCTGCTGCAGGATGAAGGTCTGCATGCGCCCCACCGGCGCCAATGCCTGCGCCACCGGCAGCCGCGCCACCACGAACCAGCCGCTGGTCGGCACCGACGCGATGGCGGAGATTTCCTCGATGCCCCTGGCGTTGCGGGTCGTTCCGCTGCCGCGGTAGCCGGCCATGGCCCGGTCGTGCAGGGGATTCACGCCCTCGGGCGGGGTGGGCGTGAGCGACATGCCGACGTCCGTGGAGGCCACGAAGATCCGGTCGCGCGGCGACACCACCAGGATGCCCCCGTCCTGGCCCACGCGCCCGCGCTGCAGGTGGTCGAGCAGGCCGTCGGCCGAGAGGTCCGCGGTGCCCAGCAGCACGGCGCTCACCCGGCCGGCGGCGTCGCGCAGCGGCACGGCCATGGGCAGCACCGAGTGCCCGGAGGCGGCTGCCCGGGCCCGGCCCAGCGCCGGCTGCCCGTGGCGCGCGGCCTCGAATTCCGGATCGTCCGTTGCGAGTTGGCCCGCGCCGTCGAGACGCCTGCCGGTGGCGTCGGCAACCTTCAGGCCGATCGGGAACAGGGCGCTGAGGGTGCTGCGTTCTTCCAGCCAGGCCCGCAGCCGCTCGGGCCGGGCCAGGAGGTCGGGCGGCAGCGTGGCGGCCAGGCGCTCGAGGAACGAGAGGCGCTCGCCCAGGTAGTTGTCGACATCGCGCGCCACGTAGTCGGCCAGGGCCGTCTGCTGCACCGCCACCGACCGGGTCAGGTCTTCCCGCAGGAAGCGGGTGAGCTGGGTGTAACTGGCGGCGGTCCCCAGCATGGCCATCAGCAGACCCATCACGAGCAGGCGAACAACCAGACTGTTGGCAGATTTTCTGAGGTTCACTCGGGCGGTGGCGTCGTGGAGCGGATGTTGCGGACTGTAAACGAATTACTTCATCTTTTGCCCGAACCTTCTGCGCCGCCGTGACCGATCGGCCCGGGCTCCTGCCCGGCGGGACGTGTCACTCCACGCGCACACCGTTGCGCAAGACGCCGATCGCGTCGACCTCCACCTCGACAATGTCTCCCGCCTTCATCCACACGGGTGGCGTGCGCTTGGCGCCCACGCCGCCGGGCGTGCCGGTGACGATCACGTCGCCCGCGGCCAGCGGCATGAAGGCGGAGATGTGCGCAATCTGCCGGGGAATGCCGTGGATCAGCTTGTCGGTGGTGGTGCGTTGCATCTCCTGGCCGTTGAGCCGCGTGACCAGCGTCATGACCTGGCCGTCGGCGATCTCGTCGCGCGTGACCATCCACGGACCGAAACCACCGGTGCGCCAGAAGTTCTTGCCGGCCGTCCACTGCGGGGTCGCGGTCTGCCAGTCGCGGATGCTGCCGTCGTTGTAGCAGGCGTAGCCGGCGATGTGGTTCCACGCATCGGCCTGGGCGATGCGCCGTCCGCCCCGGCCGATGACGATGGCGATCTCGCCCTCGTAGTCGAGCTTGCTCGACTCGGGCGGCAGCACGATATCTTCGCCGTGCGCCACCTGCGACTCGGCCACGCGCAGGAAGAGCGTGGGCTTCTCGGTGATCTCGCGGCCGGTCTCGCGCACGTGCTCGCCGTAGTTGAGTCCCACGCAAACGATCTTGCCGGGGTTGGGGATCACGGGCAGCAGCTGCACTTCGCCCAGCGGGAGCGTGGCGTCGGCCTTGGCGATGGCGGCGGCGGCCTCGTCCAGCAGGCCGGCGGCAATCAGCGCCTTCAGGTCCGTCGCGCGGCTGCCGAAGATGCCGCGCAGGTCGGCAACGCGGTCCGCGCGCTCGCCTGTCACCGCACCGTAGCTGTCGATGCCGTTGTGTTGGTAGCTGATGAGTTTCATGGTCTGTCCGTGAGGCCCGCGAGGGCACGTGGTGGTTGTGGAAACGGGTTTACGCCAGGCGACCTCCAATGCGCGAAGCGCCCTCGGTGATCAGGTGAACCATCTTGTCGAGATCGACGATCGACAGGCGCGAGGTGTCGAAGACCAGCGAGATGGCGCCCCATGCGCCTCCATCGGCCTTCAGGATCGGCGCGGCGACGGCCGCGAGCTGCGGCTCGAGCTCGCCGATCGAGATGTAGTGGCCCGCCTTGCGGATCGCCGCGTAGTAGCGGCGGAACTCGCTCCACTCGGCGGGCAGCCCGCAGCGCACCAGCTCGTCGTGGCGGGCGTCGAAGACCTTGCGCAACTGCGCCGGCGCGAACGTGGCCAGCAGCACCTTGGGCGCGCCGCCCTGGAACAGCGGACGCGGCCTGCCGCGCCCGTAGGCCAGCGCGGGCGGCGCACCGCCCATCTCGCGGTGCGTGTCGAGCACCTGCATGCCGAACAGGCCCGAAGCGACGCAGTCGAAGCCGGTGGCCGCCACCAGCTCGCGCATCACCGGAATGCCTTCGCGCAGCACCGGGTCCGCCTTGCGGATGTAGTGGTCGAGCAGGATGATGCGCGGCCCCAGCGCGTAGTGCGAATCCTCCACGCGCTGCAGCAGGCCGGCCTCCAGCAGCAGCCGCACGTAGCGGTAGCCCGTGGGCAGCGACACGTCGAGCGCGGCCGAGATGTCGTCCGCCGTGCGTGTCAGGTGCGTGTCGTCGAACAGGTCGAGAACGCCCAGCATGCGGCCCAGGCTGGACAGGGATTTTTCCGGCACGCGATTTCCTCCAGGATGTCATGGCGCGACGGGGAGGTGTTGCGAGATGCGATCCAGATCGAGCCCCGTGCGCGCGACGCCGACGATATATCGGTCGGGCCGCAGTATCACCGCTTGCGCTTCCTGCGCATCGAGCCAGTCGCGCAGCGGCGCGTCGGGCTGGTCGATGACCATCGCGTCGGCGCGTCGCCAGCGCTCGACGGTGGCGGGAGCGGCGGCCGCGAGCGCGGCGGGTTGGCCGATGACCGCGCTGCGGCGACCCAGCAGGTCGTCGAGCAGCCGTCCGTCGCAAAGGCGCGGCTGCGGAAAAGGCCGGCCCGCGGGCGAGCCGGGCTGCGCGTCGAAGGCGCCTTCGCCCAGCACCTGCGGCGGCAGCTCGAAGATCTCCGGGCGGCCTGCGCGGAACCTCGCGTCGCGCTCGGCGGCCAGCGCCGGGTCGGTGGTCTGGATGATGTTGCCCAGCCGCACCGCCAGCTCGATGAGCGCGCGCACATGCGGTGCGCGTTCCGACTCGTACGTGTCGAGCAGCGCATCGGGGGCCTGACGCGCCAGCACCGCTTCGAGTTTCCATGCGAGGTTGGCCGCGTCGCGGATGCCCGCGCACATGCCCTGGCCGAGGAAGGGCGGCGTCTGGTGACAGGCATCGCCCGCCAGCAGCAGCCGGCCCCGGCGCCAGCCCTGCGCGATGACGGAATGGAAGGTGTAGATGGCCGCGCGTTCCAGCCGCGCCTGGTCGGGCCGCACCCAAGGCGCAACCAGCCGCCACAACGATGCGGGCTGCACCAGCGCTTCGCGGTCGTCGCCGGGCAGCACCATGATCTCCCAGCGCCGACGGTCGCCGACCACGTTGCAATAGGTCATGGGTCGTGCCGGGTCGCAGTGCTGCACCGTGTGCGTGGGCAGGTCGACCGGCTGGGTGAGCACCACGTCGAACACCAGCCACGGCTGGCGCAGCCCGAGGTCGAGCATCGCGCTGCCCATGTGCCGTCGCACCGGCGAGCGCGCGCCGTCGCAGCCGATGACGTAGCGCGCGCGCACGGTGGACGCCCGGCCGCTGCCGGTTTCGCGCACGGCCAGGGTGGCGCCGTCCGCGTCCTGCGCGACGCCGGTCACCTCGCTGCACAGCCGCACCTGCACATTGCGAAAGCGCGCCAGGCCTTCGCGCAACACGGCCTCGAGCTCGGGTTGGTGAAAGTAGTAGTTGTTGGCGCAGCCGTGCGGCCCGAGCGCGGCGCTGCCGCCGCGTATCAGCATGGTCTCGCCCGCGCCGTTGACGAAGTGCATGCCCTGCTCGCCGGGGCGCGCGATGGCCAGGGCCTGCTCGCGCAGTCCCGCGCCCTGCAGGATGCGCAGCACCTCGCCGTCGAAGTGGATCGCGCGCGGCAGCGGGAACACGCCGGCTTCCCGCTCGAGCACCACCACCGACAGCCCCGCCGCGCCCAGCAGGTTGGCCAGCGTGGCGCCGGTGGGGCCGAGTCCGACGATCGCGACGTCGTGCATGTGCCGGGGCTCAGCCACGCTGGTCTTCTTCCATGCGGCGCGCCACCTCGGCCTGCCACTCGGCGCGGCTCATGAACTTCGGAAACCGCCTGGCGATGGCTTCCGCACGCCCAAGGATGACCTCGTCGGGCTGGGACAGGTCGACCGGTTCGCGCAGCGGCTGCTCGCAGTACCAGGGCGTGTCCATGAAGAGCTCGAGCCGGTTGCCCTCGGGATCGCGGCAATACACCGACACCGCGTTGCCGTGCGTCACCGGGTGCATGTCGCTCGCGCCCTCGGCCAGCAGCCGGTCATGGAACTGGCGCAGCGTGGCGATGTCGGGCACCCGGAAGGAGATCTGGTTGACCACGTTGAAGCCCGCATCGGCCGGCCGGCCGGTGGCGAGCACCAACTGGTGGTGCTCACGCGGGTCCCGGCTCAGGAACACCAGCTGCACCGCACCCAGGTCGCCCGCGTCGGTCTGCGTGAAGCGCAGGGCCTGGCGGTAGAAGCGCGCCATGCGCGGGAGGTCGCTCACGTACAGGCCGATGTGGCTGAACTGCAGGTTCGATGGGCTGCTTTCGGTCAATTCAATGTCTCCTGGCGATAAAGCGGGCCGGTATCCGGCTCTGCGTTGAAGAAATGATATTGAGATTATCGTATTTTGACAATACAACGTATTTATCTATCATTCGACCTCGTGCAAACGGCACGCAAGATCAACAGGAGACAAGCCGATGAGAGTTCTGAAGATGACGGTCCGCCGCTGGATGGCCCTCGGCGTGATGGCCTCGGCCGGCGCAGTGGCCGGCGGCGCGGCGGCGCAGGCGGATTACCCGAGCAAGGCGGTGCGCATCATTGCCCCCTTTCCCGCGGGCAGCGGGCCCGACGCGAATGCGCGCGAGATCGCCGCCGAGCTCACGAAGATCCTGGGCCAGACCTTCTTCGTGGAAAACCGGCCTGGTGCCTCGAACATCATCGGCACCGAGGTGGCCGCCAAGGCGCCGGCCGATGGCTACTCGCTGTACATCGGCACGACCAGTTCGCTGTCGGTGGTGCCGCACCTGTACGCGAAGCTGCCGTTCAACGCCGAGAAGGATTTCGCGCCCGTCAGCCTGCTGGGCGTGCTGAACACCGGGCTCATCGCCACGCCCGGCGTCGAGGCGAAGGATGCGCGCGCGCTCATTGCGGCACTCAAGGCCAGGCCCGATTCAGTGGCGGTCGCGACGGCGGGCATCGGCAGCTATTCGCACCTGTCGGCCGTGTGGTTCAACAACGTCGCGGGCGTGAAGACCAACCTCGTGCCTTACAACAGCACCAGCCCCTACACCGATCTGATCGCCGGACAGGTGCAGGCCATGTTCGACGGCCTGCCCGCTGCGGCCGGAAGCATCCGCGCCGGCCGGCTGAAGCTGCTGGCCATCACAGGCAGCAAGCGGCATCCGAGCTTCCCCGAAGTGCCGACCTTCGCCGAGGCAGGCCTGCCGGACTACGCGCCCATCGCCTGGCAGGGCATCCTCGCGCCGGCCGGCACGCCCAAGCCCATCCTGGAGAAGCTCAGCGCCGCCATGCAGAAGGCCTGTCAGTCCGAAGAACTGGCGAAGAAGTGGCGCGACTACGGCGGTGAGCTGCGCTGCAACTCACCGGCGGAGTTCGCCGCCTTCATCCATGACGACCGCCAGATGTGGGGCCAGGTGATCAGGCAGGCCAACGTCAAGCTCGACTGACGCGCGGCCGGCCATCGAACGAGGAGGCACCTCCGGGTGCCCTCTTCGCGGCTATACGTTCTGCGCCGCCAGCGCATCGCTCGCCGGCCCCAGTCGGTGCGACCAGACGGTGATGCCGGCCATGGCCAGCACCAGGAAGCCGCCGAACCCCGCCAGCGTGGGCAGCAGCGGCGCATCGAAGTAGAGCAGCGCGCCGTACACCCCCAGCATGGCCAGGGAGGCCAGGCTTTCGTTGAAGTTCTGCACCGCGATCGACTGGCCCGGGTTCATGCGCAGCAGGCCGCGGCTTTGCAGCAGCGCATTCATCGGCACCAGCAGCAGGCCCGCGAGCGCGCCGATCGCCACCAGCAGCACGGCCGCGACGATGGGTTGCGTGACCAGGGTCATCAGCAGCACCGCGGCACCGAGCACCACGCCCAGCGGCAGCGCGCGCCGGGCGCGCGGCAGCGGAAACCAGCGCGATGCGCCCAGCGCACCCAGTGCCATGCCGATGGCCACCGCGATCTGCAGCAGCGCCCCTTGCGACAGCTTCAGCCCCAGCCGTTCGGCGGCGAAGCGCAGCACCATGAACTGCAGCGTGGCGGAGGCGGCCCAGAACAGGCTGGTGACTGCCAGCGAGATGCGTGCGTCGGGGTCGCGCCACAGCAGCCCCAGCGAATGCCTGAAGTCCCGCAGCAGGAGGCCCGGATGCGCCAGCGCCGCGCGATCGCGTGCCGGGGTGTGCGGTATCGCCAGCGTGCACGCCGCGGCCAGCAGGTACACCGCGCCAATGGCCACCAGCGCCTGGCTGCTGCCGACCAGCGAGCTGCCGAGCGCCACGCCGAACAGGATCGACAGCACTGTGGTCGCCTCGATCCAGCCGTTGGCGCCCACCAGCGCGTCCTGCGGCAGCAGCTCCGGCAGGATGCCGTACTTGGCCGGCGAATAGGCGGCCGCGCCCAGGCCGACCAGCGCATAGGCCACCAGCGGCTGCACATGCCAAAGCAGCAGGCCGCAGCCGCCGAGCTTGACGAGGTTGGTGGCCATCAGCACCCGGTCCTTGGGCGCGGCATCGGCCACCGCGCCCGCGAAGGCGGCCAGCAGCACGTAAGAGACGTAGAAGAACACCCGCAGCGCCGGCGTCATCCAGCCCGGCGCGTGCTGCTGCATGAGCAGGTCGATGGCGACGATCAGCAGTGCGTTGTCGGCCAGCGAGCTCAGGAACTGCGCCCCCACCACGGAGGCCAGCGCGCGCCGCGGGCGTGCGGCCAGCCTCACGTGGACACGCCGCAAGGCACGCCGGAAGTCATGCCGGAAGTCACGCCAAAGAAGTGCTGGCGGTAGCGCGGCGCGACGTCGTCCAGCCGCAGCATGAGCGGGAGGTCGGCGGTGTTGAAGGCCGCGTCGAGCGCGGGCGGCCCGAGCAGGCGGGCACCGCAGCGCAGGTAGCCCTTGATGAGCGGCGGCGCGGCGGGCGCGGCTGCGTCGCTGCCGGCATCGGCCTCCAGGTCGGTGTCCAGCGGCAGCGCGATGCGCGGCTCGACACGCCAGCGCTGTTCGACCAGGTGCGTGCGGCACAGCCGGTGCCACAGCCGCGCGGCGGCCAGGCCGTGGTCTTCCATGCCGATGCTGGCGCAGCCGATCATGGTGTCGAGCCGGTGCTCGACCATGTATGCCCCAAGTGCCGTCCACAGCGCCATGATGACGCTGCCCGAGCGCCACTCGGCATCCACGCACGAGCGGCCCAGCTCCAGCGCGCGGCTGCGCAACGGCATGAGCGGGGTCAGGTCGAACTCGGTGTCGGTGTAGAAGCCGCCCGCGCGCCGCGCCGCATCGGGCGTCAGCACGCGGTAGGTGCCGATGAGCGGGCCGGGGCCGTGCTCCGGGTCGATGGCGCGCACCAGCAGGTGGTCGCAGAAGGGATCGAAGCGGTCGGCGTCCAGCCCGGGGGGCGTGCCTTCGGGCGGTGCCAGGTGCGCGCCCATTTCCTGCGCGAACACGCGAAAGCGAAGCCGCTGGGCGTCGCGCAGGTCTTCCTCGCAGTCGGCCCAGCGCGTCTCCAGCACGGGTGCGTGCGCGGCGGGCCGATGGATCGGAAAAGCGTGCGGGGCGATGGTTTCCGTCTGCATGCTGATCTCTCAGTTGGAAGGCGGGTACCGCTCGACCAGGCGGTTCTGCCGCCGGTTGAGCCGTGCCAGCGCCAGCAGCCCGATCGGCCGCACGCCGTTCCTGCGCTGCGCGGCGCCGATGGCGAACAGCAGCCGCTGCTTCGCGAAGACCATGCGAAAGCCCTGCAGCAAGCCGATGTCGGGGTCCCAGGCCTCGATGGCTTCGGAGCCCGCACCGTTGATCTCCATGATGGTGAAGCCGCGACCGGCGGCCAGCTCGCGCAGGCTGTCGAAGCGCACGTCGAAGCGGCCGAAGTGAAATGCGGGCATGTCGCGCGCGATGGCATCGACGGCGCGCGCGAGCTCCGGCGTGGCCAGCGCCGCGCCGTTGCGGTAGAGCCCGCCGACGCGGGTCGAGCCGATGGTGGCCAGCCGCACGTGCTGCCCGGCGGCGGGCACGCTCGCAAGCGGCACGCGGCATTCGTGGCGCGGCGAACGCGCGATGCGGCGTGCGCGCGTGTCGGCCGCGATGAGCTCGCCCACGGTGCTGCGGCCGTCGCCGGTCACGCGCGGGAAGTAGCGCAGCGCCAGGCCGATGATGCGGCCCTCGTCCGTCACCGGATCGCGCGCGTAGAAGATGCCGGCTTCGCCCTCCTGCGGCAGGTAGCGCTGCAGTACCACCGTCTCGTCGCGCGGGAACACCACGAGGTAGGCCCGCAGCGCGGCCATGTCGTGCAGCAGGCGCACGCCGTAGCCGCACAGGCCGAGGTTGGGCTTGACGACCACCGGGAAACCGAAGCCGGCGCGTTCCATGGCTTGGCGCAGCGCGGGCTCGGTGGCGGTGTCGTCGTTGCGCACGGCGCAGTGGTCGGCGGTGAAGGAGCGCGCGAGCGGGCCCATGCCGTCGAAGTACTCGAGCTTGCCTTCGCCCACCAGGCCGCCCGACGTGAGATGGGGGTTGGCCGCCGACGGCACGGTGACGCCGCCGTGGCGCACCGACAGCCACAGCCACTGCACGACCAGCGGCACGCAGATGAGCCACTTGGGCATGCGTTCGAGCAAACTGCATTCGCGCACCTGCGACAGGCGGCGCGCGTCGGGGCCGATGTCGAGTTCGGCGGCCACTACCCGTCTCCCAGCGGACGGCGGGCGACGAGGCCGACCGCGGCGATGCGGTCGATGTACGCGTACACCGGCCGCTCCAGCTCCTCTCCGAACACGTCGGGGTCGATCTCCGCATACGACCACTCGAAGCCCGAGGCCGCGAGCAGCGGTTGCAGCTCGCGCAGGAAGGGATCTTCGCCGTCCACCATGGCCACGCCGGTGTACAGCAGCAGCCGGCCGCCCGGCGCAAGACGCTTCAGCGACTCTGCCGCAATGCGCACGCCCAGGGCCCGCCCGAGCCGCGCGCCGCCGTGCCGGTAGGCACGCTGCGCGGCGTCGTCGAGGTAGGGCGGGTTGGAGATGATGAGGTCGAACGTGCCCTGCACCGCCGAGAGTGCATCGCCCTGCGCCAGCGCCACGGGAATGCCGGCCACCTCCGCGTTGACGGCGGTGTATTGCAGCGCAAGCGGGTTGATGTCGTTCATGACCACCGTCGCCGCCGCGCCGGCTTCGGCCAGCGCGCGCGCCGCGACGATGCCGCCCGCACCGCTGCCGCAGCCGATGTCCAGCACGCGCAGCGGGACTGCGCCCCGGGGCTTGAGCGCTTGCAGGGCATGGCCGATGAAGCGCGCGAAGCGGCTGGTGTCGGGGCCGAAGAACACGGCGTTCTCTTCGACCGTGGGGTATGCCGAGTGGAAGAACAGGTCGTCGCCGAGGCTGGCGACGCGCACGGTGCTGCGCAGCAGCGAACCGTCGCGCCGCACGATGCCGGCCTGCTCCATGCCGGCCAGCAGCGCGGGCGGCAACGCACCCGCTTCGAACGGGAGGTTCCAGCCGAAGACGTCGCGCAGCGTCGAGCCCGGCTCACGACCGCGTCGCGCGAGCACGCGCTGGTGGGTGAGGGGGGTGACTGTGGTGAAGCGATAGCCCGTGGCCGCCACCTGGCGCAGTACGCCGGCGGCGTTCAGCATGCGGCGGCCTCCTCGATCTGCAGTTCCGCCGCATAGCGCGCGAAGCAACGCGCCCCGCAGGCCAGCCGCATCAGCGCGCCCTCGGCGATGAACTGCCCGCAGGCCGGGTCTTCCGCGACCAGCGGGCGGATCACTTCGCGCAGCCAGGCGCGTGCATGCGACACGTCGAGCGCCGCATGCAGGTCGAAATAGGCGCGCGCGCGGCCGCTCAGGCCCAGGCGGCGCATGCCGGCCGCCACCTTCTTCACGCGGCCCGGCGCGGTGAGCTCGATCACGCCGAGCGCGCCCACGGCGTGGTACGCATAGCGCCGCGAGGCCGCAAGACCCACCATGGTGTTGGCCAGCGCGAGCGACTCCCACGCCGTGGTGTCGATGGCCGGATGCAGGTCGAGTTCGCGCACCATCTGCTCGAGCATCTGGCCGTGCATGGCGCCTTGCTTGCCGTGGCCCATCTCGTCCCAGAAGTTGCGCGCGCACTCGAGCTTGGGCTGCGGCGGCAGCTTGACCTGGGTAAAGGCCAGCAGGTCTTCGAAGCCCGCCTCGCCCGCGGCCTCCTGCGTGAGGAACCAGCGCATCTGCGCCAGCGTGGCTTCTTCCGCCAGCCAGTCGAACAGCGGGTGGTGCTGGCCGGGGCCGGTGCGCTCCAGCGTCTCGAACCAGCTCGCGAAGTGGTCCGCATTGCCGGCCGCGGCGGACGCCGCCACCTGCACCTGGCTGCGCAGGGATTCGAGGAAGTCGCCTTCCAGCAGCCGGTGTTCGTGCTCGCGCGCGAGGTCTTCGCGCCACTGCGGGGAAGGAGTGCCCGGCTTCAGCCGGGCGGCGTTGAAACGGGCGAGGCGCCGGTGCAGCAGCCGTTGCGCGGCCGGGTCCGTGATGTCGTCTGCGGACATGGGCGATCCTTCTCGGGCGGTGGAGGAAAGGGGCCAGCGTGCGCCCTTGCAGGGCGGCTGTCCGTCAGACGGGGTCTACACATGCGTTCCCGCGATGGGGCATGCGGATGGGTGCGCTATGAAAAAGGAAGCACCTTGACGTCGAACACACGCTCGCCGAGCCAGATGGCCGCCACCAGCACCGCCAGCGCCGAGCCGCCGCGCAGCACCAGCGGCGGATAGCGCTGCCAGTTGCGCAGCGCCAGCAACGCGACGAGCACCACGGCCACCACCATCAGCTGTCCGGCCTCCACGCCCAGGTTGAACTGCAGCAGTGCGATCACGAAGTCGCGCAGCGGCAGGTCGAGCTCGGCCAGCGCGCCCGCGAAGCCGAAGCCGTGGATCAGCCCGAACAGGAAGCTGAAGAGCTTGCGGCGCCCGCGCAGCACCGGGTAGATGTTGTCGACGGCCGCCAGCATGATGGTGATGGCGATGCCGGGCTCGATGATGCGCGGCGAGATGGTCACGATCTTCAGCCCCGCGAGCGCCAGCGTGATCGAGTGTGCGATGGTGAACATGGTGACGATGCCCAGCATCGGCCACACCGCTTCGCGCCATGCGAGCACCGGCTCCCAGCCGTCCGCACGCCGGCGCAGCACGGCGGGCAGCAGCAGGCAGATCAGGAACAGGATGTGGTCGTAGCCGATGAGGATGTGGTGGATGCCGTCGCGAAAGAAGCCGCCGTCGGCCTGCGCCGCCGCATCGGTGCCCGCCGCGCCGGCCTCACCGGCATTCCCGGGCCACGGCAGCGAAACCGGCCCGGCCGACGGGTCGAGCGAGCGCACCGTGGGCTGTGCGCTGGCGGCGTCTTCCGCTTCCATGCGCAGCAGGCCGCGGTGCGTGGGATCGACCTCGCGGAACAGGCGGTAGTCGATGTCGAGCGCGGCGCCCGCCTTGCATGGCGCCTGCAGCCGCAGCACGAGGTAGGCGCCGTCGATGCGGTCTTCGACGGCCGGCGGCTGCGCTTCGGCCAGCACGCATTGGCCCTGCTGCAGGCGCAGGCGCGCCAGCGCATAGGCGCGGATGTCCGCAAGGCGCGTGCGCACCTCGCCCCAGCTGAGCTTGCGGTCGGCGTTGGTGTCCAGGTCGAGCATCGCGTCGAGGTCGCGCAGCGCGATGTCCCAGCGCAGGTCGATCGTGTCGCCATTGCGCTGCAACTGCAGGTAGGCATCGCTCGCCTTGTGCGCGTGGGCCGGCGCCGCGCCGAGGAGCAGACCGACCAGCATCAGCATGGCGAGCGCGGCCAGCCCGGCGCGTTCAAGGCGTTGCATCGACACGCGCATCCTTCAGTCCGATCTGTTGCATCAGCGCCTTCACTTCGTCGCGCGCGGTGGTGTCGTTGGCGGCCGAGGCGGCTCGCGCGAACACCAGGAAGTCGATGGGCTCGCGCTGCAGCCTGAGGTTCAGGCGCGCGAGTTCGAGCGCGCGCTTCGGGTTGTTCTGCACGTCGAGCGCGAACATGGCTTCCTCGCGTGCGTGCAGCGCGGTGGTGCCGGGGCGAAGCGCGGCGGCCTCGAAGCGCTGGCGCAGTTCGTCGGCTTCGGCCTGGGCGCGCTTGTCGCGCGCCGCGGCGCCGGCAATGGCCAGCCGCAGCAGCACCGCGTCGCTGCGCGCCTCGTTGGCCAGCAGCTTCGGGATTTCGGCATGGCGCCCGGCGCGCTGCAGATAGTCGCTGTAGGCCAGCAGCAGGTAGCCCGAGCGTTGCGCCGCCACGGCCTTGCGATAGGCGGCGTCGGCTTCGGCCTGGCGGCCCGCCAGTTCTTCCACCTCGGCGACGCTGGTCAGCAGCCACTGCCGCGTGCCGGCCTTGTCTGCGTCGCGCAGCGCGGGGTCTGCCAGCAGGGCCTGCAAGGCTTGGCGGGCGTCGGCGTGGTTGCCGCGCAGCCCGGCGTTTTCCGCGAGGCAGGCCACGCCGTAGAAGGCGGGGCCCGATCGTCCGAGCGAGCGGCAGGCAGCGTCCGATTCGTTGTAGCGCCCGCGCACGCGAAGAATGGTGGCCAGCGTGATCCACGCCTGTGCATCGTTGGGGCGTCTGGCGAGCGCCATCCGCAGGGTGGCTTCGGCACCGTCGAAGTCATGCAGGAACTGCGCGACCGTGGCGCGCATGACCAGCACCGCGGGTGGGATCCGGGCCGGCGGCGTGGCATCCCAGGCCTGCAGCGCGCCCATGGCGTAGCCGGCGTAGCGCGCGTCGCCCTGTTCGCGGGCCAGGTCGAGGTAGGTGGAGGCCGCCGCGATGGCTGTGGCCTCGTCGTTCGGCCGCTGCGCCAGTTCACGGCGCAGCCGGCGTTGTTCGCCCGACCAGCCGGCGACGACGGGCAGTGTCTCCACCACTTCGTCGTCGCTGGCGGGCACGCGCGGCACCGCGTGCGTTGCAAAGGCGGCCAGCGCGAGCGCGGCGCCTGCCACCCATGCTGTCGCGGATGCGGTGCGGCGCATGTCGGCTACTGCGTGGCGACCGGCTCTTTGGTCTCCGAAGTCGGCGGCGGGTCGAAGACCGCCACGTTCGCCGGTTCGCTCGTGTCGAGCATGGTGGCGACCATCGCCTGTACATAGGCGATGAACTGGTCGTAGGGATCGGCCTGTGCGGGCGGCGGATTCTGCGGCGGGTTGTTTCCGCCGATCGGGAACGGGTAGAACCCGCCCCCGCCGCCACCTCCGCCTCCGCCGCAGCCGGCAAGGGCTGCGGCCAGCAGCAGGGCGGCGCCGATGCGATGGATGTTCCGGTTCATGCGGTGCTCCCGTTCATGGTGCCGCTGCGGCGTTGACGGCGCCGGGCAGCGGGGTGTTCAGGTAGGGGAACGCAGCCGGGAACTGCGACGGGCTCTGCAGCGCGCCATCGGTGATGGCCGCGCCGCCGGCCGGCGCATCGGCGGGCTTGCACCCGACCTTGAGCGCGTCGTTGGCACCCGTCAGCACGCACAGGGCGCCCATGGCCACGCGCAGCTCGATGTCCACCACGTCGTCGCCCGGGCGTCGCCCGTTCGGGAAGCCCGCGTTGTCGCCGCCGGCCACGCCGAGGTTGCTCTGGCTCGCCATCGCCGTGGGCGCGATGCTGGTGTTCAGGCGCAGCATTTCCGAGGCCTTGACGTTGGCGGGCTTGTTCAGGCCGTCGATGCCCGTCAGGAAGGCCGCGACCAGGTCGGTGCGCGGGAAGTTCGTGGGCGCCGGTGCGCTGGGGTACAGCGACTGGATCAGCGCGGGCAGCGTCGGGTTGGTCACGTAGGTGGCGAACTGGCCGTCGTCCATCGGCTTGGAGCTGTTGAACGCGTCCTTGTCCTTCAAACCGATGACCACTTCGTTGACCAGCGGCATGCCCAGGCGCGAGACCTGCGCCCATGCGCCGCCGTTGAGCGTCGTGGTGCCGTGGCCGCTCTTGGGCGGGCTGGCGATCAGGCGGCCCTGGCGCGCGCTGGCCGTGGTCCAGCCGCCGATGATCGGGCCGGTGCCGCCCGCGGTGAGGCAGGAGATCGGCACCTCGAGCGCCAGCGTGCTGACGTTGCGCGTGGCCAGCGTGCCCGCGCCGTAGGCGCTGGTCGAGCCGAGCGGGTTGAGGTTGATCAGGTCGAACACCTGGCCCAGCGCGACCGCGAACGGGTCCTGGCGCTGGCCCGCGAACACGCGACCCCCCGCGGCGCAGCCGGGGATGTTGATGTTGTAGATCTGCTGGGCCGCATAGGCGGCATAGCCGTTCGGGCCGCCGAAGGTCTTCTCGCCGATGTTGTCGGTCGGCCGGTCGAACACGGTGTTGCCGTTGGCGGCATTGGTGACCGCGGCGGCCTGGCCCTTGCGGCGGTCGCCGCGCACGACGGTGAGCGTGAACGTCTCGCGCAGGTTGCTCGTGGCTTGGTTGGGTGCCGAGATCTGGCCGGCCTGCACCAGCGGAATCGAGACCTGCTTGCCCGAGATCGGCAGCTGGATGTCGCGCAGCGTGTTGGTGAAGCGGAACTGGAAGGTCAGCGCTTCCATCGCGCTGCCGGTGTTGTCGATGTGGATCTCGTATAGCCCGTTCGGATCCATCGAGTAGTAGTTGGGGCCGCCGTACGCGCCCTGGTCGGGCTGGTAGTTGGCGATCAGTGTCACGTAGTCCTGGCGGTTGGGCTCGTAGCTGCGGAACATGTAGAAGTCTGTGCCGTCGAGCTTGGGCATCCCCGCGATCGAGGGCGCCTCGCGGTGGCTGGAGGCGAATGCGCTCACGGCGGCGAGCGCACTGAGCGCGAGAACACAGGCCTGGACAGGCGTTTTGGACAATCTCATCGACGTCACCTCGGTAGTGAAAGTGTTGGAATGGGCACAGACGACTTGCGCGGCCGCGGGCCGGCGCTGTCTGAGTACGGCCAACAAGTTCAGCTGGATGCGTCGAAGCGGCTAGGTGCTTGCTCGCTTGCCAAGCCCGCCGTTGTGGTGCAAACGCACGCGGGCGCGGGCGCGGGCAGGAAGGAGCGCGGTCAGGTGCGCCGTCGGCGCTCAGGTCGCCCAGATGCGCGGCGTGGCGCTCGGCAACTGCCACAGTTCGCCGCGCCATGCCTGCCACACCTGGCGCAGCAGCTGCATCGCGGGTTCGACCACCGGCGCCAGCACCCGCAGCACGACCACCTCGGCATGCGGGCTGGTGGCGCCGGCGCCGCCGTGCAGCGGGCCGGCTTCCAGCAGGCTGCGCGCATGTGCCAGCAGCGCGTCGCGTCGCGCGCGCGCCAGCGGTGAACCTGCCACGAAGAACAGCGAGGCCATGCAGCGGTGGCCGCCCAGGCCCAGCGGGCTTTGCAGCAGCCGATGGTCGGCCGCGTCGATGCGGCCACGCTCCAGCCACAGGCCCGGCACTTCGATGTGCTGCAGGTAGGTGCCGCGCTCGAAGGGCTGGCCGGCGTTAGGCAGGCCGAGCGCGGTGACGTCCCAGCCGATCAGCTCGGCGCCGGGCGCCACTTCGATGCTCAGGCGGTTCTCGGCCCGGCAACCGCTGTAGCAGATGGCTTCGAGCGGCAGCCATTCGAGCCGCGCACCGGCCGCGAGGCGAATGCGGGTGCGCTGCAGCGCCAGTTCGCCTTCGGAGCGGTAGAACCGCGAGGCACCGGGCGTGGTGATCAGGCCATGGCTGCCGTCGGCGGCCTCGATGTCGATGTCGAGCGTGTCGCCGCCCACCAGCCCGCCCGGCGGGTGCACCAGCACGTTGTGGCAGACGGCGTCGCCCTCGGGGTAGAGGCTCTGCAGGATGCGCAGCGGGCCGTCATGGCGAAAGCGGGCGACGGTGCGGGCGGCTTCTTGTGTGTAGGCGAGATGGAGACGGGCGTGCCAGGGCATGCGGCGAGTCTAGTGCGCCCGCTTTCAGGTCTTCCAGGCGCCGTCGTGCGCGGCGCTGGCTTCGTCGACGAGAGCGGGGCCGATGCACTCGATCGGATGCGGCGAGGCGCGGAACACGTCGCGGCACGACAGCTCGGCGTCGCGCTGGTCCTGCCGCTCGCCGCGGAACACGCGCAGGCGCTCGGCGTCGATGCCGAACACCACCCGGCCGATGTTCGACCAGAAGATCGCGCCCGCGCACATCACGCAGGGCTCGCCCGAGGCGTAAAGCGTGGCACCTGCCAGCTCTTCGCGCGAGATGTTGCGCCCTGCCAGCGCGCGCAATGCGTTGACCTCCGCATGGGCGGTGCAGTCGCCGGTCTCGGTGTTGCTGTTGCCGGCCTCGGCCAGTACCTCGCCGGCGGCCGAGACGATGACCGAGCCGAAGGGGCGGTTGCCCCGCCGACGCGCCGCGTGCGACCACACGATGGCCTTGCGCAGGTAGCGGCCGTCGCGCTCGTCGAGCGTCGTTTCGGCGGGGTAGGCGGTGTTGTTGTTGCTGCTGAGGATGTTCATGCCTTGGGGAGGGAGCGTTCGCTGCGCGATGGGAGCATTGAAGTGTTGAAGATGGCGTCGGACGCGGGCTTGACCTTGAGGCCGAAGACATCGGCCACTTCGTCGACCTGCTGCTCGAGCGTGAGTTTCTTTATATCGCCAAGCCCGTGGCCGCGCGTGTCCGCCGCGCCCACGTACTGCGCCGTGATGCCCCAGCGCTCGAGTTCGATCTTCTCGTCGAGGATGGGTTCGCGCTGGCGCATGGCCGCGATGCTCGGCGCCGGGTTGGCAAAGGTCTCGACGATGGCGCGGTTGCTCGCGCGCAGGAAGGCGGCCACCACCTTCGGGTTCTGCGCCACGAGGTTGCTGCTGGCGAGGATCGCGTTGCCGTACAGGTTGACGCCGGCGTCCGCGTACTTGAGCACCGACAGCTCCTCCGGCTTCATGCGTGCGAACAGCGACACGGCCGAGTCGTGGAAATAGGTGGCGGCATCGACATCGCCGCGCACCATCACGTTGTCGCGCGCGCTGAAGTCGGTGGTCTGCCACTGGAAGGCATCGGCGCGCATGCCCTGCTTGCGCGCCACCATCGGCCAGGCGCGCCGTGTCGATTCGACGGCCGCGGCGGCCACCTTCTTGCCCGCGAGGCTCCTGAAGTCTGCGCTGACGCCACGGTCCTTGCGGCCGATGATCACGAATGGTGCGCGGTTGTAGTACTGGTAGACGGCCTGCACCATCGGTGTGCCCGGGTTCTGCGCGTTGAACTCGACCAGCGAGCTGATGTCGCCCAGGCCCAGCTGGTACACGCCGCTGGCAATGCGCGTGATCGAGGCGACCGAGCCCGCGCCGGTGTCGATGCTCACATCGAGTCCCTCGTCCCTGTAGTAGCCCTTGGCCAGTGCAAGGAAGAAGGGCGCGGTCTGCCCGTTGATGCGGAAGTCGAGCGTGAACTTGAGCGGGGTGAGCTTGCCGGTGCTGCCCTGGGCGAACACGGACGGCGCGGTGATGGGGGCAAGGGCGGCGGTGCCGGCCGCAAGAAAGAATCGACGTTGCATTTGGGGCCTCGGAGTCTTCGGGTCTTGAATCCCTCCGCCGCAAGGCAGAAGGCGTTTCAAGAGCAATTTCCGGGCGGGCGCACGTGGATGGTGCGTGCGCTGCTGAACGCTTCTACTCTTGCACCGGTCGATGCACGAGGCATGCCAAGGCTTTTGCTCGGGCATTGCGAAGGAATGCGTGCATTGCGGAAAAAGCGGAGCCACAATCCGGGCGCGCAATTTGCGAGGCAGCTTGCGCAGAGTAGAAGCGTTCAGCCACGTGGCGGGCATCGTCCGTCCCTGGCAGGAAATTGCTCTTTCAGTTCGTCCCCACACGACCACAGAAGGAGTCCGCGCATGCTCGTTACCCAACAACCCGTCTTCCGCAAGTTCTGGCATGCCGTCATGCCGCTCACCGAACTCGCCAACGGCCCGAAGCCTTTCAAGCTGCTGGGCGAGGACATCGTTCTCTTCATCGATTCGCACGGCCAGCCTGCCGCGCTGCGCGACCGCTGCTGCCACCGCACCGCGAAGCTGTCAAAAGGCTGGTGCGTGGACAGCGAAGGCCAGGCCTGCGGCACCGGTGCCATCCAGTGCGGCTACCACGGCTGGACCTACGACCGCAGCGGCCAGGTGGTGCGCATTCCGCAGTACGACGCCGACCGCAAGATCTCGCCCGATTACCGCACCACCGCCTACCACTGCACCGCGCGCTACGGCTATGCCTGGGTGGCGCTGGAAGATCCGATCGCCGACATCCCCACCATTCCCGAGTTCGACGACCCGGGCTACCGCACCATCTTCCAGTTTTACGAGGAGTGGCAGACCAGCCCGATGCGCGCGCTGGAAAACTCCTTCGACAACTCGCACTTCAGCTTCGTGCATCGCGCCACCTTCGGCGTGGCCGCGAGCCCGAAGCCGAGCAAGTACGAACTGGTGGAAAACGAAACGGGCTTCTATGCCGAGACGGTCATCGAGGCCACCAACCCGGTGAAGTTCCACGCGATCAGCGGCGTGACCGACCCGATCACCACGCGTCACATGCGCAACGCATACTTCCTGCCGTTCTCGCGGCGGCTCGACATCGAGTATCCGAGCGGTGTGCGCCACATCATCATCAACTGCTTCACCCCCATCGACGACGGGCGCATGCAGCTGTGCCAATGGCTGTTCCGCAACGACACCGAGGCCGACTGCGCGGCGCAGATGCTGATCGACTTCGACGATGCGGTGACGCGCGAGGACAAGGACATCCTCGAGTCGACCGACCCCGATGCGCTGGTCGACACGCGCCGGCGCGGTGTGGAGTATTCGATGGAGTCGGACAAGCCGGGCATGCTGATCCGCAAGCACCTCATGCAGTTGCTGGCGAAGCATGGCGAAGCCGAGGTCCACCGCAGCATGGGCGTCGTCATTCCTGTTGCGAAGGCCGCGTAAGGGTCTGAACCTGGGTCTGGAGCGGCTGCATCTGGCGGGGCTGGGGAAACGCGGGCATCGGCAGGCACTCGAAGCCCGGCTTCGCGAAGAGGTAGCCCTGGAACAGGTGCACGCCTTCGTCTTCCAGCCAGCGCAGCTGGTCCGTCGACTCGATGCCTTCGGCGATCACGTCGATGCACAGCTCGCGGCAAAGGCCGACGATCGCCCGCACGATCGACTGGCGCGGCCCGTTGACCTGAATCTGGCGCACCAGGGCGATATCCACCTTGATCTGGTCGGGCTGGAATTCGGCGAGCAGATTCAGCCCCGAGTAACCGGCCCCGAAGTCGTCGATGGCCACCTTCAACCCCTGGCGCCGGTACACGTCGATCGACTCCGAGAAGCCGCGATGGTCCTGAATGGCCTCGGTCTCCGTGATCTCGATGACGATGCGGTCGAGCCCAATACCGCATCGCCGGGCCGCGGCCACGGTGCTGTCCAGAACGCGCGGCGACGCGACGGCGCTCTGCGGCATGAAGTTCAGGTTCAGGTCGCAGGCGATCCCCAGGCGCGCCGCTTGAGCGATGGCTTCGGTTCGGCCTTCGGCGTCGAAGCCGTGGAGCTGCGCGGCAGGCACCGCCCCCAGCACCTGGAAGGCCGATTCGCCGCGGGCGCCGCGAACGAGGGCCTCATAGGACACGACCTTCAGTGCCGCCGTGTCGACGATCGGCTGATAGGCATAGCTGCGGCCGTACGCCGACGCCCAGGCCGCCGATGCGGGCGCGGTCAAGTCCGGCGCGTCGGTGGCCGCGCCGGTGACGGTAGCCCCTCCTTGCGATGCGCGCCCGACGATGTTCTGCCGCCAGCGTCCGTCGGCAAAGGCGGCAATCACCCGGCGCGCCTGTGCCGGATTCAATTGCGTGAACGTGGCGTCTGCGTCGAAGACGTCTTGCAGCCCGTCGATGGCGCGGAGTTCGCCCGGCGCCATGGCCATGAACGACATGGACCATTCGTCGAACTGGCGCGCGGGAAGAGGCTCGTTCAGGATGCGGACGATCTCGCCATGCCGCGCGTCGGCGACGATCTTCTGGAAGGTCTCGTCGACAACGGCCGGCGGACCTTCCAGCAACTGAAAGAAATGGCGGTTGTCGTAGAGCAGAAAGCCCGTGAGTCCGCGGCGTTCATTGGCGCTGCTTGCGCTCTGCATCAGCTGCGCCAGGGCGCCGGGGTCGAAGGCTTGTGTCGCTTTGCTCGCGTAGGCGATGTGAATGAGGGGTTGCATGAGTTGGATCCGTCCCCTCGAGGGTAGCGGCGGAAACCAACCGTGCAACCGCGACGTCGCGGCGATCCTGTAGGCCAATGTGCCGTGACGGCGTGGCCCAAGCCTTCGTCAGGTGCGTCAGGCGGGTGCGGCAGCGGTGCTGGGGCGCGTTGCGCGCGGCGCGCCCTGGTCGTAGCGGTCCATCGCGAGGCCGTCGGTACGGATCTCGGGGCGCTGGCCCATCACCATGTCGGAGATGAGCTTGCCCGAGCCGCAGGCCATGGTCCAGCCCAGCGTGCCGTGGCCGGTGTTGAGGAACAGGTTGGCGTAGCGTGTGCCGCCGACGATGGGCGTGCTGTCGGGCGTCATCGGGCGCAGGCCGGTCCAGAACGTGGCGCGCGGCACGTCGCCGCCGGGGAACAGGTCGGTCACCACCTTTTCGAGCGTGGCGCGGCGCGCCGGGTTCAGGCGCAGGTCGAAGCCGCCCAGCTCGGCCATGCCGCCCACGCGGATGCGGTTGTCGAAGCGGGTGACGGCCACCTTGTAGGTCTCGTCGAGCACCGTCGATTGCGGGGCCAGCGATTCGTCCAGCAGCGGCACGGTCAGCGAATAGCCCTTGACCGGGTAGACCGGGATGTCCAGGCCCAGCGAGGCGATGGCCGCGCGCGAATAGCTGCCGAAGGCCATCACGTAGCGGTCGGCGGTGAGGATCTTGCCGGTGGTGGTGCGCACGCCGGTGATTCGGCTGCCGTCGGTTTCCAGGCCGGCGATGGTCTGGCCGAAGCGGAAGTCCACGCCCAGGCCGCGCGCGATTTCCGCGAGGCCGCGGGTGAAGAGGTGGCAGTCGCCGGTTTCGTCGTTGGGCAGGCGCAGGCCGCCGGTGAGGCGGTCGCGTGCGCCGGCCAGCGCGGGCTCCACGCTCGCCAGCGAATCGCGGTCGAGCAGTTCGTATGGCACGCCGCACTCTTCGAGCACCGCGATGTCGCGCTGCACCGCGTCGAGCTGGGCCTGCGTACGGAACAGCTGCAGGGTGCCGCCGGTGCGCTGCTCGTACTGCAGGCCGGTGTCGGCACGCAGCTGCTGCAGGCAGCCGCGGCTGTATTCGGCCACGCGCATCATGCGCTCCTTGTTCACGGCGTACGTCTCGGGCGAGCAGTTGCGCAGCATGGCGGCCATCCAGCGCAGCTGGAACATCGTGCCGTCGGGGCGGATCGACAGCGGCGCATGCTTCTTGAACATCCACTTGATGGCCTTCAGCGGAATGCCCGGCGCTGCCCACGGCGTGGAGTAGCCGGGCGACACCTGGCCGGCGTTGCCGAAGCTGGTTTCCTCGGCCGGACCGTCCTGCCGGTCGAGCAGGGTGACCTCCGCGCCGGAGCGGGCGAGGTAGTAGGCCGTGGTGGTACCGATCACGCCGCCGCCGAGAACAATGACTTTCATGGTGTATCCGCCGATTCGAATGGAATGAAAGGAATTTAAGATGCACAATCCAGTGGATTCCATTGTTTTTTGAGATTCGGCAGTGAAATCCGCTGCTGGAAATCACCCAAGGCCGCCTGCGAAGTGAAATGCCCGAACTCGACCGAATCGACCGCCGGATCCTCGATGCCTTGCAGCGCCAGGGCCGCATTTCCATGACCGAACTGGCCGAGCACATCGGCCTGTCGGCGTCGCCCTGCGCGGAGCGGGTGAAGCGCATGGAGCGCGACGGCGTCATCACCGGCTATCACGCGCGGGTGTCCCCCGAGGCACTGGGCAAGACGCTGCTGGTGTTCGTCGAGATCAAGCTGTCGGCCAAGTCAGGCGACGTGTTCGACAAGGTCAAGCAGGAGCTGCTGCACATGCCCGAGGTGCTCGAATGCCACCTGGTGTCGGGCAGCTTCGACTACCTGGTGAAGGCGCGGCTCAGCGGCATGAGCGAATACCGCCACCTGCTGGGCGACATCCTCAAGAAGCTGCCGGTGGCGGCCGAGTCGCACAGCTACGTGGTGATGGAGGAAATCAAGGAAACCCTGACGCTGGCCGTGGACCGCTGAACAGACCGCTGGACACAACGATGAGCACGGACCGCGACATTCCCGGCATCACCATCCGCCCCTGGCGGCTGGACGACTTCGACGCCGTCAAGGCCATCCTCGACGACACCTTCGCGAGCACCTGGCTGCCGCAACTCAGCCCGGAGGCGTTGCGCACCTACCGCGAGAGTGGCGAGCCCGTGGGCTACATCGACGAGATGGGTCCGGCCTTCTTCGTTGCCGAGATCGAAGGCGAGGTGGTCGGCATGGTCCATTGGGAGCATGACTTCGTGCATGCGCTGCACGTGCCGGCCGCGCAGCAGCGCCGCGGTATCGCACGCGCGTTGATGGCCTTCGCGGAAGACGGCATGCGCGCCAGCGGTGTGACGCTCGCGCGGCTGGAGACCGACACCTTCAACACGCAGAGCCAGGGCTTCTACCTCGCGCTCGGCTACCGCGAAGCCGACCGCTACCCCGATCTCGAATGGCACAGCGGCTTCACGACCATCCTGTACGTGAAGCCGCTTGCATCCTGAACAGCAACCTCCCACCAAGGACATCCGCATGACCATCTCGATCCGCCGCGACGGCACCACCGGCACGCGCCACATCCTGAAGATCCGCAACCACGAGATCCCGGTCGATGCCTCGCCGGCCGGCGGAGGCAGCGACGCCGGCCCCGAGCCGCACGACCTGTACGACGCGTCGCTCGCGGCCTGCAAGGCGCTCACCGTGCTGATCTACGCGCGCCGCAAGGGCATTCCGGTGGAAGACATCGAGGTGGTGGTCGACCGCGACGACAGCGAGGAGCGCAAGGGCGTCTACCGCCTGAAGTCCGGCCTGCGCGTGAGCGGCGACCTGAGCGAGGCGCAGCGCGACGAACTGCTGCGCGTGGCGGGCAAGTGCCCGGTGCACAAGCTCATGACCGAGGTGAAGACCGAGATCGAGACCGGCTGGGCCGACTGAGCCAGCGCGGCATCCGTTCGCGCTCAGTTCAGCACGCGGTACGCCCGCAAGGCGCGCAGCAGCGCCCACAGGCCCGCCTCGGCCGGCACGCTTTTCTCGTTGAACGACACGGCGATGTACACGTCGTCGGCCGGCACATAGGCCACGACGCTGGTGAAGCCCTCGATGCCGCCGCTGTGGCCCAGCATCAGGCCGGGGCCGTCGGGCACGTCGTAGAGCTGCACGCCCATGCCGTAGAACGAATTGCTCCCCGCGTAGGGCCCGAGCATGGCGGGCATCGCGGTGAACATGCGGTGCACCGAGGCCTCGGGCAGCACTTGGCCGGCCAGCAGCGCGTGCCAGAAGCGCACCAGGTCGCCGCCCGTGGAGGCCAGCGCGCCGGCCGCATAGGGCGTGGCGTACTGGTCGGGGGCATCGACCGGCCGGCCGGCCGCGTGCCCGGTGGCCACGGGCAGCTCGACGCCCGGCCTGCGCATGACCGTGTGCGTGAGCGACAGCGGCCGGATGAGCCGCTTCGCGAGCACGTCCGCCAGCGGCGCGCCTTCGACCTTCTCGATGATCACGCCGAGCATCGCGTAGCCGGTGTTGGTGTAGCTCCAGTTGGTCCCGGGGCAGAACTGCGGCTTCTGCGCAGTGCCGAGCGCGATGATCTCCGCCGGCGTCCGATAGGCCGTGCCGAACGTGGGCAGCGCGTTGAAGCTCACGATGCCGCTGGTGTGGCGCAGCAGCTGCTCGATGGTGATGAGCCCTGCGTTGGGTGCATCGGGAAACCACCTGTCGATGGTGTCGCCGAGCGCGAGCTTGCGCTCTTCCACCAGCTGCAGCACGACTGCGGCCGTGAGCGTCTTGGCGGTGCTCGCCACTTGGAAGGGCTGCTCGGGTGCCACGGGTTGCGGCGGCTCCTTGCGCGCCAGCCCGCGCGTGGCCGACCAGGTGCCTTCGCCCGGAATCGCGACCGCCGCGCTGGCGGCGGGCACGTGCTGCAGCATCTTGTCGAGCGCATTGCCGAGCGAGGCCTGCAGCCCGGCGGGAAGCTCCCCGTCGATGGAGCGCCTGAAGTCTTTCTGCCAGACCGCATCGGGCGCTGAACGCATGGGCGGCCCGGCGTAGACGGGCGACGGCGCACACGCCGGCTGCGCTTGCGCCAGGCCCCACGACACAGAGGTGGCGAGCAGCACCGCCGACGAAATTTTCAGCAACGACATTCGGGATTCCGGTTCACGAGGCTACGGCTGCCTGGCCGCCTGCGCCTTGGCGCGCGCGGTCTGCACGCGCTTGGCGTTGCGGTCGCCCCAATCCGCCAGCGGGCCGAGTGCCTCGTTGAGCGATGCGCCCAGCTTGGTCGCGGAGTATTCCACGCGCGGCGGCACTTCATGGAACACCTCGCGGTGGACGATGCCGTCGGCTTCGAGCTCGCGCAGCTGCTGGATCAGCATCTTCTCGCTGATGCCGGGCAGCTGCCGCTTGAGTTCGCCGAATCGGAAGGACTGCGCGTCGAGTTCGCGCAGGATCACGGCCTTCCATTTGCCGCCGATGACGTCGAACGCGGCGGCGATGCCGGCGTTGCCGGGTTTCTTTGATTTCATTGTGGGCCTGGAGGATTGCACCGTCGGGCTCACGCCCATGTCATGAACTGGATCGCGCGCAGCACTTCGGCTTCGCGCTCCATGAAGAAGTCGGTGTGGTTGCTGTTGTCGAGGGTCAGGCGATTGGGCGTGTCGAGCGCTTCCACCAGGCGGTTGGAGTCCGCGATGCGTGCGCGCCGGAAGATGCGCAGCATGTCGGCTGCGTCCTTTTCAGTCCTGGCGTCCAACGGCTGTTCGAGCCACGGGAACAGGTCGCGGTTGTCGGCCGGCAGGGCCGTGACCACCAGCGACGGCACGCGCACGGCCTTGTAGTCGGGCGAGAAGTTGTGCGCGGCGGTGTCCATGGCGGTCTCCACGTCGTCGGGCGTGTTCATGCGCACGCTGCCGTCGGTGCCCACCTCGACGGCGTCGCGCAGGTTGGCCTCCAGGACTGGCCACCAGTTTTTGGTCTTGCGCCGGTTGAAGGCGATGGCGGCCTGCAACGAGCAGTGGTCCGCGGCCGTCGCCCGGGGCTCGTCGAGCCTGCTGTTCATCGGCAGTTCTTCGCCGCCGCGTTCACCGTCCTTCGTGTAGTCGAAGGTGGTGTCGAGGTAGATGAGCCCGCGCAGGCGCTCGGGGTGGCGGCCGGCGAAGTGGGTGAGCTCGTTGCCGGCGATCGAATGGCCGCCAAGCACCACGCGCAGCAGGCCCAGGTCGTCGAGCACGGCTTTCAGGTCGCTGCCGAGGGTCTCCACCTCGTAGTGCTGGGTGGCGCTCTTCACCGGCAGAGGCTTGTCGGACAGGCCATAGCCGCGCCGGCTGATCGCCACCACGCGCGAGCGGGCGGCCAGCGCGGGCGCGAGGCTGTCGAAGCAGCGCGCATTGCCGCCCAGCCCGGCCAGCAGCACGATGGTGGGACCGGTGGTGCCGGCGCGCTGCCAGTCGCGCACCTGCAGCGAAACCTGCGGCGAGGCCGAGACCTTCACGCGGAGGTCGATGACGCGAACCGGACCGGTGCCGCTCGCCGAGCCCGTACCTGTTGCCGCGGCGCTCCCCGCGCGCGCGCCGCTGCCTCCTCCGCAGGCCGCGAGCCCGGCGGCGCCGGTGAGGGCCAGGGCGCGCAGAAGGCCGCGGCGCTGGGGTTGGAAGCGGTTCGGTGGGACAGGTGATGAATTCACGTCGATGTTCCGTTTGCAAGGGGTCGCTCGAGTGTGGTTTTCGTACCTGAAGGCCCGCTTGGGCGTTCATGAAGATTTCCTGAAGCACCCCGCAGCCGCTTGTCTGATACTTCGGCCTCGTTCCCGCCACCGGGCGGGGTTCGTTCGCATGGAGGCCCATGAATCTTTTGCTTGTTGAGGACGACCTTGATCTGGGCAACGGCGTGCGCATCGCGCTGGCCAATCAAGGCATGGATGTGGTGTGGGTCCGCAGACTCGACGACGCCCTGCGCACCCTCGACGGCGGCACATTCGACATGGTGTTGCTCGACCTCGGCCTGCCGGACGGCGATGGGCTCGACCTGCTGTTCCGCCTGCGCCGCGACCGCCAGATATTGCCGGTGCTGGTGCTGAGCGCGCGCGACGCGCTCAACGACCGGCTGCGCAGCCTGGACGACGGTGCCGACGACTACCTGGTCAAGCCTTTTGCGCTGGCCGAGCTGCTGTCGCGGGTGCGTGCGCTCGCGCGCCGCAGCTACGGCTTCAACGACGAGACCATCCGCATGCGCGGGCTGGCGCTGCACGAACCCACGCGGGGCGTGCTCGTCGACGGCGAGCCGGTCGAGCTGTCGCGCTGCGAGTTCGACCTGCTGGCGCTGCTGCTCAAGCGCACCGGCCGCGTGGTCACGCGCCGCGTGATGGAAGAGCAGGTGCTGCCCGGCGGACAGGCCAACGGCAGCAACTCGCTCGAGGTGCATATCTCCAACCTGCGCCGCAAGATCGGCCAGGGCTACATCCGCACGGTGCGCGGCATCGGCTACGTGATCGACGTGCAATCGCTGGTGCGGAGCACGACGAAATGATGCAGGCGCTGGCGCAGCGCTGGAAGAACTGGAAACAACCTTCCCTCATGCGGCGCCTGCTGCTGGCGCAGATGGGCGTGGTGGCCTTGCTATGGACCATGGCCGTCGCGCTGCTGCTGTACGACTCGTACGAAGACCCGGAACTGCTGAAGTACGACAAGATCTTCCAGACCGTGCTGGCGATCTCGCAGAACACGGCCGACCATCCCGACAAGCAGCAGGAAACGCTGGCAGCCTTCGACGCGGCGCTGCTCGAGACGGTGGGCGACGGCGACGCCGCGTCCGATTCCGCCCCGGTCATGCAGGTGTGGCAGGGCGACAGGCTGATCTACAGGTCGACCGCGGCGGTGCCCGTGATCCTCAACTCGGTGCCGAACCGCATCGAGACAGTGAAGGCCGGCAACCGCGAATGGCGCGCGCGCACGCTGGTGTCGCCCACCACGGACACCCGCGTCATGCTGGCCGAACCCAGCGTGTGGCGCCTGACCGTGACCGTGATGTACCGGGGCTACTACCTGCTGCCGCTGGTCATCAGCCTGCCGTTCCTGGTGTTCCCGGCGTGGCTGTCGGTGCGGCTTGCGCTGAGGCCCTGGCGCCAGGTGAGCAAGGAAACCGCCGAGCGGGGTCCCGCCGACCTCACGCCGCTGTCGTACACGCCGCCGCACAAGGAGCTGCAGCCGCTGGTGCAGAGCATCAACAGCCTGCTGCAGCGGGTGCGCGACAGCACCTCGCGCGAGCGCAGCCTGATCGCCGATGCGGCGCACGAACTGCGAACGCCGCTGGCCGCCATGCGCGTGAACGTCGAGGCCCTGAAGGAGCAGAGCACCGACGAGGGCCAGCGCGAGCTCATGGGCAACCTGTTGCGCAGCAACGACCGCGCGGCCCGGCTGGTGGGGCAGCTGCTGCAGCTCATGCGCAGCGATGCGGTCCCGGACAACGCGCTGCCGGTGATGCTGTCGCTCGACGCGCTGGTGCAGGACCGCCTCGCCATGATCGAGGGCCTGGCCAGCGCCCGGGGCATCGAGCTGGAGCTGGTGTGCGAAGACAACGTGCCGGTGCTGGGCGAACGCGAGAGCCTGGTCTCGATGATCGACAACCTCGTCAACAACGCCATCAAGTACAGCCCCGCGGGCGGCACGGTGATGGTCCACGTGGCGCACGAGGGCCCGCATGCGCTGCTGACGGTGTCCGACCAGGGACCGGGCATTCCGGCGGCGCTGCGCGAGCGGGTGTTCGACCGCTTCTTCCGCAACCCCGACCAGACCCAGAGCGGCAGCGGGCTGGGCCTGGCCATCGTGAAGTCGGTGGTCGACCGGCACGGCGGCGAGGTGACGCTCGGCGAAACCGCCGAAGGCGGCCTGCTGGCGACGGTGCGGCTGCCGCTGGCGATGGCCGAGGCGCCGCAGCCCATGCTCTGCAGCTGACACCGCCCCCGGGGCGGCCCAAAGGGCAATCGGCCCGAGTCAGGTCCGTTTCGGGGCGACGATTTACACTACGCGGCGCCGTTTACAGGACACTTTCCAATGAAGTGGGTCATTCTTGCCATCTTCGCGCTCAGCGCGCTCTACGTTCATTTCCGCGGCCAGGTACGGCATCGTTTCTTCAGACAGCTCTCTGATCACTCGACCTTCCTCGCCCCGCTGAACGTCTTCATGTACCTTTTCTCGAAGGTACCCGGTACGCCGTACCTGTCGCCCGCGCAGTTCCCCGAGATGCGCATCCTCGAGGAGAACTGGGAAGTCATCCGCGAGGAAGCCCTGGCCATGCGCAACGGCGGCAGCATCAAGGCCTCGAGCCAGTTCAACGACGTGGGCTTCAACTCGTTCTTCAAGAGCGGCTGGAAGCGCTTCTACCTCAAGTGGTACGACGAGGCGCATCCCTCGGCCGCCGTGTTGTGCCCGCGCACGACCGAGCTGCTCAAGGGCATCGGCACCATCAAGGCCGCGATGTTCGCGGAGCTGCCCCCGGGCAGCCGCCTGGTGCGCCACCGCGATCCGTTCGCGGGCTCGCTGCGCTACCACCTGGGCCTGTGGACGCCGGGCGTCGAGGGCTGCTACATCGACGTGGACGGCCAGCGCTACCACTGGCGCGACGGCGAGGCGGTGGTGTTCGACGAGACCTTCATCCACTACGCCGAGAACACGACCGACCACGATCGCGTGATCCTGTTCTGCGACATCGAGCGCCCGTTGAAGTACCGCTGGGCCAGTGCGGTGAACCGCTGGTTCGCCAAGAACCTGCTTGCCGCGGCCAGTTCGCCCAACGACGCGGGCGACAAGACCGGCGGCATCAACCGCGCATTCAAGTACATCTACCAGATCCGCGTGGTCGGCAAGCGCCTGAAGGCATGGGACAAGCGGGTGTACTACCTCGTGAAGTGGGCCATCTTCGGCGGCCTGGCCCTCTGGATCTTCTGGTAAGCCTTCAGGCCCCGGCCGGCACCAGCTCGCCGCGCGGGCTGCCTGCCCGGCACACGACGGCAGCAAGCAACGTGCCGCCCAGCACGTCGAGCAGCACATGCTGCCGCGTCGCCAGCGTCGAGTAGACGATGCCAAGCGCCCACAGCATGTTCAGTGCCTGCACCCACGCCGGTGCCTGCACGCTGCGCAGCTGACGCCGCAGCAGCACCGCGGTGAACACCGCGAACGCGACATGCAGCGACGGGAACGCATTGCCGCCCACGTCTGTGGCTTTCAGGAACTGCAGCGCCGGATATTGCGACCAGTCGACCGGGAACACCGGCACTGTCGTGGGAAAGAACCAGAACACCATGAGGCCGATGGCCGCCATGATGGCGGCGTCACGCGCGCAGGCTTGGAGTTGCGCCTTGTCCTTCGCGAAGGCTGGCGCCAGCGAGATGTAGAACCACAGCGAGCCGTAGAGCACCATCGCGTCGCCGCTCACGCCCACCCAGTGGTCGAGGCGCGTGAGCGGCATCACCGTCGGCGCCGAAGGCGGGTGGTGCATCACCCAGAAGTACACGACGAAGAAGCCCGAGATGCCGACGGTGGTGCCGATCATCTTCACCAGCCAGAGCGTGGCGATCCGATGGCCCAACGCCAGGTACCAGGGCCGCGAAGGCAGAGGGGAGGAAGTCGCCGGGCGGGAGGTCATGGAGCGCCCCAGCTTATGCCGCTGCATTGCGTGAACATTGCGTCGCGTCAAAAGCCCTCTCCTAGAATGGCCCGCCTCTTTTCCCGCATCCAGCCCCTGCCGCATCCCTCATGAGAATCCTGCTCGTCGAAGACGAAGTCGACCTCGCGCAAGCCCTGGCCTCGGCCCTGCGGCAGAACCAGGCGGTGGTCGACGTGGCGGGCTCGCTGCGCGAGGCCGAGGAAGCGGTGCTGAGCGCGCCGCACGACGTGATCGTGCTCGACCGGGGCCTGCCCGACGGCGACGGACTGTCGCTGGTGCGCTTCCTGCGGCACAACGAGATTTCCACCGCCGTGCTGGTGCTCACGGCCATGACCGATGTCGCCGAGCGGGTGCTGAGCCTCGATGGCGGCGCCGACGACTACCTGGCCAAGCCCTTTTCGATGGACGAGCTGATGGCCCGCGTGCGCGCGCTGGCCAGGCGCCCCGCGGTGCGCGCCAACTTCACCATGACGCTGGGGCAGCTGAGCTTCGACCACCACATGCGGCAGGCCCACGTCGGTGACCTGAACCTCACGCTGCCGCGCCGCGAACTGCTGGTGCTCGAGACGCTGCTCGAGCACCGCGGCCGCACCGTGCTGCGCGAGACCATGCAGGACCGCGTCTACGGCGACAAGGACGAGATCCAGTCGAACGCGCTCGACACCCACGTGTCGCGGCTGCGCTCCAAGCTCGACAAGGCCGGCGCGCAGGTCGAGATCCATGCGATACGCGGCGTGGGCTACCTGATCTGCGCGGCTACGCCGCCGAACATCGGATGAGCCTGAGCCTGCTCTCGCTGCGCTGGCGGCTGATCTGGAGCCTGATCCTGCTGCAGGTGGTGGTGGGTTCGCTGGTGCTGGGCGGCTTCATCGGCCTGGCGTGGGTGGCCGGCCGCATCGTCGACGAGACCGGGCAGGAGACCATCGCGGTGATCCAGCGCGCGCTCACGCGCGACGCCGAAGGTCGGCTCGCCGTTGCGCCGACCCCCGAAATCCGGCGCCTGGACGAGGCCGACTCTTCGTTCTGGTTCATCGCGCGCGACGCCGCGGGCTCCGAAGTGCGCCACGGCGATGTACCCGCGAAGTACGCCGGCCTGGCGACCACGCTCGACGGCATGGAGCGCCTGACCATCGACCCGTCGAAGGACAACACCCAGCCCAAGGCCCGCTTCGAACGCGTGGAAACCGACGCGACGGGCCCCGTCAACGTGGTGGCCCAGACCGGCGCGCCGCTCACCGTCAAGACCACGCTCAAGGGCACGGGCCTGGTGTTTCTCTTTCTGGTGGCGCCGATGGCGCTGGTGACCTGCCTTGGCGTGATCCTGGCCACGCCCTTCGTGGTCAAGCGCGGGCTCAAGGGCGTGGTGGCCACCGCCGAGCATGCGGAGAGCATCGACGTGCACGAGCGCACCACGCGGCTGCCGCTGGCCAACGTGGCAAGCGAGATCCGCCCGCTGGTCAACGCCGTGAACCGGGCCTTCGACCGGCTCAACGAAGGCTACGACCGGCAGGAGCGCTTCCTGGCCGATGCCGCGCACGAGCTGCGCACGCCCATCACCACCCTGCAGATCCACCTGGAGCGGCTGCCCCACGATCCGCTCAAGGTGAAGCTCAGGCAGGCCTCCGCGCGGCTGGCCACGCTGGCCGAGCAACTGCTCGATTTGCAGCGGCTGGACCGCATCGCCTCGCACGACGCGCAGGTCGATCTGAAGCCGCTGTGCGAGCGCGTGGCGGCCGACATCGCGCCGCTGGCGATCATGAACCGCTGCACGCTGTCGGTCGATGCGCCCCGGGCGCTGCTGGTGCGCGGCGACGCGCCCTCGCTCGAACGCGCGCTCACCAACCTGATCCAGAACGCCATCGAGCACGGCGGGCAGGGCTGCGACATCCAGGTGCGGCTGTGGGAGCCCTCAGGCTTCGAGGTGCTCGACTCCGGGCCGGGCATTCCGGAGGCCGACCGCGAGCGCGTGGTGGCGCCGTTCCACCGGCTGGTGCCGCGCGGGCGCGGCGCGGGGCTCGGCCTGCACCTGGTGGCCGAGGTCGCGCGGCTGCACGGCGGCCAGCTCACGATCGGCTCGAGCGAATCGGGAGGTGCAAGGATGCGGCTCGAACTGAACCTGGCGGCCTGAGGACCTTGATGCCATGAACCCCATCGACCGGCTGCCGGAACCCACCAACCTCGCCGAAGCGCAAGCGCTGATCGTGTGCGTGCAGGCGCTGCTCGACGCGCAAGGCGTCGTCCTGCGCCCACCGCCGCCCGAGCCCACCACCTGCTGCGGGCGGGGCTGCAACGGCTGCGTGTGGGAGGGCTGGCTCGCGGCGGTGAACTACTGGCGGGACGAGGCTTCGCTGTTGCTGGGGTGAGTGGGGGGCCGGGGCCGGCAACCGACCTGCCAGCTTCGCGGGCTGCAGCCTACTGGTTCTGCGAGCCGCGGTGCGCCCACCCCGTGGTGTGCTTCTCGATCACGCTGAAGAGTTCGTACATCAGCATCGCCATCGCACCCACCACCATCAGGCCCGCGAAAGCCAGGCCCATCTGCATGGCGGAGCCGGCGGAGATCAGCAGGTAGCCGATGCCTTCGTTGGCCGCCGTCATCTCGCTCACCGTGGTGCCGACGAAGGCCAGCGTGATCGCGACCTTCAGCGAGCCGAAGAAGTAGGGCATGGAGCGCGGCAGGCCGATCTTCATGAGTACGTCCCAGCGCTTGGCGCCGAGCACGCGCAGCACGTCTTCGAGTTCGGGCTCCAGCGTCGCGAGGCCGGTCGCGATGTTGACCATGATCGGGAAGAAGCTGATCAGGAAGGCCGTGAGGATCGCCGGGCCCACGCCGATGCCGAACCACACCACCAGGATCGGCACGAAGGCCGCCTTGGGCAGTGCGTTGAATGCCGTCATGAGCGGGTAGATCGCCGCATACGCGATGCGCGAGCTGCCGATGACGAAGCCCATCAGCACGCCCACCACGATCGCCAGGCCGAAGCCCGCCATCGTGACCCAGAAGGTGCGCCACGCGTGGCCCGCGATGATTTCCTTGAACTCCCAGAACTGGTTCCAGATGCGCAGGGGGCTCGGGAAGATGAAGTCGGAGACCTCGAAGCCCGCGCAGATGACCTGCCACAGCAGGAGCACCGCCACGAGCAGCAGCCACGGCGACCAGCGTTCGATTTGCTTGGTGTTCTTCATGGTGATGCGCGGCTCAGTGGGACACGGCGGCGGCGGTCTGCGCCGCGCTGATGCCGGTGTTGCGGATGGCGCCGATGTGCCCGCGCAGCTCCAGCACGATGTCGGTGAACTCCTTGGTGTAGGTCAGCTCCAGTTCGCGCGGGCGCGGCAGCTCGATCTCTCGCTTGACCACGAAGCGCCCCGGGCTCTTGCTCATCACGTACACCGTGTCGGCCAGGAACACCGATTCGCGCAGGTCGTGCGTGACCAGGATCACGTTGAACTGCTGCTCGGTCCACAGGTCGCGCAGGATGCACCACAGCTCTTCGCGCGTGAAAGCGTCGAGCGCGCCGAAGGGCTCGTCGAGCAGCAGCATCTTGGGCTCGTGGATGAGCGCGCGGCAGATGCTCGCGCGCTGCTGCATGCCGCCCGAGAGCTGCCACGGGAACTTGTCTTCATAGCCGCCGAGGCCCACCTTCTGCAGCAGCCGGCGGGCACGCTCCTCGTATTCCTTGCGTTTCGACTTGAAGTTGGAGCGGTAGGGTTCGACGATCTCCAGCGGCAGCAGCACGTTGTCGACGGTGGTGCGCCACGGCAGCAGCGACGGCGCCTGGAAGGCCATGCCCGAGATCTTGAGCGGCCCGGTCACGGGCTGGCCGTCGATGCGGATCTTGCCCATCGACGGCATCTTCAGCCCGGTGGTGAGCTTCATGAAGGTCGACTTGCCGCAGCCCGAGGGGCCGACGATGGCGATGAACTCGCCGCGCCTGACCTTCAGGTCGATGGCCTCGACCGCGAAGTGGTTGGCGCGAAGCAGCTCCTCGTTGTAGGCGAGCCAGACGTCCTGGAAGTCGACGAAGGGGGCGGCCGTATTTGTTGCGAGCGATGCGTCCGCCATCACTTCTTCGTCAGGACGTTGAGTTCGGCCGCCGGCGGCAGCATGGCCGAGGTCCACACGGCGTCGGGGTTCACGCGCGTCTTGGTGGCGAAGGCGTCGGACACCTGCGAGGCCATGAGCGACATGCGGCCCGAGTTCACCGCGCCGAAGCCCTCGGCGCGCGCATCGGCGCTGTTGATGACGGTGTCGATCGCCAGCTGCAGCCGGCGGGTTTCGAGCTTGCTGTCGATGATGCCGTCGCGCGCCTTCACCGACTCGATGGCCACGGCCGGGTTGGCGATGACTTCCTTCGCGCCCTTGGCAAAGGCCGAGAGGAATTTCTTCACCGCCGCCGGGTTCTCCTTGATGAGCTTGGGCGAGGCGATGATGACGTTGCCGTACAGCTTCACGCCGTAGTCGGGGTAGGGCAGGATCACCACGTCGGCCGCCTTGGCGCCGCGCGCCTCGAGGTTGAGCAGCGAGGTGAAGGTGAAGCCGGTGATGGCGTCGATGTCGCCGCGCATCAGCATGGTCTCGCGCAGCGTCGGGTCCATCGCGGTCCAGTTGACGGCGCCGATGTTGTTGGCCTTGGCGAAGATGGGGAACGCGCGGCGGCCCGCGTCGAACACCGGCGCGCCCAGCTTCTTGCCGGTGAGGTCGCCCGGCTTGGTGATGCCGCTCTTCTTGAGCGCCATGACCGAGGCCGGCGTGTTGTTGTAGACCATCATCACCGCGACCGGCTTGTTGGGGCTGTCGGGGTTGTTGGCGTGGAACTCCATCAACGCCGCGAGGTCGGCGAAGCCCATGTCGTACGCGCCCGAGGCCACGCGCGTGACGGTGCCGCCCGAGCCGTTGCCCGCGTCGATGGTCACGTCGAGGCCGGCGGCCTTGAAGTAGCCCTTGGCGGCGGGATGCAGGAACAACGCGGCCGGCCCTTCGAAGCGCCAGTCGAGCTGGAACTTGATCGGCGTCGAGGTCTGCGCGAAGGTTGGAGCAAGGCCGAAGCTGAGCGCCGAGGCGGCGAGGAAGGACTGGAGCAGGTGGCGCTTGTTCATGCGGGATCGTTCCGTGAAAGGTGAATGCAAGGTGTTGCCGGGTCAAGCAAAAACGGTGCCCGCACGTGATTGGTGCGAACCCTCCCCGTGGATCAGAGTGGTGCGTAGCCCCTGGAATATGCACCTTCGACGGGAAATCCCTTCGATTTCAGGGGGCGCTTGCACCGAATGCGAGCCAACATGGGTCGCCCACGCCCGATCGGGGCCAAGAAAAACGCCCCGCTGCAAGTGCCGCAGCGGGGCGTTTTCAAGGGTGTGAAAACCGTCTTACTTCAGTGCGGTCGTCGCGTTCGCCACTGCCAGCGCCGTCATGTTGACGATGCGCCGCACGGTCGACGTGGGCGTCAGCACATGCGCCGAACCCGCCGCGCCCAGCAGGATCGGGCCGACCGTGATGCCGTTGGCGCCCGTCATCTTCAGCACGTTGTAGAGGATGTGCGCCGAGTCCAGGTTCGGGCACACCAGCAGGTTGGCTTCGCCGGTGAGCGTGGTCTCGGGCAGGGCGGTGCGGCGGATTTCTTCCGACAGTGCCGAGTCGCCGTGCATCTCGCCGTCGCACTCGATGTCGGGCGCCATCTGCGCGAACAGGTCGCGCGCCAGCCGCATCTTGCGCGCCGAGCCGCGGCTGGAGGTGCCGTAGTTCGAGTGCGAGAGGAAGGCCACCTTCGGCGGTAGGCCGAAGCGGCGCACTTCCTCGGCGGCCATCATGGCGATGCTGGCCAGCAGCTCGGCGCTCGGGTCTTCGTTCACGTTGGTGTCGGTGATGAAGACGGTGCGCTTTTCCAGCGTGAGCGCGTTCAGCGTCGCGAAGCCGGGCGCGCCGCGCTTCAGGCCGATCAGGTTGCGGATGTGCTCCAGATGCACGTCGAAGCGCCCGACGAGGCCGCAGATCATGGCGTCGGCGTCACCCAGGTGCAGCATCAGCGCGGCGATGATGGTGTTGGAGCGGCGCACCATGGTCTTGGCGGCCTCGGGCGTGACGCCGCGGCGGCCCATGAGCTTGTGGAAGCTCTCCCAGTAGATGCGAAAGCGCGGATCGTCCTCGGGGTCGACGACTTCCACGTCCGTGCCGACTCGGATGTGCAGGCCGGCCTTCTTGATGCGCGCCTCGATCACGGCGGGGCGGCCGACCAGGATCGGCTGTGCCAGGCCTTCGTCGACGGCCAGTTGGGCGGCGCGCAGCACGCGCTCGTCCTCGCCCTCGGCGTACGCCACGCGCTTGGCGGCGGCGATCTTGGCGGCGCTGAAGACCGGGCGCATGAACATGCCGGTCTGGTAGACGAAGCGCGTCAGGTGCTGGCGGTAGGCCTCCATGTCCTCGATCGGTCGCGAGGCCACGCCCGAAGCCGCGGCCGCCTTGGCCACCGCCGGCGCGATGCGCAGGATCAGGCGCGAGTCGAAGGGCTTGGGAATGATGTAGTCGGGGCCGAAGGCCAGCTCCTGGCCGGCGTAGGCGGTGGCCACCTCCTCGCTGATGTCGGCCTTGGTGAGGTCGGCGATCTCGCGCACGCAGGCCAGCTTCATTTCTTCCGTGATCTTGCTGGCGCCGCAATCGAGCGCGCCGCGGAAGATGTAGGGGAAGCACAGCACGTTGTTGACCTGGTTCGGGTAGTCCGAACGGCCGGTGGCGATGATGCAGTCCGGCCGCACGGCCTTGGCCAGTTCGGGGCGAATTTCAGGCTCGGGGTTGGCCAGCGCCAGGATGATGGGTTGCGTGCCCATGGTCTTGACCATCTCTGCCGTCATCACGCCCGGGGCCGAGCAGCCCAGGAACACATCGGCGTCCTTCACCACGTCGGCAAGGGTGCGGGCGCCGGTGTCTTTCTGGGCGTAGCGTGCCTTGGATTCGTCGAAACCGCCCGCGCGGCCCATGTAGATCAGGCCCTTGGAGTCGCAGGCGTAGATGTTGGCGGGCTTGGCGCCCAGGCCGACCATCACGTCGAGGCAGGCGATGGCGGCGGCGCCGGCGCCGGAGACCGCGATCTTCACTTCCTCGATCTTCTTGCCGACCAGTTCCAGGCCGTTGAGGAGGGCCGCGGCCGAGATGATGGCCGTGCCGTGCTGGTCGTCATGGAACACCGGGATGTTCATGCGCTCGCGCAGCTTCTTCTCGATGTAGAAGCACTCGGGCGCCTTGATGTCTTCCAGGTTGATGCCGCCCAGCGTGGGCTCCAGCGCCGCGATGATGTCGACCAGCTTGTCGGGGTCGTTCTCGGCCAGCTCGATGTCGAACACGTCGATGCCGGCGAATTTCTTGAACAGGCAGCCCTTGCCTTCCATCACCGGCTTGGACGCCAGCGGGCCGATGTTGCCCAGGCCCAGCACGGCCGTGCCGTTGGTGATGACACCCACCAGGTTGCCACGGGCTGTAAATTCGGCCGCCAGCGACGGGTCGGCCGCGATGTCGAGACAGGGATAGGCCACGCCCGGCGAATACGCCAGCGACAGGTCGCGCTGGTTCAGCAGGGGCTTGGTCGGGGTGATCGAGATCTTGCCCTTGACGGGTGAGCGGTGGTACTCGCGCGCTGCCTCGCGAAGTGCTTCTTCTGCAGGGGAAAGGGGTGCAGCCATGAAAGTCTCCTTGTTTCTGACGGGCAACGAGGCTACCGCAAAAGGGCGGCTTGTTCTTACAGGGGGAATGCCGAAAACGCCTGGATCCATATCTTCCTGCGGATAAGGCGGGGCGGTCGCTTCGCTAAACTGCGCAACTGTTAATTAGCGTTAACCAGCAGCACAACCACAACGAGGGACAAGAGCGTATGACACCCGGACCTTTCACAAGCACCGACCCGGACGTCGTCGTCATCGGCGGCGGCCCTTCGGGTTCGACCGTGGCGGCCCTGCTGGCCGACAAGGGCCACGACGTGGTGCTGATCGAGAAAGCCCAGCACCCGCGCTTCCACATCGGCGAGTCGCTGCTGCCGATGAACATGCCGCTGTTCGACCGCCTGGGGGTGCGCACCGAGGTCGAGGCCATCGGCCTGCGCAAGCACGGCGCCGAGTTCGTCTCGCCCTGGCACGACCACAGCAGCCATTTCGACTTCGGACAGGCGATGGACAAGAGTTTTCCCTACGCCGTGCACGTGCGCCGTTCGGAATTCGACGAGCTGCTGTTCCGCCATGCCGGCAAACGGGGCGCGCGCACCTTCGAGGGGCAGCGTGTCACGGGCGTGGACATGGACGCGGGCAAGGGCACGCCCGACAACCGGCCGCTGGTGAAGGTCAAGGCCGACGACGGCGCCGAGACCAGCTGGCGCCCGCGCTTCGTGATCGATGCGAGCGGGCGCGACACACTGCTGTCGAACCAGTTCGACGCCAAGCAGCGCAACCGAAAGCATGCGAGCGCCGCGCTCTACGGGCACTTTGCCAACGCCGAGCGCCGGCCCGGCCGCTTCGAGGGCAACATCTCGCTGTTCTGGTTCGACCATGGCTGGTTCTGGTACATCCCGCTGAAGGACGGCACGGTGAGCGTGGGCGCGGTGGCGTCGCCGGCCTACTTCAAGCGCCGCAAGGGTTCGCTCGAGGAGTTCCTGATGGAGACCATCGCGCTGGCGCCCAAGCTGGCGGCGCGGCTGAAGAACGCCACGCTGATGGAAGGCGCCACCTCCACCGGCAACTACGCCTACGATTCGAAGTTCTGCCGCGGCGACCGCTTCATGATGGTCGGCGACGCCTATGCCTTCGTCGATCCGATGTTCTCGTCGGGCGTGTACCTGGCGATGAACAGCGGCTTCGAGGCCGCCACCGCGGCCGACCACTGGCTCAAGGGCGAGGCGAGGGAAGCCGAACGCGCCTTCCGCCACTACGAGAAGGTCATGAAGCGCGGGCCGAAGATGTTCTCGTGGTTCATCTACCGCATCACCTCGCCGGCCATCCGCCGGCTGTTCATGGCGCCGCGCAACATCTGGCGCATGCAGGAGGCGTTGCTGTCCATCCTGGCGGGCGACCTGTTCCGCGATACGCCCATCGGGCCGCGCTTCTGGGGCTTCAAGGTGACCTACTACGCGTCATGCCTCGGCATCCTGCCGCAGGCCGTGAAGACCTGGGCGTGGCGCCGGCGCAATCTGAAAGAGTCTCTCGACGCGGTGAAGACCTGATCTCTTTTCAGGCACTGCGGGGGTATTCGGGGCGCGCTCACGCCGACGGGGTACCTTGCTCCGCGAATGTCCTCCGGCCTGCGGCCTCCCCCTTTATTTCGCTGCGCAAGGCACCCCGCCGTCGTGATCGTTCAGAGCACTTGTTGATCAGCCAGCGCAAGAGCAGCGCTCGTTGTGCACAGGGCGCCGGGTGCTCCCCGCAGCGAAATAAAGGAGGAGCCGAAGGCGGGGGACATTCGCGGAGGGGAGTACCCGGTGTCCTGTGCACATACCCCGAACGACCCCCTGGGATCCCGGCAGCCCTCAGTCCGGCGAAACGGCGTGCTGGGCAAGCGCTTCAAGCGCCTTGACCAGCGCCGAGTGGTCCAGCTGGCCATAGCCCAGCGCCGCGCATGCGTTCATGAGCTGCGCCGCATTGGCCGTCTGCGGCAGCGACACGCCCAGCGTGCGCGCGCTCTGCATCGCCAGGTTCAGGTCCTTCTGGTGCAGCGAGATGCGGAACCCCGGCGCGAAGGTGCGCTTGATCATCCGCTCGCCGTGCACTTCGAGAATGCGCGAGCTGGCAAAGCCGCCCATCAGCGCCTGCCGCACCTTGGCGGGATCCGCGCCGGCCTTCGAGGCGAACACCAGCGCTTCGCTCACGGCTGCGATGTTCAGCGCCACGATGATCTGGTTGGCCACCTTGCAGACCTGGCCGTCTCCCGCGCCGCCCACCAGCGTCACGTTCTTGCCCATCCTGTCGAGCAGCGGCTTCACGCGGCCGAAGGTGCCTTCGTCGCCGCCGCACATGATGGTGAGGCTCGCGGCCTTGGCGCCCACTTCGCCGCCGGAGACCGGCGCGTCGATGTAGCCGGCGCCCAGCGACGTGATGCGGCGCGCGAAGTCTTTCGTCGCGATCGGGTCGATGGAGCTGCAGTCCACCACGATCTTGCCGTGCGAGTCCTTCAGGCCGGCGGCCACGCCTTCCTTGCCGGGTTCGCCGAACAGCACCTTCTCCACGTCGGGCGTGTCCGGAACCATGATGAAGATGATGTCGGCCTGCCGCGCCACCTCGGCGCCCGAGGCGCAGATGGTGGCCTTCGACACGAAAGGCTCCGGCGTGTTGCCGTGCGTGTTCACGAACAGCTGGTGGCCGGCGTCGAGCAGGTGGCCCGCCATGGGCGCGCCCATGATGCCGAGGCCGATGAATCCGATTTTTTGTTGGGTTGCCATGTCTTTGTTTCCTTGTCTGTCCGGTGCTTATTGCTGTTGCGTGAGTGACTCGCGCCAGCCGAGGCCGTTGACGGTGTCGGTGCGCGGCTTGTATTCGCAGCCGATCCAGCCGTCGTAGCCGAGCGAATCGATGTGCCGGAACAGCCACGGGTAGTTGATCTCGCCCGTACCCGGCTCGCCGCGCCCGGGGTTGTCGGCCAGCTGGATGTGGCCGATCTGCGCCAGGTGCTTCGAGAGCGTGTTGCCAAGCTCGCCCTCCATGCGCTGCGCGTGATAGATGTCGTACTGCACCCGCAGGTTGGACGAGCCGACCGCCTCGATCAGCGCCAGCGCCTGGTCGGTGCGCGTGAGGAAGAAGCCCGGAATGTCGAAGCTGTTGATCGGCTCGATCAGCAGGCGCAGGCCCGCGGCCTCCAGCTCGCGCGCGGCCAGGCGCAGGTTGTCGATCACCGTGCGGTTGACGGCGTTGATGTCGGCGCCCGGCGGCACCTTGCCGATCAGGCAGTTGACCTGCGGGCAGCCGAGTGCGCTCGCGTAGTCGATGGCCATCGCGATGCCTTCGGCAAACTCGCCGGTGCGCTCCGGATGGCAGGCGATGCCGCGCTCGCCCTTGTCCCAGTCGCCGGCCGGCAGGTTGTGCAGCACCTGCTGCAGGCCGTTGGCGCGCAAGGCAGCGGCCAGCTCCTTCTTCTCGAAGGCATAGGGGAACAGGTACTCCACGCCCTTGAAGCCCGCCTTGGCGGCGGCCTCGAAGCGTTGCATGAAGGGCAGCTCGGTGAAGAGCATCGTGAGGTTGGCTGCGAATTTGGGCATGTGCAAGGTCTCCTCAATCCAGCATTGCCACGGCAAGGGCCGTGGGTGCGTCGGCCGTGGTCTCGGCCAGTGGTTCGAATTCGTTGATGGCGTCGATCTCGGTGCCCATCGCGATGTTGGTCACGCGCTCCAGCATCACCTCGATCACCACGGGCACCTTGAACTCCGCCATGAGCGCTTCGGCGCGCTCGATGGCGGGTGCCATCTCTTCCTGTTTGCGCACGCGGATCGCCTTGCATCCCAGGCCCTCGACCACCTTCATGTGGTCCACGCCGTAGCCGCGCTCGATGCCGCTGTCGGCTGATGCGTTGATGTTGTCGAACGCGAGCTGCACGCAGTAGTCCATCTCGAAGCCGCGCTGCGCCTGGCGGATCAGCCCGAGGTAGGAGTTGTTGACCACGATGTGCAGGTAGGGCAGCTTGAATTGCGCCCCCACGGCCAGCTCTTCGATCATGAACTGGAAGTCGTAGTCGCCCGAGAGCGCGACGATCTTGCGCGTGGGGTCGGCGGCGCGCACGCCCAGCGCGGCGGGAATGGTCCAGCCCAGCGGACCGGCCTGGCCGCAGTTGATCCAGTGGCGCGGGTTGTACACGTGCAGGAACTGCGCGGCCGCGATCTGCGACAGGCCGATGGTGCTCACGTAGCAGGTGTCGCGGTCCAGGTGGTTGTTCATGCACTGGTACACGCGCTGCGGCTTCATCGGCACGTCGTCGAAATTGGTCTTGCGCAGCATCGTCCTCTTGCGCTCGCGGCATTCGCCGGCCCAGGTGACGCGGCTCGGCAGCTTGCCCGCGGCCTTCATCTCCTCGGCCACCTGCACGAACAGCTCGAGCGCCGTCTTGGCGTCCGACACGATGCCGAAGTCGGGCGTGAACACACGGCCGATCTGCGTGGGCTCGATGTCCACGTGCACGAAGGTGCGGCCCCTGGTGTAGACGTCGACCGAGCCGGTGTGCCGGTTGGCCCAGCGGTTGCCGATGCCCAGCACGAAGTCGCTGGCGAGCATGGTCGCGTTGCCGTAGCGGTGGCTGGTCTGCAGGCCGCACATGCCGGCCATCAGCGGATGGTCGTCGGCGATGGCGCCCCATGCCATCAGCGTGGGAATCACCGGCACGCCGGTGGCCTCTGCAAAGCGCACCAGCAGGTCGGCCGCATCGGCATTGATGACGCCGCCGCCGGCCACGATCAGCGGGCGCTCGGCCGCGTTCAGCATGCCGATGGCCTTCTCGATCTGCGCGCGCGTGGCGGCGGGCTTGTACGGTGTGAGCGGCTGGTAGGCGTCGATGTCGAATTCGATCTGCGCCATCTGCACGTCGAACGGCAGGTCGATCAGCACCGGCCCGGGGCGGCCCGAGCGCATCAGGTGGAAGGCCTGCTGGAAAACCTGCGGCACCTGGCCGGGCTCGCGCACCGTGACCGACCACTTGGTGACTGGCTTGGAGATCGACTCGATGTCCACCGCCTGGAAGTCTTCCTTGTAGAGCCGCGCGCGCGGCGCCTGGCCGGTGATGCAAAGAATGGGAATGGAGTCGGCCCAGGCCGAGTACAGGCCCGTGATCATGTCGGTGCCCGCCGGGCCCGAAGTGCCGATGCACACGCCAATGTTGCCGGCCACCGCGCGGGTGTAGCCCTCGGCCATGTGCGAGGCGCCCTCCACGTGGCGCGCCAGGATGTGCGCGATGCTGCCGCGCTGGCGCAGTGCCGAGTACAGCGGGTTGATTGCCGCGCCCGGCACGCCGAAGGCCTGCGTCACGCCTTCCTTTTCCATCACCAGAACCGCGGCCTGGACCGCTGTCATCTTTGCCATTTGCATGTCTCCTTGAGGTGGTCCCACTGTAGGAAGCGGGGCGCATTCGAAGAAGACGGCTGGGGGCCATAAAACCTATTCCGCCATGGAATAAGTGGCTACCATCCGGCCATGGACAGATTGCTGGCAATGGAAATGTTCGTGCGCGTGGTCGAGACCGGCAGCTTCTCGAAGGCGGCGCGCGAGTTCAACACGACGCAGCCCACCGTGACCAAGCAGGTCGCGGCCACCGAGGCGCGGCTGAAGGTGCGGCTGCTGAACCGCAACACGCGCGGCGTGAGCCTCACCGAGCCCGGTGCGCTGTATTACGAGAAGTGCAAGACCATCGTGCGCGAGGCGGAGGAGGCCGAGAGCATCGTGCAGCTGCGGCAGAACCAGGCTCAGGGGCTTCTGCGGGTGGGCACTTCGGTGGCCTTCGGGCGGCGGGTGGTGGTGCCGCTGGCGCTCGAATACATGCGCCGCCATCCGCAGGTGCAGCTCGACCTGAGCTTCGAGGACCGCTACGTGGACCTGATCGCGCAGGGCATCGACGTGGCCATCCGCATGGGCAAGCTGGCCGACTCGTCGCTGGGTGCGCGCTACCTCGGCGCCAACCCCTGGGTCATGGTCGCGTCACCGGCCTACCTGAAGAAGCATGGCACGCCGAAGCGTGCACAGGACCTGAGTGGGCATGTGGCGCTGATCTACAGCAGCGTGGTGGGGGACGAGTTCTGGCGCATGCACACGCCCAGGGGCGAGCCGGTCACGGTGCCGGTGTCGGGGCGCTTTCGCTCGAACAACCTGTCGGCCGTGCTGGCTGCCGCGAGAGACGGGCTCGGCATCGCGCTGATGCCGCGCTATGTGGCGAGCGAGTCGCTGGCCACCGGCAAGGTGCGCGAGGTGCTCGGCGACCATGCCTTGCCCGAGCAGGAGATACATGCCGTGTTTCCTTCGCCGAAGCTGGTGCCGGGCAAGGTGTCGGGCTTCGTGGCCTTCCTCCAGGGGCGTTTTGACGAAGGCTGGTGGGCGGGGTGAGAGGTTATCCGGGGCGTGTGCACAGGCCACCGGGTACTCCCCTGCGCGAATGTCCCCCGTCGGCGCGAGCGAGCCCTGAACAGTTGTGCCCTCTTCAAGCCTGCAAGAAGACCCCGTGAAGGCCCAGCGGAAGCGCATAAGGCAGCGTCGCCTGCGCCACCGGACCCGCCGCCAGGTGATCGGCCGCGAAGCACGACAGCACCGTCTTGCGCCGACCGAAGTCGAGCACCGTGCCCAGCACCCAGCCCGGCTTCGAGCCATCCGGTACGAAGACATGTTCTTCCACCATGGCTTGCGCGCCGTAGTTGAAGCGCTGGCTGCGGCCGGTCTCGACGTTGGTGCGTGCGACTGCGCCGAAGCCCGGCAGATCGGGCCGGATCTGCGTGGCGTGCACCACCTGGCGGTGGCGCAGGCCGACGCGGCGCGGGTCGATGCGTGGGAACTCGGCCTCCTGCGCCAGCGCCGCCTGCGTGGCCTTGCCGGTGCCCAGGTTCAGGGTGGCCACGGTCAGGTGCGGATCGGGGCCTCGCACGCGGCGCGCGCGCATCACCTCGCGGTTGGTGGTGAACACCGAGTCGGCGTTGTCCGAGCGCACGTAGTCGACGTGGATCAGCGTGCCGCGCGGCGTGTCTTCCTCCCAGGCATTGCCCACGTGGAAGAGGAAGCCGGCCGGCAGCTCGAGCATCTGCCGCCGTTCCCAGTCCTGCTTGTCGACGACCAGCGCGCGCATGCCCAGTTCGGGGCGCCAGACGTGGGCATCGAGAAAGGTCGCGCCGGCATCCTTGCGCTTGCCGTCGTACACCAGCGGCGGCAACAGGAACACGAGATGCCGCTCGGTCACCGCGAAGTCGTGGACCATCGGCATGTCGGCGACCGGCACCACGGCAGCGCGGCGGAGCGAGCCTTCGGGCGCGATCTCGTACAGCGCCAGCAGGCCCTGGCCGGAGCTGACGCCGAAGTTCCACACCGTGCCGTCCGGGTCCACCTTGGGATGCGCCGAGAACGGCATGCCCGCGAGGTCGGCGCGCCAGGTCTTCACGCCCAGCGTGTCCAGCGTGCGCGCGTCGATGCGCGTGGCCGAGCCGCCCTCCCACAGCGCCAGCACTTCGCCCTGCAGCGGCAGCACGCTGGTGTTGGCGACGTTGATGCTGTCGGGCGACGTCGGCGGCTCCCCGCCCGGCGGCATGGTGCCGAAGGCCTCGTACAGGCGACGGCCGGCCCGCGCCTCGGCGACGCGCTTGGGCGTGGCAACGTAGCGGCCCTGGTGGCGCACGTCGGTCCCATCGATCACGAAACGATGCACCATGCCGTCGCCGTCGAACCAGTGGTGATAGCGCTCGCCGCCCATGTCGTGGCCGGCCGGGCCGATGCGAAACAGCGTGCCCGCAACCGCATCGGGAAAGCGCCCGCGCACCGTGGCGCGGGTGAGCGGCAGGTCGTCCGGGGGCGTGGCAAAGCCGACCTTCCAGGGCGCCCCGGCGGCCTCGAACTGGGCTTGCCAGCTGTCGGTGCCGGCGGCGCGCGCCAATGGCGCGAGGAGGGGCAGGGCGCCGGCCGATGCCAGCAGGCGCAGGAGTTCGCGTCGTTCCATGGCGGGCACCTCAGCGCAGATGAATGGCGGTCTGCAGGTCGGCGTCGACGCGGATCGCTGCCGCCTCGAAGTCGGGTGCCGCGCGGTTGCCCTTGGCGTCGTTCGAGAAGCCGTATCGTTCCGTCGGCATGCCCATGAGGTTGGTGTCGAGCTTGCCGTTGCCGTTCTCGTCGGCAAATGCGCGCAGCGCGTAGCGCCCCGGGGCGAGGCCCGGGAACACGAGCCGGGCCTTGCCCTCGCGCATCGGCGTGGTCTGCGAAGCCACCGGCTTGCTGTCGGCGTAGCCGGCGGCGTCGCTGTACAGCGCGACGTAGAGCGTGGCGTCGGCCGCCGGGCCGTCGGCGACGCTCAGGCTGAGGTCGGCGGCCAGTGCGCCGGCGGGCGCGAGGATGGCGGCGGCGCAAAGTGCGCGCACGATCGGGCGGGACAGGAGGGCGGGAAGTTGCATGAGGGGCCTCGTCGGAAGTTGAGGCCCCGACGATCTCTCAGGCCCCGCGCGGTGCCCAGTGCCATGCGACGGAATGCCGCACAGCGTGCGCGAAATGCGCGCGGCGCGGCATGGAGCGGGTGAGCCCGCGCCTCAGCTCCGCTTCTTGTGTTCGGTGTCTTGGGTGGTTTGGACGGCCTGCGTGCCTTCGGCCGGCTCGTCGTGCCCCGTTCCCACATGCCCCGAGTCCGCGAACAGGCTCCACGCCGCCATGAACAGCGCCGCGATCACCGGCCCGATCACGAAGCCGTTGATGCCGAAGAGCGCCATGCCGCCGATGGTCGACATCAACACGATGTAGTCGGGCATCTGCGTGTCCTTGCCCACCAGCAGCGGGCGCAGGATGTTGTCGACCAGGCCGATCACGAACACGCCCACGAAGATCAGCACGCCGCCCTGCCAGAAATGCCCCGTGGCCAGGAAGTAGATGGCCACCGGGCCCCAGATCAGCGCGGCGCCCACCGCCGGCAGCAGCGACAGGAAGGCCATCAGCACCGCCCACAGCAGCGCGCCCTGCACGCCGAGGAACCAGAAGGCCAGCCCGCCGAGCGTGCCCTGCGCGATGGCCACGGCCACGTTGCCCTTGACGGTCGCGCGGATGACGGTGGTGAACTTGTTCAGCAGGTAGTGCGTGTGCGGCTTGGCCAGCGGCACGGCGTCGCGCATGCGCTTGGACAGTGCCGCGCCGTCGCGCAGCAGGAAGTACAGCAGGTACAGCATGACGAAGAAGCTGACCACGAAGTCGAAGGTGTTCTGGCCGATGGCCAGCGCCTGGCTCGCGATGATCTGGCTCGCCTGGCCGGCGGCGGCCGAGATGCGCGCCTGCCACGCCGCCATGTCGCCGAGGTTGAAGCGTTCGACCAGGTTCAGCAGCCACTGCGGCGAGGCGTCCAGGATCTGCTGGAAGTAGGCCGCGAAGTTAATCTGCCCCGAGCGGATGTTCTGCGTGACCAGCGCCACTTCCTGCACCAGCGACACGCCGACCATGGCCAGGGGAAGAATCACGATGAACAGGCAGATGGCCAGCGTCAGCAAGGCGGCGGCGTTGAGCTTGCCTGGCATCTTCCTGAGCAGCCAGCGGAACAGCGGCGTGAACAAGATCGCCAGTGCCACGCCCCAGAGCACCGCGCCGAAGAACGGCAGCAGCACCCAGATGAAGGCAGCGGTGACAGCGGCGAGAAGGGCGAGGAACACGCCGCGCTGGAGTTGGGGTGAGTTCATAAGTGTCTCGGACTGTAGCCGAGCCGGAACCCGCACCTGTGTCAGCGGGCGCGCCCTCGTATTGGCTAAGCGGATTCATAGGGGAAACTGCCGGGAGTCGCTGCGCCGCTGGGGATCGCTGCTATCGAACCGATAGCGGTCGCCGGTACTAGTACACAGCTTCAGCGCCTGGCGCGGGGCAATGCTACGGGGGCCAGCGTAGCCTTCAGCCTGCTCGTCGCGTCCGGCTCCGCCGCAGCGTCGACTTCCAGCGCGCGCTCGACATTGCCGATGTGGTCGAGCATCAAGCGGCGCGCCTTGTCCGTATCGCCCGCTTCGAGCGCGGCGACGATCGCGCCGTGCTCCGCGCACGACTGCCCAGCCTCGTGCTTCGACTGGTAGAGCGTGGCCGCAAGGGTGGTACGCGCCGTGAGGTCGCGCAGCACGTCGACCAGCAACTGATGCCCCATCTGCTCGGCCAGGCACACGTGGAAGTCGGCCAGCAGGAAGGCGCGGGTGGCGGCGTCGGCGCCTTCGATGGCGCGCTGCTCGTCGGCGATGTGGTCGCGCAGTTTCCGGATCACCTTGCCCAATGGGCGGCCCTCGCTCGCGGCCAGGATGCCGGCCTCGACGATGCGGCGTGCCGAGAAGGCGTCGCGCGCCTCTTCGGCCGAAGGCTCCACGACATACCAGCCGCGGCGCGACTGCACCTCAACGAAGCCGCGCGCCTGCAGCTGCATCAGCGCCTCGCGCACCATGGTGCGGCTCACCGAGAAGTTCTCGGCCAGCGCCTGCTCGCCCAGCCGCTCGCCCGGCGCAAGCTTCTGCGCGAGGATGGCCTCGACCACGCGCTCGGCGATGGCGGTGGGGCTGACGTCGGTGGGCATGTGGCTCACTCAGTGTGCGGGGGTGGTGGTGGCGGTGCCTGCGTTTGCCACGGGCGCGGCCGCTGCCAGAGGCTCGCCATCCAGGGCTTCGGGGGCGTAGTTGCCGTCAAGCACCGCGTGCGCGCGTTCGCGGTCAATGTCGCCTTCCCAGGCCGCGATGGCCACCGTTGCCACGCAGTTGCCGATCAGGTTGCCCAGCGCGCGGGCAATGCCCATGAACCAGTCCACCGACAGCACCAGCACCAGCCCGATGGCGGGAATGGCCGGAATCGCATGCAGCGTGGCGGCCAGCACCACGATGGCCGAGCCCGGCACGCCGTGCGCGCCCTTCGACGTGACCAGCGCAATTGCCAGGATCGTCATCAGGTCGGCCATCGAAATCGGCGTGTTGGTGGCCTGCGCGATGAACACCGCGGCCAGCGTGATGTAGATCGAGAAGGCATCGAGGTTGAACGAATAGCCGGTGGGAATCACCAGCCCGACCGTCGAATCACGGATGCCCATGCGGCGCAGCTTGGCCATGACCTGCGGCAGCACGCTGTCCGAAGAGGTGGTGGCGAACACGATGGTGAGCTCTTCGCGCAGGTAGCGCAGCAGCTTGATCAGGCTGAAGCCAGACATGCGCATCACCAGCCCGAGCACCACGAACACGAAGACCAGCACCGCGCCGTAGAAAAGAGCCACCAGCATGCCGAGCTGCTTGAGCGAGCCGATGCCGTACTGTCCTACCGTGAACGCGATGGCACCCAGCACGCCCAGCGGCGCCAGCTTGATGATGATTCCCATGATCTTGAACAGCACCAGCGAGAGCGCATCAACCACCACCGCCACCGGCTTGCCGCGATCGCCCAGCAGCGTGAGCGCGCATCCGAATAGCACCGCGAACAGCAGCACCTGCAGCACGTCGCCGGTGGCGAAGGCGTTGACCACCGTGGTCGGAATGAGCTTCATCAGGAACTCGACCGTGCCGCCGCTCGTGAGCTTGTCGGCGTTCGAGGCGTAGGCGCTCATGGCGGCCGGGTCGAGTTTCGACGGGTCGACGTTCATGCCGGCGCCGGGCTGGAACACGAAAGCCAGCACCAGGCCCATCGCCAGCGCGATGGTGGTCAGCACTTCGAAGTAGATGAGCGACTTCACGCCCACCCGGCCCACGCGCTTGAGGTCTCCCGCGCCGGCAATGCCATGCACCACCACGCAGAACACCAGCACCGGGATGATCATCTTGATCAGCTTGATGAACCCGTCACCCAGCGGCTTGAGCTTGACGGCGTACTCCGGGGCAAGGAGCCCCGCGAGCACGCCAAGAACCAGCGCGATAACCACCTGACCGAAAAGCGATTTGGCGAAACGAGGCATGGAGTCTCCTGTCTGTCTTGTCGAGGTTTTGCATGCAAGCAATGCCTTTTCTTGCATACAAGTAATGTAGGCAAGAAGACTTTGGGAGGGTCAGAGGGTTATCCCGGGAGGGGAGAACCGAAGGCGGCGCCAGTGGCGCCGCGTCGTCGAGCGCCTACTGCGCCGCCACCTTCACGAACACCGGGTTCGAGTAGAACCACAGATCCGCGTAGTTGCGCGCATTGATGGCATTGAAGCGCGCGACGTTGTCGGTCACCACCACCTTGGCGTCGGGCAGCGGTTCGCCTGCGGCCGTCTCGCCCGGCACGTCGGTGCCCAGGTTGGTGCCGCGCAGGCGGAAGTACTGATTGTTGCCGGCCTTCACGGTGTAGGTCACGGCGAAATAGCCGTCTGCGTCCAGCTTCCAGTCGTTGCGGGTGAAGCGCTTGAGCACGCGGGTCGACGTGTTGGTGTCGCGCGAGTAGCCCGGCGTGCCCGGCTTCTCGAGCCCGGTCACGTCGCCGGCGATCAGGTCGATGTGGTCGACCGCCGGCTTCACGTTGGCGAAGACGCCGCTGCCGAGCTGGTATTCGAAGTTGTTGCGCTCGGGGCTCTTGAAGCGGATGGTGATCTTCAAATCTTCGCCGGCCTTGGCCGCCACTTCGGAGCCCATCTCGCCCGCGCCCTTGGCGCTTTGCACCTTGAAGTCGAGTGCGTTGATGAGGTCGCCGTTCACCGCGAAGAGCTTGCCCGAGCGCATGGCCGCGAGCAGCGACTTCGGGTCCTTGATGTCGCCCCACAGGTGGTTCTTGGCGTATTCGCCCGGTGCGTAGCCGCTGCTGTACTGGCCCTGGGAGATGGTGAAGTGGTAGTCGGAGTCCGCCACGTTCCAGATGTGGCGGCCTTCGGACAGCAGCGCGTCCCAGGTGCCGCCGAGCTTGGCGACGAGGTAGTCGACACCGCCGTAGACGCGCGATGGCAGATTGGCCGGAATGTAGTCGCTGGTGTAGCCGCCGCGGTCGGGCTCCATCTGGTTGCCGACCATGCCTTCGAGCGAGAACACGATGTTCGGCGCGAGGTCGTTCATTTCACGCAGCTGCGCGATCGTGTATTTGCCGGGATTGCGCGACGGATGGTTGATCTGCAGGTAGCTGGTGTCGGGGTAGTTGCTCTTCAGCCACGAGATGGCGGCCAGCGTCTCCGCGTGGGTGTTGTAGCCGGTGCCGGCCTTCGGACCCCAGGCCGCCACGTCTTCCGGCGCGAAGGCCGAGTCGGGGCGGTTGGTGAAGAGGTACTCGAACTGGTTCGCGGCCTTCAGTGCCGTGGCCGACATCGGGTTGTCCGTCAGCAGCCCGACGTTGCCGTGGTCGTGCGAGGGCATGTCCCACTCGAAGGACGCGAAGATCGTCTTGTCCGCGTACTTGCCTGCGGCCTGCAATGCCTTGATGCGCGGCACCTGGTACTTGGCCATGCCCTCCGAGAACGGGATCGCCGTCGCCAGCTTGTTGCCGTCGTTGTCGTAGGAAGACATGCGCAGGTGGTCGGACAGCGCAGCCCAGTCGAGCCCGAAGCGGTCGAAGGCCTGGGCGAGCACCTGGTCGAGCTTGTTGACCTGCTGTGCGTCGTCCGACTGCATCGTGTGGATGTGCAGGTCGCCGATGGTCCAGCGGCCCGTGGGTCCGGCTGCCGGGGCTGGGGCCGGTGCAGGGGCAGGGGCAGGGGCGGGCGCCGGAGCCGGCGCGGTGGCCGTCGGCAGCGGCACGAAACCCGGGGCATCGGAGCCGCCGCCGCAGCCGGCCAGCATCAGCGTGCCAATGGCGAGGGTGGAAAAGAGCGTGCGCCGGAAGGGGGGAGCAATCGAAAAACGGTAGGACATGGCGTTCTGAAAAGATGACAGGCGTGTAAAACACGTGGACCCAAAAGGGCTACGGAGTCTCGGAGCCAGCCATGACGCCCGGATGAAAGAGAAACGAAAGTTCGTTGTTCCCGCACCCCAAATTCGCGAGAACAAGGCCTTCGCTGGCCGCACGGTCGTTCGCGCTCTATAAACTCGACCCCTTCCATGAATCTCAGCGCGCCTCTCCCCACGCTCACCGCTTCCGTAGATGCTGAGTTGCTCTCGCGCATGGTGCGGGCCGACCAGCTGGTGATGGTGCGCCGCAGCGTGCTCGCCGCGATTCCGATCAACATCGTGCTGAGCTTCACCGCGACCCTGGTGGCGCTCAATTCGGGCCGCGCGTTCGAGGGGCTGTGCTGGCTGATGTTGTCGCTCGCGGTGAACGGGCTGCGCAGCTATGTCAGCCGCTGGCCGTTCGCGCCGTCGCGCGGCGTGCTGCTGGACGGCAGCGTGGCAACCTCGCCCAAGGGGCGGCCTGTCGAATGGCACCTGCGGCTGGCCGCGGTGCTGGCCGGGGTCTCGGGCCTGGTCTGGGCGCTCATTCCGCTGCTGTGCAACGGCTACTCATCGCCGCAGGCGGTGTTCTATCTGACGGTGGTGTGCGGCATCTGCGCGGGCTCCGTGACCTACGGCACGGCCTTCGCGTTCGTGCCGATCAGCTTCATCACGCCGGCGTTGCTGTCGGTGGCGGGGTGCCTGGTGTACTGGGGCGGCTTCGACAACTTGAGCCTGGCCGCGATGGTGCTGCTGTACCTCGGGGCGCTGGTGCGCAGCGCGGTGCACAGCGAGCGCACCTTCCGCGAGGGCAGCCGGCTGCGCAACGAGGCCACCGCGATGGCGGAGCAGCTGCGCCAGGTGCACGCGCTGTCGATGGACGCGACGCAGCAGCTCTCGTTCCGCGCCTCGCACGACTCGCTGACCGGGCTGCTCAACCGCGAAGGCTTCACCGAGGCGGCGACGCTGCACATCGTCTCGTCCCGCGGCCAGCAGCACTGCCTGTTGCTGCTCGACCTGGACGGCTTCAAGGCGGTCAACGACGCCTTCGGCCACAAGGTCGGCGACCGCGTGCTGCAGGACGTGGCCGGCTGGCTGCAGCGCGAGCTCACCGACCTGCGCGCGGTGCTGAGCCGCTGGGGCGGCGACGAGTTCGCGGTGCTCTACAGCCTCCAGGGCACCCGCCAGGCGCCCGCGGCCATTGCGCAGGCGCTGATCCGCTCGATATCGTTCGCCACCGCGCACTACGGCGGCCACCTGGGCGTGAGCATCGGCATCTCGGTGTCGGGCGACGCCGAAATCGCCGACATGATCAGCTTTGCCGACGAGGCGCTCTACGAGGCCAAGCGCACCGGGCGCAACCGCTATCAGTTCTTCGACGCCCCCCTCAACCTGCGGCTGGGCACGCGCAGGGACGTGGAGCGCGACCTGCTCAACGCCATCGAAGCGCGCGCCATCGGCGTGTGGTACCAGCCGATCATGGGCTGCGACGGCAAGCACATCCACAGCCTGGAGGCGCTGATGCGCTGGCACCATCCGCGCCACGGCCACATCGCGCCGGAAGAAGTGATCTTCGCCGCCGCCAACACCGGCGTCGCGGAGCCGCTGCTGCGCCACCTGGTCGACGAGGTCTGCCGGGCGATGCGCCAGCTCGAGGCCTCGGGCTCGGTGCTGGCGAACGTGCCGATCGCCATCAACGTGTCGCCGCGCGAGATGGCGCAGCTCGCGGTCGACGACATCGTGCTCGGCATGCTGAAGACCCGCGGCATCGCGCCGACCCGGCTGCAGATCGAGATCACCGAAGAGGTGGCGCTCGACACCCACGCGACGCGCAGCCGCCTCAGCGCCCTGTCGGCCGCCGGCGTGGCGATCGTGGTGGACGACTTCGGCGTGGGCTATTCATCGCTGGCGTCGCTGCGCAGCGAATACGTGCGGCAGGTCAAGATCGACCGCAGCTTCATCCTGGGGCTGGCGGCGTCGCCGGGCAACGTGGTGCTGGTCGATTCCATCGTGCAGCTGGGCCGCTCGCTGAACATCCAGGTCGTGGCCGAGGGCGTGGAAACGCAGGAAGAACTTGATGTCCTGCGCACGCTGGGCTGCACGCTGGTGCAGGGCTACCACCTGGCGCGGCCAGCGCCCCTGCCCAACATGACGGCGTGGGCCGAGGCCCGGACCAGGGCGGCCGCGGTGATCTCCCCCATGTCGGGCGCCAGGCCGGCCTGAGCAGGCAGGCCGCGCGCCCGGAGCGCTCAGGCCAGCAGGTCGCTGAGCGTGCGTGCGATCACCTTGGTGGCGCGGCGCAGGTCTTCGAGCACCACGCGCTCGTCGCTGCGCTTGGCGTGCGACTCGAGCACGGTGCGCGGCCCGGCCCCGTAGATCACGCCCGGAATGCCGGCCTCGACGTACAGGCGCACGTCGGTGTACAGCGGCGTACCCATGGCCTTGATCGGCTCGCCGAACACGTCCTGGCCGTGCTTCTGGATCGCGTCGACCAGCGGCTTGTTGCCAGCCAGCGGCTTCATCGAGTTGGCCAGCAGCAGTCGCTTGATCTCGACCGTGATGCCGGCGCTCTCGGCCGCGGCATCGGCGATCACCTTGCGGATGGTGGCTTCGACCTCGGCCGGGTTCTCCTCGGGGATCATGCGGCGGTCGAGCTTGAACACCACCTTACCGGGCACGACGTTGGTGTTGGTGCCGCCTTCGATGCGGCCCACGTTCAGGTACGGGTGCGTGATGCCCTCGACCTTCGACGTGACCTGCTGGTAGAGCGTGTTCTGCGCATACAGCGCGTTGAGGATCTTCACCGCGCCCTGCAGCGCGTCGATGCCGGTGGCCGGCACGGCGGCGTGGGCCATCTTGCCGTGCACCGTCACTTCCATCTGCAGGCAGCCGTTGTGGGCGGTGACCACCTCGTAGCTGAAGCCGGCCGCGATCATCAGGTCGGGCTTGGTCAGGCCCTTGTCGAGCAGCCAGCCCGGGCCGAGGATGCCGCCGAATTCCTCGTCGTAGGTGAAGTGCAGCTCGACGCTGCCCTTGGCGGGCCTGGCGACGGCTTCGAGCGCGCGCAGCGCGAAGGTGAAGCTCGCGAAATCGCTCTTGCTGACGGCGGCGGCGCGGCCGTAGAGGCTGCCGTCGACGATCTCGCCGCCGTACGGGTCGTGCGTCCAGCCTTCGCCCGGGGGCACCACGTCGCCGTGGGCATTGAGCGCGACCGTCAGGCCGTCGTTGCCGTACTTGCGGCGCACGATCAGGTTGGTGATCGATTCGAGGCCGTAGTCCTTCACGTCCTGCGCGGGCACGGCGTGCTTCTCGGCGTCGAGGCCGAAGTCCTTCAACAGCTCGGCGGTGCGTTCGGCGTGCGGCGCGTTGTTGCCCGGCGGCGTGTCGGTGGGCACCTGCACCAGTTGCTGCAGGAACTTCACTTCCTCGTCGAAGTGGGCGTCGATCCAGGCGTCGAGCTTTGCGTAGTCGGTCATGGTTGTTCTTCTGTGAATCAGTGGGCTTGTTCGGCGGCCAGGTTGTCCAGTAGCAGCTGGAAGGCCTGCACCGCGAGCTGGATGTCGTCGTTGGTGCTCGATTCGAGCGGGTTGTGGCTGATGCCCGAGTTGATGCCGCGCACGAAGAGCATGGCCTGCGGCATCACCTCGTGCAGCTTCATGGCGTCGTGGCCGGCGCCGCTGGGCATGCGAAAGAGCGGAATGCCGAGTGCGTCGACCGCCTTTTCCCAACGCTGCTGCCACGCAGGTGCGCTGGGGGCGGCGGCGGCGCGCATCGTCTCTTCGAGCTCGAAGCGCACGCCGCGTCGCTCGCAGATGTCTTTCAGGGCGTTGACCACGTCGGTGGCCAATGCATCGCGCTGTTCGTTGTTGGGCGCGCGCAGGTCGAGGCTGAACTTGCAGCGGCCCGGCACCACGTTGATGGAGCCGCTCGGCACTTCGAGCATGCCGACTGTGCCGACCGAGTCGCCATCTTTGGAGGCGCGCTGCTCGGTGTAGAGGATCAGCTCGGCCACGGCGGCCGCGGCGTCTCGGCGGCGGTCCATGGGCGTGGTGCCGGCGTGGCTGGCCATGCCGATGACCTCGCCCACGTAGCGCACGCTGCCGTTGATGGAGGTGACGATGCCCAGCGGCAGGTCGAGCTCGGTGAGCACCGGGCCCTGTTCGATGTGCACCTCGACGAAGCCGAGGTAGCGCGCCGGGTCGCGCTGGATCTTCGGGATGTCTTCCTGCTTCAGGCCCGCGTGCTGCATGGCTTCGCGCATGGTGACGCCGTCGGCGTCCTTCTGGTCGAGCCAGCGCGGGTCGAAGTGGCCGATGAGCGCGCCCGAGCCCAGGAAGGTCGCCTTGTAGCGCTGGCCTTCCTCTTCGGCGAAGCCCACCACCTCGAAGGCGAAGGGCAGGCGCTTGTTCTGCCGCTTGAGTTCGCGCACGCAGGCGATCGGCACGAAGATGCCGAGGCGGCCGTCGTACTTGCCGCCGTTGCGCACGGTGTCGTAGTGCGAGCCGGTGAGCAGCGTCTTTGCGTCGGGCGTCGTACCTTCATAGCGGCCCACCACGTTGCCCACGGCATCGATGTGCACCGAATCGAAACCCACGTCGCGCATCAGCGCGCTGATCTGCGCGGCGCAGGCGCGGTGCGCGTCGGTCAGGTAGGTGACGGTGAGCTGGCCCTTCTCGGCGTAGCCGGGGTCGGTGTGCACCGAGAGCTGCTCCTGCCAGTCCCACACGTCGTTGCCGAGCGTGACGTCGGCGGCGAACTTGTCGTTCAGGCGGATCTCGGCGATGCGGTGGATGTTGCGCAGCGCCTCGCCCAGTTCGAACGACGGGTGGTTGTGCAGCCGGCGCTCGAAGGTCTCGATGATCTCGCGCTTGGGCAGCCCGGTGCCGCGCGGTCCGCGCACGGCCAGGATGAACGGGAAGCCGAACTTGGCGTTGTAGTCGGCGTTGAGCTGCTGGATCTTCGCGAACTCCTCGGGCGTGCAGTCGGTCAGGCCGGCCTTGCTCTGCTCGTTGGTCGACTCGGCCGTCAGCGTCTTGCTGACCATGGCCTTGCCCGCCAGCTCCGGGTGGGCGCGGATCAGGCCGATCTGTTCGTCGGCCGACGATTCGGCCAGCGCGCGCACCAGCGCATGCTTGAGGTGCGCGAGCGAGCGGAACGGGCGGGCGGCCAGCGCGCGCTGCGCGATCCAGGGCGAATGCTCGTAGATGCCGTCGAGCAGCGCGACAGCTGCGGCCGGCACCGCGGCATTGAGTTGGGCGATGGTGAGGCTCACGATGCGGCTCCTGCTTCGAAGGGGTGCGCCTGCTTCCAGTGGCGCGCGATGTCGACGCGGCGGCAGACCCACACCTTGTCGTGCCGTGCGATGTGGTCCAGGAAGCGCTGAAGCGCGGTGATGCGCCCGGGCCGACCGAGCAGGCGGCAGTGCATGCCGATGCTCATCATCTTCGGGCTGTTGTCGCCGGCGGGGTCGCCCTCGGCGTAGAGCGCGTCGAAGGTGTCCTTCATGTACTGGAAGAACGGATCGGCATGCGAGTAGCCCTGCGGCAGCGCGAAGCGCATGTCGTTGCAGTCGAGCGTGTAGGGCACGATGAGCTGCGGCACCACCGTGCCGTCGGTCTTGCGCACTTTCATCCAGAAGGGCAGGTCGTCGCCGTAGTAGTCGCTGTCGTACTCGAAGCCGCCGTAGTCGGCCACGAGGCGGCGCGTGCGCGGGCTGTCGCGGCCGGTGTACCAGCCCAGGGCGCGTTCGCCGGTGAGCTTCTCGATGGCTTCCATGCCCAGGCGCATGTGTTCGCGCTCGGTGGCTTCGTCGAGGTTCTGGTAGTGGATCCAGCGCCAGCCGTGGCAGGCAATTTCATGGCCCAGTTCCTTGAAGGCGGCCGTCAGCTCCGGGTAGCGCTCGAGCGCCATGCCCACGCCGAACACGGTGAGCGGCAGGCCGCGTTTCTCGAACTCGCGCAGGATGCGCCAGACGCCGGCGCGCGAGCCGTATTCGTAGATGCCCTCCATGCTGATGTGCCGGTCGGGAAAGCTCGCCGGGTTGAACATCTCGGAGAGGAACTGCTCGGAGCCCGCGTCGCCGTGCAGCGTGGCGTTCTCGCCGCCTTCTTCGTAGTTCAGCACGAACTGCACCGCGACGCGCGCGCCGCCGGGCCACTGCGCATGGGGCGGGTTGCGGCCGTAGCCGACGAGGTCGCGGGGGTAGGGCAGGGTGGAGTCGTAGACGGTCATAGGCTTTTCAGGACAGCGCCAGCGAGATGTCGTTGGTCGGGACCTTGCGGTCGAAGGTCAAATTGGCCTCGACGTGCTCGAGGTGTTCGGTCATGAGGCGCACGGCGCGTTCCTCATCGCGCGCGGCCAGTGCCTTCACGATGTCGGCGTGCTCGTCGTTGGAGTGCTCGGCCGCGCTGGTGCTCTGGTACATCAGCGTGATGAGGGCGCAGCGCGAGATCAGCTCGCCGAGGATCTGCGCCAGCACCTGGTTGCCCATGAGCTCGGCCATGCGCACGTGGAAGTCGCCGAGCAGCTCGGTGCGCCCGGAGATGTCTTCGCCCGATACCGCGGATTTCTCGAGCGCCACATGCTCCTTCAGCGCCTTGATCTTGGCGGGCGTGACGGTGCGCACGAACTCGCGCGTCATCTCGGCCTCGAGCATGCGGCGCACGGCGAACACCTGCTTGGCTTCGTCGACGGCGGGCGCGGCCACGAAGGCGCCCCGCGCGGGCTCCAGGCGGATGAGCTTGTTCTGCGACAGCTGGAACAGGGCCTGCCGCACCAGCGTGCGCGACACGCCGAAGTGATCGGCCAGCTTCTGCTCGGCCAGCTTGGTGCCGGGCTGAAGCCGGTGCTCGACGATGGCCTTGGTGAGCGCATCGACGATCGAACGGGTGGTGGAGGACTCCATGTTTTTCATGATAGACCCAAAGCCGCGAACTGTATACACTTTTGTCCACCGGAATATCCCGCACCCACCGATCCAACCTTCGGACTTTCAAGGAGCGCCCCATGGGCCTGAGCACTCACGTACTGGACACGATGCATGGCGGCCCCGCCGCGGGCATGGAGGTGGCGCTGTACACCACCGACGGCGACGCCACCACGCTGGTCAAGCGCTTCACGCTGAATTCGGACGGCCGCAGCGACGGGCCGCTGTACGACAACAACTCGTTGAAGGCCGGCACCTACCGGCTGGTGTTCGACGTGGCGGGCTACTTCAAGGCCCGCGGCGTCAAGCTGCCGGAGCCCAATTTCCTGAACAAGGTGTCGCTGGACTTCGGCGTGGCGCACACCGACCAGCACTACCACGTGCCCCTGCTCGTGAGCCCGTGGAGCTACTCCACGTACCGCGGCTCCTGATGCTCGCCCCCAGGCTCCGCGCACTTCGTGTCGCTTCTCCTACCCCCTACCGGGGGCGGGCCGGCCGCTTCGGGCGGCCGTGCGCGGCGGCCCCCACGCGAATGTCCGGCGTTTTCCCCGATCCGACGGATCGTCAATCCCCTTGCTGCTGGCCTTCCGTCAGGGTGTCGAGTTGAAAGCGGCCGCTTTCGTCCCACAGCCAGGTGTCCGTCCATGTGACGGTGCCCAGGCGGGTGGCTGGCGGGAAGGGCGAGGCCTTGAGCACCGTGCGCTCGATCTCGGCGATCACCTCCGGCGCGTGCTTGGGCGCGCGCAGCCAGCGCATCGAACGCACCTTGCCGCCCGTGTCGAGGTTCACTTCCAGCGTGCCCACCGCATAGAGCACCGGCGGCAGCTGGCCCTTGTAGATGCGCGAGCGGTTGGCGTCGTAGATGTGGCGGGCGGCGTCGCGGCGGTAGTCGCGCGCGCTGGCCGCGTTCGATGCGCGCGGCACGGGGCCGGAACCCACGTCGCCGCTGGCGCCGCTCAACTGGCCGGGCACCGACCCGGTGGAGCCGCAGCCGGCGAGCCAGAGGGCCGAAAGAAGGGAGGCTGCGAGCGCGAGGCGTCGGGGCGTAAGCTGGCGATTCATCGCCGGGTTTATACCGTGACTCTCCACGGGCCGGGCAACCGGAGGTATCCATCAACATGAGCGGTGCGGTCGACCAATTGCTGGCGCGTCTTCGCCAGGAAGACGGCGTGCTGGTGCGCGTCGAGTCCACGCAGGGCTCGGCGCCGCGCGAGGCCGGCACCTGGATGGCGGTGTGGGCCGACGGGCTCACGGCCACCATCGGCGGCGGCCAGCTTGAATTCCAGGCCACGAAAGAAGCGCGCGAGTTGCTCGCGGGCCTGCGCGCGCCGTTCGAAGGCATCCAGCGCTACCCCCTGGGTCCCAGCCTGGGGCAGTGCTGCGGCGGCGTGATGTTCCTGTCATACCAGCGAATCACCGCGGCCGATGCGCCCGTGCTGCAGCGCGAACTGGTCGCGCAGCTCAAGCCCGTGGCGCTGTTCGGCGGCGGGCACGTCGGCGCCGCCCTGGCGCGCCTGCTGGCCGCACTGCCGTTTTCGGTGCGCTGGATCGACAGCCGCGATGGCGTGTTCCCGGACGAACTCCCCGCGCAGATCGACACCGAGCATTCCGAGCCGGTGCAGGACGCCGTGGCAGCGCTCGCGCCGGGCAGCCGCGTGCTGATCATGAGCTTCAGCCATGCCGAAGACCTAGACATCGTCATCGCCTGCCTCAAGCGCCTGCGCGAGCGCGACGACCTGCCTTACATCGGCCTGATCGGCAGCAAGACCAAGTGGGCCACCTTCAGCCACCGGCTCGAAGCGCGCGGCTTCACGGCGCAGGAGCTGGCCCGCATCACCTGCCCCATCGGCGTGCCCGGCATCACCGGCAAGGAGCCCGAGGTGATCGCCGTGGCGGTGGCGGCACAGTTGTTGCAATCGCTGGACTGAACAGGGTTTTCCCGGCGGTGGCGCCCCAAAAAAAGCATCCCGCCCTTTGCCAAAACTGTATACACTTTCGGTCGACAACAAGCCGCAGCGGAGCGAGGCCCATTCCATGGAGCCTGCGTTCGCGGCACTTTCTCTGCTTACAGCGCCCGCGGTGGTGAGCAGGCTGAAACCCCTTTGCGGCGTCCCCACGCGCGCACAGGGTTGAGAGAGAGCACATGGAAAGCTACTACCTCGACTGGGCCAACCTGCTGCTGCGCTGGGTCCACGTCATCACCGCCATCGCCTGGATCGGCGCCTCCTTCTACTTCGTGATGCTGGACAACAGCCTCGAGAAGCCGCAAGACCAGGAATCGCTCGACAAGGGCGTGGGCGGTGAACAGTGGGCGGTGCACGGCGGCGGCTTCTACAACATGCAGAAATACGCGCTGGCGCCCAAGAAGCTGCCGGACCACCTGCACTGGTCGTACTGGGAGAGCTATTCGACCTGGATCACGGGTTTCTCGCTGTTCACCATGTCGTACCTGTGGAACGCGAGCACCTATCTCATCGACAAGTCGAAGATGGACTGGCAGCCCGGCGCCGCCATTGCCGTGGCGCTGGCCTTCTTCGTCGTGTTCTGGATGGTCTACGACGGCATCTGCCAGATCTTCGGGCGCCGCAAGCACGGCGACACCATCGTCGGCGTGCTGATCGCCATCTTCATCGCCTTCGCGACCTGGCTGGCGTGCCACTGGTTTGCGGGCCGCGCGGCCTTCCTGCTGGTGGGCGCCATGATGGCGACGACCATGAGCGGCAACGTGTTCTTCTGGATCATTCCCGGCCAGCGCAAGAACGTGGCGGCACTGCGCGAAGGCAAGCCGGTGGACCCGGTGCACGGCCAGCGCGGCAAGCAGCGCAGCGTGCACAACACCTACTTCACGCTGCCGGTGCTGTTCGCGATGCTGAGCAACCACTACAGCTTCACCTACACGCACAAGTACAACTGGATCGTGCTGCTGCTCATCATGCTGGGCGGCGCGGCGATTCGCCAGTTCTTCGTGGTGCGTCACCGCTTCAAGCTGGGCAATGCGGGCAACCCGCTGCCGTACGCCATGGTCGGCATCGTGGTGCTGGGCCTGACCATCGTCTGGATGAAGCCCGAGCCGGTGGCTGCGCCGGTCGTCTCCGCCGCGGCGCCCGCCGTGCCTTTCTCCGACGTGCAGAAGGTGCTGGAGCAGCGCTGCTTCATGTGCCACGGCCCTGCCGTGCAGATGAAGAACGTGCGGGTCGACTCCCCCGAGCAGGTGGCCGCGCACGCGCAGGCCATCTACCAGCAGGTGGTGGTGACCAAGATCATGCCGATGAACAACGCGACCGGCATCACCGATGAGGAACGCGCGCTCATCAGCCGGTGGTTCCAGGCCGGCGCGAAGACGACCAACTAGGCATCCCGAAAAAACTGACCGGCAGGGGCGGGGCGTGGTCCGCAGCACAATTGCCGGTCTGGAGACAAACCGCAATGACCGCTTCGAATCCGTCCTTGGCCCCCGCCCCCGATCCACGCAAAGACCCGCGCGCCTTTCTCGAACATCTCTACCGCGTGGCGGTGGACCGCGCGCTGCCGTTGTCCACGCTCGGCCCCCATCTGCCGCCGCCGCCCAAGGGCCGCACGCTGGTGCTGGGCTGCGGCAAGGCGGGCGGCTCGATGGTGCAGGCGCTCGAAGCCCTGTGGCCGGCCGACGCGCCGCTGTCGGGGCTGGTCGTCACGCGCTACGACCATATCCCGCCGCGGCCCGAGGGCCTGCCGCAGCGCATCGAACTGGTCGAGGCCGCGCACCCGGTGCCTGACGAGGCCGGCCTGCGGGCAGCCGAGCGCATCCTCGCGCTCACCAAGGGCCTCACGGCCGACGACCTGGTGCTGTGCCTGATCTCGGGTGGCGGCTCGTCGCTGCTGGTGCTGCCGGCCGAAGGCCTGACGCTGGCCGACAAGCAGCGCATCAACACGCAACTGCTCGAAAGCGGCGCGAGCATCGGCGAGATGAACTGCGTGCGCAAGCACCTCTCCCGCATCAAGGGCGGCCGGCTGGCCGCGGCCTGCGCGCCGGCACGTGTCGTCACCCTCACCATCAGCGACGTGCCCGGCGACGACCCGGCCATCATCGCCAGCGGACCGACGGTGCCCGACGCCACCACCTGTGCCGACGCACTCGCCATCCTCGAGCGCTACGCCATCGACGTGCCCGCGCCGGTGCGCGCGCAGCTCGAAAGCGGTGCGCTCGAAACGCCCAAGCCGGACGATCCGGTGTTCGAGGGCCACCAGACGCATGTGATCGCCACGCCCCAGCAGTCGCTCGAAGCGGCCGCTCGGGTGGTGCGCGCCGCCGGCCTCGAGGCGCACATCCTCAGCGACGAAGTGGAAGGCGAGTCTCGCGAGGTCGGCAAGGTGCATGCCGCGCTTGCGCGCGCGGTGGCGCTTCGCGGCGAGCCCTTCGCCAGGCCCTGCGTCATCCTGTCGGGTGGCGAGACCACGGTGACGATCCGGCCCCGCAAGCCCGGCCAGGCCAAGGGCCGGGGTGGGCGCGGCGGCGAGTTCTGCATGGGCCTGGCCGGCGCGCTCATGGGCCAGCCGGGCGTCTGGGCGCTGGCGGGCGACACCGACGGCATCGACGGCATGGAAGACAACGCCGGCACCTTCGTCACGCCCGACACGCTGGCACGCGCGGCCGCCAAGGGCATGAAGCTGTCGGACCACATGGACCGCAACGACGCCTACACCTACTTCGGCGCCATCGGCGACCTGCTGATCACCGGGCCATCGCACACCAACGTCAACGACTTCCGCGCGCTGCTGGTGTTGTAACGGGGCTGTTCGCCGGGCGCGGGCGGGCTTTGTGAACTCGGGTTAATCTACGCGTTCCGGCGGCCGTGGCTGCCGTCGTCGCCAGCGCACCCTTCGGGGTGCCGCGTCGCACAGACCCGATTTCCCCTTTTCATCATCCAGTCCCCGAAGGAAAAGTTCGTCATGACCGCTACCTACACCGACACCCGCCTGCTGATCGACGGCCAATGGGTCGACGCCGCCGACGGCAAGACACTCGACGTGCTGAATCCCGCCACCGGCAAGGCCATCGGCAAGGTGGCGCATGCCGGCATCGCCGACCTCGACCGCGCCCTGGCCGCCGCGCAGCGCGGCTTCGAGGCCTGGCGCAACACGCCCGCGAACGAGCGCGCCGCCGTCATGCGCCGGGCCGCCGGCCTGATCCGCGAACGCGCCCCTGAAATCGCCAAGCTTCTCACCCAGGAGCAGGGCAAGCCGCTGGTCGAAGCCAAGGGCGAAACCCTGGCCGCCGCCGACATCATCGAATGGTTCGCCGACGAAGGCCGCCGCGTGTATGGCCGCATCGTGCCGTCGCGCAACCTGGCCGCGCAGCAGCTCGTGCTGAAGGAGCCGCTGGGCCCCGTCGCCGCGTTCACGCCGTGGAACTTCCCGATCAACCAGATCGTGCGCAAGCTCGGTGCCGCGCTGGCCACCGGCTGCTCGTTCCTGGTCAAGGCTCCCGAGGAAACCCCGGCGTCGCCCGCCGCGCTGCTGCAGGCCTTCGTCGATGCCGGCATCCCGCCCGGCGTGGTGGGCCTGGTGTTCGGCAACCCCGCCGAAATCTCGAACTACCTGATCGCCCATCCGATCATCCGCAAGGTCACCTTCACCGGCTCGACCCCGGTCGGCAAGCAGCTGGCCGCGCTGGCCGGTGCGCACATGAAGCGCGTGACCATGGAACTGGGCGGCCACGCCCCGGTGATCGTGGCCGAGGACGCCGACGTGGCGCTGGCCGTCAAGGCCGCCGGTGCCGCCAAGTTCCGCAATGCCGGCCAGGTCTGCATCTCGCCGACCCGCTTCCTGGTGCACAACAGCCTGCGCGAAGAGTTCGCCCGCACGCTGGTCAAGTACACCGAAGGCCTGAAGCTCGGCGACGGCCTGGCGGAAGGCACGACCATCGGCCCTCTGGCCAACGCCCGGCGCCTCACCGCCATGGCCCATGTGCTGGAAGATGCCCGCAAGAAGGGCGCCACCGTGGCCGCTGGCGGCGAACGCGTGGGCGACACCGGCAACTTCTTCGCGCCGACCGTGCTGACCGACGTGCCGCTGGACGCCGACGTGTTCAACAACGAACCCTTCGGCCCCATCGCCGCCATCCGCGGTTTCGACACGCTCGAGGAAGCGATCGCCGAATCGAACCGCCTGCCGTTCGGCCTGGCCGGCTACGCCTTCACCAAGTCCATCAAGAGCGCGCACCTGCTGAGCCAGAAGCTCGAGCTGGGCATGCTGTGGATCAACCAGCCCGCCACCCCGTCGCCGGAAATGCCGTTCGGCGGCGTGAAGGATTCGGGCTACGGTTCGGAAGGCGGCCCGGAAGCGCTCGAGGCCTACTTGAACACCAAGGCGGTTTCGATCCTCGGCGTCTGAGCCGGCGCTTGCCGGTCACTCTTCGGCGGCGGCATTCCAGAAGGCTTGCTGCACGCCGTCGAGGGCTTCGAGATCCTCGATGACACGGTCGAGCTCCGCGGGCTCGACCGCCGTCGCATAAAGCGTCGCGCCGATCTCGGTGTCGGCCGGCCCGAAAGGGTGCTGGTCGACATCGCGCACCGGATAGTTCGCGGCTTCGAGCAGCAGCAGCAGCTGGTCCATCACCTCGGGCCGCGCCGCGCGCGTGCAGATCACGCGCACTACATAGGTCGCTTCGCTCGCACCCTCGCTGATCGGCTGCCGGTTGATGCGGTTCACCACCGGCCGCAGCAGCGTGTTGCTGGCCAGCACGAACAGCGCCGCGATCAGCGCTTCGCCCAGCAGGTCCGCGCCCGCGCAGGCGCCGACCGCCGCCGACCCCCACAGCGTTGCTGCCGTGTTGAGCCCCGTGACGTTGGCGCCTTCCTTCATGATCGCGCCGGCACCCAGAAAGCCGATGCCCGACACCACATAAGCCACCACCCGCACCGCGCCGCCGCTGCCGTCGAGCCGATAGGCCATGTCGACGAACACCGCCGCTCCCACGGCCACCAGCGTGTTGGTGCGCAGGCCGGCCGTGCGCTGGCGTATCTGGCGCTCCAGGCCGATCACCGAGCCGAGGATGAAGGCGGCCGCGACGCTGATGAAGGTGTCGAGCAGCGAGTTCAGGTTGATGTTTTGAATGGCTTGCATCAAGAGTTCTCCTTGTTGTTTGTTCTGATGCCGATGGTCGATGGGGCAACAGCTTTCCTCTGATCCAGGCCGGCAGTTTGCTGGGCCAGGGTGTCATATGCGTGTCAAAGAGCGCGAGGCGCATTTGATTTCAGGTGGGCGCGCTCACGCCGACGGGGTACCTTGCTCCGCAAATGTCCTCCGGCCTGCGGCCTCCCCCTTTATTTCGCTGCGCAAGGCACCCCGCCGTCGTGATCGTTCAGAGCACTTGTTGATCAGCCGGCACAAGAGCGGCGCTCGTCGTGCGCAGGGCGCCGGGTGCTCCCCGCAGCGAAATAAAGGAGGAGGGGCGCAGCCCCGGGGGACATTCGCGGAGGGGAGTACCCGGTGGCCTGTGCACGCACCCCGAACAATGCCCCTCGAGACTCGACAAGAGTCACTGCCACCCATACCGCCGTCCATACCACCCCTTCACCGTCTGCGTCAGCACCGCATAGCCGATCAGCATCGCCACCAGCCACGGGAAGTACGCAAGCGGAAGCGCCTGCAGCTTGAAGTAGTGCGCCAGCGGCCCCATCGGCAGCCAGATGCCCACCGCGGCAATGGCCGCGCCCATTGCCAGCAGCGGCCACGACGCGCGGCTTTGCAGGAACGGGATCTTGCGGGTGCGGATCAGGTGCACGATCAGCGTCTGAGACAGCAGGCCCTCGACGAACCAGCCCGACTGGAACAGCGTCTGGTGATCCACCGAGTTGGCGGCGAACACGAACCACAGCACGGTGAACGTCAGGATGTCGAACACCGAACTCAGCGGCCCGAAGAACACCATGAAGCGGCCCAGGTCGGCCGGGTTCCAACGCTGCGGGTTCTTCAGGAACTCGTCGTCCACGTTGTCGAACGGGATCGCGATCTGCGACACGTCGTACAGCAGGTTCTGCACCAGCAGGTGCAGCGGCAGCATCGGCAGGAAGGGCAGGAACGCGCTGGCCACCAGCACCGAGAACACGTTGCCGAAGTTCGAGCTTGCCGTGATCTTGATGTACTTGAGCATGTTCGCGAAAGTGCGGCGCCCCTCGATCACGCCTTGCTCCAGCACCATCAGGCTCTTCTCCAGCAGGATGATGTCGGCCGATTCCTTCGCCACGTCCACCGCGCCGTCCACCGAAATGCCGATGTCCGCGGCACGCAGCGCCGGTGCGTCGTTGATGCCGTCGCCCATGAAGCCGACCACATGCCCGTTGGCGTGCAGCGCGTGCACGATGCGCTCCTTGTGCGCCGGCGTGAGCTTGGCGAACACCTGGTGCCGTTCGACCAGCACGCGCAGGTCGGCGTCGCTCATGTCCTCGATCTCGCGGCCGAGCACCATGCGGCCGGCTTCGATGCCCACGTCGCCGCAGACCTTGCGCGTCACCAGCTCGTTGTCGCCCGTCAGCACCTTCACCGCCACGCCATGCTCGGCCAGCGCGCGCAGCGCGGGCGCGGTCGATTCCTTCGGCGGGTCGAGGAACGCCACATAGCCCAGCAGCGTGAGGCCCGACTCGTCGGCCACGCCGTATGCCGGCTTCTGCGCCTCGAGCTTCAGCGCGCGGCTTGCCACCGCCACCACGCGCAGGCCCTGCGCGTTGAGTTCCGACGCCACGCGATGGATGCGCGCGAGCACCTCTTCATCGAGCGCCAGCACCTCGGCGCCGCGTTCCACCGACGTGCACACCGACAGGATCTCTTCCAGTGCACCCTTGCAGACCAGCAGGTGCTCGCTGCCGCCGTTGGCCACCACCACCGACATGCGGCGGCGCGAGAAGTCGAAGGGCACCTCGTCGATCTTGCGGTAGCCGGTCTGAAGGCGCGTCTCGAGCTGCATCTCTGCATGGCTCAGCACGGCCTTGTCGAGCAGGTTCTTCAAGCCCGTCTGGTGAAAGCTGTTGAGATAGGCGAGCTGCAGCACGTGGTCCGAGCCTTCGCCCCAGGCATTGGTGTGGCGCTCGAGCACGATGCGGTCCTGCGTCAGCGTGCCGGTCTTGTCGGTGCACAGCACGTCCATTGCGCCGAAGTTGTGGATGGCCTCGAGCCTTTTGACGATCACCTTCTGGCGCGACATCACGACCGCGCCCTTGGCCAGCGTGGCGGTCACGATCATCGGCAGCATCTCGGGCGTGAGGCCGACCGCGATCGACAGCGCGAACAGCGCCGCCTCCCACCAGTCGCCCTTGGCCGCGCCGTTGATCACCAGCACCAGCGGCGCCATCACCAGCATGAAGCGGATCAGCACCCAGCTCACGCGGTTGATGCCGGCCTGGAAGGCACTGGTGCCGCGGTCGGTGGCGGTCACGCGCTGCGCGAGGGCGCCGAAGAAGGTGCGGTCGCCCGTATGCACGATCAACGCGGTGGCGGTACCGCTGATCACGTTGGTGCCCATGAAGAGCAGGTTCTCGCGTTCGAGCACGCCGGCGTCGTGTGCGCCGCGGTCGGCGACGAACTTCTCGACCGGCATGGCCTCGCCCGTGAGTGCCGACTGGCTGATGAACAGGTCCTTGGTGGTGAGCAGACGGCAGTCGGCCGGGATCATGTCGCCGGCCGACAGCGCAATCACGTCGCCCGGCACCAGGTCGCGCATCGGCACCTCGACGCGCAGCGTGCCGGCGTGCGTGGCATCGAAGCCTTCGTCGCCGGGCGATCCTGCCTTCTGGCCCGGCGCGGGCCGCAGCACCGTCGCGGTGTTGCTCACCATCGCCTTGAGGCGCTCGGCCGCCTTGTTGGAGCGCGATTCCTGCAGGAAGCGCAGCACCGTCGACAGCAGCACCATGCTGCCGATGACGAGCGCGGCCTTCATGTCGTCGGTGGCGTAGGAGATCAGCGCCAGCACCGTCAACAGCAGGTTGAACGGATTGCGGTAGCACTGCCACAGGTGCTGCCACCAGGGCAGCGGCTGCTCGTGGCGGACCTCGTTGCTGCCCAGGCGCTTGCGCAGCACCTGCGCATGGCCTTCACTGAGGCCGCGCGGCGAACTGTGGAGCTTGACCAGCATTTCGCCGGCGTCGGTGCGCGAGGCGGCGCTCAGAGCCTTGGCGATGTCGGCCGGCATGCTGGCCGAGCCGGCGGCGGCGGGTTTCGAGCCCAGCAGCGTCTGCCAGCGCTCGAAGTGATGCAGCATGTGGCGGCTGCGCAGGAAGCTCTCGAAAAAGGACTTCAGGACGTTTTTCATTTTTTCTCTCCTTCACGGCGGCAGCGCGGGCCGTGAAGGAAAGAAAAGCGCACGCCTCGGTCAATCAGGCGTGACTGTTCCTTCGCAGCACGGCACGCTGCGCTCTCTCTGGCTGGCAATTGATCGGACCAATGGACGGGGCGCGCAGGGGCGCAAATGAGGGGCTGGGTCCATGGGGGCCTCCTTTGTCTGCGTGCGTGAATGGGGCGGGGTGCGCGCGCGCTTCAGCGGTGCGCCGGGCGAGCGGATGGATCGAGCAGCACCAGGCAGCTGCGGATGCGGCGGGTGGTCCAGAGCGCGGCGGCCTGGTCGAGCGTGTCGTCGATGCGAGGCGCGGTGGCACTCGCAGGCGTGCCGCCGCTGTGCTGCGGCCGAGGCTGCGCCTGCTGCTGTTGCAACGGCTGCTGACGAGTTTCTAGATGACGCATGACAAGGCTCCTTCGCGTTGAAGGGCCTCGCGCACGGACGCACGCAAGCTGACTGAAAAAGCCAGTGACGAGAGGGGCGGGTATCGGGAGAAGAGAACCGCTTGCCGCGAGGGCAAGGGGGTCACGCTGCGTGCACGGCGGCCACAGCGCGGGAAGCCTGCGCTAGAGAGCCTGGAGTGTCACGCCTGCCGAGGCACGCGTCTTGTCACTGATCCAACTGGCACTGTCCACGCACGGGGCTCCGAAATGAAGATTTCACGATTGTTGCACCGCATCATGGATGCGTCAACCTTCGGGAATGGCTTCAAGCAATGCGCAGGGTCTTCTCTCGATCGGGTGGCGATCCGCACAAGGCCCTCCGGGCGCGTCTATGCCGTCGCTGCTCGCTTTCTCCATGCCAGACCGCCCGCCACCGCCAAGGCGAGGCCCAGGCCCAGCAGGAACATGCCGAGGGCATTGCCTCCGATCTCGCTGTTGTTGCTCGCGCTGATGGCACGGGCCGCGGCATTGGCATCGGTCGCCGTCATGGCCGTGGCGAATGCCGACTCCTTGCATCGCCCGAGCATCTCCGCGCCCTGATCTTTCATGCGCTCCTGGCATTTCGCGACCGTCGCGGCATCAGCCGCTGGCGCCGTGCCCCCGAAGGTAAGCATCGCACCTGCAATCAGAAGGATCACGCCGACCACAAGCAGTACCAAAGGGTTTTTCCTCACCTGACCTCCATAGAGTTGTTTCGCGCTCTGTACGTCGTTGGCTGGAGCGCGCGGCCTCAGCATATCCAGCGCGCGCCGTTCGACGCGGCCCGGACTGAAGGCCGGCAACCCGTGCGCTTGTAGTCTTTTGGCGTCCGCTGCGCGCACCTGGACGCGATCAATCTCTGCGCAGCTTGCGGATGCCTCGCGGCAGGGTGCTAAGGACTTTGAGGTCGCAGATAGCCCGCGTAGCACTCGGGACTCTTCTCGCTGCCCTGTACGCAGTCGGAGTGTCGATACAGCGCATCGATCTCCATCACGGGAACCGGCTTGTCCATAAGCATCTGTTGCCCGCTCACACGGCCTTCGAGGCTCACCAGCGTGAACTGGGCCACCAACTCCCGGTCATAACGCCCCGGGCCGCAGGCGACGAAATTCTGCGCATCGCGCGGCCACTGCAGCACGCCTTGTGCATCGAAAGTGGCATGCAGCAGGGTGAAGCACTGGCGAGCGCCTTCACGCGACTCGATAGCGCTGATTCCGCCGCTCCAGCGTACCCGGGCACCCTGCGCCCCAGGGGCCAGCGCCTGGGCCGGCGAGAGGTCTGCGACCGGGGCCCTGGACGCCAGCGCAGCTCCACCGCCTTCGCGATCCGTGGCGGCCATGGCATGCCGTGCGGTTGCTGCGCCGCGATCGGCTGGGGTCGCACAGGCCGCCAGAAGGGTGGCGGTGCAGAACAGGGCGGCGATGTGCAGGGGGCGATGCAGGGGCATCGTTCCATCCTACTGCGGCGACGCAGATCGCGAGGGCGGTCGCGGGTCCCGTCGAGCGCTGGAGGTGCTCTTTCCCCGTGGGACGAAAATGCCGTTCCACCGACCTTCTTGCCCCAATTGAGAAACCCTTCGATTATTTTCATCTGCACCGGCAGCATTTGCTGCGGCCCGCAAACCCGCATGCATGCTGGGCGCGGTAGGAAATCGGTAGGAATTCGGTCGGAACTCACCCAATCTTGACCTTCTGAAACTCGGCTCCGCGGTTGTTGGCATAGAGGTTCGCCGTCTCCTCGGTGGTGTGGCCAAGCAGCGCTTTCGTGTCGACGCCGCCTTGATCCATGTACGCTCGTTTGCACAGGCTCCTGATCTCGTGGAACGTGGGCAGATCGTCCTTTTCGCCCAGTGCTTTGACTACGTAGTCCGAGAAGCGCCGCGTGATCGTGTCGCGCCAGATCTTTCGACCTGGCGGGCTGTTTCCGTAGGGTTCGGTCTGGTGAACCATGAACTGGCTTACGACGCCCGTCCGTCTGAATTGGGCGATGGCATCGCGCAGGGTCATTCCCATCACGTCCGAGCGCAAGTCCAGCGGGATCGCGATCTTGACCTTGCCTTTGTTTTTCTTGGGTGCAACGAAGAGGTAGTCTTCCCTGACATCGGAAAACTTCAGATCGGCAACGTCATCTCGGCGCAGCCCGGTCATCATGGCGAGCAGGGTCGCATGTCGGAGCCAACTCGGGGCCTCGACCAACGCCTCCCACACCTGCAAGAAAGCGGCCAGAGTGAATCGCTCCCGGGTTACGACGACCTTCTGGGGTTCAGTCACGATTGCGGGGTTGGTGGTCATGTGGCCCCTGCTGATCGCTTTGTTGAAGGCTGTCGTCATCACTGAACGGGCACTTTGCGCTGTACGCGCCCCCCGTGTCTCCCGGATGGTGTCCAACGCCTTCGCTGTGTCCTGCACCGAAAGGCGTCCTAGGGCATGGCCGCCTATCTCGAGTTTGATCGCCTTGCAGATCGAGCCGTAGCTACGCATGGTGTTGTCCGCCAGATGCAAGCCGGCGTACCACTCGTCCATCCATTCGCTGACCGTTTTGTCCTTTTGCTGGATTCGATCAATCAATCGAGCCTTGCCCATCTGACCGGCAGCCCACAGATTCGCTTCCATGGCCTGCATGCGAGCGTCGGCGAGCGGGACTCGACCGATCTTGATGGTCCTTTTGGTGAGCGGGTTCATCCACACGAAGTAGCCAGGCCGGGATTCGGTGAGCCCGGCAGGCCATTCGCGGCGTGCCTTTGCGCGTGGTCGTGCTGCCATCAAGCCGCCTGCAGTCGACGGAGGTGTAGAGGAGGTTCAAGCGGAGTACTCCTGCTCTGCGATGTCGCAGAAAAATGAACATGAGGGGATGGCCTCATTGCGGCGGACGGGTCCGGGCGGCAGGTCACGCAGCGAATAGCGGATGCCAGTCTTGCGGTCGCGGAACAGGTACGCGCCTTCGCCGATCTCATCCTGGACCTGGCACAGTTCCTCGAACTCCTCGGGGAAGTCCTGCGCGATGGCGCGCCAGTAGCCCTCGCCGCCTTTGACACATCCGATGCAGTTGGCGTTGTCATAGCCGAGGCGGTACATGAGCGGCAGTACCAGTCCGGCACGCTCGACCATGGCCTTGCAGTCGCTCTTGCTCAGCCCGCGGTCGATGAGCGGCGCAATGACTGGGCGGTCGGGGAAGCGCTCGCGGAAGTCCTCCAAACGGTCAGTTTCCTCGGCCGTATACCCGAACACCATCACGTCGCCCGGCTGCTTCCAGGCGTCGAGCAGCTTGCGCTTCAGCAGGCGCGAGCAGGGCGCGCCGCGTGGGCCCTTCATGAAGCGCTCGCGTCTGAAGACCTCGACCGTTGACGCACCGTATTTCTCGTCGCGCAGCACCGTGACGGCCCGGCCCAGCCACGCTTCGCAGTCGGCAAGGAAGCGCCGGTTGCCCGCCTGCGTGCACTTGGGAGCACGTCCATCCTTAACGGGCGCGAGTAACTGGAGCGGCCTAGTAGCGATTACTACTTTCCGAGGCGCCAAGAACGAATGGATTTACCTAGGTTATGGGATAGACAAGCGGCAGCGTTACCGTTAGAAGACTGAATCAACATTTTCTAACACGCGTGAACGCAACAAGTCGCATGAAATTCAGTCGCGAAATCGAAGCCTTTATTAAGGTTTTCGTTAAAGACCTAGAAGAAAATAACGTGGCCTTATTCGCCGGGGCGGGAATGTCTAAATCATGCGGATATGTTGACTGGCCTGAACTGCTTAGAGATATCGCTGCAGAAATAGGTCTCAGGGTTGAAATGGAGCACGACCTGATCTCGTTGGCACAATTCCATGTTAATGAGCGTGGCGGAAGCGACGGTGTGTCGCGAAAGATTTTGGAAGAATTTTCCGAACAAGCAGAGTCCTCTCCGTCGCACGAAATTCTGGCCCGTTTGCCCATAAGAACCTACTGGACGACCAACTACGACAGCTTGATCGAAGACTCTTTGAAGAAGGCGTACAAGATCGCTGATGTCAAACACAGTCCCGATCAACTCAACCATGTCACGCCAAAACGGGACGCAGTGGTTTATAAGATGCACGGCGACGTGACATTTCCCAAAAAAGCAATCTTATACAAGCAGCAGTATGAGAGATATCATCATACTCACGAAAGATTTATCACGGCCCTGAGCGGCGACCTAGCATCAAAAACATTTCTATTTATCGGATTTAGTTTTTCTGATCCCAATTTGGACTACGTTCTGAGTCGATTGCATGTTGGAGGTGAGGGTGGACAAAAGACACACTACTCCTTCCTTAAAAAGGAGTCGCCGAAAAGAAAGGGAGAAAAGGTCGATGTCGCTGCTTATCGAACTCGCAAGCAGGAATTGCGAGTTGCTGACTTGAAAAGGTTTGGTATTCAAACCTTGTTGATCGACGACTACCCACAGATTCCACAGATCCTTGAGGAAATCGAAAGCAGATTTCGGAAGAAAACTGTTTTTATCTCCGGCAGCGCAGATGCCTTTGAGCCATGGGATCGAAATGATGCTCAGCGATTCGTTCACTCGCTAGCTTTGGAGTTGATTCGATCGAATCTCAGAGTTGTAAACGGATTTGGCTGGGGCATCGGGAGTGCTGTGATTAATGGTGCGCTTGAAGCGATTTACTCAAATCCTGGGAAGCATTCCGAAGATCAGTTAGTGATGCGCCCATTTCCCCAGTTCACCGCCAACCCTGCCGATCTCCCGATCCTTTGGGAGCAATATCGGCATCGCATGATTGGCTTGGCAGGAGTTGCGATATTCGTTTTTGGAAATAAATTAGACAAAGATCGCGAAATCGTGGAAGCTAACGGAGTAATTAGGGAGTTTGAAATTGCCGTTGAGCATGGACTCGTTCCAATTCCAATTGGGCTTACAGAGTACGCTGCACGTTCGATCTGGAATACCATCCAGGCCGCACCAAAAAAGTATTACGGCGATTTGCCTTGGCTTCCCCCTCTTATTAAAGAGCTGGGTGAAGCAAAAACGCCAAGGACTGAAATCGTTGCCAAGGTTGTACGGATCATTTCACAGTTAAATAAATAGAGTCTGGTATACAAACCGCTGCAGTATTTTTTAAGTGATGGTGAATTTTTATATTTGGAGTAAAAATGGCTAGAAAAGTATTCTTTAGTTTCAAGTATGACGATGTTGTTCGGGCGATGAACGTTCGAAATAGCAATGTAATTTCTGCGGATGTCAAATCGGGTTTTATCGATAAAGCTGATTTTGAAAGCGTGGCGCGTCAAGGAGATGCTGCAATCAAAAGGTGGATTGACGATCAAATGAGCGGAACAAGCGTGACAGTTGTGCTCGTCGGAGCTAATACCGATAAAAGTCGCTGGGTAAAATACGAGATCGAATCCAGCATTGCGCGCGGAAATGGCTTGCTAACGATAGACATTAGTAAGATTGGCGATTTTTTGGGAAACACTACCAATTATTGTGGCCTTACCGTTGATGGTTACCCCCATTACCGTTGGAACTCTGACTCCGGTCGCGAAAATATGGGGGCGTGGATTGAGAAGGCTGCAAAAGCTGCGGGTAAATCGTAATCGGAAGAACGGATGCGCAAGCGCAAAAAGAAAGAGAAAAAACATGGCGATCAGAATTGACTCGTTGCAAAGGGCCGCACGAAGAGGCGCAGTAGTTGTGGAAAATTATAGTGCAGCTATTGCCAAGCGTAAGAGTACGGCCTTCCTATGCCATAGTCATTTGGATAAAGAGCTTGCCAAAGGCCTGCAGATCGAATTGGCTCAAGCGGGTTGGGATGTGTTTATTGATTGGGAATTAGGCGTGATGATCGAGCGCCCCACTCGGGCCACGGTTGAGAGAATACAAAAAGAAATCCAAGAACGCGACTGGTTGATCTATTTAGCTACACCAAATTCTGAGCGTTCGCGTTGGTGCCCTTGGGAAATCGGTTTTGCGGACGGACGTAAATCTTCGGATAGCGTTGTTATCGTCGCAACAGAGGACAGCAACGGTACTTACGGTGCCGAATACTTAAACCTCTACAAGCAAATCGACGTGGACCCTGTCTTGGGATATGTGATGAGAAAAGTGGGTCTCCCCGCAAAACAAGTTCGTTCTGCGCGAACTATGCCGTCGCCTTCGCTTTAAGTCGCTGCGACTTGGCCCCTAGAGGGCGGTTTCTGGGAGGCCGCAAATTCCGCTTGTCTGTCCCGTGAAGGCTTGTCGCGCGTTCCCGGCCCAGTTTATTCAAGGCTAGGAGGAGGGTAGGCCTAAAGTTTGTGACTTGGTCCAGCGGAAATGTCCGCGATGAACTGTTTTCATCGCTGCATGGGCATTTACCGCCACCTCACAATTTCAGAACTCCAAGCGATGCGCACGCGCCTGATGGCGTCGCTGCAGGACCGACTCGCTTCGCCCACATCTGCGACCCATAACGGGCGCTCCGTTCAGTACCAGCAAAACGTCGCCGAGATACGCAAGGAACTCGCTGCGCTGAGCGAAGAACTCGAGGCGCGAGGCGCTGGTGCCTCCGGTGGGGCGGTGCGCGGTCCCATCTACATCGTTTGAAGATGAGCCGCCGAAATCGTCGTCTCATGCCCGCTGGCCCGCGCATTTCCGCGCTTGGCGCCAGCGGCCCCGCAGGCGCCGGAATGAACGCGCATGAAGCCGCGTCGATCAACGACATGGCCCTGCATGGTTGGAATCCCATCGCCGGCAGCGCCGATGCGGATCTGCTGCCGGACCTCGACACGCTGACTGCGCGCTCGCGCGACCTCGGCCGCAACAACGGCCTCATGGCCGGCGGCATGCAGACGATGCGCGACAACATCGTCGGATCGGTGCTCCGCCTCAGTGCGACACCTGACTATCGCTTGCTCGGCTGGACGCGCGAGCAGGGCCGCGAGTGGGGCAACGTCGTAGAGGCTAAGTTCCGCTCGTGGGCCGAGACCACCGAGTGCGACGCTGCGCGCACTCAGAACCTCCTCGGCCTCACGCTGCAAGCTCTCGGCGGCGCGATGCTCAACGGCGACGCTTTGGGCTTGCCGCTGTGGCTGCCGCGTCCTGGCACGCGCTGGAATACGCGCTTGATGATGGTCGAGGCAGACCGTCTCGCCACGCCCGTGGGCCTCGAACATCGCGACGACATCCGCAAGGGCATCGAGTTCGACCGCTGGGGCGCACCTGTGGCGTACCACATCCTCAAGCGCCACCCGGGCGATATGTTCGCGTTCGGCTTCTATGGCTTGACGCGAGAAGCGCAGCTCATGGAATGGGACCGCATTCCTGCGTTCACCGCGTGGGGTCATCGACGCCGGCCGCTTCGATGAGGCGGTGGCGAAGGTGCGCAACCTGTGGGCGAGCTTGCCGGGCGCGGGGTACGGACAGCCCGAGCATTCGCTCGAGCGGCTGCGCCGGGCATATCAGCAGGCCGGTGGAGTGATCGCGAAATGAAGATCCTTGACGTGGTGCCGTCGTGGCTGTGGGCGCTGTTGCTGATGTCGGCCGTAGCGTTCGTGGGCATTGAGCGCGCACAGGTGCTCGAGGCGCACGCTGAAGTGTCGAAAGCACAGAAGGCGCTCTCGGACGAAAAGCTCGACCGCCAAACCGAGAACACACGACGCGCCATCGCCGCGCTCGAGGACTTGCAGCGCGTGCTCGCGTTGCAAGCCACCCATGCCCAAGTCCAGAAGGAAAACATCGATGCCTACGAAAAGAAACTCGCGAATCTCGACAGCCGTCGCCGTGCTGCTGCTGGCGATGTTGAGCGCGTGCGCAAGCAATTCGCCGACTATGCCGCCCGTGATCGGGACCAAGCCGCAAGTGACCGCGCTGCCTGCCTCCGTGTTGCGGATCGATCCGCAGTCCTCGCAGGAGTGGCTGCGCGAGGTGGAGAACTACTTGAGCGAGGTCGATTCGTTGTTGAGCAGCGAGACGCTGAAGTAGGCGTGCTGGTTGAGATCGTCCGGAACGACAGAAACGTCACGGCGAAGTGACCGCTTAGTGGCTCGAACACTTTCGATTTTGGACCCAGAGCGCTCATTTGTCCCTTCAGATTGATCGCCCGAAAGTCGACGCTCGCACCGCTAAGTAGTGAATGGAGTAGCCGGCAGGCTGACACCGTCAACCAGGCTCCGAACTATTCCTCTATGGAAAATCAACGCTTTGCCATCGCGCATCTTGGCGGTATAAACGCGGGCAATGTGCGCCGTGACTGCGCGGGAGTTGTCTCCAGCAAGTTCGTCCGGAGGCGCGAGAAACGGGGGACTCGAGCATGATGTTCAAGCATTTCCTGGCTTTCGTGTTGGGCGCTTGCTGCATGGTGACCGCCTGCCGCGCGGATGAGGTTCTTCGCATCCGCTCATTGAATAGCGTTTCTAACCCGGCCGATCCCGGTCAATCGGCAGGCAGTTTCACAGGAATGCGAGCTGTCGCCGAAAGGGCGCTCAACACCAACGTCGTTTTCGTCCACGGCATCGGATGGACTCAGCAGACTGGCAGCAGCGAGTTCGGCGACAAGCTAGTTGACGCCATTGCGCGCGGCTTCCCCGACGCTAAGATCCGCCCCGACAGCACTCATTGTGGGACCTCGTCGCTGGACGGTCGACGGGAGTTCAAGTCCAACAAGCAAGGGCTGCGAATCTACTCGGCGAAACCGATGGCGCTGACAACGGACGACCCCAATTTCTCAGTGACCGTTGGTGAGCTCGGATGTTTGGATCGTCGGGTAGTCGAATTGCGCAACGGAAGCACGATCACGATCTATAGGTTCCTGTGGGACGACGCCATGTGGAACGGCGCTGAGTGGTTCCACATGGGCTACGACGACCCCTTGCCCTCGAAGAATGGCGAGAAGATTGGCCACGTTGGCTACGATGATCCCGACAGTCTCCGTGCGAGTCTGAATTCCCAACTGAAGAACTCAGTCGTCACTTACGGCTTGACGGATGCTGCGCTCTACATGAGCCCGGTCGGAGGCATGATGCGGGAGGGCGTTCAGGCGGCCGTCTGCGCGGCACTCACCGGCGAGTTCGACACGGAGCTTCAGAAGGGCCAGTCTGCCACGGCTTCAAGCCTGTGCGCCGCTACGCCGACCTCGCAGTCGCCGCTGTTCGTCGTGTCCCACAGCCTTGGTAGCCGCATCGTTTTTGACACGCTGATTTCGGATCTACCTACAGTGCTGGCCGATCGCATCGAGCAGGGAACTTCCGGAAGTGGCATTGAACTTCATATGTTCGCCAATCAGATTCCGCTCGTCGGAGTCGGTCGAATGGGAGACACGCGCTCGATCAGGCGCATCGCCGGCAAGCAACTGAAGATCGTGGCGTACTCCGAAATCAACGACCTCCTAACCTTCGAGCTGGTGCCCTACTTTGAGCAGCTCTACTACGTGCGCTGCTACGGCCCGAAAGCTGGAGATTCGACGTGCTCAGCGGGCGCCGTCAATGAGTTCACGAGGCGCACGTCTAACTTCTATGAGGATCAGGCGGAGAGAAACAAGCTGGTATCGGATCTTGGGTTTGATGTGGTGGACGTGCGCTTGAAATATGCCCCCAATCAGATTTCGATCTACTCGGGTCTGAAGGACCCGTCCATCGCGCACTCCGGTTATATCGATCGGGATGTCGTGCTGGGAATGTTGCTGTGCGGCGTTGAAAACGGCAAGCCCCGCGCATCGCTTGCAGGTTGCCGGGGTAAGTGACAAGTCGTTAGTCGTCACCAGTTTGAGATTCGTCAGCTCAACTCGGATGTTGGCGACGACCGCAAAATGAACGGTATGTTGATTTGATGCGAACTGTCTTCGAAGACGCCGAGACGGCGGTTTCACTCGGAGACATCCTGATCTGATTGTCCTTCGGCCTACCAACTTCATGGGGTGTTTGTTGCCCCAAGAAACCCGAAAATTGGTAGTGCCACGTGCGCAACGCCTTTCGAGTCATTTCCCTGGAGGCTTATAAAGATGAGCAAGGTTATTGTTTTCTGTGCAGACGGCACATGGAACGGTCCGGGCGACAGCGATGATGCAGAGAAGGACAGTCCAGGGAATTCGAATGTCTACCGACTTTTCGACCATCTGATGGGGTCTGCGCTGGCACCGGACGGCGTGTGGGGTCTGAAGCATCTGCAGAAAGTCATCAACAACGCCGACGGAACCGTTCGCCAGGTTGCCCTGTACACGCACGGGGTCGGTGCCAATCACGCACTTCCCTACATGCAGATGATCGGCGGCGGCTTTGGTGGCGGGCTTACAACCAGGCTTCGTTTGGGCTATGCGTTCATCTCGAAACACTACACACAGGGGGATCAAATTTTGATCACGGGTTTTAGCCGAGGCGCCTACACGGCGAGGGCGGTTGCCGACATGATTGGAACCATCGGGCTTTTGCGGCCTGAGTTCGCCGACGGTCATATGACTACCAGTTACGCGGCTTCCGCTTGGATAAAGTACCGGCAGTCTCTGGCTGAGAAGTATCCGATGGCACCTATTCCGAGGGCATCGATGGACGCACACAAGCTGTTTTTGACGCCCTTGCGCAGAAAGCTTAAGCCTGACTACTTGGTGCCCGCCGATGTACATGCAATCGGTGTGTGGGAAACGGTCGGGGCCATGGGCATTCCGCAGTACAAGCGCGGTACCAATGAAAAGGTTGACGGATATGGGTTTGCCAACCCTATACTTAATTCGCGGATCCACCATGCCTTCCATGCAGTCTCCGCTGACGAGCGCCGTGGCGATTTTCAGTCCACGCTTTGGGAGCCTGATTCACGGCTGCGTCAAGAAGTCTTTCCTGGCGCGCACGCTGACGTCGGGGGAGGCTACCCCGAACGCGGCCTTTCTGACGTGGCACTCGCGTGGATGATCGACCGCTTCGCCGAATCTTCGGCCATTGAATTCGCACCCCTGATGCCAGCTGAGTTCCGGCCGAATCCGGTTGGCGTCGCTCACCAACCCTGGACACATGGTCCCATTTACCCGCAACGGCCGATTGCAGTGAGGCATTACCCTCGAACCCACGTCTTGCTAAACGATGCTGTCAGGGCGCGTATGGGCGCATCGAGCGTGCAGCCGGATCCGCTGCGGCCGCCGGAGAAATATCAACCGGCGAACTTAGCGAATCTTTTCTAGCTCGGCGACCTCGAACTCCCACATTTGAGTACGTGTCAATGCGCCGCGCTCTCAACTGATGCAGGCACTCAACCTGGGTTCGCGAGCAACGACTCATAGCGACTGTAACGGTCGTGCCGGAATCGTAGATCGACTCAATTACGGATGATTTTGCGGCTCCCTGATTGGTATGCATGGATGTACAGACAAGATCTGTGGGCGAACTCCCGAGGCAAAGATCTTCTCAATTGCGGATGACCTCGCGGACCTCTTGGTCGAGCAATATTCCGAGAAGAAGCGCAAGTAGCTTTGGGTCTTCGCTGCCACATCCTGCAGCGATACCTCGCGCCATCGGTCCCCACCATCACGCCAAGCGATCCATCGCTGATCTCGATCCGCACGCGGTAGAGGGTGGGCATGCGGGGGTTGTCGCGGCAGCGTGTCGCGCTTTAGAATCCGCCCGCTCGGGTTGATGCCCGACCGTGCGATCCAAGATGGCACCCGCCGATAGCCCAAGGCACGGCGCCCGCAATGCACCAAGTGCCAGCGGGGACTTCCAAGTTCAACCTTAGGAGTTCCCAATGCGGAAATCACAACGTCAACGAAATCGAGAGCGCGCCCGCCGTGCGCAGCGTGGGACCTGCATCTACTGCTGCCGGCCCATGGGCAAGGACGTGACGGCCGAGCACCTGGTCGCGCGCATGGATGGTGGCAAGGACTCGCGCGGCAACATCGTAGCAACCTGCAGCCGCTGCAACGCCGGCCGCCATGCGCTCTTCCCCGCTGGAGCACCAGAACCTGAAATCTACCAGGCCTTTGTGCTGCTGATGCGCTCCGCCGGCCTATGGCCACCGCGGTAGGCAAAAAAAGACCCGCTGAAGCGGGTCAAAGGGTCATCGACTTGACCCGAGGATGCGGCGAGGGCCGCCGCGGGTCGATTCTTCAACTGGTGCCCGGTTGGTGTGTGTGAAAAACTGCGCGAGAGAGCGTCAACAAAGGTCAGACGCCGACAGCCGTCCTGCGCGCCCATGAAAAAGCCGCCTCGAGGGCGGCTTAGTTTTCTAACCTATATTTAGATCTGGTGGCAGCAGCGCGTCGCACAACTCTGGCACATCTGCGGGGGCAATCATGGGCGCATACTTCAATGCGGCCACCATTTGCTCCTTCAAATCCTTCGAGGCATCGCCAAGGACCCAATCTGGATGATTCAGAAGCTCATTGATGACTGCGTCTGCCGGGTAGGCCCGCGCTTGACTGCAGTCGACATGAGAGTCGTGATCCATAAACTCGTGCTCAGCCTGCTGCATTGAAACCTGGCATCTAAGAAGTTCCGAGTTTCTCTGCACAAAGCCCGTCAACTCGGAGTTGATGACACATGTGATCGCATCTGCGTCGATTCTGAGTAGCACAAATCGCTTCTCTTTTACTCGGCCATCGTCCATCCGTGCGCGCATCTTGAAAACGACGCCCGGCACCAAGCGGCGAACAATTTGTTCCCTACGATATTCAATGGGAAAGTTCAGACCCAGTGCCATCTCTACGCGCTGAGATGCTCCAGGACTTCTTCGGCGTTGTCGAGCGTTTTCGCGATCGACTCCAGCTTCATTGAAGCTGTGCCCACCTTTGCTTCCAGGGCTGCGTCGTAGGCTTCTTGCCACGCCGCATCATGGCTAAGGGCTGTGCGTTGCTTAAACGACATGCCACCATATTGCCGAATCGCTTCTTCGATGCACTCGATTTCGGCAGCAGAAAGAAGAGCCATATTGGCTTCTCGGCGCGAACGAATTGTTGAGCCGTCAGGTCCGATGTCAAAGGCGCCAGATACAGCTTCCACAAAAGCTGGATTGGTCCACTCAGATACCGCGTCCAGCTTTGCCGCTTTCAGCAGGTCGTATGTACGCGAGCCAACAGGCCCAAATTTCATGGCTGTGTAGTCGTCGCCGCTCGCCAAACGCCCATAGCGCGAGAGATGAATGCGATCGGCGAAATATCGCAGTTTCAGGACTTCGTGGAACGATGCTTGGCCGCCTTGACGGCTTGCAATGAAAAGAATCGACTCCACAGCGGTCTTTGGAGAAAACGTCTTTTCTCTAATGGCCATAGTGGTCTCCGTGCGCAATGCACTGTATGGAAATACAGCGATTGTACCGATTTATACAGGACTTGTCCACAGGGTAATCCACAGCAGCTCATTGTGAGCGCCTGATCTCTACCGGCCCGATTCCGCTGTAGACCGTGGCGCCATCCTTCAGCGAAGTGACCGTCCAGCGCTCGGCACCGTGGCCGGGCGTGACCTTGTAGTCGCCCGGCGCCATCGGCAGTTCGAGTTCCTCGCGCACCTTGTCGCTGTACCAGGCTGGCGTGTAGAGGATGGTGGTTTCGGGGGGGAAGATGTCAGCTTGGCTCATGATCGAATCCAGCAGCCTTTTCGAGAAGGCTCAGTGACAGTTCATTGGGGAGGTTGTTGCATTCGCAGTACCAGACCTGGTAGCACCAACGGCCGGCCACATGCTCGGCGCCAGCAAAGCTGATCGTGTCGTTGAAGCACGCGACGATCTCGGGGCGCCACAGGATGCCGCGCTCTCCATTTGCGTAACCCGGAACGGATTCCCAAAGTCCCAGCTGCAACCGGCCTTCCAAGGTTCGAAGCAACAGCATTCCGCAGACCCATTCCTGATCCACAAACTCGCGCTTGCTTAGCTTGGTGCCGCCTCGGTAGCGGCGGCGCATCTTCACTCGCATACGCTATCCCTGCCGGGTTGGTCGTCGCGGGCGAGATCTGGCACCTGATGCATCACGGCGCGGATGTGGTCGCCCCCGTTGTGATCCCAGTCTCCGTACAGGTCGCCGATGCGCGCACAGCGGCCGGCCACGTGGTCAGCGAAGTCGCGCAGGGTAGGGCGCATCGGCTCGTCGGGGCCGAGCTCACCTGTCTGACGAGCCATGGCGACCAGCTCGTCTTCAATCGTTGCGCCAGGCGCCATCTTCGTGTCTCTATCCCGGGGGCACCTCGGCGCCCGGCACCATCCACGCTGGCGTGTTGACTCCCAGGATGTACTGGGTGCGCTTGTCGCCGAACATGCGCTTGACGACTTCGGCGGGCTCCTCCGTTGAGTGCTTTTCATACTGCTCGTATGCGTCTTCGATGTGGTCGTCGAAGGCCGCGCGTGGCTCGATCTCGAGCACTGCGTAAACGAACTTTTCGACCCACTCTTGTCGGGCTGTCTTCATCTTGCTCATGGCCATCTCCTAGACGGTTGAAGATCGCGCGCTTCGCGCGCACCGGTGCATCGAAACCCGCTAGGCGGATCGGACTGCTGATCCTGTTAACTACTGGTTAAATATACAGTGATTGCGGTAGACTGCAAGCATGGAAAACATGCCGGCGAACCTCTGGATTGCCGCCTGCGCGCACCGGTTGCAGCAGCAGTGGCACACCGTCGACCCTCTGGATCTGGAGGATGTGGCGCACGACTTGTGGCGCGACGAGCGCCTGCGAGCGATGCCGCCCGACGAGGCCGCCGTCGACTGGCTCAAGCCGATCAACGAAGTGGGGTAACTGCCGAGGCAGCTACCGCCACGCCGCGAGAGGATGAACGTATGTGCACCCGCTACATCTCCCCCGAGGACCGAGAGATCGAGGCCGCCTGGCACGTGGGAGCCCGGACGCCGGAGCGCTGGGCGCGAGATATGCACCCGCTGTATCTCAGTCCGTTTATGCGCCGCGCGCGGGAAAGTGCCGACTATGAGCGCGAGCTGGTGACAGGCCAGTGGGGGTTGATTCCCGTTTTTTCACCGAGCCATATACCTCAGACCAAGCCACGCAAAGGCGAAACGAAGGGGAAGCGCTTGTCGACGGTCAATGCTCGGGTGAACGGCATCGAGCAGAAGCCGACCTACCGTAACGCTTGGACGAAAGGGCAACGCTGCATCATCCCGGCAAGGAGCTTCATCGAGCCCTGTTGGGAGACCGGCGAGCATGTGCCGTGGAACTTCCGTCGAGCGGATGGGCAACTCTGGGGTTTGGCCGGGCTGTGGGATACCTGGACCGACTTCGAGACTGGAGAGGTCTGGGACAGCTACACCATGCTGACGTTGAACGCGAACCTACATCCGCTCATGTCGCGCATGCACAAGCTCGAGTTCGATTCGAAAACCAAGATGCCGCTGCCGATCCAGGACAAGCGGTCGCTGGTCCCATTGGAGGCGCATGACTTTGATCGTTGGCTGACCTGCACCGTCGAAGAGGCTCGAGCCATGCTCGAGTTGCCGTCGGTTGCCCTGTTTGATGCGGCACCGTTGGCTGTTCAGCAGCCCTAGCCAAGGGCGTGCACTCAGCAGTTTGGTGCGGTAGGAATGAATGCGTAAGTCATTGATTTCATTGGGACTAGATTGCCGGTATTTGCCCCATCCACCAGCCCTCTAAAATTGACATAAGTGTTTGTTTTATAAGGAAAAAATGTCAATTTTGTTTGTGTGCACCGGCAATATCTGCCGCTCCCCCACGGCTCACGTGCTCCTCATGCACAAGGCCCGCGCGGCCGGCTTCGAGATCGAGGTCGACAGCGCCGCCATCTCCGACGAGGAGCGTGGCAACCCGCCCGACCCGCGCTCGGTGGCCGAGGCCAGGCGCCGCGGCATCGAGATGCATGCGCACCGCGCGCGTCAGGTGCGCAAGGCCGACTTCGAGCGCTTCGACCTGATCATTGGCATGACGGCCCAGCATTGCGCCGCGCTGCGCAGGCTCGCGCCTGCGGGCACGGAGGGCAAGATCCATCTGTTCACGGAGTTCGCTGACGGCGTCGATGGCGACGTGCCCGACCCCTGGTACGGCGGGCAGAAAGACTTCGTCGAAGTCTTCGACCTGATCGACCATGGCGTCGATGGCCTGCTCGCAAAGCTGCGGGCCGAAGTGCCAGCTCGCTCACCTGCCGTCGGCTAGGAAACGTCTCCGAGACCCAGCAACGCGCTCATGCAAACAACCTCGCTAGTCCATAAGCGTCGTATTCCTCCTCGGCATATTCCATCTCTTGGTGGCCTCCAGTATTGATGGTGAAGATGATCTTGGAATGTGGCGCCTTATGGACCCATACGCCAGTCATGGGATCCCTGGTCTCCTTGCGGCCTGCTGCATTGATCGTGAAAGTGAAAGTGCGGGCGTGGACCCTGCATCGCAATCCGCGCTTTTGGAAAAGCGCTCGTTGAAAGCGCTGTGCATAGGAACCCGCCCCGACAGCTGCGGCGGTGTTTGCATGCACCGCAGTGTCGGCAACATTCGGCCCGCGGGCGAGGCTACAGCCCGTCATGTCGATTGTTATATCTTTGTTCAAACCCATGTCGATAAGAAAATCGGCGAAGCATTCAGGGCCCATGGTTCCATAGGACTTCAATCCCCCGTGCCCTCGAGTGATGAGCTTTCCAGCTTCGTCCGCCATCAGTATTGGTATGTACAGCTTGAGCCAATACAAATCGTCTCTTTTACCGATCATGGGCTTATAGAGGTCATAGCGATGGCTTAGCATGAGCTCGAGAAATCCCCCGGTAATGTTGACACGGCATTCATAGTTGACATGCGTTACCGCACGATGCTTGACCATCAGGCGAACTTGGTTGTCCCAAATCGCTGTGTCATGTTGTTCAATGAGAACCAGGTAAAGACGCGTTGACATGAATTACCTCTCAAAGGACAAAGGTCCTGCTTCAGATCGCTGGATTGCTCTGTATTTTTTGGAGCTTACGTATGGCCGAGCGCTGGTAAATAACCGAAAACAAGTAGACCCAACGCGCAAGTACAAGTTTTCGCTTTGCCTGAGGAGCCGATCAGTCAGGCTTTGTCCTTGATCATTGGCGTCGTGCTGCCGGTTGCAAGCCGGATGCGCGTGCGCTCGAGCAGGTGGCTTGCGGGCGCATTGCCATCACTGCTTCAAAGGCTGCTGGCGTGACGGTAAACGCTTCCAGCGGCGTGCCCGTCGTAGGGTCCGGCAGGTCACGGATCGCGCCGCACTGGAAGGCGGGCAGGTCGCCCGTGATCGCCACCACGTCGGCATCAGGCCCACTGTGGCCTGAGTACCCTCTTTGTGGTGTGGCGCATCCGCACACCAATGCCGCCGTCGCGGTCGGTAGAGAACGGTTTTGATCGACATGTGTCCTCGCTCCATTGGGGAGCCCCAAAGTTTCACTGGTTTTCGCCAGCTTCCCTCTGCGGCTCTATCAGGCGAGGCCTATTCGCAGAGCACCCGGATCGACGGCGGAATCTGCACCGCCCGGATCCCGCCGCCTTCACGCTTCGCCGCGAAGATCCGTACCTCCTCGCACTCGAGGATCAGGTCGTCGCCGCGCGTGACGCGGTAGGTCTGCACGAAGCTCTTCTCGCGCCACTCGGTGATGCGAACCGCCAGGCTCAGCGTGTCACCATAGCTCGCGGCCTTGACGAAGCGCGTGTGCGTATCGACCAGCGGCGTGCCGATCACGCCCAGCGTCTGCGTGGTTTCTTCCCAGCGCGGCACGCCGCACTCGGCGAAGAAGTGCCGCGAGGCCGCGTCGATCCAGCGGAAGAAGTTGGGAAACCAGACGATGCCGGCGGGGTCGCAGTCGCCGAACTCGACGCGCGCGGTGTAGACGACTTCCTTGAGGTTGTTGCTGTTGCTCATCAGCCCATTCTCGTCGGCAGCCACAAGGCAATGATCGGGAACGCGATCAGGATCACCAGGCGCACGATGTCGGTCACGATGAACGGCAGCACGCCCTTGAAGATGGTGGTGAAGCTCACGTCCTTCACCACGCTCTTGATGACGAACACGTTCATGCCCACCGGTGGATGGATCAGCCCCAGCTCCACCGTCATCACGATGATCACGCCGAACCAGATGGGGTCGAAGCCCAGGTGCACGATCACCGGGTAGATGATGGGCACGGTCAGGATGATCATCGCCATCGCGTCCATCAGGCAGCCGAGCACCAGGTACATCAGCATGATGAGCGCGAGCACGCCGTAGCGGCCGATGCCCAGGCCGGTGAGGAACTCGGTGAGCTTCTGCGGGCTTTGCGTGATGGTGAGGAAGTAGCCGAACAGCAGCGCGCCGATCAGCACAGTGAACACCGCCGCAGCCGTGCGCGTGGCCGACAGCAGCGCCTCGCGGATCTTCGGGCCGTCGAGCTTGCGCCGCACCAGCCCGAGGATGAACGCACCGCTCGCACCCACGCCGCCCGCCTCGGTCGGCGTGAAGAAGCCGCCGTACAGGCCGCCGATCACGAACACGAACAGCACCAGCGGCGCCCACACGTTCTTCAGGTCCTTCACGCGTTCCGACCACGGCTTGACCTCGCCGCCGGGCAGCCAGTCGGGCCGCAGCTTGACGATGATCGCGATGGTCAGCACGTACATCGCCATCGCCAGGATGCCGGGCACGATGCCCGCCATGAACAGCTTGCCGATGTCCTGCTGCGTGAGGATGGCGTACACGGCCAGCACGGTCGATGGCGGCAGGATCGCGCCCAGCGTGCCGCCCGCGGCAATCACGCCGGCGGAGAACGACTGCGGGTAGTTGAAGCGCCGCATCTCCGGATACGCGACCGCGGAGAACGTGGCGGCCGTGGCCACCGACGAGCCGCAGATGGCCGCGAAGCCGCCGCACGCCACCACGGTGGCCACGCCGAGGCCGCCGCGCAGGTGGCCGATCATCGAGTTGGCGGCCTTGAAGAGCTCGCGGCTCACGCCCGACACCGACACCAGCGCGCCCATCAGCATGAACATCGGGATCACGCCGAAGGTGTAGTCGGTCACGGTGCGCATCGAGGTCTGGCCGACCAGCTTCAGCGCCGGCCCGGGGCCCACGAGGTAGCTGTAGCCGGTCACGCCCACCAGGCCCATCGCCATGCCCACCGGCACGCGCAACAACATCAATACGAACAGGGCGACGAAGCCCAGCACTGCCACTGCATCGGGGCTCATTCGTCCGCCTTCTGTTCTGCGTGAACTTCTTCGAGTTGCTCGGGGTGAAAGATCAGCCGGTAGGTGCGGATCGCGATCAGCAGCACCGCGCACACGTCGCCGGCCCAGGCCACGGCATAGAACGGCCAGGTCGGAATGTTCAGGTCATAGGTCTGCACGTTGTCGACGTAGGTGCCGCGCACCTTGTCGAACAGCATGGCGGTCTGCACCGCCACCACGAACAGCAGCACCAGCGTGGCGAACACGTCGATCGCGCGCTTCATGCGCGGGCCCGCCGCCGTCCACACGAGGTCGACCGTGATGTGGCCGCCGCGGTAGCTGGTGGCCGCGATGCCCCAGAAGATCAGGATCCCCAGCAGCATGCGGCCGAAGTCGTAGGCGTCGGGGATCGAGGTGTCGAAGAACTTGCGCAGCACCACGGCCACGAAGATGTTGAGCGCGACGATCCCTACAAAAACGGCGGCGAGCCATTCAATCGTATTGATCGCGCGGTCCATGTAGCTGGCGGACCGGGTAGCCATCGCTCAGAGCGCCGACTTGTACTTGGCGAGGCTGGCCTTCAACGCATCCATGACCGCCTTGGGGTCTTCGCCGACCTTCTTCACGCTCTCGGCCCACTGCGCTTCCGAGGGCGCCGCGGCCTTGCGCCATGCATCGAGCTGCTCCGGCGTGAGCTTGTAGATCTCGTGGCCCGAAAGCGCCGCCATCTTGGCGTGGCCGGCGAACTCGAAGTCGGCCCACGGCCCGGCCACCTTCTGCGCCCATTCGCTGGTGCAGTGGTCGTCGATCACCTTCTTCTGCGCGGTGGACATGGCGTCGTACTTGCCCTTGTTCATGACCCACACGAAGGGCGTGACGTACAGCGGCGCATCCATGTGGTACTTCACCACCTTGTCGATGCCGAACAGGCCGATGGAGCCCCACGGGAAGGTGATGGCGTCGGCCACGCCGCGCTCCAGCATGTCGCGCGACTCGGGCGCCGAGGCCTGCACGTTGGTGCCGCCCAGCGAGGTGATGAGCTGGCCCACGGTGCTGGTGGCCGGGCGCACCTTCAGGCCCTTGACGTCGCCGGGCACGGTGATCTTCTTGCGCGAATGGAAGGTGCCGGGGTCATGCACGAAGGCGAAGCAGTACTTCACGTCCTTCATTTCCTTGGCCGCGTAGTTGCGGTACCAGGCGTCGATGGCGGCCGAGCCTTCCTTGCCGTTGGCGAACAGGAAGGGCAGCGACGCGCCGGCCATCACCGGAAACCGGCCGGGCTGGTAGCCGGGGTTCACGTAGGAGAAGTCGGCGATGCCGTCGCGCGCCATGTCGTAGTGGTCGAAGGCCTTGCCGAGCTGCTCCGACGGAAACAGGATCGCGGTGATGGTGCCGCCGGACTCCTTCTTGATGTCATCGGCCCACGCCTGCAGCGCGGGGTTGAGCGGATGCTGCGCGGGCACCCAGCTCGACAGCTTGAGCTGCACGGGCTTGTCCTGTGCATACGCGGCGGGCGTGCAGAGCGCAAGGGCGGCGGCGATGGCGACGGCGGCCGGGGCCAGTGCCGTGCGGTGGGGGCGGTGGGCGATTGTCATGGTCTCCTTCGTTATGTGTTCGTCTGGGTTGAGCAATCTAGGCAGTCGCGCGCGCGGGGTAAATGGAGGGTTTCCCGTGCGTGTTTTCCTTGGGTCGCGTTGGCACGCCTTCCTGTTCGTCGGGCGAACGCGGCGAAGGCCTGTCCACGTGATGCGGGCCGAGTTCGCGCACCTGCGTGGCGCCCAGCAGGGTCATCGTGCGTTCGGTCTCCTGGATGAGCATCTGCAGCACCGACAGCGCACCGCGCTCGCCGTCGCACGCCAGCCCGTAGACCGGGGCGCGCCCGACCAGGACCCCGCGCGCGCCGAGCGCGAGCGCCTTCACGATGTCGCTTCCGCGCCGGATGCCCCCGTCCATGAGCACGGGGATCCGCCCGTTCACGGCGTCGACCATCGCGGGCAGGGCGGCGATGCTGGCCGGCGCGGCGTCGAGCTGGCGTCCGCCGTGGTTGGAAACCACGATGCCGTCGGCGCCGTGGCGCACGGCACGCCGTGCGTCTTCCGCGCCCAGCAGGCCCTTGACGAGCAATGGGCCGTCCCAGAGCTTGCGCAGCCAGCCCAGGCTTTCCCAGGTGAGCGCGCGGTCCATGGTGCGCGAGAGCAGCGCGGCCTGCGTCTGCGCGGAGACGGGTGCGCCGTCTTCATCGGGCAGCAGGTTCTCGAAGCGCGGCATGCCGTGGCGCGCAAGCCGCAGCAGCCAGGCCGGGTGCCGCGCCATGTCGAACAGTGTGCCGGGCGTGAGCCGCATCGGCACGCGAAAGCCGTGGCGCAGGTCGCGTTCCCGCAGGCCGCTCACCGGCACATCGACCGTGAGCACCAGCGCCTCGAAGCCCGCAGCGCGCGCGCGGCGCACGATGCGTTCGGCAATGGCGCGCTCGCCCATCACGTAGAGCTGCATCCACAGCGTGGCGTCGGGCGCGGCGGTGCGCACGTCCTCGATGCGGGTGTTCGATGCGGTCGAGAGGATGAAGGGCACGCGCGCGGCCTGCGCGGCTCCGGCCAGCAAGGCGTCGGCGCGCGGCCGTACCAGCCCGGCCAGCCCGATGGGCGCGACCGCGAACGGCGCGCGCCAGCGGCGCCCGAACAGTTCGATGCCGGTGTCCACCGTGGTGGTGTCGCGCAGGCATTCCGGAATGAGCGGCAGCGCTTCGATTGCGTCGCGGTTGCGCCGCAGGCAGCGTTCGTCTTCCGCGCCGCCGTCGACATAGTCGAACACCAGGCGCGGCAGCACACGGCGCGCACGGCGCCGGTGGTCGTCCACGTTGAGCAGCAAGGCCATCGGTCGCCTCGCCTCAAGCCTTCGCGGGCGGTGGCCGCTTCATCCAGCGGATGGGCTGCGCCTGCACCGGCCGGGGTGCCGCGCCGTGCGCCGCCAGCGCGGCGTCGAGCGCCTTGCCGCCTTCGTCCGCCAGCGCCGCCTCGCGGGCCGCGGCGATCGCGGCGGCTCGCGCCGTTGCCGGCAGGGCGGTGCGGCCGGCCAGCGCGTCGATGACGTGCAGCAGGTTGTGCTTGCCGCGCTCGTTGGTGCTGCCGTAACCCTTGATGAGCCGCCCGCACAGCGCCAGTTCGTGGCCCAGCGCCCAGGCCTCGCAGGTGCCGGCTTCCACCGCCGCGAGCCAGCGCTCGATCAGCGCCTGTTCCTCGGCGAAGCGGCTGCCCCGGCGGCGCAGCCAGCGCAGCGACGCCAGCAGCCGCAGCGAGGCCATGCCGAACACCGAGTGGCTGCCCACCTTCAGCGGCAGCGCCCACGGCTCCCGGCCGCGCGCTTGGCGGGCCCGGTCCCAGGCCGTGACGCGGCGCGAGAGCGAAGCCGGCAGCAGCGCCGCGAATTCCGCCGCGCCGGGCTTGAAGTGGTCGTAGACCTTCACGATGTCGTCGTCGCCGGCGCGCACCTCCTGCCGCACGCGCTGCGCCCGGCTTGCGCGGCCCTTGAGCGCGGCGACCCGCACGATGTCGTCGAAGGCCATCCACAGCGCGAGCCAGCGCGCCATCTCCCGCGTGATGGCAAAGCCCTGTGCGCCGGCCGGGTCGGCGGTGCGCTCGGCATCGAGCACGCGGCCCAGCCGGTCGGCGTAGAGCGCGGCATACGCCGCGTCCTGGTAGTCGAGCACGCGAGCGTGGCCGAGCGCGAGCATGTCGTGCACCGCGGGTGGAAAGCGCCGGGCGAGTTCGGCCGGCAGGGCGCTGGCCGGGGGCGGTGCGTCGTTCGTGTCGCTGGCCAGCACGCTGCTCACGAACGCGGCCTGCGCGCGCGGTGCGTTCACCGCTTCGAAGGCGGCGGCAAAGCCGCGCAGGCTGGCGGCGGCCATCTTGTTCAGTTTCTCCGGGGCGCTGGTGTCCCCGCCGCGCACCACATGCTCGTAGGCCTCGCGCGGGAACGGGAACAGCCCGCTGCCCGCGATGGCGCCGAGCATCACCGCGCTGACCACGGTGCCGCTATCGCGCGCGATGGCGTTCATGTCGAACACATGGTGCTCGCGGCTGAAGGCCTTGACCACGTCGAGCAGCCGCTGCGCGTCGGCGCGCCCGTCACCCGGCTCCATGCGCTCGGCCGTGGTGAAGATGCGCGCCGAGGAGCTGATGACCAGCGTGCGCAGCGGCGCGCTCATGCCGTTGCCGATCTGGCGCGCGGTTTCCAGCAGCTCCGACGACACGATGGCGTCGAGCGCGCCCGGCACCGGGCTCAGGCTGAACACGGGGCGCTTGCCGGCGAGCCGGGCGAGCGGCACGGGGAACACTTCGATGTAGTAGGTGGTGGCCCCGGTGCGCTGCGCCACGCCGGGGATCGACGTGCTCTGCGCGGCGTAGCCGGCATGGCGCGCGGTATCGACCAGCCATTCGGTGAGCACGCCGCCGCCTTCGCCGCCGAGGGCGCAGACGAGCAGGGTGAGGGGACGGTTCTGTTCCATGTGCTTGTCCCTCATGCCGGCTGCAGCGCGCGCACGACCGCACCGCGCAGGCCGTGCAGCAGCCGTTCATGCCACTTGGGGTTCTGCACCACCTCGGCCCGGTAGAAGCTCGGGCACAGCGTGGCCGCATGCGCGTTGGCGCCGCACAGGCCGCAGCCCACGCAGCCGTCGATCACGGTGGCCACCGGGTCCACCTTCAGCGGATCGGGGTTGTCCTTGAGCGTGAGCGTGGGGCAGCCCGACAGGCGGATGCAGGCGTGGTCGCCGTTGCACACGTCCTCGTCGACGCCGTACTTCACCCGCACCACGCGCTCGCCCTTGCGCAGCAGGCCCGCGATCCAGGGCTTGATGCGCCGCTGGCGCTCGAGCTGGCATTCGCCTTCGGCAATCACCACCTTCAGGCCATTGAAGTCGCTGGTGAGCGCCTCGGTCAGCGTCCTGCGCATGCGCTCCACGTCGTAGGTGGTCACGGTGCGCATCCACTGCACGCCCAGGCCCTTCAGCGTGGCCTCGATGGTCTGGTTCTTGTCGACCAGGCTCTGCTGCTTGTCGACGGCGCGCTCCTTGATTTCGTCGTCGGGCGTCGAGATGATGTCCTGCGTGCCGGTGGCCGAGGTGTAGCCGTTCTTGAAGATCAGCAGCACCGCGTCGTCGCCGTTGAACAGCGCGCTCTGCACGCCGGTGAGCAGCCCGTTGTGCCAGAAGCCGCCGTCGCCCATGATCGACAGGGTGCGCCGGTTCATCATCGGCGCCACGCCCGCGCGGCTCGCCAGGCTCATGCCGTAGCCCAGGATCGAGTGGCCCATCGAGAACGGCTCGAAGGTGCCGAAGGCGTGGCAGCCGATGTCGGCCGCGATGTGCACCGGCCCCGTCTGCTGCTGCGCGAGCTTGAGGGCCGAGAACACCGGCCGCTCCGGGCAGCCGATGCAGAAGCTCGGCGGCCGGTTGGGCAGCGGCGCGCTCAGGCGGCGCGCGACGGCCTCGCGGCGCTCGCGGTTGCCGGCCAGCCAGGCCTGCGCGGAGGACGAGGCCTCGCTCGCCGCGATGTACTTCGCGGCAAAGGCGCCGATGCCGCCCGACAGCACCTCCACGCCGTACTCGCCCGCCGACGGCAGCATGTCCTTGCCGTGCAGCGGCGTCTGGATGTCGCGCCGGCGCAGCAGCGTGGCGATGTCCTGCTCGATGTATTCGGGCTGGCCTTCCTCCACCACCAGCACCGCACGCTTGCCCACGCAGAAGTCGGCCACCTGCTCGGGCACCAGCGGATAGGTCACGTTGAGCACGAGGATCGGGATGTCGGTCTCGCCGAAGGCATCGGCCAGCCCCTGCTGCTGCAGGCTGCGGATCAGCGCGTTGTACAGGCCGCCCTGCACCACGATGCCGAGGTCGGCGTGGCGTTGCCCGGGCATCAGCTCGTTCAGGCCGTGCTCGACGATGTAGCGCCGCGCCGCCGGAATGCGCTCCTCGCCCTTGAGCTTCTCGTGGCGGAAGGTGACGGGCGGATGCGCGAGCTTCATGTAGTTGAAGCCGGCCGGCTCGGTCATCAGCGCGCGGGTGGAGACGGCGGGCGCCACGTTGTCCTTGCACTCGAAGCTGCCGCGCACGTGGCAGGTGCGGATGCGCAGCTCCATCAGGCAGGGCATGTTGGAGCTCTCCGACAGGCGAAAGCCTTCCTCCACCATGCGCACCATCACGCCGAGGTCGGGGCGCGGGTCGAGCAGGCACATGCTCGACTTCAGCGCATAGGCGTGCGTGCGCTCCTGGATCACGCTGGCGCCCTCGCCGTAGTCCTCGCCCACCACGATCAGCACGCCGCCCGTGACGCCCGGCGACGACAGGTTCGACAGCGCATCGGCCGCCACGTTGGTGCCGACGATGGATTTCCAGGTGACCGCGCCGCGCAGCGGGTAGTGGATGGAGGCGCCGAGCATCGCGGCGGCCGAGGCCTCGTTGGAGCAGGCCTCCACGTGCACGCCCAGCTCGTCCATGTAGGCCTTGCCCTGGACCATCACGTCCAGCAGGTGCGACACCGGCGCGCCCTGGTAGCCGCCGACATAGGCCACGCCCGACTGCAGCAGGCCCTTGGTGATCGCGAGGATGCCCTCGCCGTGAAAGGTGTCGCCGGCGCCGAGGCGCAGCATCTCGACTTCCTTGCTGAATGAAACTTCCATCGTGTCTCTTTTTTATGGTGTGCCGCAGTGTGGTCGGGGTGCCGCCATACTTCAATAAAATAAGCCAGCTATCCAATATGAATCCAGTGCATATCGACGCGGTCGACCTGAACCTGCTGCGGCTCTTCGATGCGGTGTACCGGTCCCGCAGCGTGAGCCGCGCGGCCGAGGCCCTGGGCCTGACGCAGCCGGCGGCCAGCCACGGCCTGACCCGGCTGCGGCTGCTGCTGGGCGACGCGCTGTTCACCCGCACTCCAGGCGGCGTGACACCGACGCCGCGTGCCGAGCGGCTCGCGGTGTCGGTGCAGTCCGCGCTGGCCACGCTGCAGCAGGCGCTGGCCGAGCCGGAGCGCTTCGATCCGGCGGCTTCGCGCAAGCTGTTTCGCATCCACATGAGCGACATCGGTGAGGGGCGCTTCCTGCCGGCGCTGATGGCGCGGCTGCGCGAGCTGTCGCCGGGCGTGCGCGTCGAGACCATGCCGCTGGCGGCGGGCGAGATCGCCACCGCGCTCGACAGCGGCAAGGTCGATTTCGCCTTCGGCTTCCTGCCGCGCGTGAAGGACACCCAGCGCGCCCAGCTGCTGCGCGACCGCTACATCGTGCTGCTGCGCCGCGACCATCCTTTCCTGAAGCGCCGGCGCAGCGGGCAGGCGCTGCTCGAGGCCCTGCAGGAGCTCGACTACGTGACGGTGCGCACGCATGCCGACACCCTGCGCATCCTGCAGTTGCTGAACCTGGAGGACCGGGTTCGCCTGACCACCGAGCACTTCATGGTGCTGCCGGCCATCGTGCGCGCCACCGACCTGGCGGTGGTGATGCCGCGCAACATTGCGCGCGGCTTTGCGGAAGAAGGCGGCTACGCCATCGTCGAGCCCTCGTTTCCGCTGCGCGACTTCACGGTGTCGCTGCACTGGAGCAAGCGCTTCGAGGCCGATCCCGGCAACCGCTGGCTGCGCCAGGTCATCGTGGCGCTGTTCTCCGAGCGGTCATGAGCCGCCTTCGCCTCTTTTTGCTCCTTGCCGCCGGACATTCATCCGGTGGTCAGGCTCGCCGTGCCACCATGGGCCTGACATGAAGAAACGCATTCCCTCATTCCTGCGCCACGTCGGCCCCGGCGTCGTCACCGGCGCGGCCGACGACGACCCGTCCGGCATCGCGACCTACACCCAGGCTGGGGCGCAGTTCGGCACCGGGCTGCTGTGGACCGTGTTCCTGTCGCTGCCCTTCATGGTGGCGATCCAGCTCGTGTCGGCGCGCATCGGCCGGGTCACCGGCAAGGGCGTGGCGGCCAACCTGCGCGAGCACATGCCGCGCGGCTTCCTGATCGTGCTGGTGTCGCTGCTGGTGGTGGCCAACACCATCAACATCGCGGCCGACATCGCCGCCATGGGCGAGGCGTTGCAGCTGGTGGTGGGCGGCGGCGCGCACTTCCATTCGCTGGTCTTCGGGGTGGTGACGGTGCTGCTGCAGGTGTTCGTGCCCTACCGCAAGCTGGCCCACATCCTCAAGTGGCTGACGCTCACGCTGTTCGCGTACGTGGCGGCGGTGTTCGTGGTGCAGGTGCACTGGGCGCAGGTGTTGCACGACCTGGTGGTGCCCAAGCTGCAGTGGCGCGGCGATTACTGGATGATGATCGTGGCGCTGCTGGGCACCACCATTTCCCCGTACCTGTTCTTCTGGCAGGCATCGCAGGAGGTCGAGGAACTGCGGCTCAAGGGCGGCCGCAAGGGCACCGACCAGGAAGTGCGGCGCGACCTCAAGCGCGTGCGGCTGGACACCTGGCTGGGCATGACCTTCTCGAACCTCATCGCCTTCTTCGTGATGGTCGTGGGCGCGGCGGTGCTGTATGCGGCCGGCGTGCATGACGTGACCTCCGCCGCGCAGGCCGCCGAGGCGCTGCGCCCGCTGGCCGGCGACTTCGCCTTCTGGCTGTTCGCCGGCGGCATCATCGCCACCGGGCTGCTGGCCGTTCCCGTGCTGGCTTCTTCGGCGGCCTACGCGGTGGCCGAGGCCTTCGGCTGGGAAGAGGGCCTGGAGCGGCACTGGCGCGAAGCCAAGGAGTTCTACGGGATCATCGCGGTGGCCACGCTGGTCGGCACGGCGCTCGATTTCACGCCCATCGACCCCATGAAGGCGCTCTACTGGAGCGCGGTGATCAACGGCGTGGTCGCGGTGCCGATCATGGCGGCGATGATGATCCTCGTGACGCGCGAGAATGTGATGGGTGTGTTCACCTCCGGGCGCCGCATCCGCTGGCTGGGGTGGGGCGGCACCGCCTTGATGGGATTCGCGGCCTTGATGATGGGTTGGGACCTGGTGCGCTGAGACCGAGATCGAGACCGAGTTTGTGCAATTGATTCTTTCCGGGGCCGGCCCCGTGCTGGTCTTCATGGCCTGCGTCGCGCTCGCCACTTACGCGCAGAACCTCACGGGTTTTGCATTCAGCCTGATCCTGCTGGGCCTGGTGTCGGTGTTCCACGTCGCCAGCGTGAGCGACACGGCCAACGCCGCGACGGTGCTGAGCCTCCTGAACGCATGGACCTATTTCCGTGCCCGGCCTGGCGTGGTGCCGTGGCGGCTCATGAAGCCGGCGCTCAACGGCAGCACGGTGGGCGTGATCGTGGGTCTCATGCTGCTGACCTGGCTCAGCGGCGGCGCGGTCAACTGGCTGCGCGGGCTGCTGGGGGTGTCGATCCTGGGCTGCGCCGTGCTGCTGGTGATGCAGGGCCGGCCGCTGCCGGCGGTGTCGGGCCCGCGCAGCTTTGCCGTGATCGGCGGGCTGTCGGGCGTGCTGGGCGGACTGTTCTCCAGCTCCGGGCCGCCCATCGTGTTCCACATGTACCGCCAGCCGCTGGACCGCGAGCTGGTGCGCCGCGCGCTGCTGCTGATGTTCGGGTTCAACTCGCTCGTGCGGCTGGTGATCGTGGTGCCGACGGGGCATTTCTCCTGGTATTCCGCGCTCTTGGCCGGCTGCGCGATGCCGGTGGTCTACGGCGCGACGCGCCTGCACCATCGCCTGCCCAACAAGCTCAAGCCGCGCACGCTCAAGTGGCTGGTCGGCGGCCTGCTCGCGGCGGCGGGCTCGACGCTGATCGCCACCGCCTGGGCGGCCATTGCGCGGGGCTGAGCGCAGCCCGGGCCGTGCTTGGCCCGGGAATTGCAGCTCCCGCGCCAGGGTTTCCCCGTACGTGGCATACCGGCCCCCACATACGCGTTATGGGGCTGCCCGTATGCAAGACCCCCGACAAGCCGCTAACGTCCATGACTGACCCCTGACGGGTCCCCCACGAGCCCCAAAAGCATGAGCACCGACAGCAGCAAGATTCAACCGATCCGCTTCTTCCATCGCGGAAAGATCGTCGACGTCACCGGCGTCCACCCGACCCGTTCCGTGCTCGACTGGCTGCGCGAGGACGCCCGCTGCACCGGCACCAAGGAAGGCTGCAACGAAGGTGACTGCGGTGCCTGCACCGTCGTCATCGGAGAACTGGCCACCGATCCCCAGGCGCCGGGCGCGGTGGACGGCCTGAGCCTGCAGACCGTCAACGCATGCATCCAGTTCCTGCCCACCCTGCACGGCAAGGCCCTGTTCACGGTCCAGGACCTCAAGGCCCAGTGCCAGGCCGCGCCCCACAGGACCGAGAAGGCCAAGGACGGCAAGCACGCGGTGCACACGCTGCACCCGGTGCAGCAGGCCATGGTCGACTGCCACGGCTCCCAGTGCGGCTTCTGCACGCCCGGCTTCGTGATGTCGCTGTGGGCCACCTACGAACACCACCAGGCCGGGGGCACGCAGCCCACCCGCCAGCAGCTGGCCGACGACCTGTCGGGCAACCTGTGCCGCTGCACCGGCTACCGCCCGATCCTGGACGCCGGCCAGCGCATGTTCGACCTGCCTTCGGTGCGCCTGGACACCAGGCCCGTGGTGGCTGCGCTCACCGCCTTGCGCGACGACGGCGCGGCGCTGAGCTACGCCGCCCCGCTCGGCGCGCGCATGGACCACTTCCACGCCCCCAGGACCCTGGCCCAGCTGGCCGCCCTGCGCGAGCAGAAGCCCCGCGCCCAGCTGCTGGCCGGCTCGACCGATGTCGGCTTGTGGGTCAACAAGCAGTTCCGCGACCTCGGCGACATCATCTACGTGGGCGACGTGGCCGAGATGAAGGCCATCGAGGACCGCCCTGACAACGGCGGCGAGCTCTACATCGGCGCCGGCGCCTCGCTGGAGGCGGCCTTCGGCGCGCTGGTCGAGCGCGTGCCCAGCCTGGCCGAGGTGTGGCTGCGCTTCGCCTCGCCGCCCATCCGCCATGCCGGCACCATGGGCGGCAACGTGGCCAACGGCTCGCCCATCGGCGATTCGCCGCCGGTGCTGATGTCGCTTGACGCGCAGATCGAGCTGCGCCGCGGCGACGTGGTGCGCCGCATGCCGCTGCCCGACTTCTATCTGGACTACATGAAGAACCAGCTGCAGCCGGGCGAGTTCGTGCAGGGGCTGGCCGTTCCGCACGCCGCCATGAAGCGCCAGGTGCGCGCCTACAAGATCAGCAAGCGCTTCGACTGCGACATCTCCGCGCTGTGCGCGGGCTTCGCCATCGAACTCGAAGCCGGCGGCGACACGGTGAAGGCCGTGCGCCTGGCCTTCGGCGGCATGGCCGCGACCGTCAAGCGCGCCACGAACGCCGAGGCCGCGCTGCTCGGCAAGCCGTGGACGCAGGCCAGCGTCGCCACCGCCAAGCTCGCGCTCGCGCAGGATTTCAAGCCGCTGTCGGACATGCGCGCCTCGGCCGACTACCGGCTGCAGGTCGCCCAGAACCTCATTCAACGCCTCTGGCTCGAAACCCGCGCCGAAGACGCCCTGTCGCTGGAAGAAACCAGCGTCTGGAGCGTGATGCCCCACGCGACCCCCGCCACCGCCGCAGGAGTCTGACCATGAACAAACCCATCGACGCCCGCCTGCTGCAACCCGCCGAGGCCTTTGCCGACTACCTGACCAACACCGCCGCGCGCATCGACGTGGGCGCCGAAGCGCTGGCGCACGAGCGCGGCATGCGCGTGGGCATCAGCCGCCCGCACGAGTCGGCGCACCTGCACGTGGCCGGCGAGGCCACCTACATCGACGACATTCCCGAGCTCGCCGGCACGCTGCACTGCGCGCTGGGCCTGTCGCCGGCGGCCAACGGCCGCGTCACCGCGCTGTCGCTGGATGCCATCCGCGCCATGCCGGGCGTGGTCGCGGTCATCACGGCCGACAACATTCCGGGCACCAACGACTGCGGCTCGATCATTCACGACGACCCGATCCTGCTGCCCGTGAACGACGGCGGCGAGATCCGCTACCTCGGCCAGCCCGTGTTCGCGGTGATCGCAGAGACCCGCGACGCCGCGCGCCGCGCCGCCGCCAAGGCCAAGGACGCGCTGACTATCGAGGCGCAGCCGCCCGTGCTCACGCCGCAGGCCGCCCACGAGCGTGGCCAGTACGTGGTGCCGCCGATGCACATCGTGCGCAGCGGCGGCGGTGCCAACGAAGGCGACGAGGCCGCCGTGCGCGCCGCCATCGCGAAGGCGCCGCGCCGCCACAAGTCCACGCTCGACGTGGGCGGGCAGGAGCAGTTCTATCTCGAGGGGCAGATCAGCTACGCCATTCCCAAGGAAGGCGGCGCGCTGCACATCCACTGCTCGACGCAGCACCCCAGCGAAATGCAGCACCTGGTGGCGCATGCGCTGCACCTGCAGTCGAACGAAGTGCATGTCGAATGCCGGCGCATGGGCGGCGGCTTCGGCGGCAAGGAATCGCAGTCGGCGCTGTTCGCCTGCGTGGCGGCCATCGCGGCGCGCCAGCTGCAGCGCCCGGTGAAGCTGCGGCTGGACCGCGACGACGACTTCATGGTCACCGGCCGTCGCCACTGCTTCTGGTACGAATACGAGGTGGGCTACGACGACGAGGGCCGCATCCTCGGCGCCGAGATCACGATGGTCTCGCGCGCCGGCCACTCGGCCGACCTGTCGGGCCCCGTGATGACGCGTGCGCTGTGCCACTTCGACAATGCCTACTGGCTGCCCAACGTGGCCATGCACGGCTTCTCGGGCAAGACCAACACGCAGAGCAACACCGCGTTTCGCGGCTTCGGCGGCCCGCAGGGCGCCATTGCCATCGAGAACATCCTGGATTCGGTGGCCCGCGAGCTCCAGCGCGATCCGCTGGACGTGCGGCGCGTCAACTTCTACGGCAAGACGGAGAACAACGTCACCCCGTACCGCCAGACAGTGACCGACAACATCGTCCACGAACTCGTGGCCGAACTCGAAGCCAGCAGCGACTACCGCGCGCGGCGCGAGGACATCGCGGCCTTCAACAAGAAGAGCGTGGTGCTCAAGCGCGGGCTGGCGCTGGCGCCGCTGAAGTTCGGCATCTCGTTCAACGTGAAGCACTTCAACCAGGCCGGCGCGCTGGTGCATGTATACACCGACGGCTCGATCCTCGTGAACCACGGCGGAACCGAGATGGGGCAGGGCCTGAACACCAAGGTGGCGCAGGTGGTGGCGCACGAGCTGGGCGTGAGCTTCGAGCGCGTACGCGTCACCGCGACCGACACCACCAAGGTGGCCAACACCTCGGCCACGGCCGCATCGACCGGTGCCGACCTGAACGGCAAGGCCGCGCAGGACGCGGCGCGCCAGATCCGCGAGCGCCTGGCCGACTGCGCGGCCGAGCGCCACGGCGGCACGGCCGCCGAGGTGCGCTTCGCGAACGACAAGGTCGAGGTCAACGGCAAGACGCTGGCCTTCAGCACCGTGGTGGGCGAGGCCTACCTCGACCGCAAGCAGCTGTGGTCCGACGGCTTCTACGCCACCCCCGGCCTGAGCTGGGACAAGGACAAGATGCAGGGCCGCCCGTTCTACTACTACGCCTACGGCGCGGCGGTGAGCGAGGTGATCGTCGACACGCTCACCGGCGAATGGAAGCTGCTGCGCGCCGACATCCTGCACGACGCGGGCAAGTCGCTGAACCCGGCGGTGGACATCGGCCAGGTCGAGGGCGCCTTCATCCAGGGGATGGGCTGGCTCACCACCGAGGAGCTGGTATGGCATCCGCAAAGCGGCAAGCTCACCACGCACGCGCCCAGTACCTACAAGATCCCGACCGCCAACGACTGCCCGCCCGTGTTCAACGTGCGCCTGTTCGAAGGCCAGAACTTCGAGGACTCGATCCACCGCAGCAAGGCCGTGGGCGAGCCGCCCCTCCTGCTGCCGTTCTCTGTGTTCTTCGCGATCCGCGACGCGGTGTCGGCCGCGGGTGACCACAAGGTCGATCCGCCGCTGAAGGCGCCGGCGACCAGCGAGTCGATTCTTCGCGCCGTCACCGCTGTCCAGTCCGCATAGTCACTCGTAGACTTTGGCGCATGTCCAAAGTCCTCCCCATGCCACACGTCCCGATTCCATTCGCGAAACTCCGCGGAACCGGCTTTGCCGAGCCGCGGGTGTCGCCCCCGGCAGGGGGTGGGCGAAGCGACACGAAGTGCGCGAACACCGGGGGCGAGTGCCATGCGTGACCAGGCGCTTTTCGACAAGATCGATCTGCACCTCATCCGGGTGCTTCACACCGTGCTGACCGACCGCAGCGTCTCGCGCGCCGCCATTCGGCTGGGCATGTACCAGCCGGCCGTCTCGGCCGCGCTCAAGCGCCTGCGCGAGCTGTCGGGCGATCCGCTGCTGGTGCGCTCGGGCTCGGGCATGGTGCCGACCGATGCGGGGCTGCGCATGATCGAGCCCGCGGCCAGCATCCTGCGCGCGGCCGAGATGCTGTTCTCCGACGCGCGCGGCTTCGATCCGCAGTCGGCCGCCACCACCTTCCGCATCGCCGCCAGCGACTACATGGACCCGCTGTTCCTGCCGATGCTGGTGGCGCAGGTCAAGCGCGACGCGCCGCTGTGCCAGATCGAGATCCACGCGCTCACGCCCGACTCGGACTACCACGGCCACCTGGCGCTCGGCCAGGTCGACCTGGTGATCGGCAACTGGCTCAAGCCGCCGGAAGACCTGCACATGGCGCGGCTGTTCGGCGACGAGGTGGTGTCGCTGGTCAACAAGGACCATCCGGCGGTGCGCCGCGGCTGGGACCTGGAGACCTGGCTGGCGGCGGAACACATCGCGCCCACGCCCATGCACCCGGGCGGGCGCGGCATCATCGACCAGATGCTCGACGAGCTGGGCCGGCAGCGCAACATCACGGCGCGCTGCGCGCACTTCGGGCTCATTCCCGACATGGTGGCCTCCAGCCTGCTGGTGCTGACCACCGGGCGACAGTACTGCGAGCGCTTCGCGGCGCGGCTGCCGCTGGCGATCCTCGAATGCCCGGTGGCGCTGCCGCGCCTCATGTACTACCAGCTCTGGCACGAACGCACCCATTCGTCGAGTTCGGCGCGCTGGCTGCGCGAATGCATCAAGGACGTGGCGGCGTCGCTGCGCCCGCCACCCTCCATGGCCGCGCGGCCGCCCGCCGCCCCCGAGACATCCGATCCCTGAGAGATCCCCGTTCGCGCTGGCGTCGTGAGCGGGGCAACGATGAAAACCGCCACTACAACAGCTGGAGACAAGCAAATGAGTTCGTTTGAACAGGCGCCCAAAGGCGCCGAGCCCCGCGCGCCGGGGCATGTCGAGTCCGCGCGTCCGCGCGCGGCTGTGGGCAGCGCAAGCGGCTCGGGCCTGCTTGAACGGGTGTTCAAGCTCAGCGCGCACAACACCACCGTGCGCACCGAGGTCATCGCGGGACTCACCACCTTCCTGACGATGGCCTACATCATCTTCGTGAACCCCTCGATCCTGGGGGACGCGGGCATGCCCAAGGGCGCGGTGTTCGTGGCCACCTGCCTGATCGCGGCGCTGGGCACGCTCATCATGGGCCTGTATGCCAACTACCCGATCGCGATGGCGCCGGGCATGGGGCTGAACGCCTATTTCGCCTACGTGGTGGTGCTGGGCATGGGCTACACGTGGCAGGTTGCGCTGGGCGCGGTGTTCATCTCGGGCTGCCTGTTCCTGATCGTGACGGTCACCGGATTGCGGGAGCTTTTCATACAGGGCATACCGCAGTCCTTGCGAACGGCGATCACCGTGGGCATCGGCATGTTCCTGGCGCTCATCGCGCTCAAGAGCGCCGGCGTGGTCGCGGCGTCGCCGGCCACCTTCGTCACGCTGGGCGACCTGCACTCGGCGCCGGTGATTCTGGCCACGCTGGGCTTTTTGATCATCGTGGCGCTGGACAAGCTCAAGGTGCGCGGCGCGATCCTGATCGGCATCATCACGGTGACGGTGCTGTCGTTCTTCTTCGGCGGCAACAAGTTCCACGGCGTGTTCGACGCGCCGCCGTCGATCGCGCCCACCTTCATGCAGCTGGACATCATGGGCGCGCTCAAGGGCGGCATCCTGAACGTGGTGCTGGTGTTCTTCCTGGTCGAGATGTTCGACGCGACCGGCACGCTGATGGGCGTGGCCAAGCGCGCCGGCCTGCTGGTGCCGGGCAAGATGGAGCGCATGAACAAGGCGCTGCTGGCCGACAGCGGCGCGATCTTCGCGGGCTCGCTGCTCGGCACCTCGAGCACCACGGCCTACGTGGAAAGCGCGGCGGGGGTGCAGGCCGGTGGGCGTACCGGCCTCACGGCCGTGGTGGTGGCGCTGCTGTTCCTCGCCTGCCTGATGATCTCGCCGCTGGCGGGCTCGGTGCCGGCGTATGCCACCGCACCTGCGCTGCTCTTCGTGGGCTGCCTGATGCTGCGCGACCTGGTCGAGCTCGACTGGGAAGACACCACCGAGGTGATCCCGGCCGCTGTCACCGCGCTGACGATGCCCTTCACCTACTCGATCGCCAACGGCCTGGCGTTCGGCTTCATCACCTATGCCGTGCTGAAGCTGTGCACCGGCCGGGCACGGGAAGTGCATGCGATGGTCTGGGTCATCGCCGCCGTGTTCCTGTTCAAGTTCGCCTATATCGGCGGGCATTGACGCCGTGAACTGAGCAAAGCGCCGTCGGGCGCCGATGGTCGCGGGAGCCGCTATTAAACTTATAGCTGCTTCCGCTTTGTTGCTGTTGAACGAGACAAACCCACGAAACCCGGCATGACAACCCCCAGACTCCAGCTCGCGCACATCACCAAGCGGTATCCCGCGGTGGTGGCCAACAGCGACATCACCCTGGCCGTGCAGCCCGGCGAAATCCACGCCGTGCTCGGAGAGAACGGCGCCGGCAAGTCGACCCTGATGAAGATCATCTACGGGTCGGTCAAGCCCGACGAAGGCACCGTCACCTTCGACGGCCAGGCCGTCAACCTGCGCAACCCCCAGCAGGCGAGGGCGCTGGGCATCAGCATGGTGTTCCAGCATTTCAGCCTGTTCGACACGCTCACCGTGGCCGAGAACGTCTGGCTGGGGCTGGACAAGTCGCTGCAGCTGGCCGAAGTGGCGCGCAGCATCACGGCCAAGGCGAGCGAGTACGGTCTGGACATCGACCCCTCGCGCCCGGTGCACACGCTGTCGGTGGGCGAGATGCAGCGGGTGGAGATCATCCGCGCGCTGCTCACCAACCCCAAGCTGCTGATCCTCGACGAGCCGACCTCGGTGCTCACGCCGCAGGCCGTGCTCAAGCTGTTCCAGGTGCTCAAGAAGCTGTCTTCGGAAGGCTGCAGCATTCTCTACATCAGCCACAAGCTGCACGAGATCCGCGAGCTGTGCACCGCCTGCACCGTGCTGCGCGGCGGCAAGGTGACGGGGGTGTGCAACCCGCAGAACGAGAGCAACGAGTCGCTCTCGCGGCTGATGATCGGCAGCGAGCCGCCGCCGTTGAAGCACAGGCCGGTGCACGCGGGCGCCGTGGCGCTGCGCGTCGAGCGGCTGTCGCTGGCGCGCGAGGACCAGTTCGGCGTGGACCTCGACGGCATTTCCTTCGAAGTGCGCGCGGGCGAAGTGGTCGGCATCGCGGGCGTCTCGGGCAACGGGCAAAAGGAACTGCTCTACACCTTGTCGGGCGAGGACGTGCGCGCCGAGGCCGCGATGGTCCGCGTGTTCGACAAGCCGGCGGGCAGGCTGCGACCGCGCGCGCGGCGCGCCCTGGGCCTGCATTTCGTGCCCGAGGAACGGCTGGGCCGCGGCGCGGTGCCCACGCTGGGGCTCGCGCACAACCTCCTGCTCACGCGCAGCAATGCGGTCGGGCGGGGCGGCTGGATCCGCACCGGCGCGCTCGAGCGCCATGCGCGCTCGATCATCGAGCGTTTCAACGTCAAGGCGGGCGGCCCGCATGCGGCGGCGCGCTCGCTGTCGGGCGGCAACCTGCAGAAATTCATCGTCGGCCGCGAGATCGACGCCAATCCCAGGCTCTTCATCGTCTCGCAGCCGACCTGGGGCGTGGACGTGGGCGCCGCCGCGCTGATCCGCGGCGAGATCCTCGCGCTGCGCGATGCCGGCTGCGCCGTGCTGGTGGTCAGCGAGGAGCTCGACGAGCTGTTCGAGATCAGCGACCGGCTGCACGTGATCGCCAAGGGGCGGCTGTCGCCGTCCGTCGACCGCGCGGCGGCCACGCTGCCGCAGATCGGCGAATGGATGAGCGGCCTGTGGCAAGGGCACAAGGACACGGAGGCAGCCCATGCTTAAGCTCGAACCCCGCCCGGAGCTGTCGCGCTTCTGGAGCTATGCCTCGCCGATCCTGGCGCTGCTGATCACCGTGCTGATCGGCGTGGCGCTGTTCGCCGCGCTCGGCAAGGACCCAGTCAAGGGCCTGCTGGTGTTCTTCTACGAGCCCATCAAGAACGGCTACGCCATCGGCGAGCTGATGGTCAAGGCCACGCCGCTGCTCATCATCGCGCTGGGGCTGGCCGTGTGCTTCCGCTCGAACGTGTGGAACATCGGCGCCGAAGGGCAGTTCGTGTTCGGCGCCATCGCGGCGGGCGGCGTCGCGCTGCTGGCCGACAAGACCACCGGGCAATGGATCGTGGTGGCCATCCTGGCCGCGGGCATCCTCGGCGGCATGGTGTGGGCGGGCATCGTCGCGTTGCTGCGCGACAAGTGCAACGCCAACGAGATCCTGGTGAGCCTGATGCTGGTCTACGTGGCCACGCTGCTGCTGGGCTACATGGTCTTCGGCCCGTGGAAAGACCCGAACGGCTACAACTTTCCGCAGACCAAGACCTTCGAGGCGGTCACGCAGATCCCGCGCCTGTTCAAGGGCTCACGGGTGAGCATCGGGCTGGTCATCGCGCTGGTCGGGGCCGGGGCGTTGTGGGTGTTCCTGTTCCGCACGCGCGCGGGCTTTGCGCAGCAGGTCGGCGGGCTGGCGCCGGCGGCCTCGCGCTATGCGGGCTTCTCGGCCCGCCGCGCGGTGTGGATCGCGCTGCTGACCTCGGGCGGCGCGGCCGGCCTGGCCGGCGCGCTCGAAGTGGCCGGCCCGCTCGGGCAGCTCACGCCGTACGTGCCGGCGGGCTACGGCTTCGCTGCCATCATCGTGGCCTTCGTCGGGCGGCTGCATCCGGTGGGCATGATCTTCTCGGCCATCCTCATGAGCATGTTCTACATCGGCGGCGAACTGGCGCAGTCGCGCCTGGGCCTGCCGAAGTCGCTCACCGGCGTGTTCCAGGGCCTGCTGTTGTTCACGCTGCTGGCCTGCGACACGCTCATCGCCTACCGCATCCGCCGCAAGGCGGCCGCCAAGGCCGCCTCCGGCATGACCACCGCCTCGCTGCAGGCCAGCACACCCATCACCGCGCCCGTCGCGCGCCCGAACGAGGGAGCCCTCTGACATGGAAAGCTACGCACTCCTGCTCGGCTCCACTTTGAGCGCGGGCACCGTGCTCGCCATCGCGGCGCTGGGCCTGCTCATCAACGAGAAGGCCGGCATCGTCAACCTCGGTGCCGAGGGCATGATGCTGTGCGCCGCCATCGCGGGCTTCGCGACGGTCGTCACCACGCACAACCCATGGCTCGGCTTCCTGGCCGGCATGGCGGCGGGGGCCCTGCTTGCCGCCTTCTTCGGCGTGCTGGTGATCTGGCTTAACACCAACCAGTACGCGACCGGGCTCGCGCTGAGCCTGTTCGGCGTGGGCTTCTCGGCCTTCGCCGGCATCAACTTCGTGCAGGCCAAGCTGCCGGAAAGCGCGTCCTACGCGATTCCCGTGCTGGGCGACCTTCCCCTCGTCGGCCCGGCGCTGTTTCGCCATCACCCGATGGTGTATGCCGCGATGGCGCTGACCGCGGGGCTGATCTGGTTCCTGTACCGCACGCGCGCCGGCCTGGTGCTGCGCTCGGTCGGCGAATCGCCCGAGTCGGCGCATGCGCTGGGCTACCCGGTGCGGCGCATCCGCTTCCTGGCGGTGATCGCGGGCGGTGCGCTGTGCGGGCTGGCGGGCGCGTACCTCTCGACGGTGTACACGCCGCTGTGGGTCGAGGGCATGGTGGCGGGCCGCGGCTGGATCGCGCTGGCGCTCACCACCTTCGCGACCTGGCGGCCGGTGCGCGTGCTGCTGGGCGCGTACCTGTTCGGCGGAGTCTCGATGCTGGGCTTCCACCTGCAGAGCAGCGGCGTCGACGTGCCCGCGCAGTTCCTCAGCATGCTGCAGTACATCGCGCCGATCGTGGTGCTGGCGCTGATCTCGCGCAACCCCGCGTTCATCCGCGCCAACATGCCGGCGTCCATCGGGAAACCGTTCTACCCCGGCTCATAATCGCGTTTTCGTTTTCCCGCCAACCCGTCCTTTTTGAGGATTTCCGACAATGAATGATCTGAACAAGCGCTCCCTGCTCAAGCTGGCTGCCTTCACCGCGGTCGCTTCGGCCGCCCTGATCGGCTGCGGCAAGAAAGAAGAAGCCGCAGCACCGGCAGCCGCACCCGCGGCCCCGGCTCCCGTGGCGGCCGCCCCGGCGCCGGCACCGGCAGCGCCGCTGAACATCGCGTTCGCCTATGTCGGTCCGGTGGGCGACGGCGGCTGGTCGTTCGCGCACGACAACGCCCGCAAGGCGCTCGAAAAGGAATTCGGCGACAAGATCAAGACCACCTTCGTTGAAAGCGTGCCCGAAGGCGCGGACGCCGAGCGCGTGTTCCGCGACTTCGTGAGCCAGGGCAACAAGCTGATCTTCGGCACCACCTTCGGCTACATGGAGCCCATGCTCAAGGTCGCCGCCGACAGCAAGGACGTGAAGTTCGAGCACGCCACCGGCTACAAGACGTCGGAAAACATGCGCACCTACGACAGCCGCACGTACGAAGGCGCGTACATGGCCGGCGTCATCGCCGGTGCCATGACCAAGAGCAACACCCTGGGCGTGGTCGGCTCGGTGCCGATTCCCGAAGTGCTGCGCAACATCAACAGCTTCACCCTGGGCGCGCAGTCGGTGAACCCGAAGATCACGACCAAGGTCGTGTGGGTGAACGAGTGGTTCAGCCCGCCGAAGGAAACCGAAGCCGCCACCGCGCTGATCAACGGCGGCGCCGACGTGCTGTTCCAGAACACCGACTCGCCGGCCGTGCTCAAGACCGCGCAGGAAAAGGGCAAGCGCGCGTTCGGCTGGGACTCCGACATGACCGCCTACGGTCCCAAGGCCCACCTGGCCTCCGCCGTCATCAACTGGACCCCGTACTACGTGAAGGCCACCCAGGAAGCGCTGGACGGCAAGTGGACCACCGGCCAGTCGTGGTGGGGCGTGAAGGAAGGCGCCATCGACCTCGTGTCGATCGCCGAGGACGTGCCGGCCGAAGCCAAGGCCAAGGTCGATGAAGTCAAGAAGGGCCTGAAGGACGGCAGCTTCGTGATTTGGAAGGGCCCGATCCTTGGCCAGGACGGCAAGGAACTGGTCGCCAAGGACGCCGTGGCCGACGACAAATTCCTCTCTGGCATCAACTTCTACGTCAAGGGCGTGGAAGGCAAGGTGCCGGGCGGCGACAAGAAGTAAAGCAGCAGCGCGCTGACGGCTTCACGGGCCACCCCTGGAAAGGGGTGGCCCGTTGTCGTATGTGGGCCGGCTCGGCGGGGGACGATTCGCTCGAACAGCAATGCCGTCGGCAAATAAAAAGTAAATCCGTTAAGAAGTGAGCGCTTATGTGTTACAAAATGAGACTTAACTCCTGAATTGTTATCTGCCTGCCACTGCCTGGATCTTCTTTCACGCCAATCCGTGAGGAAAATCCTTGCCTTCAGCTAGAGTAACAATCGGTGTCGCAGCACCGGTCTGCTGAAAGGTGGATCGGGCGCCAAGCGCCTTCAGGAGGACCGCCAAAGATCCACAGACGAGGCTGAAATGCAGGATGCCGTCACCAACCCCACTCAAGCAGCAGCGTCCCAACCCGCGCCGATTCCGCTGGACATTCCCGGCTATGAACTTCTGGAGGCACTGGGCGCCGGCGGCTACGGCACGGTGTACCGCGCGCGCCAGCAGAGCACGGGCGCACAGGTCGCGATCAAGGTCGTGAAGCTGCAGGCGGGCAACCGGCGCGTGGCCCGCTTCCATCGCGAGACGCGGCTGTGCGCCGCGCTGCATCACCCGCACATCGTCCAGCTGCTCGACAAGGGCGAGCAGGACGATTGCGTCTATGGCGTCTTCGAATACGTGCCGGGCGAAACGCTCACCAGCCTCATTCGCCGCCAGGGCGCGCTGACGGCGTCCGAGACCGGCCGCCTCATGGCCGAGGTGCTGGACGCACTCGACTGCGCGCATGCGGCCGGCATCGTCCACCGCGACCTCAAGCCCGACAACGTGATGGTGACGCTCACCGGCGCCGTGCCGCACGCGAAGGTGCTCGACTTCGGCATCGGCACCGTCATTCCCCAGCGCACCGGCCTGCAGTTCCCCGCGCTCACGATGACGGAGGAGAGCCTGGGAACGCCGGCCTACAGCGCGCCCGAGCAACTGCGCGGCGAGCCGCCGAGCATCCGCACCGACCTCTACGCCTGGGGCCTGATGTTCCTCGAATGCCTGACCGGCGCACCCGCCGTGCAGGGGGCCTCGGCGGCGGAAATCCTGCACCGGCAATTGAGCCCGCAGGAAATTCCGCTGCCTCCCGAGATCGTGGAGCACCCTGTGGCCGCGCTGCTGCGCAAGGCGCTCAGGAAGAAGGCCGCGGAGCGCGCCGATTCCGCTGCCACGCTGCTGGCCGAACTCACGCGCCTGCGGCTCGAGGACCTCGTGGGCGTGCTGCGCTCGACCCGGCAGGCGCAGCATGAAACGCTCACGCGCACCGTGGCCACCACCCGCGTGTTCTCCGAGAAGCGGCAGCTCACCGTGCTGTGCTGCAGCGTCTCGGTGTGGCCCGACACCGATGCGGACGGCGCCGAGACGCACGACGCGCTGCCCTCCGACATCGAGGACATCGAACTGCTGCAGCGCGACGAGCTCGCGCTGTTCGCGGAGACCGCCACCCGCCGCGGCGGCCTGCTCGCCGGCACGCTCGGCGACCGCATGATCGTGTTGTTCGGCTATCCGCATGCCAGCGACACCGACGCACGGCAGGCCAGCATGACGGCGCTCGAGCTGATGGCGCTGAGCCGCCGCCGCGGCGCCGCCATCGCGCAGGCGCACGGCGTGCACCTGGGCATCCGCATGGGCATGCACACCGGCATGGCCGTGGTGGCCAACGGCGAGGTGCCTTCGGGCCATGCCGTCAACGTGGCGATGCGGCTCGAAGCCGTGGCCGAGACGGGCACCCTGCTCGCGAGCGAAAGCAGCCACCGCCTGCTGGGCCGCTACGCACACTTCGACAAGGTCGCCAACGTAAGCCTGCCGGGCCAGTCCGCGGGCATCCAGACCTACCAGCTCAATGTCGACCGGCAGGCGCCGCTGCTGCCCGACCCGTCGCCGGACGCCGCGGCACAGGCCGTGTGCGTCGGCCGCGAGGCCGAACTGGAGCGCCTGCGCGCCGCATGGAGCCGGGCGCGGCAGGACCACGGCAGCGCCGTGTGGATTCGCGGCGAGCCGGGCATCGGCAAGTCCTGCCTGGCCGACACCTTGCGCGCGCATGTGCTGGCCGAAGGCCTGCGCACCGTCGGCGCGCAGTGCCAGCCGGAGAACCGCAACAACGCGCTCACGCCTTTCCTGAACCTGCTGCGCCAGCGGCTCGACGCGGCCCCCGACACCTCGCCGGACGGCCGCCGCGAATGGCTGCGCGAGATCCTGCGCGGCGCCGGCTGCGACGAGGACGCGGTGCTGCCCATCTTCTGCGCGTGGCTCTCGCTGCCGCTGGGCAACTGCGAGCCCAGCCGCATTTCTCCTCCGATGCAGAAGGCACTGCTGCTGTCGTCGATGGCGCAGTGGCTGCTGCACATGGCCGAGTCCGCGCCGCTGCTGCTCGTGCTCGAGGACGTGCACTGGGCCGACCCCACGAGCATCGAGTTCGTCGAACAGCTCAGCGCGCAACTGCCGCACCGCCGCGTGCTGCTGGTGCTCACGGCGCGGCCCGAATGGACGCCGCCGCAGGCGCTCGAGGCCGAGTGCATCGACGTGCGCCGGCTCGAGGACGCGCAGGCCGCGGAGCTGGCGCGGCGGGCGCTGGCGCCGCGCGTGGTCACCGCCGGCGTGATCCGCAACGTGGTGGAGCGCACCGATGGCGTGCCGCTGTTCGTGCAGGAAATGGCGCGCATGCTGCTCGACGCCTACCTGGTCGAGAGCGACGGCGTCTGGGGCTTTCGCGACACGATGCAGCCGGCCGCGATTCCGGTCACGCTGCGCGACTCGCTGGTCAGCCGCTTCGACCGGCTCGGCCCGCTCAAGAACCTGCTGCAGCTCGCGGCCACCATCGGGCGCCAGTTCGAGATCGACCTGCTGTGCGCCTGCTCGGGCCGCGCGCGCGACGCGGTGGACGCCGACATGGCCGTGCTGCGCGAGGCGGAGCTGGTCATGCCCGATGACCGCGCGGGCGCGGGCGCCTACATGTTCCGCCACGCGTTGATCCGCGACACGGCCTACGAATGCATGCTGGTGGCGCAGCGCCGCCAGCAGCACCGCGACGTGGCGCAGACGCTGATGCAGCGCTATCCGCAGCGCGTGGCCGCCGAGCCCGGCGGCGTGGCGCAGCACTGGGCCGATGCCGGCGACCATGCACAGGCCATCGCGCATGCGGTGCAGCAACTGCGCATCACGCAGGTGCGCTCGCTGAACGATGAAACCATCGCCTACGCCCGGCACATCGACAGCTGGATGGCGCAGCTCGGCGGCACCGCCCAGCGCGAGGCCCGGCTCGACGTGAACAGCTACGTCACGCAGGCGATGATGAACAAGTACGGCTGGGCCCACGAGCAGGTGGTGGAGCGCATCGCGCTGTCGCAGGACCTGCTGGACGACACCGTCGCGCGCGACAAGCAGGTGCAGCACCTGTGGGCCCTCATCACCTACCACCACGTCGCGAGCAACCGCGGCGAAGTGCACCGCCTGAGCCACCGGCTGCTCGACCATGCGACGCAGCAGCAGGACCAGGGCGTGCTCGTCGCGGCGCAGACCTACCTCGGGCTCTCGCACTATTCCGAAGGTCGCTTCGACCTGGCCGAACAGGCGCTGAGCGATGCCATCGAGCGCTACGACCCCGTCGCCCACGCGCACCACGCGGCCGAGTTCGGTTTCGACACGCGGGTGTGGGCCACCACCGGGCGCGCGCTGGTGCGCTGGTTCGCTGGCCACGACGAGGCCGCGCGCAACGACGCGACCACCGCCGTGCGCCTGGCGCGCGAGATGTCGCACATTCCTTCGCTGAGCATGGCGCTGCTCTACCAGAGCCTGGGCCACCAGGCCCGCGGCGACCGGGCCCGGGCGCTCGCGAGCACCGGCGAGCTGCTCGACATCACGGCGCGCTACGGCCTGCCGGCGTTCACCGGCTACGCGGAAATCATCCGCTGCTGGGCCAGCGGCGAGGCGAGCGACATCGCGCGCGCCGACGGCGCCGTGGAGGCGCTGTGGGGCATGGGCTGCCGCTATTGCCAGAGCTATTACCGCGCCTTCGCCGCGGAGACGCTGGCGGCCAACCAGCGCTGGGCCGAGGCGGCCGAACGCATCGACGAGTGCCTGCGCCTGGTGGACGTGCTCGAAGAGCGGCTCTACAGCGCCGAGCTGCACCTGAAGAAAGCCCGCTACCTGCAGGCCGCGGGTGCCGACAGCGCCACCGTGCAGGCGTGTTTCTCGCAGGCAGCGCTGGTCGCGCGCGTGAGCGGGAAGCACCGAACCGAAGCCGAAGCCCTGGTGGCGTTGCAGGCACTGGCACCCGCCGTGCACGACGTTGCCGGACGCTTGAAGGAGCTGGCCGCCCTGCGGCCGGAACTGTCCGTGCGCACGCCCGTGCATGCGCACATCACTTGAACCCAAGGATTGAAGTCACCATGACCCTCCAGCGCCAGAACGCCGACCCGTTGCTCGAATTCCGCCTCGCCTACCTGCGCGGCATCGCCCGATCGTGGCAGGACGACGCCTACCGCCGCGAACTGCTCGAGCAGCGCGACATCCAGCCGCTGCTGCACCGCGATTTCGGCCTGCCGACGCTGTGGCCGCAGCTCGACATCTCGCTCTACCAGAGCGCCGACCCGCACCAGCGCGCCGAGTGGAAGCCCATGCTCACGGCCGGCTGGATCGGCCCCGACGACGCCTTCGTCATCGTGCTGCCGCAGGCGCCGGCGTCGAACGCCTCCGAGGCCCTGGCTGCCTACTACCAGCAGTTCCCCAACTTCATGGGCTCCTCCGCCCAGTTCGAAGCGTCCGAAGTGACACCGGGCCTGCTCGGCGGCGGCCTGCCCACGGGCCTGGGCATTCCCGGCGGCGGCCCCGATTCGCTGCTGGCCTTCGGCGGCGTGGTGCTGCGCGCCATCGCGCTCGCATGGCAGTCGCCCGAGTTCCACGCAGAACTCACTCGCGACGACGGCGCCGACAAGGCCAATGTGCTGAGCCAATGGCTGGGCTACAACAACCCGTTCAACTTCGAGATCCGCTTCGCGACCAACTCGGCGTTCACCTGGGACGCCGCCGCCGGCCAGTGGAACCAGACGAACCCGGACGGCTCGCCCATCAAGAACAGCATCCGGCTGAACTACCCGAGCGCCCCCGAAGAAAAGGACATGTGGGCGATCGCGCTGACCTCGTACAACAACACGGGCAGCGCCTATCCGTTCACCTGCTGAGCTTGCCGTCGCGCCGGTGCAGACGCAACCGCCGACCCAGGCGCTGCAGGGCGCCACGGCCACGCTGCTGCTGACGCTGGCCGCGCGTGCGCGCGCCGGCGACATGGCGGACATGGCGGACATGCCGGCGTTCGACGATCCGCAGGCGCGCCGCATTGCGGCGGCGCTGCCCCTCGACCTGTCGGGCTACGCGGCGGACGCCGCCTTCGTGCGCAGTGTGGTGGTGCGCGCGCTGCTGTTCGACCGGTACGCGGCGGAGTTTCTCGCGGCCCATCCGACGGGCCTGTGCATCTCGCTGGGCGCGGGCCTGTGCACGCGCCGCAGCCGGCTTGCCGCGGTTGCCGGCGCGGCAGCGGCCGGCGCGCGCTGGCTGAACGTCGACCTGCCCGATGCCATTTCCCTGCGCGAGCAATACATGCCCCGCGCCGAGGAAGAAGACAACCTGGCCTGCTCGCTCCTCGATGCCGCGTGGCTCGACACCGCAGGCCTGCCAGGCGACCGGCCGGTGCTGGTGATGCTGGAAGGCGTCTGCCCCTACCTGCCGCAGGCGCCGCTGGAGGCCGTGCTGCGCCGGTTGGCCGAGCGGTTCGCGCGCGGCGGGCCGCCGTGCTCCGTCGTGCTCGACCACGTGCATCCGGCGCTCGCGCGGCTTCCGATGCAGGTGGGCGGCATGCATCTGCCGGTGGTGTCGGGCTTCGAGGACGCCGCCGGACTCGCGCGCATTCATCCGTCGATCCGGGTGATGTCCGAGGAACATCCTTATGCGCAGTTCTCGCAGCAGCACCTGCTGTTCGAGACCGCGTTCCATGCCACCACGGGCGCGCGGCCCTACGCCGTCGTCCGCCTCGCATTGGGCTCGCAAGACGATGCGTGACGCCGCCGCGCCCGACCTGTTCGGCGACGTCTTCCAGTGGCACGAGAAATACCTGGCGCCGGCGGTGCTGCGCGACCGCCTGCTGCTGCTGAGCGAGAACGAGCTGCTGGTGCTCGGCTCTCCCGGTGTGATGGCGCTCGAGCGCGTGCTGCGCGAAGGCGTGAGCCTGGCGACGCACTGCAGGGACGCGGGTGCCGGCGCGCTGCTCGCCGAGATGCTGCATGCGCTTGGCGCCTTGCTGCGGCAGGGCCTGGTGCGCCCGGTGATGCTGCGCGGCGGCGAGGCCTACCTGCTGCCCGATTTCTCGGCGCCGCACACGCCCATGGCGGTCGCGGCCCATGTCGAGGCCATCTCGCTGACGGACGCGGTGGGCCGGGGCGCGGCGATGCGCTGGGGCCAGGCGCTGGCCGAGGCGCTCGATGGTGCGGGCGCCAGCATCAGCCCCGGCCTCACGATCGTGTACTGCGACGACTACCTCGACCCCCGGCTGGGCGCCATCGATGCCCGGCAGCGCGCTAAGGGACAGCCGTGGCTGCTGGTGAAGCCGGCGGGCGAGCAGGCCATGGTCGGCCCGCTGTTCACGCCGCGTGCCGGCGGAAGCGAAGGCGAGGCGCCGGCCTGCTGGCATTGCCTTGCGCACCGCTGGCTGCGCAACCGGCCGGCGCGCGCCTGGTGGCGGGCGCGGCATGGCGACCTGGACAGCGGGCCGCCGGTGCGCGCGGGCGCCAGCCTGGTGGCCGAACGGCTGGACGGGCTGCTCGTCAAGGCGCGGCAGATGCTGGTCGCACCGCCCGGCGAGGCGCAGGCGGTATGGACGCTCGATCCGCTCGAAAGAAACCCCGTGGCCGCGCGCCCCCAATGCCCGCAGTGCGGAAACCCGGGGCTCATGGCGCTGCTGCAGCGCGAGCGCATCGCGCCGGCGCCCGGCGGACCTGTCGCCGGCGCCGACGGCGGCTGGCGCACCGTGCCGGCTTCGGCCACAGTCGAGCGCCTGTCGCGCCATGTCGGGCCCCTGTGCGGCGTGATCGCGCGGGTTAGGTCCCTGAATGCAGAGTCCGACGACATGCTGACGGTCTACCGCAGCGAGATCTTCAAGACCCCGCAGACACTCGGCGACCCGGCCCCCGGCGCCTGGGTGCAGACCTGCCTGGGCAAGGGCATGTCGGCGGCGCAGTCACGTGCCAGCGCGATGTGCGAGGCGGTGGAGCGCTACGCCGCTTTCTACCAGGGCGACGAAGCCACGGTCATCGCGCCCGCCGCGGACCTGGACGCGCGCTGCATTCCGCCGACCGCGCTGGCGCACTTCAGCGAGCACCAGAAGTCGCAATTCGGCACCGAGAAGCCGCCGCACGCCGTGGCTGCGGCCGACGCCGGACCGGAGCCGGCCTGGTGGGTGCCCGCGTGGTCGCTGACCGCCGATGCGCGCTGCTATCTGCCGCTGGCCTTCTGCCACGCCCATGCGCCCGCCGAGAGCCAGTACCACGTCACCTGGACATCGAACGGCTGCGCTGCCGGGAACACGCTCGAGGAGGCCATCCTGCAGGGCTTCCTCGAACTGGTGGAGCGCGATGCCGCCGCCATCTGGTGGTACGGCCGGGTCCGCCGGCCTGCCATCGACCTGGACGGCATGCCGGTCGCCACCCGCCTGCGCCTGTCGCGCACATGGGGGCTGCAGTGGGCGCACTGGGTGCTCGACATCACGCACGACTTCGGCATTCCCGTGGTCGCGGCGGTGGGGCGGCACCGGCAGACCGGCGAATGGGCCGTCGGCTTCGGCTGCAGTCCGGACCGTATGCTGGCCTGCGAGCGCGCGCTCACCGAAATGAGCCAGCTGATCGCGGCGGGCAAGACCTTCCCGGTGCCCGGCGCCGACGGCGCGCACGAGGCGCCGGCCTTCCTCGTGCCGATGGAAGAGGCCGGCGCCGTGCCGCTGCATGCGTCGCCCGACGCCGGTGCGCGGCGCGACATCGCCGGGGAGATTGCGCGGTGCGTGGGCATCGCCACCGGCCTGGGCCTGGAGACGATCGTGCTCGACCACTCGCGCCCGGACATTCCGCTGCGCACGGTCAAGGTCGTGGTGCCGGGCCTGTGCCACATCTGGCCCGAGCGGGGCAACCAGCGTCTCTATGGCGTGCCCGTGGCGATGGGGTGGCGCGACGCGCCCCTGCAGGAAGCCGATCTCAACCCCCAGGCGCTGTACGTCTGAGCAGGCGAGCGAAAATACAGGGTATGGCTCTCTTCAGGAACAAGCGAGACGGCCGCTCCATCGTGCTGCGCCCCGTCCATGCGTTCGGCCGCCGTCCGTCGGCCTGCCAGACCGTGCTCAAGGCGCCCGATGTGTCGCAGGTCCATGCATTGGTCCGCTGGAACAGCCTGGCCTGGGAAATCGTCGACCAGAGCCGCAACGGCACCACCCTGGACGGCGTACGCCTGCCGAACGGCCGCTGGACCGCCCTGAGCGTGGGCGCCGAGGTGCGCATGGGCCTGGGCGACGAATCGGCCTGGATCGTGCAGGACCTGGCGCCGCCCGTCACCTGCCTGTTCCCGGGCCAGGGACACGGCGTACCCGTGGCGCTCAATCCGCGCGAAACCCTGTTGCCCGACGCCCAGCAGCCCGAGGTGAACGTGTATTTCCACGAGGGGCGCTGGATGCTCGAGCACATCGACGGCATCGAACACCTGAACGACGGCGCCATGGTCAGCACCTCGCGCGGCGCCTGGGAGTTCGTGCTGTGCGACGACCTGGAGTCGACATCGGAGAACGCCGTCGCCTCGTCGGCGCCGAAGACGGCGGATGTCGCGCTGCATTTCGACGTCAGCCAGGACGAGGAGCACACCAGCCTCAGCCTGCTGGCGGATGGCAAGTCGGTGTCGCTGGGCGAGCGCATCCACCACTACACCCTGGTCACGCTCGCGCGGGTGCGCCAGCAGGACGCGCAACGCGGCGTTCCACCGCAAAGCCAGGGCTGGATTGGGCTGGACGACCTCTCGCGCATGCTGGGCGTGGAGCCGTCGTACGTGAACATCCAGATCTTCCGCGCCAAGCACCAGATCCTCAATGCGCTGCCGGCCAGCCTGGGCGAGCCGCCACTGGTCGAGCGGCGGCGCGGCAACGTGCGCCTGGGCGACTACCCCTTCGAGATCCGGGGCGGCGCGCACCCCATGTAATCGGTTGTAATTTCATTTCTCTCCCGCTCTCCCTAGAGTGACTTCCAGTGCAATGCCGCCCCTGCGGCGCGCATTGGCTGATTCAGTCACTTCTTCAGAGAGTCATGGGAAAGATCTATTCCGTCACGGTCGACAACCACGCAAGCCATTCGGCTTACTTCATGGTGTTCCAGAGCGACCCGACCCAGTGGGCGCCCAACGCCTTGTCGCTCGCCTGGTTCGCCAAGTATTCGAACCCCGGGCAGAACGCGCGTACCCGCTTCGAATGGACGACCGACACCGGTTTCTCCTGGGCTGAAACCGGCGAGCTGCAGCCCGGCATCCAGTTCGCTCCGGCCGAAACCTGCGAGCCGAGCGGCGGCAGCAACAGGATCTCGCTGGACTGCGAGGACGGCATCTACCGGTTCGCCAACCCCAGCTGGGGCGCCGATCCCGCGCGCTTCTACCTCGCCGAGACCGCCAACATCCCGGCCCGGTCACAGGCCTGCGTCGGCGTGACCATGTCCGGCAGCACGGTCTATGCGGTGCAGGCCCGCCCGAACCAGAACCTGGCCTTCTCGCCACGCCCCCGGTACTTCATTGCCTACGGCGACTACCAGCAAGGCGACGTCATCGATGTCAGCACGGTCAACAACCCGCTGGAGCTGTCGTTCCCGGCCGGCGTCCATGCGCTGACGACCACGCTGCATGCCGACGGCAGCTGGACCCGGCCGATCTCCCTTGCCCGGGCCAACGAGCAGCGCCTGCGGCTGCTGTCCATTTGAGTGAGGAGGAAAGCGAAATGCATATCGCCAGCGCCAACGTTTCGAGGCCGACACCGGATTTCGCGGAGGACGACCGTGAAAAGAACACCGCGTTCTTCAATGCGCGGCGCCACGCCGACGACCCGCCTGCCCGGCGCGCCGGCGAGGGCGCGATGAGCATGGACGTGCGGCGCGTGCTGCTCGTGCCCCCGGGCGCCCGCCTCGAGGATCCGCGGGTGACCTGCCTGCCGATGGAAGAGCGCGTCTGGGAGAGCGGCTACACGCTGGTCATCGACGAAGTCAAGCGCGGGCTGCTGCAGGACTTCTGGAAGCACTACTACGGCTCGTCCGCCGAGATGGACGTCTCGGGCGTGCAGCTGATGGAGTTCCGCAAGGACATCATGGCGGTGACGCCGGAGTGCGTGGGCCAGCCGGCGGTGCTGCGCTTTCTCGTCGAACTGGGGCGGATGTGCGTGCAGGCCTACCGCCAGGACGCCAGCCTGCGCGTGGTGACCAACCACGCGGCCTGAGATCCGATTGCTGCTGGAGGACATATTCGATGGGATGCCTGGCTCCTCAGAACATGAGGCAAATTTTCCCGAGGTGCCCCGGACCCAGGGACCTGTACAGCCCTGATGCCACGACCGGGCAGGCCATGGCTCCCGTTTGCCCCTGGTGCCGCAAGGAGGATCGAAACACGCATTTCGATCCCGCCCGGCTTCAGGTGCGCGCCGTCCAGGTGGAATCGCACAGTCCGGTATTGCAGCGCCCGGAAACCGCGGAGCCTGCCCAGGCGCGGTCGGTGATGACCCGTTGGTTCCTGGCCTCGCTCTATGTCGACGCGATCGGCAGGCCGCCGAGCCCGGATTCGCTCGCGTTCTGCGTGACCGGTTCCCTGGCCCGCCTGGATGCGGCCCCGGTGTCCGACATCGAATGCTTCGTCATCCTGAAGGACCCGTCCGCCGCCGTGCGGATGAAGGCTGTGGGGAGGGTGTTCAGGAAAAAGCTGCTGGCCACGGCGCCGCAGGATCCGGCGGGGAGGGCGGGCGATCCCGCCGGCATCGACCCGGTCACGCTCTGCGATGGACCCGCGGAGATCCGCAACCTCATCGTGCAGAGGAACATGGACCGGCTGATTCATCCGCTGCTGAATGCGCAGGTGGCTTTCGGCAACCGCGAACTCCTCGCGGAGCTATGCGATCTCCTGAAGAACGCGGCGTCACCGGACCTCAGAGCCCAGGGCCTGTCGGACCTGAAGGCGTGTTTTCATGACTGCCAGCCGTCGAGGCTGCCGGGAAGCTTCGGCGGCCTGGTGGCGATGGACCTCGAAAGAGACCTCGCCCGGCCACTGGCGCTGTGCGTGAACGGCCTTGCCAGATACAACGGCATCGATGCTATTGGCGTGCGCGCCCAGGCCCACGAACTCCGGACGGCCAAGGTCATATCCGCCCCTGTGCACGAGATGATCATTGCCTGCTCCGAGGCGCTGGATCGAATCTGCGCGGCCTCGCAGCTGGCATGCCTGGGCCATCACCCGGACACGCTCGACGTCAGCAGCGAGGCAGAGGTTCCCGGCGAGTTGATGAAGGTCGCCGCCCAGGTCAATTGCCTGCAGCACATCGCGTCCAGGTATCTTGAATGGCTCGACTCCGGCACGCCGGTCATCTTCGGCAACGAGAGCCCCTTCCTGAGCAAGTCTCCCGCGACCTACTACGGGGTGTGACCGGCGCGGCAGGTTCGTTCAGGCCTGCGCCGCCTGCAGCTGCGCGCCCATCTTCTGGTGGATCAGGTTCACCGCCTTCAGCGGGCGCAGCATCACCTTGAACTCGGTGATCCGGCCGGCGTCGTTCCACTTGATCATGTCGACGCCGTTGATCTGGATGCCCTCCAGCTCCAGCGTGAACTCGAGCACCGCGTCGTTCGCGGACTGGAGCTCGCGCACGTATCGGAAGCTTTCGTTGAAGAACACCTGGAACGCCGCGGCCAGGTATTTCTGCGTGATGGCCTTGCCCACCTGGGGCTTGTGCACCACCGGCGAATGAAAGACGGCCTCGTCGTCGAGCAGGGCGTCGAGCCCCGCCGCGTCGCGTTCCTTGACGAGGCGGTGCCAGGTGGCGAGTGTGTCGATCGGCATGGGTCTCCTGGGGCTGTTGTGGTTGACGCCCGCCATTTGACGCACGCACGCGCCGCATGGCAAGGCGGCACGCGCGCGTAGGCGACTCGCCTTCAGGCCAGCCGGTCGAGCAGGCTGTACCAGGCCACCCCGCCCGCCACGTAAAACCGTTGCAGGCCGTGCAGTGGAATCGGCCGGATCGGCGTCACCGGGTACGGAAAGTCCGCACCCGCGTCGATGAGCCGGGCGGCCAGGTGCTTGCCCATGCTCGTGGCCAGTGCAATGCCCCGCCCGTTGTAGCCCAGCGCGATCGTCACGCCCGGCGCCGGAGTGTGCACATGCGGCATGAAGTCGCGCGTGACCGCGATGCGCCCGGCCCAGCGGTACTCGTAGCGCAGCGGCCCCAGTTGGGGAAACAGCAGTTCGAGCGAACGTTCGAGGTGCGCGAAATCCGCGGGCCCGGCTGGGTCGGCGAAGTGGCCGCGACCGCCCATCAGCAGACGGCCCTGCGCGTCCTTGCGGAAGTAGAGCAGCAGGCGCTGCGAGGTCGATGCGGTTTCGCCGCCGGGCAGGATGGCGTCGGCCGCGGCGCCCTTGAGCGGTTCGGTGGCAACGATGAAGCTGTTGGCGGCCAGCACGGTGCGCGACAACTTCGGCCACAGCGCGCCGGTGTAGCCGTTGGTGGCCATCAGCACCTGGTCGGCGGTGATGCTGGCGCCGGTCGACGTGCTCGCATGCCAGTGCGTGCCGCGGCGCTCCAGCGCCGTGACTTCGGTGCCGCCGTGCACGCAGGCACCTGCGGCCTGCGCGGCACGCACCAGCCCGCGCGTGTACGCCAGCGGCTGGATGCTGCCGGCGCGGCCGTCGAGCCAGCCGCCCGCAAAGGCCGTGGTGCCGAGCCGCGCGCTGACGGCGGCGCGGTCGAGCTGCTGGGTGTCGACGCCGCGCCTGGCCCATTGCCCGGCGCGCGCATGCAGCGCGGCCACGTCCTTCTGCGCGTACGCCACCTGCAGCCAGCCGTTGCGCACGGGCTGGCAGTCGATGCCGTGGCGTGCGATGAGGTCGAACACGAGGTCGGCCGATGACGAGACCGCATCGATCAGCCGTACGGCGCGCTCCGGACCATGGATGCGCACCAGCTCGTCGGGGTCGTGCTTGAGCGAGGGATTGACCTGCCCGCCGTTGCGCCCCGACGCACCCCAGCCGGGCTCGTGCGCCTCGAGCACGCAGGCCTGCACGCCGGCCTCGGCCAGATGCAGCGCAGCCGAGAGGCCGGTGAAGCCGCCGCCGACGATCAGCACGTCGGTCTTGCGCGATTCGGCCAGCGGCGGCGTCGGCGCAGCGGGCGGCGCGGTGTCGGCCCAGAGTGAAGGAGGCAACGCGCGAGCGCTCATGCGCGCACCTCAGCGGACGCGATGGCACCAGACGGATGCAGCACGCGGCGCAGGAAGTCTTGCGTGCGCGCCTGGCGCGGCGCGCCCAGCACCTGCGCGGACGGGCCCTCCTCGACGATGCTGCCGCTGTGCAGGAAGCACACGCGGTCGGCCACTTCGCGCGCAAAGCCCATCTCGTGCGTGACCACGATCATCGTCATGCCCTCGTCGGCCAGCGCGCGCATCACACCGAGCACGTCGCCGACCAGTTCGGGGTCGAGCGCCGAGGTGGGCTCGTCGAACAGCATGGCCTCGGGCTTCATGGCCAGCGCGCGGGCGATGGCCACGCGCTGCTGCTGGCCGCCCGAGAGCTGCGCCGGATACGCCTGCGCCTTCTCGGCCAGCCCTACCTTGGCCAGCAGCGCCAGCGCTTCTTCGCGCGCCTGCGCCGCGTTCTGGCGCAGCACGTGGACCGGCCCTTCCATCACGTTCTCCAGCACCGTGCGGTGCGGGAACAGGTTGAAGCGCTGGAACACCATGCCCATGCGGCTGCGCAGCCGGTGGATGGTGGGCGCGGTGCGGTCCACCCGCTCGCCGAAGGCGCGCACCACGCCACCCTCGTACGACTCGAGGCCGTTGATGCAACGAAGCACGGTCGACTTGCCCGAGCCCGAAGGGCCAATGAGGCAGACCACCTCGCCCTTGTCCACATGCAGGCTCACGCCCTGCAGCACGCGGTGCGTGCCGAAGCGTTTTTCCAGTCCCTCGACGTGGATCATGGTTGTTTTCTCCCGGCGGCGAAGCGTTTCTCGAGCCGGCGCAGGCCGTACACCAGCGGCAGGCTCATGAGCAGGTAGAGCAGGGCGACCAGCGTGTAGACCGTCATGTTCTGGAAGGTCGACGAAGCGATGAGCTGGCCGGCGCGCGTCATCTCGGCCACCGTGATGGTCGAGACCAGCGAGGAGTCCTTGAGCATCATCACCAGCGTGTTGCCGTAGGGCGGCAGCGCGATGCGAAAGGCCTGCGGCAATATCACGCGCCGCATGATCAGCGCCGAGCGCATGCCCATGGCCTGCGCGGCCTCGCGCTGCCCGGGGTCGACCGCCTCGATGCCGGCGCGGAAGTTCTCGGCCTGGTAGGCCGAGTAGGCGATGCCCAGGCCGATCACGCCGGCCTGGAAGGCCGTGAGCTGCACGCCGAACTCCGGCAGCACGAAGTAGATGTAGAAGAGCTGCACGATGATCGGCAGCCCGCGGATCACGTTGACGATCACCGAGCCCGCCCAGGACAGCGCGCGCACCGGCGACAACTTCATCAGCGCGAGCGCAAGGCCGAGCGCGCTGCTCAGCAGGAAGGCCAGCACCGTGACTTGCACGGTGACCACGGCGCCCTGCAGCAGGATGGGCAGGAAGTCCTGCGCGTTCTGGAGAAAGGTGGGAGCAGCCATGGGTCAGCGCGCTCTCAGATGCCCCACTTCTGCACGATCCTGGCGAGCGTGCCGTCGGCCTTCACGGCGGCAATGGCGTTGTTGAGGCGAGCCAGCGTCTCGGTGTCGCCCTTGCGCACCACCAGGCACACGCCACCCACGTTCACCGGCTTGTAGCTCTCGACCAGCCTCACGCCGGGAAAGGTGTTCTGGCGGATCTGGTAGGCCATGATGGGTTGGTCGCCCAGCCCGGCCTTGATGCGGCCGAGGGAGAGGTCGCGCGTCATGTCGGCCACCGAGTCGTAGCTGCGCACCTCCTTGAAGATGCCCTTCTTGTTCAGCATGTCGAGAAAGACGGTGCCGACCTGCGCGCCCACCACCTCGCCCTTGAGTTCGTCGAGCGAGACATACGCACGGGCGTCGTCGGCCTTGACGATCAGGCCCTCGCCGTACGAGTACACCGGATCGCTGAAGTCGACCACCTCCTGGCGCGCCGGCGTCTTCAGCATGGCGGCCGAGACGATGTCGATCTTGCGGGCGGTGAGCGAGGGGATCAGCGCCGAGAACACCGTCTGCTGCACGTTGACGTTGAAGCCACCCGCCTTGCCCACGGCGGTGACGGTGTCGACCATCATTCCCTGGATGCTGTTGGTCTTCACGTCCAGGAAGGTGAAGGGCACGCCGGTGGCGGTGGCGCCCACGTTGTAGGTCGGCGCGGCGCCCTGCGCCACGGCCAGCGAGGCGCCGCCCACGATGCAGAGACCCAGGGCCAGGCGGTGAAGGCGGCGAACGATGCGATTCATGGATGCGCTCCTTGAAGGACAGAAGTTGGAAAAGTGGACGGAAAGGATGGGTGCCTTTCGCGATGCAACATGCGTGCCAATAGTCGATTCTTTTGAATCTCTTATCAATAAATGAAAACCACTAGTCGATCCTTAAGTATCGATATTCGATATTTAGGGCGAGCGTGGATATACTCGAATCCATGGAAGCCACACCCGACGCAGCCCCCGAAGACGGCCAGAGCCTGCTTTTCAACCAATCGCTGGAGAAGGGCCTGGCCGTGCTGCGCGCCTTCAGCGCCCGGCGCCGCACCATGACGCTGGCGGACGTGGCCGCGGCCACCGACATCACCAAGAGTTCCGCCCAGCGCATGGTCTTCACGCTTGAGAAGCTGGGCTACGTGCGCAAGCACGCGAAGACACGGCGCTACCAGCTCACGCCGCGCGTGATGGAAATCGGCTTCAACTACCTCGCGGCCAATCCGCTGATCGACGTGGCCAATCCCTTCCTGTCGGAGCTGACCAAGGTGACGACGGAAACCTCCTGCCTCACCGAGCCGGACGGACTCGACATGGTCTACGTGGCGCGTTTCGTCAGCGCGCAGTTCGTGCCGGTGCACATGCCCATCGGCAGCCGCATCCCGATGTACTGCACGGCCTCGGGCCGCGCCTTCCTGAGCGCCTTGCCGGAAGACGAGGCGCGCGCGCTCATCGAGGCGTCCGACCGCACGGCCCACACCATGCACACGCTGACCGACGTCGACGGCATCCTCGACGCGCTGCGGCAGGCGCGGCTGCAGGGCTTTGCCACCAATGCCGAGGAGCTGTTCCTCGGCGACATGACGATCGCCGCGCCCGTGCTGGGCAGCCAGGGGCGCCCGGTCGCGTCTGTGCACGTGGTGGCGCCGACCAGCCGCTGGACCATCGACGAGGCCGTGCGCAAGCTGGCGCCCACGCTGCTGCTGTGCGCACGCTCGCTGACGAGTTCAGCACGCAGCATCGACTGACGCCCAAACGGTTTCGGGCATCGCCCGGGCGGCGGCTGGCTTTATGCTTTGCAGGATCACAACGCAGCAGCAGTCCCCCACCATGACCGATTTCCGCCCCGCCTACGACCAGAACTTCGACCGCATCGGTACCGACCGCCTGCCAGAGCTGCTGCGCGCCATGCCCAAGGCCGAGCTGCACATGCACATCGAAGGCTCGCTAGAGCCCGAGCTCATCTTCGCGCTCGCGCAGCGCAACGGCGTGTCCATTCCCTACGCCAGCGTGGAAGAGCTGCGCCGCGCCTATGCCTTCACCAACCTGCAGAGCTTCCTGGACATCTACTACGCCGGCGCCAGCGTGCTGCTGAAGGAGCAGGACTTCTACGACATGGCCTGGGCCTACCTGGAGCGGGCCGCCGCCGACAACGTGGTGCACACCGAAATGTTCTTCGACCCGCAGACGCACACCGCGCGCGGCGTGCCGATGGAAACGGTGGTCAACGGCCTGCACCGCGCCTGCGTCGACGCCCAGCCCAAGCTGGGCGTGAGCGCGCTGCTCATCATGTGCTTCCTGCGCCACCTGAGCGAGGAAGACGCCTTCGAGACGCTGGAGCAGGCGCTGCCGTATCGCGACAAGTTCGTCGGCGTCGGCCTGGACTCGAGCGAAGTGGGCCATCCGCCCGAGAAGTTCGCGCGCGTGTTCGCACGCTGCCGCGAGCTTGGCCTGCACCTCGTCGCGCATGCCGGCGAAGAAGGCCCGCCGGCCTACGTGTGGAGCGCGCTCGACGTGCTGAAGGTGGAGCGCGTCGACCACGGCGTGCAAAGCGCCAAGGACCCGGCGCTGATGCAGCGGCTCGCGCAAGACCGCATTCCGCTGACCGTGTGCCCGCTGTCGAACCTCAAGCTCTGCGTGTTCCCCGACCTTGCGCAGCACAACCTGGGCACGCTGCTGGACGCGGGGCTCGTGGCGACCGTCAATTCCGACGACCCGGCCTACTTCGGCGGCTACATGAACCAGAACTTCACGCAGACCTTCGAGGCCACGGGACTCGGCGTGCGCCACGCCTGGCAGCTCGCGGCCAACAGCTTCGAGGGCAGCTTCATCGATGACGCGGCCAAGCGCGCCTACGTCGACCGGCTGAACGCGGTCTTCGCGGCGTTCTGATCCGGCGCGGCACCGGTCACGGGCCGCGGCACCAGGAGCGGCATCGCCACCAGCGCGCAGGCGCTCGCGGCCAGCCACACCAGCGGCCAGCCCTGCAGCGCCATCAGGTGCGGAATGGAGAAGGGCGTGACGAAGCACACCAGGAACACGCTGGTGTTGGCCATGCCCAGGGCTGTGCCCGCGCGCGCCGCGCCGGCCAGCGTGGCCAGTTCCGTGTAGGCCACGCCGTGCCAGGCCGAGACGCACACGCCGCTCGCGGCCAGCAGCACGACCAGCGCGACGCGCAGCGCCGATGAATCCGCGGCATGCGCGCCGCCGAGCAGCACCAGCAGCGCCAGGCCGGCGAACAGCAGCACGCTGAGGCCGCTGCAGGCGCGCAGGTAGGCCGGGCGATTGCGGCGGCGATCGGTCCAGCGACCGCTCCACACGCGCATCACCATCGCGCCGATCTGCACGAACACCATGGTGGCGGTGATCGCCGCGAAGCTGGCATGGCCGAAGTCGTGCAGAAACACGGTGCCGAAGGAAAGCACCGCGAACTGTGGCGCGCAGAGGATGCCGATGCCCGCCACGATGCGCCACACGCGCGTGTCGCGCAGCGGACCGCTCCGGGGCGCGGGCGGCTCGGAAGCGCCCGGCTTGCCGCGCGGCGCAACGGGCGGCTCGTGCACCCAGGCCCAGCTCATCGCGGCGCTCAGCGCGCACAGCAGGGCCAGCAGACCGTACAGCGCGGCGAAGCCGAAATGCAGCGCCACGAAGGGCAGCACCAGCGCGCCGATGCCGCCGCCCAGCGGCACGGCGGTCTGCCGGATGCTCATCGCCAGACCGCGCTCGCCGGCGCTGAACCATGTCATCACCGCGCGGCCGCTGGCGCCGTTCACGCTGCCGCCGAGCAGCCCGACCAGCAGCAGCCCGGCGCCGAGCCAGCCCAGGCCGGGCACATGGCCCCCGGCAGGCGCGGCCCACAGCGCCATCGCCACCAGCGCGAGGGCGGTGCTGCCCAGGCCCGTGAGCAGCACCGGGCGGTCGCCCCAGCGGTCGGTCAGCAGGCCCCAGGGCAGCTCGCTCACGGCGATGCCCAGCCCCATGAGGCCGAGCACCAGCCCGAGCGTGGCGTTGTCGAGCCGGTATCCGGTGCGCATGAGCACCGCGGTCATCGGGATGCCGCTGAATGCGACCGAGAAGGCCGCGTTGGCGGCCACGCCGGCGGACAGCACTTTCCAGCGGTGGCGGGGCGGGAATGCGGGGGAGGAGGAAGTCGTGGGGCTCATGTTGCGGTGCAGTGTCCGCTGTTGCCAAGGTTTTGAAAATCAGAAAATACTTGGCTAATCGTCCTAAAAAACAGGATGATCGAAATCGCAGGAAAAAAGGAAAACCCATGGCCCAGGTGATGTTCGATCTCGACGTGCTGCGCAGCTTCTCCACCGGCGTCGCGCTCGGCAGCTACGCACGCGCGGCCGAGAAGCTGGGGCGCTCGACCTCGGCCGTGAGCGCGCAGCTCAAGAAGCTGGAGGCGCAGGCGGGCACCGTGCTTTTCCGCAAGGTGGGGCGCGGGCTCGAGCTCACCGATGCCGGCGAGACGCTGCTCGCTTATGCCCACCGCATGCTCGAGCTCAACGACGAAGCCAGCGCCGCCATGCGCGGCGTCGACCTGCAGGGCGCGGTGCGGCTGGGCCTGCAGGAAGACTTCGGCGAGACGCTGCTGCCCGCCGTGCTGGGACGCTTCGCGCGGGCCCATCCCAAGGTGCGCATCGAGGCCTGCGTGGCTCGCAGCGCCGACCTGCGCGAGCGGCTCGAACTCGGCCAGCTCGACCTGGCGCTGGCGTGGGACGCGGGCGACCAGCCCCTGTCGCCCTATGCCGAGCGCGTGGCGCGGCTGCCGCTGCTGTGGATCGGCCCCAGGTCGCCCGACCGGATCGACGCCGCCTGGTGGACCGAGCGCGAGCGCCGCGGCCCGGGCGCGCGCAAGAGCCGGGAGCCGTTGCCGCTGATCATGCTCGACGCGCCATGCCCGTTGCGCGAGATCGTCATCGCCGCGCTCGACCGCGCCGGCGTGCCGTGGCGCCGCGCGTTCGCCAGTGCCAGCCTGTCGGCGCTGTGGGCCGCCGCTTCGGCCGGGCTGGGCCTCACGGTGCGCACCCCGTTCGGGCTGCCCGCGCATGTGCGCACCATCGACCGGGCGGTGCTGTCGCTGCCGGCACTGCCGCAGATATCGCTGGTGCTCTACCGCGCGCAGGCCCGGGCCGAGGCCCCGGCGAGCCGGCTCGCTTCGCTGCTGCTCGAGGCGGTGCGCCAGCATGTGCAGACCGATGCATCGTCCGCCGCACACTGAAGGACTGCTGCCTGCGGCTGGGCACGATGCCTCGCCGGGCCGCCGTGGCAATGCGTGAGAATCCGCCGCTGGAGACAAACCAGAAGTGAGACGGCATGGCCTCGCAGAATTTCTTGCACCTGTGGGATGACAGGTTCCTCTACATCACGCCCGCCATCCAGTCGGGCCTCACGGCCCGCTCTTCGGCCACGCTGCTGGCGTCGGTCAGCGGTCATCCCTTCACGCTGGAGGCGGTAGACGGCACGCGCACCCGCTGCATCGCCGCGCTGGTCGCGCCGCACGTCGCGCGCCGGCTCGACGTCGACGGCTGCGGGCTGCTGTCGCTCAACCTCGACCCCGCTTCCAGCGCCTACCGCATGCTTGCCAAGCGCATGGGCGGCCACGGCATCGTGCCGATCGACGCACGCCGCTTCGGCCGCCTGCGCGACGACTTCGACCCCGCCCAGCGCGGCGAGCTCTGCAAGGAACGGCTGCAGGCGCTCAGCGTGAAGCTGGTCGAGGCCATCACTGAATTCCCCGAGATCGGGGTGACCATCGATCGCCGCATCGACCGCGTGCTGCAGGCCATCCGGGCGCATGCCGGGAAGATCCAGCTGCGCGAGCTTTCGGCCGTGGCCTGCCTGTCGCCCGACCGCCTCACGCACCTGTTCGCCGAGCAGGTGGGCGTGTCGGTCAAGCGCTATGCGCTGTGGACCAAGGTGCGCCGCACGGTGCAGCAATTCACCGCGCAGCGGCCGCTGACCGACGTGGCGCTGGTCAGCGGCTTCACCGACGCGGCCCACATGAGCCGAACCTTCCAGCGCTACTTCGGCCTGCCGCCGTCGTTCCTGGCGAGCCAGGTGAGGGTGACGGCGGACGAGCAGGCGTCGCACGCCTGGGGGCATTAGCGGGCGCAGCCGAGGTGCGCTGGGCATCGCGCCGGGCGTGCGGAACGCCAGTGAATCTTGGCGGCTAAAACTCCGGGCCCTCGTTTGCTGCTCTGCTGGCGTCATCCGGTCTTCGCGCGGCGCGCCGTTGAATAGTCGCAAATTTCGATTTGCCGCCGTTGGATCCGCGCGTGTGCGCCGCTTTCTCACCGATCTGGGCTTGCTAACGGCTGCTTTGGGCGACATCCGATGTCTCAAATGGGCCCTGAGCCGACTTACCAGTTTCTCCAAAGCGGCCACTGGAGACACGCTTCAGAGAAGTCTTGTGACAGCGCCAACAGGACGACGGTGGCGACAAAAAGGATGCATATAAGTCCCATACCGGCCCACCAAATGCGCGCGTCGCGTCTCGCGCACCTCTTGCAAGCCCGGGCCGATGTAGCGGGCCCTGGCCCCCCGGCCACGCGGATGTCTACGGACTGCATTGGCCCCAACTCCACCCCGCATCGAAAGCAGTTCCAAGAAGTGCCTATTCGTTGAGCCCTGCGGTGGTTGTATCTATCCCAAACAAGCACGCCCAAGAACGCAACCACAAGGAGCGCGAGAAGAAGTTGACTTGCATTCATGGGGTCGGAGATCGATGACGGAAGTCTGTTCCTGGCCGACTGTAGCCGGTCGCGTTGCCGTCTCGAAGGCTCAAAGCGGCCCTTCAAGTGATTCGCTATGTCCTCGGCTCTAGCGCTTGGTTGACCGCGTACCAGAATGCGGCTGCCCCGGCATCGCCCGCGTCCTTGGCTTGCTCAGACAGGCGCAGTGCATACCTAGGTGCATCCCATCCGCGGCGAAGCACCAACTCGTGCGACTCACGACCGACTTTGACGTAGTCCACTGTTGCAGGTACTGGGCAATTTTCTGGCGTCATAGCGAAGGTCTGTTTGTGACCGCCAATCGTCGATCACGACGTTTCTTTCTGAGGCCATATCTTCCTCAAAACAAGAGTAACTGGTACTGCTAAAACAGCGACCAAGATAAAGAGCAAAAGGATGATTTCATCTGTCCCGGTGCTCGCAGCGGTTGCGGCTCCGTCGACGGAGCGGTCGTCTCCAAGCAGGGCTACGCCAACGAGGAAGACGCCAATCAGTCCCGAGATAATTAGAGCTCCCATCTGCCAAGACTCAAGCCTGTCGCTGGATGCCAAAAAAATCGAGAAGGTCGAGAGAAATGGAAGTCCCCAGAGCAGGGTGCAAATCCGAAAAAACAGGGGGTCAGAAAAAATTCTCCTGCGTAAAGTCACTTGGTGCGGTGCTCCAAATTATGGCGATGGTCTAGAACCGTTCCCTCAAGTTCGAAGCGCAGGACGTCCTTCATAGCGATGTCCAGCCCCACAGTGGTCGTTCGCTCACCAAGTGCCGCCTTTACGGAAAGCACGGGTTTCATCGAATTCGGAAGCTGGGGTCCAATGTCCGGTTCTGGCGGCGGATTCAACCGGTCGATGCAACACACTTATAACTGCGTAGGCAGAAGGA